>NZ_QHJI01000069.1:0-639 GCF_003947535.1 Amycolatopsis sp. WAC 04169 | reverse complement strand
CGGCCTGCGCCTCACGGGCCCGCGCCCGCGCTGCCGCCTGCGCTGCGTCCGGTTCGCGTGCGTCCGGCGCCCGTACGCCCGGGCCCCCCGGACCCCGTAGGGCCGGCCCCCGCACGGCCGCCCCTTGTGCGTCCGGCCCCGGCGGGCCGGGCTCCCGTGCGCCGGGCTCCCGGAACCGCGCGGCCAGGTACTCGGCGCAGTAGCCGAGCGCCAGCTTGGGCGCCGCCTCGCCGGGCAGCGCGGCGTAGGTGGCCGCGAACTCGTCCTCCGCCTGGTCCACCGCGCCGCGCGTGAGGTGGACCAGGCCCCGGTGCCAGAAGATCCGCCAGTCGTAGTCACCGCTCCACCCCTTGGCCCGGGCCACCCACTCCTCGGCCCGGGCGGCGTTCCCGGCGTCCAGGTAGGCGCGGCACAGCCACAGTGCCGTCTCCACGGTGCGCAGCGCCGGGTCGCGCTCTGCCCGTTCGGCGGTGCGGTCGGGGGTGTCCGCGGCGAGCCCGCCGAGCAGGACGGCCGCCGGGTCCGCGGCGTCGGGCAGGGGCACCGGCAGCGCCCGGGCCGTCGCGCCGGGTTCGGGAGCACCGGCCGGCAGTTCGGGTGCCCCGGTGCCGGACCGCCGCGTCCACCACCGCAGCGCCG
>NZ_QHJI01000068.1:0-640 GCF_003947535.1 Amycolatopsis sp. WAC 04169 | reverse complement strand
ACGTGTACGGCCGCAAGCCGGGCACCTGATCCCGGCGCGTGTGCCGCAGGACACAGGAGAGGGGAACGAACTCGCCCGCAGGTCTTGACAGATGAGAAGATCGACGTGATCAGTAACACGGTCCGATATGTCCGGTTGGCTCGCGATTACTCACATCGTCTTCACGCCGGGCGCCGTATGCTTCACAGCATGTCCACTGTTGAACCCTCCTCCGAGCGATCGGCTGCCGAGGTCAACGAGGAGATCCGGGCCCTGTGGCTCCGCTCGGCCGGCACACTGAGCGTCGAGCAGCGCGCGGAGTACCAGCGGCTCGTCATGGAGTGGGCCAGCGCGGCCCCGGAGTCCGCGAACGCCGCCTGACCGGCGCCCGGAGGATCCTCGCCCCGGCCCGTCGGCAGCAGTCACGGGCCGGTCCTCGCACCGGCCCGTATCAGCCCCACATCGCCGAGTACCGCCGCCGGTACGCCTTGCGGTCCTGCTCCGTGCGGATCCGCCGCGTGGCCACCAGCGCCACGAGGCTGCCCGCCACGACCAGCAGGCCCGGACCGAGGTGGCGACGGGCCGTGAGCCGGGCGAGCAGGGGCGTGCCCCCGGCGCCCGGCACCGGGGCCCCCGTCACCGGGCCGCCCGCCACCGCGCC
>NZ_QHJI01000067.1:0-643 GCF_003947535.1 Amycolatopsis sp. WAC 04169 | reverse complement strand
CCCGCGCGCTGGGCGGCTGGGAGGTGCCGCCGGTCGCCGACGACACGGGCGAGGCGGTGGAGATCCCCGTGCGCTACGACGGGCCGGACCTGGCCGACGTGGCGGCCCTGTGGGGAGTCGCGCCGGAGGAGGTCGGCGCCCTGCACCGGTCGCGCCCCTACCGGGTGGCGTTCTGCGGCTTCGCTACCGGGTTCGGCGACCTCACCGGGCTGCCGCCCCGCCTGCACGTCCCCCGCCGGTCCACGCCCAGGACCCGCGTACCGGCCGGCGCGGTCGCCCTCGCCGGTCCCTACAGCGCCGTCTACCCGCGGGCCACCCCGGGCGGCTGGCAGCTCATCGGCACCATGCCCGACCCGCGGCCGCTGTGGGATCCCGCACGGGAGCGTGCGGCGCTGCTCACACCGGGGACGCGTGTGCGGTTTGTCACAGCGGACGCGGCGGCGGACGGCACCGGGACCGGCTCCGCGGCGGCGCAGGCGACGAGCCCGGAGGCCGGGGCATGACGGCCGGGCTGACGGTCGCGCGCTCCGGCGCGCTCACGACCGTGCAGGACGCGGGCCGGCCCGGCCACGCCCACCTGGGCGTCCCCCGCTCCGGCGCGCTGGACGCGCCCGCGATGCGGCTCGCCAACCGCCTCCTCGGC
>NZ_QHJI01000066.1:0-645 GCF_003947535.1 Amycolatopsis sp. WAC 04169 | reverse complement strand
TGCGCAACGTCGACATCACCGGCATCGCCGACTCCGGGCTCAAGGTGGTCGTCGACGCCTCGAACGGCAGCGCGGGGCTGGTGCTGCCCAGTCTGCTCGGCAAGCTGGGCGTCGATTCGCTCACCATCAACCCCGGCCTCGACGAGGCCCGGCCCACCGAGTCGGCCGACATGCGGCGGTCCGGGCTGGTGCGCCTCGGGGAGATCGTGGCGTCCTCGCGGGCCGCGTTCGGGGTGCGGTTCGACCCGGTCGGTTAGCGGCTGTCGCTCGTCGACGAGAAGGGCCGCATCATCGAGGACGACCGGGCGCTGCTGGTGAGGCTCGACATGATCGCGGCCGAGCGGCGCAGCGGCCGGGTCGCGCTCCCGGTGACGACCACCAGGATCGCCGAGCAGGTCGCCGCCTACCACGGCACGCAGGTCGAGTGGACCACCACGTCTCCGGACGACCTGACGCGGGTCGGGGGCGAGTAGGGAGCGATCTTCGGCGGCGACGGCAAGGGCGGCTTCATCGTCCCCGAGTTCAGCAGCGTCTACGACGGCACGGCGGCCTTCGTGCGGCTGATCGGCCTGGTCGCGCGGACGCATTTCACGCTGAGCCAGATCGACGCGCGGATCCCGCGCGCCCACGTCCTCAAGCGCGACC
>NZ_QHJI01000065.1:0-647 GCF_003947535.1 Amycolatopsis sp. WAC 04169 | reverse complement strand
GCCAATCGGCGATGGCGGCCGTCGCCGATGCCTACCGTGTGCTCATGCGTGAGATCGAGTTCCGCCGGTTTTCCACGGAGCCGAGGCGACCGGACGAGCGGGAAACGTGGCTCGAATTCCTGATCGACGGCGTTTACTTCCTGGACCTGGTGCGCGAGGACGAACTTCCCGACGCGCTCGCGGAACAGAAGGAGCGCAGCGAGGAGTTCCCGACGGAGCCCGCGCCCTTGCTCGCTGGGGATTACGCGAATTCGACGCACCTTTCCGCCGGGCATCTACTAGGCGAAGCGCCGGATCGCGTTCCGCATGGCGCGGACGACGCCGAGTAACTCTTGCTGGGGTGCGCGTGCGGTATCGAGGAGTCCCGGGCACTCGGCGCGACGACCGAGGCGGGTGAAGACACGGTGACGTGGTCGGATCGCCGGAAGACGTACCGGGACTGAAACTACGACACAATGGGTGTTCTGACGTTCTCGCGCCAGGAGTACGAGAGGTCGCTTCGCGCCGCTTTCGGCAGCTGAACTGTCGGCTATGCGGCAGATCCAGCCGGAGCCGGTGTCGGTGTCGCGAAAACCACTTTCGGGACATCAGACGCCCGGAGAGTGGCTTTCGCGACACGGCCGCGCGGCGCGATCCAGACCGTCACC
>NZ_QHJI01000064.1:0-647 GCF_003947535.1 Amycolatopsis sp. WAC 04169 | reverse complement strand
CTTCGCGCTGGAACGTTGCTGCCGTTACCATCCTGACTATGTCACTGCGTTTTTGGCGATGGAAGGTCCGTGGTTAATTCCTGATGATGCAAAGTTACATCGCAAACTGTTGCGCTGGTACAGCTCGGTGCAAACAGGTATGGCGGAACTCATTCCTGTCGCTCAACAGTGGCAAACGGAAGAACCAGAAAGCGAAGATGCCCGGTATTACTTGTGTGCACAACGTTTGTACTGCGGCGAGGGGGAAAGCCTGCTTGCCGATCTCTGCGCGTACTGGGAAAGTTACCCATCTACACAAGCTGATAATTTGTTGTTGCAGTGGAGCAAGCGTCATTGCCCGGATTATTTCGCGTTATTAGTGATGGTTATCGAAGCGCGGAGCATGGTAGATGCGCAAGGTCAACCGCTGAAATATGTGCCTGGGGAGAGCGCCCGGACGCGGCTGTTATGGGCGGAGATTTTACATAGCGGAAAATTATCGCCGTTAGGTCAATCGTTTATTGAGTCGTTATTCTTCAAGCGCAAAGCATGGGCGTGGTGGAAATCGAGAGTCGGTAGCGAGACAGAGCAAGATTCACCGTTCCTGGATTTGTATCGGGTAGCGGAACAGGTAGTACTTGAAGCGTTTCCGAAACAAGAGATGCTGG
>NZ_QHJI01000063.1:0-654 GCF_003947535.1 Amycolatopsis sp. WAC 04169 | reverse complement strand
CCGACCAGCCTAGGGGGTTCCGGCACCGGGAGCCGCCCGCGCGGCCCCGCCGCCCCTCACACCCCCAGCTCCGCCGCGACCCTCCCCGCGCGCACCGCGGCCACCAGGTCCGCGTGGTCCGCCTCGGTACGGTCTGCGTAGGCGACGGCGAAGGCGGACACGGCCTCGTCCAGCTCGCCGCTCTTGCCGCAGTAGCCCGCGATCAGCCGTGGGTCGGCGCTGTGCGCGTGGGCGCGGGCCAGCAGGGCGCCGGTCATGCGGCCGTAGTCGTCGAGCTGGTCGGCGGCCAGGGCCGCGGGGTCGACGCTGCCCTTGCGGTTGCGGAACTGGCGCACCTGGAAGGGCCGCCCGTCGACCGAGGTCCAGCCCAGCAGGATGTCGCTGACCACCTGCATCCGCTTCTGCCCCAGGACCACCCGGCGGCCCTCGTGCGCGGCCTCGGGGGCGTCGAACCCGGCGGCCTCCAGGTGGGGCAGCAGCGCGGAGGGCCGGGCCTCCTTGACCTGGAGCACGAGCGGCTCGCCCCGGTGGTCCAGGAGCAGCACGACGTACGACCGCGTGCCGACGCTGCCGGTGCCGACGACGCGGAAGGCCACGTCGTGCACCGCGTACCGGGCCAGCAGCGGCAGCCGGTCCTCGGAGAGCGTGTCCAGG
>NZ_QHJI01000062.1:0-670 GCF_003947535.1 Amycolatopsis sp. WAC 04169 | reverse complement strand
GTGCTACGTCACTGTAGTCGTGCGTCCAGCCCATACCCGGACGTGTGCCCCCGCCCCAAGGTCGATAACCGTTCCCGGAGCCCTCAATTGGCCTATGCGCCGGGCAAGTGGCCGTTCATGGGACAAGCATTCCGGTTCGGATACCGGGCGCATCCGTTCGGTGACCGATCGCTCGCACCGCGGTCACCGGTCGGGTTCGGGATCCTTCAGCCAGTTGATCAGTTCGGTCGAGAAGGCGACCGGGTCCTCTTCGTGCGGGAAGTGCCCGAGCCCGTCGAACAGCCGCCAGCGGTAGGGCGCTTCGACGTACTGCCCCGACCCGGCCGCGCTCCGCGTCCGCATCACGGGGTCCAGGGAACCGTGCAGATGCAGCGTCGGCACGCGCACCGGCCGCTTCATCCGCCGGTAGAACTGGATGCCGTCCGGACGGGCCAGGGAACGCACCAGCCAGCGGTACGGCTCGACCGAGCAGTGTGCCGTGGAGGGGATGCACATGGCCCGGCGGTACGCCGCCACCGCGTCGTCGTCGAGGGACCGCGGCCCGGACCACTCGTGGAGCAGCCGGCCCACCAGCGCGCCGTCGTCCGCGGTCAGTTGACGCTCCGGCACCCAGGGGCGCTGGAAGCCCCAGACGTAGGAGCCCGCCCGGCTCTGGCGGACGTCCCCGAGC
>NZ_QHJI01000061.1:0-674 GCF_003947535.1 Amycolatopsis sp. WAC 04169 | reverse complement strand
GGCGATTCGCCGAGCTCCAGGAGGGGCTGCGGCCGGACGAGATCGAGATGCAGCTCGCGATCAAGATCGACGCCGGGGTGGCGACCCTCGTCAAGAGCGGGGCCGAGGCCCAGCTCCAGATCACGCCCCGCTGGCAGACCGCCCCGGCCCCGCACCCGGCCCCGGCTCCCGCGCCAGGCCCGCACCCGGCCCCCGTGCCCACGCCCCACCCCACTCCCACCCCCGCCCCCGACGACCACGGGACCGGCACGGCCGACGGGGCCGGTTCGTGAACCGCGCCCTGCCGGGCCCGCGCATCCTGCCGTACTCCCGCGTCGTGGCCCAGGACGAGCTGAAACTGGCGCTGGAGCTCCACCACGTCGTCCCCCGCATCGGCGGTGTGCTCATGGCGGGACCGCGCGGCACCGCCAAGTCGACCCTCGTACGGGCCTTCGCCCTGATGGCGCACGACGCGCTGCCGGTCACCCTGCCCATCAACGCCACCGACGACCGCGTCGTCGGCGGCTGGGACCGCGACGCGCTCCTGCGCGGCGAGCCCCGGCCGCAACCCGGGCTGCTGGAGGACGCGGCGGACAAGGGGCTGCTCTACGTCGACGAGGTCAACCTCCTCGACGACCACCTCGTCGACATCATCCTGGACGTCGCCGCCACCGGTGTCCTGTCCGTGCAGCGCG
>NZ_QHJI01000060.1:0-682 GCF_003947535.1 Amycolatopsis sp. WAC 04169 | reverse complement strand
GATGCATAGCGCAGGCGCGGTCCTTCGCCTCGATCTTCCTCGACCAGCTCAGGACCGAGTGGTGCGCCGCGATCGGCCCGCGCTCCGACGGCGCCGTGCTCCTCGTGGTGAGCGAGCTGGTCACCAACGCCGACCGGCACAGCAGGGGGCCGTACATCCTGGAGCTGGAGGGCACGGGCACCTCGGTGGCGGTGACCGTCTACGACAGCAGCCAGGCGACGCCGGAGCGCTTCCCCCGGGACCCCGAGCGCGTCGGCCGGCACGGCCTGGAGATCGTGCACGCCCTGGTGGAGACGGTCGTCGTCGAACGCGTCCCCGTCGGCAAGCGGGTACGCGCCGTGGTGCCCCTCACCGAGGGATGACCGTGGTGCCCCTCGGAGGGGTGAAGAGCACCGTCGGCACCGCGGGACCCACCGTCGGCACCGGGGGACGCATCGTCGGCACCGCGAGACCGGAACTCAGGCGCAGCCCAGCTCGCCCAGCATGCCCTCGCGCAGCCGGGCGATGATGCGCTTGATCAGCCGGGACACGTGCATCTGCGAGCAGCCCAGCTGTTCGCCGATCTCCGCCTGCGTGGCCTCCTCCACGAACCGCAGATGGATGATCCTGCGGTCGCGCTCGCTCAGCTCGGCCATCAGCGGGGCCAGCGAGTGGAAGTCCTCCACGAGCCGCAGCCCGTCCT
>NZ_QHJI01000006.1:0-739792 GCF_003947535.1 Amycolatopsis sp. WAC 04169 | reverse complement strand
TTCGGTGGTTATAGCGTCAGGGAAACGCCCGGTCCCATTCCGAACCCGGAAGCTAAGCCTGACAGCGCCGATGGTACTGCAACCGAAGGGTTGTGGGAGAGTAGGACACCGCCGGACTAACATTAAAAATAGGTCTGGGACCTGGTCGAGAACCGAGAGTTCTCCCAGGTCCCAGACCTTTTTCGTGCTTGGGTCTGCCGAGTGGTAGCAAAGGTCCCTTGCTCCCCCCGCGGAGATCTCGCTCAGCAGCTTTCGCGGCCGATCGCACGCCGGCGCACAGGCGACGAGAAGACCAGCGATGTGGTCGTCTCGCCATAGCGCTGCATCCGCTCTACGAGTTCCTCCAGCTCTGCCGTGTTGCGGCAGGCGACTCGCACCAGCCAGCACTCGTCACCCGTGACGTGGTCGGCGTCGAGCACCTGCGGTAGCGCGAGGATGGTTTCGCGGAAGCGTGCCGTGTCCAGGCTGCGTACTCTCGCCCGGACCATCGCTTCGATCGGGAGCCCGAGCTTCGTCAGATCGACACTCGCCGAGTACCCGGTGATGATGCCTCTCTCTTCGAGCCGACGTACCCGCTCGGTCACCGCGGGCGCGGACAGCGACACCCGCCTGCCGAGCTCTGAATAGGTCAGTCGGCCGTCAGACTGGAGTAGCTCGAGCAGCTGCCAGTCGAGATCATCGAGATTCACAGAACTCCAGGTCGATCGTCATGCTCGCGAGGAATCTCCAGGCTAGCCCTTGCCAAGACCTGGATTCTCCGATGTCGCGAACGATCACTGCCTACGAGGATTGAGTCATGACGACCGAACCCCGCGCACTGACGTTTCCGGCTCTGGACAGCGCGACGGCGGCCGCGCACCTGCGCGCCGAACTCGCTCTCGAGGTCGACCCGGACGACCTGGTCCGTGATCTCGCCTCTGGCACCCAACAGGGTTACGTGATCGTCGAGACCAGAGCTCCCGAGGCCTTCGCGTCCGCTCGTATCCCCGGCGCGATCAATCTCCCGTACCGGGACATGACAGCAGAGTCGGTCAGCGGGCTGGACCGCGAACTCGTCTACATCTGCTACTGCGAAAGCATCCATTGCAACGCCGCGACGAAGGGCGCTTTGAAACTTGCTGAGCTCGGCTTCAAGGTCAAACGCCTCTCCGGTGGCATCACCGCGTGGCAAGCGGCCGGCTATCCCGTTGAGCGAGACGCCCTGTCTTCCGCGCCCGCCCCGCGCTGCGCCTGCTGAGGAGCAAGGGACCTTTGCTACCACCGCCCGCGCGGTAGCAAAGGTCCCTTGCTCTCGGCGCGGTCGTAGGCTGGGGAGGTGACCGCTCCCAAGTTGCTCGTCATCCAGCCGGATGAATCAGACCCGATCGGCCCCCTCGGCGACTGGCTCACCGAGGCGGGCGCCGAGCTCGACATCCGGTTGCTGCCTGATCAGACTCTTCCCGCCGATCTTGACGGATACGCCGGCGTCGTATGCCTTGGCGGCGGGATGGGTGCCAACGACGACGAGGCTCACCCGTGGCTCGCGGACGTGCGGAAGCTTCTTTCGAAAGCCGCGGGGGCGCGGATCCCGACACTCGCGATCTGCCTCGGCAGCCAACTGCTGGCCGTAGCGCTGGGCGGCAGTGTCAGCACGGGCGATGAAGGGCCCGAGGTCGGCCCGGGGCTTGTGTCCAAGAAGGACGCTG
Source organism: Amycolatopsis sp. WAC 04169 (assembly GCF_003947535.1). Taxonomy (NCBI): domain Bacteria; kingdom Bacillati; phylum Actinomycetota; class Actinomycetes; order Pseudonocardiales; family Pseudonocardiaceae; genus Amycolatopsis; species Amycolatopsis sp. WAC 04169. The sequence goes on along the minus strand of NZ_QHJI01000006.1, from coordinate 738,107 downwards.
CGTGGACCGACCCGCTGTTCGCGGACCTGCCGCTCATGCAGGACGTCCTGCAGTTCCACAACGACGCGATCACCCGACTGCCCGCAGACGCGGAGATTCTCGCCTCTTCTCCGCGGTACGGCTACCAGGCCTTCCGATTCGACCGTTGTGCCTACGGTGTCCAGTTCCACATCGAGACGACGCCCGACGTGGTCCTCGATTGGGCACGGCAGGCGCCGGAAATGGCGGAACTCACCCGGCCGGACGTACTAACCCCGGAAAACCTCGCCAAAGTGCATGCCGATATCACCGAAACTTGGCGACCGTTCGCCCATCGCTTCGTCCGACTGGTGTCCGGTGACCTCGCCCCGGCTGCGGACCGTCAACGTACATTGCCGATGGCTTAACGACTTATGTCTCAAATCCGTATGGGTTATTAACACTCGGGTGTTGCCGTCAGGTACCTTGCGAGGGGAGTTTCGAAGGGTTCGGAGGTCGGGGTGGAGCCCTCACTGTTGGTCGTGCTCGTCGTCGTCACGGCCCTAATTTTCGATTTCACAAACGGGTTCCATGACACGGCAAACTCGATGGCGACGTCGATCGCCACCGGGGCGTTGCGACCCAGGGTCGCAGTGACGATCTCCGCGGTCTTGAACCTGGTCGGAGCGTTCATGTCGGTCGAGGTGGCCAAGACCATCTCGAATGGACTCGTCGACGACACCAAGATCGGCCCGGCGATCGTCTTCGGGGGCCTGGTCGGGGCGATCGTGTGGAATCTGATCACCTGGTTCATCGGCCTGCCGTCCAGCTCGTCCCACGCGCTGTTCGGAGGGCTGATCGGTGCCACGTGGGTGTCGGCCGGAACGGACTCCGTCCATTTCGGAAAGATCGTCGAGAAGGTGCTGGTTCCAGCGGCGCTGTCGCCGGTCCTGGCCGGCCTCGTCGCGATGGCCGTGACGTACTTCGTCTACCGCTTCTTCGTCCGCCGCGGTCGCACTGCGGGCTTCAGAGTCGGCCAGATCATCTCGGCTTCGCTGGTCTCGCTCGCCCACGGCACGAACGACGCGCAGAAGACCATGGGTGTGATCACGCTGACGATGATCACCGCCGGGACCCTCCCCGCCGGGGCGGGGCCGCCGCTCTGGGTGATCGTCAGCGCGGCGCTGGCGCTGGCGCTCGGCACGTACCTGGGCGGCTGGCGAATCACCTACACGCTGGGCAAAGGCCTCACCGATATCGATGGCCCACAGGGCTTCGCCGCTCAGACGAGTTCGGCGGCCGTCATTCTCGCCTCGACGAACTTCGGCTTCCCGCTTTCGACGACCCACGTCTGCTCCGGTGGCATCATCGGCTCCGGTGTGGGCAGGAATGAGTCACCGGTTCGCTGGCGTACGGCCGGCCGCATGGTGACCGCCTGGCTGTTCACGCTTCCGGCAGCCGCCATCGTCGGTGCCGGTGCCGGCCTCGTGACCTCCACCGGCACAGTGGGCACGATCGCCGTCGGCGTCGCGGGCCTCACGATCGGCATTGGGATCTACCTCCTTTCACGGCGGAGCCCCGTCAACGCAGGCAGCTTCACCAGCGCTGCCCCGCCCGTTCCGGAACAGGAAGTCGGCAGGATCGCCGCCTAGTGGGAGCAAGGGACCTTTGCTACCGCCTCAGCCGGGAGGTAGCAAAGGTCCCTTGCTTCCTTGCGCGTCCGTCTGGCCGTGGGCGGAAGGGCGACTACGGTGGAAGCCGATGGTTGAGCGCGCCAGGCCGACCGCTTCCGTAGCGAGATACGGCTTCACCGATCCCCGTGCCGACGGGCAGCTGCGTGCTGCCGGTTGGTGGACCGAAGCCGGCCCGGACGGCTCCGCCGCCGACGTGTTGTCCGCCCTTTCCCGCGCGGCGGATCCTGATCTCGCTTTGAGCGGCTTGGACCGGATCAGGGAAGCCGACCCTGAAAACTGGAGCGGACTCGACCAGGCACTCCGCACCAATCGCACCTTCCGCGGCCGGATGCTCGGTGTCTTGGGCACCTCGAGCGCACTCGCGGACTTCCTGGTCTCGAACACCGGCTGCTGGAAGACCCTCGAAGGACAGAAGAGCACCGAGCCGGGTCAGTACGTGAGCAGTCTCCTCGACCACTTACGGCCGAATGGAGAAGTGCTCACTGGACTCGAGTCGGAGCAGGCTCTTCGCGTCGGCTATCGCGAGCTGCTCCTCGGCATCGCAGCGGCCGACCTCGGGCATCTGGTCGAACCTGGCCTTCGCCAGCCCCCCTATGCCGAGATCGGAGCCCAGCTCACCACGCTGGCCGAGGCCGCGCTGACAGTGGGGCTGCTGGTCGCGGAGGCCGAGGTGGGTGCCGGTGCCGAAGGCCGGCTGGCCGTAATCGCGATGGGCAAATGCGGTGGTCGAGAGCTGAATTATGTGAGCGACGTGGACGTCATCTTTGTTGGCGACGGAGATCTGACGGTCTCCACGCGGCTCGCCAGCACGATGATGCGCGTGGTCGGCAAGGCCTGTTTCGAGGTCGACGCGGCGTTGCGTCCGGAGGGTAAGGCCGGTGCCTTGGTCCGGACCCTCGACGGGCATGCCGCTTACTACCAGAAGTGGGCCAAGACCTGGGAGTTCCAGGCATTGCTCAAAGCACGACCGGTGGCGGGCGACGCCGAGCTCGGGCGCCAGTACGCGGAGATGGTCGCACCGAAGGTCTGGGCCGCGGCCGATCGGGAGAATTTCGTCCCCGAAGTCCAGAAGATGCGGCGCCGCGTCGAAGGGCACGTGCCTTCCGCGCACGCCGAGCGTGAGCTGAAGCTGGGGCGCGGAGGGCTGCGCGACGTCGAGTTCGCCGTGCAGTTGCTGCAATTGGTCCATGGCAGGATCGACGCGGAGCTGCGATCTCCGTCCACGATGGACGCGCTCGCCGCCTTGGGTGACGGCGGCTACGTCGGCCGGAAGGACGCTGCGGAACTCGCATCGTCATACGAATTTCTCCGGACCATCGAGCATCGGCTTCAGCTTCGCAGGCTTCGGCGCACGCACCTGTTCCCTGCCGCCTCGGACGTCAGCGAATTGCGAACGATCGCGAGGGCGAGCGGTGTGCGGCCGGCTCGGGGCAAAAGTGAAGGGGACATTCTGCTGGCGGAGTTCCGCCGTCATCTGCAGAGCATCCGACGGCTTCACGAAAAGCTCTTCTATCGGCCTCTGCTGCAATCTGTCGCGAACGTGCCGACCGAAGCGCTCCGGCTGACCACGAAACAGGCGGAGAGCCGTCTCGCCGCGCTCGGCTATGCCGCTCCGGACGGCGCCCTCCAACACATCAAGGCGTTGACCGCGGGAATGTCACGTCGGGCGGCCATCCAGCAGGCACTGCTGCCGGTTTTGCTGGACCTTCTCGCCGACACTCCGGACCCTGACCGCGGGCTGCTGTCTTACCGGAAAGTCTCCGAAGCGCTTGAAGAAACGCCTTGGTACCTCAGGGTTCTCCGGGATGAGGGCGCAGTCGTCGAGCGGCTCGCTTTCCTGCTGGGAACCTCGCGACTGGTACCCGACCTGCTGGCGAGAGCGCCCGAGGTCCTGCAGCTGCTCGGTGATCCCGCGCGGCTAGCCGGTCGCACTCCGGCAGAGGTGGCCACCTCGCTGCGAGCCGCAGTACGGCGGCAACCGGGCTTGAACGCCGCAGTCGCGGCCGCGAGATCGCTCCGCCGTCACGAGATGTTGCGGATCGCGGCGGCAGATCTGCTGGGATTGCTGGACGTTCCCGCGGTCTGCGCGGCGTTGTCGAGCGTGTGGGTCGCCGTGCTTCAAGGTGCCTTGGCCGCTGCTTTTCGCCAGCGTCAGGCTGAGCTCGGCCAGACGCCCGCGAAGATCGCTGTCATCGGTATGGGGCGCCTGGGCGGGGCCGAACTCGGCTATGGATCTGACGCGGATGTTCTCTTCGTGTGCGAGCCCGCGGAAGGGGTGTCGGACTCCGAAGCCGCGAAGTTCGCTTCCTCGGTCGCTGAGACGGTGCGCAAGATCCTCGGGGCCCCGAGCCCCGATCCTGCGCTGGTCGTCGACGCCGATCTCCGTCCGGAGGGGCGGAGCGGTCCGTTGGTGCGAACCCTGGAGTCCTACCGCAGCTACTACGGTCGTTGGGCGGAGGTCTGGGAGTCGCAAGCGCTGCTCCGCGCACGGTTCATCGCAGGCGACGACGACCTTGGCGCTCGGTTCATCGAGATGATCGACCCCATTCGATACCCGCAAGCGGGCCTCGACGCGGTTCGAGTGCGGGAGATCCGGCGGATCAAGGCTCGGGTGGAGACGGAGCGGATGCCCAAGGGCGCCGACCCGACGCGGCACACGAAACTCGGCCGCGGAGGGCTCGCCGACGTGGAGTGGACTGTGCAGCTCATGCAACTGCGTCATGGGCACGAAGTCGAGGGACTTCGGACCACTTCGACGATCGAGGCGCTGAAAGCCGTGGCAGAGGCGGGGCTCGCCGAGCCCGCCGAGATCGAATCCCTGACCGAGGCCTGGCTGCTGGCGACGCGTGTGCGCAATGCCGGGATGCTGGTCCGCGGTAAGGCCGTCGACGAGATCCCGAGCTCCGGCCGGGACTTGGCCGCGGTCGCGCGAGTGCTCGGTTACTCGGCCGATGACGATCCAGGCGAGTTCCTCGATGCCTACCGGCGGACGACGCGACGTGCTCATGCGGTCGTGGAGACCCTCTTTTACCAAGGCTGACCGCTCTGACCTGCGGTAAGTGAGCAAGGGACCTTTGCTACCTCCTGCCTGGAAGCGACGAGGTAGTAGCAAAGGTCCCTTGCTCACACTCGACGTCGCGGACGGTGAGTGGCGCTTACAGTGGACCGGTGACTGTGCGCGAGCCATTTCGCACCCGGATCAAGGTGCGTCATTACGAGCTGGACACCCTCGGCCATCTCAACCACGCCGTCTACCACTCGTACGGTGAAGTCTCCAGACTCGAGCTGATGGAGCTCGCCGGCGGCCTCAACGCCGGCATGCGCGACGCGAATCTGGCCTTCGTGCTGCTCGAGTCCCATATCGTGTTCCGGCGCGAGCTTCGTGCGGGCGATGTCGTCGACGTGACCTGTGACGCCAAGTTCGGCACCGGCAAGACCTTCCACATGGATTCGAACATCTACAAGGTCGATGGCACCCTCTCCGCCGAGATCACGTGCACGCTGGGGCTGATGGATCTCGAGCGGCGCAAGCTGGTGGACGACCCGCGTGGGCGCATCGAGCGTGCAGGCGTCGATCTGAAGGTGCTCTCCACTTCGGAGTAGCCGTACCGCGAATGACCAAATAAGAAACGCCGGTGGTGAGGGCGCTTCCGCACCTCACCACCGGCGTGCTCTTGGTGTTGCCTACCGCACGATCACACGTCGTAGTACAGCGAGAACTCGTACGGGTGCGGACGCAGCCGCAGCGGGTCGATCTCGTTCTCACGCTTGTAGGAGATCCATGTCTCGATCACGTCGGGGGTGAACACGCCACCCTCGAGCAGGTAGTCGTGGTCCGCTTCCAGCGTGTCGAGAACCGCGCCGAGGTCGCCAGGAACGAGCTTGACGTTCTGGGCCTCCTCCGGCGGAAGCTCGTAGAGGTCCTTGTCGATGGGCTCCGGCGGCTCGATCTTGTTCTTGATGCCGTCGAGACCGGCCATCATCATCGCCGAGAAAGCGAGGTACGGGTTGCCGGACGAGTCCGGGCACCGGAACTCGGCGCGCTTGGCCTTCGGGTTGTTGCCCGTGATCGGGATACGGACACAAGCCGACCGGTTCCGCTGCGAGTACACCAGGCTGACCGGGGCCTCGAAGCCCGGCACGAGCCGGTGGTACGAGTTGACGGTCGGGTTGGTGAAGGCGAGCAGGCTCGGCGCGTGCTTGAGCAGGCCGCCGATGTAGTGGCGGGCGGTGTCGGACAGACCCGCGTACCCCGACTCGTCGTGGAACAGCGGCGTGCCGTCCTTCCACAGCGACTGGTGGCAGTGCATGCCCGAGCCGTTGTCACCGGCGAGCGGCTTCGGCATGAAGGTCGCGGTCTTGCCGGCGGCGAACACGGTGTTCTTCACGATGTACTTGAACAGCTGCAGGTCGTCCGCAGCGTGCAGCAGCGTGTTGAACTTGTAGTTGATCTCGGTCTGGCCGGCGGTGCCCACCTCGTGGTGCGCGCGCTCGATCTCGAAACCGGAGCCCTGCAGGTTGCGGACGATCTCGTCGCGCAGGTCGGCGAAGTGGTCGACCGGCGGGACCGGGAAGTAGCCGCCCTTGAACTTCGTCTTGTAACCCTGGTTGCCGCCCGGCACGTCGGCACCGGTGTTCCACCAGCCCTCGACGGAGTCGATCTCGTGGAACGAGGCGTGCTCGGCCGAGTCGAACCGGATCGAGTCGAAGATGTAGAACTCGGCCTCCGGGCCGAAGAACACGTTGTCGGCGACGCCGTACTCGGAGATGTACTGCTCGGCCTTGCGCGCGATGTTACGCGGGTCGCGGCTGTACGCCTCACGGGTGAACGGGTCGTGCACGAAGAAGTTCAGCGAGAGCGTCTTCGCCTTGCGGAACGGGTCGATACGCGCGGTTTCGGGGTCCGGGAGGAGCAGCATGTCGGATTCGTGGATCGACTGGAAACCACGCACCGAGGAGCCGTCAAAGGCCAGGCCTTCTTCGTAGGCTTCTTCGTTGAACGCCTTCGCCGGAACGGTGAAGTGCTGCATAACGCCGGGCAGGTCGCAGAACCTGACGTCGACGACCTCTACGTTCTCGTCGGCGATAAGGCGCTGAATGTCGTCTGGAGTAGTGGGCACCCTCGGTGACTCCTTCTCGTTCGTTGCCGGCGGCAGTACTCTCTTCGGCTCACGCTAAGAGCGCGGTGTTGCCCGACCGTCACCCGTATGTTTCGCCGGTGTTAACGGGGCGGCGATATCGGGTAGTCGACCAGGGCGAATGTGGCCCGCGCCACCGGCATACCCTGGATGGGTGGCGAGATGGACCGGAGAATGGCTGCCCGGAGCCGGTGACGAGACGACTGCCGGTGGCGAGGGTACGCAGCGGTGGCGTGGCGAGCGACTCGGCTTGCCCCAATCAGGTGTCGGCTCGGTGGCGGGCGGCGGCGCACGCCTTCTCGGGCTGATCATCGATCTGGTTCTCGCCTCGCTGGTCACAACCATCTTCGTGACTCCCAGCCTTCAGGATCCGGCTGTCATGCAGACCTTCAACCTCTGGTCGGTCGGCGTCTGGGCGGCGATCACTGTCATTCCCGCAGCCTTCTTCGGCTTCACCCCCGGTATGGCGGTGGTAGGGATCCGCGTCGCCAGGCTCGACGGCGCGCAAATGGTCGGCGTGTGGCGTGCGGTCATGCGCGCGGCACTGACCTTTGTGATCATCCCGGCCGCGATCCGCAACATCGACGGCCGAAGCTGGCTCGACCGGCTGACCGGGACCGTCGTGATCCGCATGCGATGACCTCGCGGGAGAGCAAGGGACCTTTGCTCTCGCCTGGGCATACCGCTGTCTGACCGGCCGTGGTCAGGCGGCCGGCGCCGCGGGAACGCTCCCTAGGTTCGGCGGCGGTCGTTGCCGAGCGCGGCGGTGCGCCGCTCGCAGATCCTGGATCACCACCAGCGGCTCGTCACGCAGCTGTGCCGGGCCTACCTGGACGACAATGAGCCCTGGAGCGGCCAGCGCTGGAATCTTGGGCGACTTGTCCGGATCGAGAACGGCCTCGTCGTGGCGGACCTGCAAGGCGACGCCAGCCTGCGACCACCAGGCATCGGCGACTCCGACCACCGCTCCGTCCGACGTCCGCAGCTCTGCCCTCCGCATGGGCGTGGGCAGACCACTGCGCTCCAGTACGGACTCCAACCACTGCTCGACGGCGGAGTCGACCCCGTCTTGGAGGGCATTGACGACGATCCGGGGGAGTGCGGAGCCGATCGTGCTGGCCTGGGCAAGCTCGACTCGGAGCTCCTCTGGAGTGCAGAGCCCGCGATGGACCGCGTCGTGGATCATGGCCCGCACCGAGTTGAGCTCATCCATCCGTCGTGCCGCGTCGATCAGGGCCCGGGCGAGCGGGGCGACGGGGAGTCCGTCGATCTCCACTGGTTCCGGCAGATGGATCGTTCGTTCCACGACAGCGAATCCCCAGGTGGCCACTTTGCTCCGGTGGGGGATCAAGGTGTGCGCACGTCTTTCTGGCGGGAGTCTTCGTACTCCGTACAACCTGGCGGCCTGTACGCCGGTGAGCATCGCCTCCGGGCCCGCGTGAGTCAGCGCGACCTTCAAGAGCTGGTGCTTGGTCGGCGTGGTGTTGGTCAGGAGGATGACGCCGGGTATGGGACGTCTCCACGGACCGCCTTCTCGGCAATATCGAGAGATCGAGGAGTGTGAGTACCCCAGGGCGACAAGTTTCGCCCGGGCGGCCACGCCGTCCGGGAACATCGCCGCCAGCATCTTCTGCCGGGCGCTCAAGGTTCTGTCCACACAGTGATCATGCGACCACCCACCGACAGTTTTTCGCCCGAAGACGGATCAGGGGTCCTTTGCTACCACCTGGCGGTAGCAAAGGACCCCTGATTCTCGTTTGGTCAGCGGCGGCGGATGGTGCGCTGGACGTTGCGCATCTTCGCGCCGGCGGGCATCGGGCCCTTGGGCATGGCGGCACCGCGGCTGCCGAGGGCGGCCAGCTTCGCTTCCAGCGCGTCGACCTGGGCGGGCTTGAGGTTGCGAGGAAGCTTCATCAGGTAGCCCTGGAGCTTCTTCAGCGGCACCTGCTGCTCTTCGTTCCCGATGATCACGTTGTAGATCGGGGTCTCACCGATCAAGCGGGACACACGCTTCTTCTCCTGCGCAAGCAGGGACTTCACGCGGTGCGGCGCTCCCTCGGCGACGAGCACGACACCCGGGCCGCCGAGCACCCGGTGCACGGCGTCGAGCTGGGTCGTGGCCGCCACGGTCGGCGTCACCTTCCAGCGGCCTCGCATGTTCTCGAGTGCCCAGGCCGCGGCGCCGGGCTGCCCGTCGGCCTTCGAGTACACGGTCTTCTGGACCCGCCTGCCGAAGATGATCACGGCGGCGAGCGCGCCGAGCAGGATGCCCAGCGGCAGCACGACCCAGTGGACGTCGAAGATGAACCCGATGCCGAACACGACACCGGTGATGACCAGGAGCGATCCGACCATCCAGGGGATGAGCGCCTTGTCTTCCTTGCGCTGCATCTTGAAGGCCTCGAAGATCTGCCCGCGGCGAGCCTTGCTCGCGGCGCGCTTCTCCTTCTTGGCCAGCTTCGCTGCTTCCTTGTCCTGCTTTCCCGCCATGTGACCAGGATACGGCCGCGTGCCCTGCGCCGAACCCGTCGGGCCCTCTGCGAGGATCGGGGCGTGGTTAGCGCATCGTCCCCGAAGAGTCGTCCAGGCCTGCTCGATGGGCTCGATCCCGAGCAGCGCGCCGCCGCCTGCGCGCCGAGGGGGCCGGTCTGTGTCCTCGCGGGAGCGGGGACCGGCAAGACGAGGACGATCACGCACCGCATCGCCCACCTGGTCCGGTCCGGGCACGTCGCCGCTGGTCAGGTACTCGCGGTCACGTTCACGACCCGCGCGGCGGGCGAGATGCGCACGCGTCTTCGGGGGCTGGGGGTCGACGCCGCCCAGGCGCTGACCTTCCACGCCGCAGCTCGCCGCCAGCTTCGCTACTTCTGGCCGCAGGTGGTCGGCGACCGGCCGTGGGAGCTCCTCGAGAACAAGTTCCGCTACATCAGCCAAGCCGCCAACAAGGCCGGCCTCGGCACCGAGACGGAGCTCCTGCGCGACCTCGCCAGTGAGATCGAGTGGAGCAAGGCCTCTTTGGTATCGCCGGACGACTACCCGGCGGTCGCCGCGCGCACGCAGCGGGACACCCCGGCTCCCGCGTCGCAGGTCGCGGAGGTCTACCGCAACTACGAGAAGGTCAAGAACGCCGCGCAGGTGCTCGACTTCGACGATCTGCTCCTGCACACCACCGCGGTCCTCGAGGAGCACACGGTGGTGGCCCAGGAGTTCCGTGAGCGCTACCGCTGCTTCGTCGTCGACGAGTATCAGGACGTCACCCCGCTGCAGCAGCGGTTGCTCGACGCCTGGCTCGGCGGCCGCGACGACCTGACCGTCGTCGGCGACGCCAACCAGACCATCTATTCGTTCGGTGGGGCTTCCCCCCGTCCGCTGCTGGAGTTCACGCGGAGGTTTCCCGAGGCGACGGTCGTGCGGCTCGAACGGGACTACCGGTCGACTCCGGAGGTCGTGGCTCTCGCCAACCAGGTGATCGGTGCCGCGCGTGGCCGTCCTGCGGGGTCGAGGTTGAAACTGATCGGCCAGCGTCCTTCCGGGCCCGTCCCGCGGTTCGCCGAATATGACGACGAGACCGCCGAGGCTGCGGCCGTCGCCCGCAGGATCCGTGATCTGCTCGACAGCGGAGTGGCGGCCAGCGAGATCGCGGTGCTCTACCGCGTCAACGCCCAGTCGGAGGCTTACGAGCAGGCTCTGGCCGAGATGGGAATCCCGTACCTGGTCCGTGGCGGCGAGCGGTTCTTCGCCAGGGCGGAGGTCCGGCAGGCGATGTCCGCGTTGCGGATGGCGTCGACCGACGCCGACACCGGCGAGCTGGTGACCCGGGTCCGCTCCGTGCTCGCGAAAGTAGGGCTCACGGACCAGCCTCCCGCCGGAGGTGCGGCGAAAGAGCGATGGGACGCGCTTCTCTCGATCGTCGAGCTGGCCGAGGAGCTGGCCTCCACCGTCGACGACGCGGATCTGCCGCGTTTCGTGGCGGAGCTCGAGCAGCGGGCGACAGCGCAGCACCCGCCGACGGTGGAGGGCATCACCCTGGCCTCGCTTCACGCGGCGAAAGGGCTCGAATGGGACGCTGTGTTCCTCGTGGGGCTCGCCGAGGGGACCATGCCGATCCTCCACGCCGACGGCGATGAGGCGGCCATCGAAGAAGAGCGCCGTCTCTTCTATGTCGGTGTCACTCGGGCGCGAGAGCACCTCTCGCTCTCGTGGGCCTTGGCCAGAACATCGGGAAATCGCCGCAACCGGCGCCGCAGCCGCTTCCTCTACGGCCTCATCCCCGAAGATCATCCGGCGGCGAGGGTTGCTCGCTCGCAGCAGCCGAAGCAGCCCGGCAACAAGGCCCGGTGCCGGGTGTGCGGCGGGCCGCTGCCGGAGACGCTCGACATCAAGCTGGGCCGGTGCTCCCGTTGTCCGTCCAACGTGGACGAGCAGCTACTCGAGAAGCTGAAGTCCTGGCGGGGGGAGCGCTCGCGCGAGCTCAAGGTGCCGGCCTTCGTCGTTTTCACGGACGCGACGCTGGTCGCCATCGCCGAGCAGCGGCCGACGGACGACACGGCGTTGTGCGCCATCTCCGGGATCGGCGCGACGAAGCTCGAACGCTTCGGAGCGGAGGTTCTCGACGTCGTACGGGCGTCGGTGGAGTCTTGACCGCGTTCCAGGCATGATCCACGCGGCGAACCTGCTGCTCAGAGCCGATCTTCGCAACTTCGACGGATTTTCTGGAAAATAAGTTGCCCCGGTGCGGCCGGTGGCAATAACCTGCAGGTACCGGGCGGGAAGAGCCCGGACTGGGGAAGAACATCTACAACACAGCGTAGACCGCAGGGCGGTTCGCGCGCGACAGAGAAAGGCGGTGCCGGTGAAATGACGATCAACATGATGCTCACGAACCCTGGCACCCGTCTGTCCTGCGTCGCGGAATTCCCGCAGGCTCAGCGCCAGGGCACCTTTGTGCCTGTGAGCATCCTCGCCGCCCGCGGCACCCAGCGTTTCGACCTCGGCCGGATCGCCGCTGAAGAAACCTTCTCGCACGTCGCCGCCTTCGGTGGAGCGTACGAGAACGGTGGCGTCGATCTGCCGGTCATCAAGCAGTTCCGTGTTCCGTTGTCCATACGGGAGCGAAGTTCCTGACCTAGTCAGGACCAGAGGCTCACGAAGGCCGCGGAACCGGTTACCGGATCCGCGGCCTTCGTGTTTTTGCTGCACAAACAAGTTGGCTGCACAACCTAATTGGGGTTCAGCGTTGTCCAGTTCCACCGTGAGTACGAAATCCGTTACGGGACAGAGGAGTGCACTTATGTCATCGGCCATAGCTTTCGCGCCGGGGGAGGCTCTGCCTTTCGCCGACGCCGGCGTCGGCGACCTGCTCGACGCCATCGACTCGCCTGAGTCGATGCTTCCCTGCCGTTCGGGCGACGCGGACCTTTGGTTCGCCGAGTCGCCGGCAGAGCTTGAGCGGGCGAAGGCGTTCTGCGCGGACTGCCCGGTCCGTTCCGCTTGCCTCGCGGGTGCCCTTTCCCGGCGTGAGCCGTGGGGTGTCTGGGGTGGCGAGATCTTCGAGCGTGGCGTTGTCGTCGCGCGGAAGCGGCCCCGTGGCCGCCCCCGGAAGAACCCGGTCGTCGAGCCGGCCGCCGAGGCTCGCCCCGTCGCGCGCAAGGTCGAGCGGAGCGCTGCGGCATGACCGTCGAACTCATCACCACCAGGGATTACGAGGCGCTGACGGGGACTCACGCGCCGACCGAATTGAACGAGATCAAGGTCGAGGAGACCAGCGAAATGTTGCTTTACGAAGAACTTTCCAGGGCCCGAATACGAGACCTCGAGGAGGGAGTCCGCGCGCAGCGGGCTCGAAGCGGCCCGCGCGCCGCACGCAGGTGGACCAGGGTCGCCCGCTGGGCGGCCCGGCGAGCCGAGCGCCTTCAGGCCTGACCACTCGGGGGAGCGGGGGACCTTTGCTACCACCAGCGCGGTGGTAGCAAAGGTCCCCCGCTCCCTTTGGGGCGGTTGCGCGGCTCGGCTTGGTGTTCACTGGGGGAATGGCCGTACACACGCACGACGACATCGACTGGGCCGATCGGCTTCGATCGCTTCGCATGGCCGAGGCACTCGACGCCGAGCCGATGCGGGAGGCTGCTCGACGGCTGCTGAAGGGCAAGCCGGATGGCCCGACCATCCTCGACGTCGGCTGCGGCGCGGGCGGGATGAGCGTGCTCTTCGCCGAGGAGCTCGCTTCCGTCGGCGCCAGGATCGTGCTGGTCGACGCGACCGAGCATCTGCTCGCCGAGGCGCACCGCGTCGTCTGCGCGGCCGCCGGCGACAGGGCCACCGTCGAGACGATCCACGCGGACGTGGCCGATGACGCGTTGGCCGCCAAGCTTCCTCCCGCCGACCTGGTCTGGGCCTCCCGCGTGGTCCATCACCTGCCCGATCAGCAGGCGGCCATCGACACCCTCGCCCGGCTCGCCCGCCCCGGCGGACTGGTCGCCATCTCCGAGGGCGGCCTGGACTTCAACTGTCTTCCTTGGGATCTCGGCATCGGACGGCCCGGGCTCGAGGACAGGCTGCTCGCCGCGCGCGGTGAGTGGTTCGCCGAGATGCGGGCAGGGATTCCCGGCTCCGTGCCCATGCCCTACGGCTGGAATGTCGCGCTTCAGCGGGCAGGCCTCACCGACGTCGACTCCTTCGGCGTGCTCATCCACCATCCGGCTCCCGGGCCGGAACTGCTGCGGGAGTTCATCGTCGAGCGGCTGACCTGGCTGAGCGAGGTCGCAGGTGACCGCCTCGCCGCCGACGACCACGAGACCGTGGCCGCGTTGGTGGCTCCGGCGAACCCGGCCTTCCTCGGCGCGCGCCAGGACCTGTTCCTGCAAGGGGCGAAGACGATCCATCGCGGACGGCGATCGTGAACGAGCCGATCGGCTGCTCGTTGTGCGGCCAGATCCGCGGCGTCGACGAGGAGCCGGCGCAGACGCTCGCCTGGGTTTCCACCCGTGAGAAGAACGTCGTGCGCTGGATGTGCCCCGCCTGCGCTCGCCGCCACACCCGCGACATCGAGGGAAAGCTGCCGGACGAGTACTGGTGAACCACTCAGGCCGCGTCGATGCGGCCGATCGTGCGAACCTTCGGCCTCGGTGTCCGCGCCGCTTCGGCGAACGCCCTGACGAGCTCGGCCGCGACTTCCATCGGCACCTTTCTCATCTGGTCGATGGTGCAGCGCACCAGCACGGTCCCGGTCGCGGTCAGCGCCAGCGGGTGGAAATTCGCGGCGCCTTGTTTCGGGGCACGGAACTGCCATGCCATGCCGATGTCGTCCCACCAGGCATCTGCGGTGCCGATGGGGCGCCCTCGTCGGTCGCAGAGCGTCGTGTTCCACGAGGGCGAGGGCAGCGGACAGCCGCTGAGGACCTTCTGCGCCAGCCCATGCGCGTACGTCTCTTCGGGATCGACGCGCCGCAAGGCCGCCCGCACCGCGGCTGAACCCCGTCGGTTGCCGGAATCGAGCTCCTCGCTGAGTTCGTCGAGCGTGCACAGGCCCCAATACAGCGGCAGCGTGATCAGTTCGTCGATTCGCGAGGGGTCGAGCTCCAACCGGGCGAGATCGAGCGCGGCCCTGGCCGGTGGGGCGAATGGAACACCGTCGATCACGGTCGGCGGCGGCATTCGTGTCGTTCTTCGCGGCAGCATGCCGGGCTCCGCGGGCACGCGACGGTACTCGGGGACAAGGAGATGGACCTCCCGTGTCACCGGACAGTCGACGCCTCGTGCGCGTAGCGCGTCGGCGCCTGTCACCACCACGTCCGGCCCGAACCGCGCGACAGCGGCTTGCAGTAGCTGAAGCCGGGTGGGCGCGGCGTCGCGCAACAGGATCACACCCGGCATCAGCCTTCGCCAGGGACCGCCCGGGCCACAGAGCTTCGCGGCGTAGCGCGCGGTGACGCCCGCCTTGCGCAGCTCGCGGCTGGTGATGATCCCGGATTCGCTGGTGTTACTGAGCGCCATGAGTCGGGCGCTTCGTGTAATGGTCATGAATCGAGGATGACCGCTGGGCCGACCGGGTGGAACCGCTTCCGCGAACTTGTGGACAACTCGCCCGGGCGAGCCCGTTTTCCGCTCAGTCCCAACGTTCCCTGTGGATAACTTTCTCAGGCCGCGAAGCCCGGCTGCCAGCGTTCGACGATCGCGCGGGCGGGGATCTCGGCGTCGAGCTGACAGAGGATGCCGGTCGAGCCGGCGGTCACCCGGTGGATCATCAGGTATTCGGGCGGGAGGTTGAGGGAGCGGCCGATCCGGAAATCCCGGCCGCGGGTATCGCCGACCCGGCCCGCCTGCCGTTGCATCCAGCGCCGGGTGAAGTGGAACGTTTCGCCCGCCAGCGGTTCGGTGAACGGGGCCAGGTAGGCGAGTACGTCGTCGGCCCGCAGATCCGCGTCGGCCCGGATGAAGCCGGACTCCCTGAGCAGCCGCATCAGCTTCGCGGACTCGCCGTCGAGTGCCAGCCTGGTCATCTCGCCGAGGTGCTGCGGAATCCCCTCGGGCAGCCTGGACACTCCGCCGAAGTCGATGACGCACAGCCTGCCGTCGGAGGTCAGCATGAAGTTGCCGGGGTGGGGGTCCGAATGCAGGAGCCGGGCTCGTTCCGGGGACGAGTAGTGGAACTCGGTGAGCAGGCGGCCGGCGCGGTCCCGCGTCTCCTTGTCGCCGCCGGCGATGATCTTCGAGAGCGGTGTGCCGGTGGCCCACTCCGTGACGACGACCTTCGGTGCGCTGGCGACCACGCGGGGGATCAGGAACCCGGGGACGCCTTCGAACGCCTTCACGAAGTCTCGCTGGTTCTGGGCTTCCGCCTGGTAGTCGAGTTCTTCGTTCATCCGTTCGGCGAGTTCCGCCAGGAGCGGTTTCACCTCGGTCCCCGGCACGAAGGCCTGGAACAACCTGCTGAAACGCTGGAGCTGCCGAAGATCGCTCCGCAAGGCGTCGTCGGCCCCCGGGTACTGCACCTTGACGGCGACTTCGCGACCGTCGTGCCAGGTCGCGCGGTGGACCTGGCCGATGCTCGCGGACGCGGCGGGCTCGTCGTCGAAGGCCGCGAATCGCTGCCGCCAGGTGCGCCCCAGCTGCTCGGCGAGGACTCGATGGGTCTGCCGGGTGGGCATGGGTGGCGCGGCCGCCTGAAGCTTCGTCAGGGCCTCGCGGTAGGGCTTCGCCATCTCGTCCGGCACCGCGGCCTCGAAGACGCTCAGCGCCTGGCCGAACTTCATCGCGCCGCCCTTGAGCGTGCCAAGGACCTCGAAAAGCTGCTCCGCGGCCTTCGCCGACAGCGTCGCGCTGACCTCTTCGGCGCTTTGCCCGGTCAGCCGCCTGCCCCAGCCGCCGACCGCCCGTCCCGCTATGCCGAGGGGGATACTGGCCAACTTCGCCGTTCGCGCGGCCCCGTTGCGGGGGATGGCGGCGTCACGGTCCTCGGCGTTGCGGGAGTCGGTCACCTTCGCGATTCTGCCTTGATTCACTGCGCCCGCGCAGCCTGTTGAGGGCTTGGGTGTGGGCTACGTCGCTCGCCTTATCACCGGGCGCCGCATCCGCATCCGGTGTGCGGCGGCCAGTCGCGGTGCCGGATCGTGCCGTCGAAGAAGTCGATCTCCAGCGTCGCGTTCCACGCGGGCGGAGTCCGGTCGCCGGGGGACAGGAGCCGGAGCGCCTGTGCGGCGGCCAGCGCGGCGCACGCGTGGACGGCGCCGAGGTCCGGCTGCTGCACACGTCCCGCGAGCTGGCTCGCGACCCTCGGCCACGAATCGTCGCGGCCGGCACGGTGCAGGTCGGCGCAGCGCAGGCAACTGCTGCGGCCGGGCACCACGAGCGGTCCGACGATGCCGATCCCGTCCCGGACGCGCACCGGCAGGTGGTTGACCCCGTCACGGACGAGTTCCTCGACCAATTCGGGCGCCGGGACCACGGCGTCGGTGAGCAGGACGAGCTCCGGACGGCGGTCCGAATAGAGCCGGGTGGTCGCCGTATCCGCCCCGGTGCGGTGCACCACCTGGGCCAGCGCCTCCCGGCGAGGCATGCCGATTTCGGCTTCGGTATAGCCCGAGCCCAGGTCACGTTCGAGAACCGTGCCCGTCGCCCGGACGTCGATGTGCCCGACGCCGCTGTTGGCGAGCAGGACGGCGATGGCCACGGCCAGCCTGCCGTCGCCGTGGATCGCCACCGCGGTGCGCCTGCGGCGTGCCGCCATCGCGGCCTGATGGTGACGGGCGCGAAGCGGCCAAAGTCCCGTCTCCGGTCTCGGTCTCGGATGCCGTTCGGACCGCCCCGCGTCGGTCACGAGTCCTCGGGCCGTCAGGTCCGTCATCAGGTCCCGCAGCTGTTCGTCGTGTTCGCTCTGCGCGAGCACGATGTCGTCCGCGGCCCGTTTCCCGTCCAGTCCGCGGACGGCTTCGGCCACCTCGGTGGCGACTCCGGCGACCACCACGGCGTGCGCCGGGTCGAGGCCGATCTGGATCTCGCCGTTCCCCCGTTCCAGCACATCCAGGCCGGGAAGCAGGGCGGGGAAGGCGGGAAGGATGATCGATCGCAGATCGGGTTCGCGCAGGTTCATGATCGCAGGATCGCACTCACCCGCTGCCTCGCCGCCCGAAAGAACGCGAGTTATCCACAGGTTGACCCCGTTGTGGACAACTGGAGGCTGTGACCTTTCGGCCCTCGGAGTTGTCGGTGACTGGCCTTACCGTGGTCGAGTGGTCGAAGCACGGACGCCCTCATTGAGGGGCCGGGACACGACGAATCCGTCGGACACTCCCGAACACAAGGTCGAGGTACGGCGCAGCCAACGCCGTCACCGGACCGTCACCGCGTACTGGGACGAGGACACCCTCGTCGTGCTGATCCCTGCCCGGATGACCCGGGCCGAGGAGAAGCACTGGGTTGCCGAGATGCAGCGCAAGCTGCTGCGCAAAGGCCCGCGGCAGGCCGCGCCGCCGAAAGCCTCCGACGAGGCGCTGCTGGCGCGCTGCGCCGTGCTCTCGGCGAAGTATCTGGACGGAAAGGCGATACCCGCGAGCGTTCGCTGGGTGCCGCCGATGAGGACGAGGTGGGCATCCTGCACGCCGGTCGACGCGACGATCAGGGTCAGTGATCGTCTGCGCCGGGTGCCGGGATGGGTGCTGGACTACGTCCTCGTGCACGAACTCGCGCATCTGAAAGAGCCAGGGCACAACGCGGCGTTCTGGGAGCTCGTTCGCCGTTATCCCAAGACCGAACGCGCCATCGGCTACCTGGAGGGCTTGTCCTCCGCCGCCGGTTGGGGCATAGCGACGGAGGACTGACGTGCCTCAGCTCTCGTCTTCGTCGCCCTTGGGCTTGTTCTTCTCACGCTCGGTGCGTTCGATCTCGGCGATCGGGTCGATGCCTTCGAGCGTCGACTCGCCGTCGCCGAGGCGTTCGGAGAAGTCGAGCGGCTCGTCGAGGTCTTCGGCGGTCGGCATCAGGTCGGGGTGGGACCAGAGGCCGTCCCGCTTCTCGATGCCGTGCTGGTCGCCGACGAGCTTCCACAACGAGGAAGCCGCCCGCATCCGCCTGGGCCGGAGTTCGAGCCCGACCAAGGTGGCGAAGGTCTGCTCGGCGGGACCACCGGTGGCCCGGCGGCGCCGCAGCGTCTCCCGGAGCGCGTCCGCGCCCGGCAGCCGGTCGCCGATGGCCTCGGCGACCACGACGTCGACCCAGCCTTCGACCAGTGCGAGCAGGGTCTCCAGGCGGTTCAGCGCCGCCTTCTGCTCGGGCGAGGTCTGCGGCTCGAGCAGGCCGGAGGACATGGCCTCTTCGATGCTGGCCGGGTTCGACGGGTCGATCCGACCGGCGAGCTGTTCCAGCGCCGAAGTGTCGACGGAGATGCCGTTCGCGAATTCCTCGACCGTGGCCAGCAGCCGCTGCCGCAGCCAGGGGACATGGGCGAACAGCCGCTGGTGGGCGGCCTCGCGTGCGGCGATGAAGACCAGCACCTCGCTGGTCGGCAGCTCCAGGCCCTCGGTGAACTTCTCGATGTTCGCCGGCAGCAGCGCGGACGTGGCCGCGGGGCCCAGCGGAAGGCCGACCTCGGTGGAGGTGAGCACTTCGGAAGCCAACTGAGCCAGGGCGTTGCCGAGCTGGGAGCCGAAGGCCATCCCGCCCATCTGCCCCATCATCGAGAGCAGCGGACCGGCGGCCTGCTTGGCCTCCTCGGGCAAGGCCTGGACCCACGCGCCCGAGACTTGCTGGGCGACGGGGTCGCAGAGGCGCTGCCAGGTCGGCAGGGTCTTCTCGACCCAGGTGCGTGCGGACCATGCGACGGTCGAGGTGGCTCCGGCGGGCAGGATCGTCGCGGCGTCGAGCCACAGTTCTGCCAGGTGGGCGGCGTCACGGACGGCCGTGCTCGAGTCGCCGCCACTGGACGACGAAAAGCCGAGCTTGACGTCTCCGCTGTCGCTGCCGCTGAGGTTCTGCAACGCGATCTGTTTCGCCAGGTCGTAGTTGACCGGCCCGGTCGAGCTGCCGGCCTGGCTGAGCATCTGGCCCAGCTGGCTGAGCATCTGACCGAGCTGATTGAAGGCCTCGGCGCCGGAGGGCTGGCCGCCGGAATCCGACGGCTCGTTCTCGCCTCGTTTGTCGGGATCGGGCGGTCCGAAGCCGAACGGGGGTTTGCTCATGGCACCACCGTACGCGGGTCCCGGGATTCACAGCTCGTCAAGTGGAGTGATGAGCGTGGCCTTCACCGAGAAGCGAACACGGTCACCGTACGCTGTCACGCGTGACAGAGCCCTCGGAGGAGACCACAGGAGCGCGGAGCCGTTCGGGCTCCGCGGGTGACCAGGACCGCTCCGAACGGCGGCTGACCCGGCGCGGCTGGACGCTGCTGGTCAGCGGCGGGTTGTTCGTTGTCTTCGCGCTGGTCGGGTTCTTCATCCCGGTGCCGTATGTGGCGATCAGCCCCGGCCCGACGTACGACACCCTCGGCAAGGACGCCGCCGGGCAGTCCGTGATCCAGGTCAACGGGCACGAGATCTTCCAGACCTCCGGCGAACTGCGGATGACGACGGTCTCCCTGCGCGATGGCGGTATCACGCTGTTCAACGCGCTCGGGCTCTGGGCGAGCGGCCGGTACGCGCTGGCGCCGCGTGAGGAGTACTTCAAACCCGGTGAGACCAACGAGCAGGTCCGCCAGGAGAACATCCAGCAGCTGCAGGACTCGCAGACCGCCGCTCAGGTCGCGGCGCTGCGCCGCAAGTTCCCGGTGAAGGTGCTCGCGAAAACGATCGTCTCCGGCAGCCCCGCGGACAAGGTGCTCGCTCCCGGGGACCGGCTTCTGGTGGTCAACGGGGCGACGGTCAAGGAAGCGACCGACGTGCGGGCCGCGCTGAACGGGACGAAGCCCGGGCAGACCGTCCAGATCACTTTCAAATCCGACGGGCAGGCCGAGCGCACCGTGCCGCTCACGCTCGCGCAGCGGCCCGACGGCCCGGAAGGCTTCATGGGCCTGACCGCGGTGGACCGCGCCGACGTTCCCTTCGACGTGAAGATCTCGCTGCAGGACGTCGGCGGCCCGTCGGCGGGCCTGATGTTCGCGCTCGCGATCGTCGACAAGATGGAACCCGGCGACCTCGCCGGTGGCAGGCACATCGCCGGAACGGGCGAGATCTCGGAGAAGGGCGTCGTCGGCGCGATCGGCGGCATCTCGTTCAAGGTGGTCGGCGCCCGCGAGGCCGGCGCCACCGACTTCCTCGTGCCCGCGCACAACTGCGCCGAGGCGAAGACCGCCGCGCCCGATGGCCTGAACCTGATCAAGGTCTCCACGCTGGACGAGGCGATCACGCAGCTCGAGAACCTCAAGGCGGGGCGCCCCACCGCCTCCTGCTGACCGCTGGGGAGCAAGGGACCTTTGCTACCACCGTGTGCGTCTCGGCCGGTGGTAGCAAAGGTCCCTTGCTTCCTTTTCGCAGGTCAGGGCAGCAGGGTCGCCTTCAGGGCTTCCAGCAGGTTGGGGGCCAGCTCCGGATTCTCGATGATCTCGTCGACCGGGACGTCGCCGGGCTCTTCGACCTTCCCGGCGCCGCGAAGCCGCATGACGCATGCTCCGGCGCCATCCCGCAGGACGGCCGCGACGAGCCGCGCCTCGGTCCGGCGCGGGTGGTCGGCCGCCGCTTGGCGCAGGCGTTCGGCGTCGGTCTCGGGCACGACGGGAAGCTCGGCTTCGGCGTCCGGCGGCAGCACGATGATCTCCTGCGCGAGCGCGCAGCCCAGTACCAGATCGGGCCACGCGATCTGCGCCAGCGCTTCACCCAGGTCGCCCTCCGGCAGCGACTCCTGCGCGACCGGCGTCAGCGGGGCCGACGGATCGAGCTGTCCGGCCAGTTCGGGCTGCTCGTCCAGCAGCGCCGCGGTCGGGACCAGCGCGAACAACTGCGGCGGCTGATCCCATCCTCCGGAGGCGACGAACTCCTCGACTTCGCGGGCCAGGCCGGCCACGCCCTGCTGCTCACTCGGTGCCATTGGCACATCGTTCCAGGCGGCCGGGACAGCGGCGTCCCGAGTCCGGTTTGGGCGGGTTCCGGGAACTTCCGACGGCATCCGTAGAGTTAGAGCATCAGGGGCCGCACGCGGTACGCGCGCCCCTGCGAAAAGTTCACCAAACCAGGAGCGTGTGCAGTGGCCACTCGGCCCCCCGTGAGCCTGCCGAAGCTGTCCCGGCGCAGCCGGATCCTGCTCATCATCGCCGCCGTAGTCATCCTGGCCCTGCTGCTGGGCGCGAGACTGCTCGACACCTATGTCGACTGGTTGTGGTTCGGCGAGGTCGGCGCCCGGACGGTCTTCAGCACGGTGTTGATCACCCGTGTCGTCTTGTTCTTCGCCGTCGGGCTCCTGGTGGGTGGTTCGCTCGCGGTCAGTTTGATGATCGCGTACCGGTCGCGGCCCGTCTTCGTGCCGATTTCCGGCAACGACGATCCGCTCGCGCGTTATCGGTCGGCGATCGTCGGCCGGATCCGGCTTTTCGGCATCGGCATCCCGGTGCTCACCGGGCTCATCGCCGGCGCCTCCGCGCAGAGCGACTGGCAGGTCGTCCAGCTGTTCCTGAACGGCACACGATTCGGGCAGACCGATCCCGAGTTCGGCAACGACGTCGGCTTCTACGCCTTCGACCTGCCGTTCTACAACTGGCTCCTGGGCTGGCTGTTCATCTCCGTCGTCATCGCGTTCTTCGGCGCGCTGATCGCGCACTACATCTTCGGCGGCATCCGGCTCGCGGGTAAGGGCGGCCAGCTCGCCGGCCCCACCCGGGCCCAGCTCGCCATCACCATCGGCATCTTCGTGCTGCTGAAGGCGGTCGAGTACTTCTTCGATCGCTACAACCTGCTGCTCTCCGACAGGGGGGCGCCGCTCTTCATCGGTGCGACCTACACCGACCTGAACGCGGTGCTGCCCGCGAAGCTGATCCTTCTGTGCATCTCGGTGATCTGTGCCGTCGCGTTCTTCGCCGGCGCGTTCCTGCGCAACCTGCAGCTTCCCGCGATCGCGCTGGTGCTGCTGATCCTGTCGAACGTGCTCGTCGGCGTCGCGTGGCCCGCCGTGCTCGACCAGTTCTCGGTGCGTCCCAACGCGAACGAGAAGGAAGCCGCGTCGATCCAGCGCAACATGGACGCGACCCGTCAGGCGTTCGGCCTGACCAACGTCGAGTACAAGGACTACACCGGGAAATCCGAGGCGACCTCCGCGGAGATCAAGGCGGACAAGGGGACCGTGCCGAACATCCGGCTCCTCGACCCGAACATCCTCAGCGACACCTTCACCCAGCGCGTCGGCCGTGAGAACTTCTACGGCTTCCCGTCGAAGCTCGACATCGACCGCTACACCCTCAACGGGGTCACGCAGGACTACATCGTCGCGGCCAAGGAGATCAAGACCGAGGGCCTGACCGGCAACCAGACGAACTGGATCAACAAGCACCTCGTCTACACGCACGGAAACGGCTTCGTCGCCGCGCCGGCCAACACGATCGACCGCGCGCTGAAGGACGCGAACTCCGACGGCGGTTACCCGATCGCCACGACCAGCGACACCCAGAACCCGACCGGCGCCGGCTCGACCGACCCGAACAAGCCGGGCATCAAGGTGGACGAGCCCCGTATCTACTACGGCGAGCTGGCGACCGACGCCGCGTACGCGATCGTCGGCGGCAAGGCCGGGCAGGCGCCCGGCGAGTACGACACCGCCGTCGACCGCGCCTACATCTACAAGGGTTCCGGCGGCGTGCCGATCGACAACTGGTTCAACCGGCTCGTCTTCGCCGCCGAGTACGGCGAGCGGAACATTCTCTTCTCCGACGCCATCGGCGACGGATCCAAGATCATGTTCAACCGCGAACCGCGGGATCGCGTCGCCAAGGTCGCCCCGTGGCTGACCCTCGACGGTGACCCGTATCCGGCGGTCGTCAACGGCAAGATCATCTGGATCGTCGACGGCTACACCACGATGAACAACTTCCCGTACGCCCAGCAGACCCAGCTCGGCCAGGCGACCAACGACTCGCTCAGCGGCACCACCCGCCAGGCGAACTCCTCGCTCAACTACATCCGCAACTCGGTCAAGGCCACCGTCGACGCGTTCGACGGCACCGTGACCCTGTACGGGGTCGAGGACAACGAGCCGGTGCTCAACGCCTGGAAGAACGTCTTCCCGGGCCTGGTCAAGCCGAGCAGCGAGATCTCGCCGGACCTTCGGTCGCACTTCCGCTACCCCGAAGACCTCTTCAAGGTGCAGCGGGAACTCCTGTCGAAGTACCACGTGAACAACCCGGCGGAGTTCTACGCACAGCAGGCCTTCTGGAGTGTTCCGCAGGACCCGACGCAGGAAGGCGGCGTGAACGCGTCCGCATCCGGCGTCGCGAACCAGCCCGGCTACTACGTCCTGGCCACCGCGCCGGGAGACACCAAGTCGCGGTTCCAGCTCACCAGTTCACTGACCGGTCTCCAACGGCAGTACCTGGCGGCCTGGATGTCGGTGTCCTCGGATCCCGAGGACTACGGGAAGATGCGCGTCCTGAGACTGCCGACAGGTGCCAGTGGCGCGACCCAGGTGGACGGTCCCGTCCAGGTCCAGAACAGATTCCAAAGTGACCCGCGGGTCGCGCAGGACCGGACGCTGTTCAACAACCCGAACGTTACGGTCACGTACGGAAACCTGATCACCCTGCCGGTCGCGAACGGCTTCCTCTATGTGGAGCCGGTCTACATCCGGCAGCGGAACCAGCTGAGCTATCCGCAGCTGGCCCGGGTCCTGGTCTCCTACGGCACGAAGATCGGTTTCGCGCCGACGCTCAACGAGGCCCTGGATCAGGTCTTCGGCCCAGGCACGGGCTCCGGGGTCACGCCGCCGCAGACCGGAGGCACACCCGGAACGACCACGCCGCCGCCCCCGGGCACCACGACGCCGCAGCCGCCTGCCGGTGGTAACCCGGCGCTCGACAAGGCCGCGGGCGACATGCACGACGCCTGGGTCAAGTTCCGCGCCGCCCAGCAATCCGGCAACTACGCCGACCAGGGTGCCGCCCTCGCCGCGCTCGAAGCCGCTTCGAAGGCTTACGAGGCGGCCAAGGCCAGCCCGCCGGCGTCCGGTGCGCCCCCGGCCTCCGGCCAGCCTGGAGGGTGACGTCGCTTACCTAAAGGGCACCTGCTTTGCGCCTGCTCGAAACGCAGGCGTAAGGTAGGTGTCACGACGCGGGGTGGAGCAGCTCGGTAGCTCGCTGGGCTCATAACCCAGAGGTCGCAGGTTCAAATCCTGTCCCCGCTACAGAGGTTGGAGGCCCGTGCCTGCGGAAAACGCAGGCCGGGCCTCCTTCGCATTTGTCCCGGGGGTCGAACCCCCGGACCCCCGCCAGGAGGGGCTCCGCCCCCCTGGACCCCCCGAGGTCAGTCGGTCGCCTGGGTGCCCGAGGTAGCGGGGGACCTTTGCTACCGCGTGGGGGCGGTCCAGCAGGCATAGCCGTCGGGGCGGTAAAGGACGGCCTCGGTGGCGGGCCACGGCAGGGACGTGACCAGCTGGGTTGTCAGGCGCGGCGAAGGGGCGTGGGCCCGGGCGGCGTCGATGTGGGCCGGAGTGGTCGTCAGGAGCACGAAGCCGCCGTCGCGGAAGAGCGTGCTGGGGCGCAGTGCGCCGCCTTCGGTCACGACGTCCTCATCGGTCAGCCGCGAGCCGAGCGCGGGATGCGAAGTCCCGTAGGTCGGGTAGCGGATCCCTAGGCCCGAGACCATGCCCGAGAGGTGCTTGCTCACCTCGGGCAGCGCAGCCAGGTCCGCGAAAACGGCGCGAAGCGCGCGAGACGAATGAGACCGCGGAGTCAGCCCGAGTTGAGCGGCGACGTTGTGCAGCACCTGAGCGCCGACGGGGTGCCGCTCGGCCTCGTAGGTGTCGAGCAGGTCGTCGCCCGCCCAGCCGTGCACTGTCGCGGCGAGCTTCCAACCCAGATTCATCGCGTCCTGCACGCCCAGGTTCAGCCCCTGGCCGCCAGCCGGGAAATGGATGTGCGCGGCGTCGCCCGCCAGCAGCACCCGTCCGACGCGGTAGTGCTCCGCCTGTCGTGCGGCGTCGGAGAACTGTGACGCCCACCGGATTTCCGACACCGTCGCTGTCTCGCCGTACGACTCCAGCAGTGCCTGCCGGACATCGTCGTGGGAGACGGCGGCCCGGAGGTCCGCAGGCCGCGAGGCCCGGTCGCCGTACACGAAGCGGTAGAGGCCCGGTTCTCCCAACGGAATCAGGCCTTTGAACGTGGTCGCGCCGGTCGGCTCGCCGACGTTCCGCATCGTTCGCCACTGTTTTTGCGCACCGTCAGGGATTCTGTCGAACAGGACGTCCGCGACCACGCCGAAACCTTCACCGTCCACTCCGGGAAAGTCCACGCCGAGTCCTTTGCGTACAACACTTCGAGCGCCGTCGCAGCCGACGAGGAACTTCGCATACAGCACGTTCTCGCCGCTGTCTGTTCGGTACCGAACAGACACGGAGTCCTTGTCCTGGACGAAATCGATTACTTCGGCGCCACGGATGACCTTCGTTCCTTGTGCGGCAAGCCGTTCCTCCAGGTACTGCTCCACCTCTGCCTGCGGAATCCCCAGCTGGAAAGGGAAACGCGTGCCCCAGCCGTCGTAGTCGACCGGGATCATCGCGAAATGTCCGTCCCGCACCGTGGCGAACGAACGTTCCTCGGCGCCGCTCAGAAGTCCGCGTAGCTCCAGCACTTCCGCCGTGCGCGGCTGAAGGTTCAGCGCTTTCGACAGCCCTGTGCGCTCCTGAAGTCGTTCCAGGACCACGACATCGACGCCGGCGAGCGCAAGTTCGTTGGCCAGCATCAGCCCCGTCGGTCCGGCGCCTGCCACGACCACGTCCGTCCCCAGGTTGTTCATACCACTCCTTAACGACGTTAAATTGACTGTCGCCCAGCGTGCCCTTAACATCGTTAAAGTGTCAAGGCGGTTCCGCTGGAAAGAGGGATGAAAGTGGGTCTGACCAGGCAGGACATCGTCCATGCCGGGCTTCGGCTGCTCAATGACGTCGGGCTCAACGGGCTGACACTCCGCCTGATCGCGCAGGAACTGGGCGTCAAGGCGCCCGCGTTGTACTGGCACATGAAGAACAAGCAGGAACTGCTCGACGAGATGGCGACGCGGATGTACGCGGACGCGATGCCGGGCCGTGTGCCGGAAGGTATGGGGGAACGGGAGTCTCTCGAGCTGGCGGCACGGGCTTTGCGCCGGATGATGCTCGCTTACCGTGACGGGGCGAAGGTCTTCGCCGGGACTTTCCTGACCGACGAGAGTCTGCTCGGTGACAATCCGCTGCAGAGCCGGGTCGACGCGGGGCTCGAACCGCACCTGGCCGGACGGGCATTGTTCACCGTCTACAGCTATGTCATCGGTTTCACCATCGAAGAGCAGGCCGTTTATCCGGTTCCGGGCGAACGGGATCCGCGTTACGACACGACGCCCACCTCGTGGGTCTTCGACGAGGACATCGAAGGCAGGTTCGGCGACGGGCTGACCATGGTGCTCAACGGCGTCTTCGCCTGGCTGGATGACAAAGTCGCGCCATAAAGGCAGGTCAAGGGCCTCTTGAAGAGTTAAGGGCACCCCCGTGAAACCCGGTTGAGGACCCGTGTAATCTATTAACACAACGACGCGGGGTGGAGCAGCTCGGTAGCTCGCTGGGCTCATAACCCAGAGGTCGCAGGTTCAAATCCTGTCCCCGCTACTTCGAAAACGAAGAAGCGCGGATCTGCGGAAATCGCAGATCCGCGCTTCTTCGTTTTCCGGTTTCGTGGGCCGTGCGCCCTCCGGGGCGATCACTCCCTGTTGTTGGTCGGGGCGGGGGACGCGTACCGCTGTCCGTGGCGAAGGCCGGTTGCGTAGCGTGGTCGGTCCATTGTGGACAGGCGTAGTGCGTTGGGCCGAATGAGCGCATATCACTAGCCACAATGGACAGATGTGTTGACCACAGTGGACACAGGTTCCGAAAAGTGGGACCGTAGAGGACGTGTCCGAATTGAATGCAACAGCCGCCGCACTGCTCGGTCTTCTCCACGACGGTCCCGCCACGGGCGGGCAACTGGTCGCGGGGGCGGGTGAGCGTTTCGGCGCCTTCTTCAGCGTGACTCGCAGCCAGGTGTACCGGGAGCTCCCCGCCTTGTCGAAGGAGGGCCTCGTCCGCCTCGGCAAGCAGGGGCCGCGGTCGAGCCAGCAGTACCTCATCACCGCGGCGGGCAAGAAGGCGTTCAAGACGTGGCTGTCCTCCGAAGCCGGTCCTGACCACCTCCGCAGCCCGCTGATCCTCCGTCTCGTGCACGCCGGTTCGTTGACGGTGAAGCAGCGCGCGACCCTGCTCGAATCGGCCCGCGCGAGCTACACGCAGCAGCTCGACGAGGCCAAGGCCGCCACCAAGGCCGCCGACGGCCCGTACGCCAAGGCGGTCGCCGAGTTCGCTCAGGCGCAGGCCAAAGCCGCACTGAAACTGCTGGATTCCATCCCCCAGTCCTGACCCGGACAGGTGCCCACGGCCGGTTCCCCGCAACCGGTCGTGGGTTTTGCCGTAACCTTGGCCGACGTGAGTGATGAGTTCGATGCGGCACTGAAGGACCTGGCCGGCAAGCTGACGCAGATCGAGTCGGTGATGGACCTGGATGCGCTGCGTGCCCAGGTGGCCGAGCTGGAGGAACAGGCATCCAGCCCGAACCTCTGGGACGACCCCGAAGCGGCGCAGAAGGTCACCAGCCAGTTGTCCCACCGGCAGAGTGAGCTGCGACGCATTTCCGAGCTGCGGCAGCGGCTCGACGACCTGGGCGTCCTCTATGAACTGGCCGAGGCCGAGGGCGACTCCGCCAGTGTGGCCGAGTCCGAGTCCGAGCTCACGGCGCTCACCAAGGACATCGACGGGCTCGAGGTCCGCACCCTGCTGTCGGGTGAATACGACCCGCGGAACGCCGTGGTCACCATCCGGTCCGAAGCGGGTGGCGTCGACGCCGCCGACTGGGCCGAGATGCTGCTCCGGATGTACCTGCGATGGGCGGAGCGCCACAACTACCCGACGGACGTCTACGACATCTCCTACGCCGAAGAAGCGGGCATCAAGTCCGCCACCTTCAAGGTGAGCGCCCCGTACGTCTACGGCACGCTCTCGGTCGAGCAGGGCACGCACCGGCTGGTGCGCATCTCGCCGTTCGACAACCAGAGCCGTCGCCAGACCTCCTTCGCGCACGTCGAGGTGATGCCCGAGGTCGAGGAGGTCGACCACGTCGACATCCCCGAGAAGGACATCCGCGTCGACGTGTACCGCTCGTCCGGGCCCGGCGGCCAGAGCGTGAACACGACGGACTCGGCGGTGCGGATCACGCACATCCCGACCGGCGTGGTCGTTTCGTGCCAGAACGAAAAGTCGCAGCTGCAGAACAAGGCGGCCGCGATGAAGGTCCTCCAGGCGCGGCTGCTGCAGCGGAAGAAGGAGGAGGAGCGCGCCGAGATGGACGCGCTCAAGGACGGCGGCTCCAGCTGGGGCAACCAGATGCGCTCCTACGTGCTGCACCCGTACCAGATGGTCAAGGACCTGCGGACCGAGTTCGAGGTCGGCAACCCGTCGTCCGTGCTCGACGGTGAGATCGACGGCTTCCTGGAGGCGGGCATCCGCTGGCGCAAGCAGTCCGGAGCCGCGTAACAACCCTGCGTGAGAGAGCAAGGGACCTTTGCTACCACTTTCCGGAAGAGAGTGACAGCAAAGGTCCCTTGCTCGCTTGGCCGCCGGTACCGGGCTACCCGGGCTTAACGACGGGCATGGGTAGTATGCCGAACCGTGATCCGGCTCGAAGAGGTTTCCAAGGTCTACAAGACCTCGACCCGTCCCGCCCTTGAGCGGGTGTCGGTCGAGATCGACAAAGGCGAGTTCGTCTTCCTGATCGGTCCCTCGGGATCCGGGAAGTCGACCTTCCTGCGTCTCCTGCTGCGCGAAGAGGTGCCGAGCAAGGGTCGCGTCATGGTCTCCAACTTCGACGTCGCCAAGCTCGCCCGGCGCCGGGTGCCGCGGCTGCGGCAGACCATCGGCTGCGTGTTCCAGGACTTCCGTCTGCTGTCGAACAAGACCGTCGCCGAAAACGTCGCCTTCGCGCTCGAAGTCATCGGCAAGCCGCGCCCCACGATCCGCAAGGTCGTGCCCGAGGTGCTCGAACTCGTCGGCCTCGACGGCAAGGCCGACCGTCTCCCCAACGAACTCTCCGGTGGTGAGCAGCAGCGCGTCGCGATCGCCCGCGCGTTCGTGAACCGCCCGCTCGTGCTGCTCGCCGACGAGCCGACCGGGAACCTGGACCCCGACACCAGCCAGGACATCATGTTGCTGCTGGAGCGGATCAACCGCACCGGCACGACGGTGCTGATGGCCACCCACGACCATTCGATCGTGGACTCGATGCGGCGAAGGGTCGTCGAGCTCCAGCTCGGCAAGGTCATCCGTGACGACGCCCGAGGCGTCTACGGCATCGGCCGCTGACCGGCCCCGCCCTCCTCCGTAACCCACGACTTCCAAGGGACATCAACCCCGATGCGCGCCAGTTTCGTCTTCAGCGAGGTAGTCACCGGCTTGCGCCGGAACGTCACGATGACCATCGCGATGATCCTCACCACCGCGGTCTCCCTCGCCATGCTCGGCTTCGGTCTGCTGGCCGTCGGCACGATCGACAAGATGAAGGCCAACTTCCTCGCCGACGTCGAGGTTTCGGTCTATCTGGTCAACGACATCAGCGCGGGTGACCCGAACTGCTCGCAGTCCGCCTGCCAGACGCTGCGTCAGGACCTGCAGCGCAACGAAGGCGTCGAGTCGGTCGTCTTCGAGAACCGCGAGCAGTCCTACGAGCGGTTCAAGAAGATGTTCGAGAGCCAGCCGGAACTGCTCGCGCTCACCGGGCCGGAGGCGCTGCCCGCCTCGCTGCACGTCAAGCTGAAGAACCCCGAGCGCAGCCAGGCGATCATCCAGGAGTACACCGGCAAGCCCGGCGTCTCCAAGGTCGACGACCAGCAGAAGGCGCTGGACCGCGTGTTCAACGCGCTCAACGGGGTGCGGAACCTGGCCTTCGGGGCCGCGCTGATCATGGCCATCGCCGCGCTGCTGCTGATCGCCAACACGATCCAGGTGTCGGCGTTCACCCGGCGCACCGAGGTCGGCATCATGCGGCTGGTCGGCGCGACCCGCTGGTACACGCAGCTGCCGTTCCTCCTGGAGGCGGTGGTCGCCGGCCTGGTCGGTGCGATCATCGGTATCGTCTTCCTGATCCTCACCAAGGTGCTGTTGCTCGACCTGGTGCTCACCGGTGACGTGTTCCCCGCGGTCGGCATGCTCGAATTGCTGTTCCCGGTGGCGCCGATCCTGCTCGCCGTTTCGATCGTCATTTCGGCGATCACCGGCTACGTGACGCTGCGCCTGTACGTGCGCCACTAGCCGCCCCGATAACCACCTGCCCGAACACAGAAACTCACGTAGAGTCGCCGTCATGCCCAAGGAACGCGGACAAAAAGTGATCGTGTCGAACCGCAAGGCTCGCCACGATTACTCCATCCTCGACACCTACGAAGCCGGTCTCGTGCTCGTCGGTACCGAGGTGAAGAGCCTGCGTGAAGGACGGGCATCGCTGGCCGACGCGTTCGCCACGGTGGACGACGGCGAAGTCTGGCTCCGCAACGTGCACATCCCGGAGTACGTGCAGGGCACGTGGACGAACCACACGCCGCGGCGTACCCGGAAACTGCTCTTGCACCGCCAGGAGATCGAGAAGCTCATCGGCAAGACCAAGGAGAGCGGCCTTTCGCTGGTCCCGCTGTCGATGTACTTCAAGGACGGCAAGGTCAAGGTCGAGATCGCGCTGGCGAAGGGCAAGAAGTCCTACGACAAGCGGCAGGACATCGCCAAGCGGGACGCGCAGCGCACCATCAGCCGGGCCATGGGCCGGGCGCTCAAGGGCCGGTACAACGATTGATCCACGGGCCCGCGTCGGACGCCGAGATCCCCGGCTGGATCTCGGCGCTGGGCATCGACGGGCTCGTTGACCTTCATCTGCACTTCCTGCCGAAGCCGGTCATGGACAAGGTGTGGGCCTATTTCGACCGGGCCGAGGAGCACTACGGCATGGCCTGGCCGGTGCATTACCGCACGTCCGAAGAAGAACGCGTCGAAACGCTGCGCTCGTTCGGCGTGCGCAGGTTCGCGCCGCTGGTCTATCCGCACAAGCCGGGTATGGCCGAATGGCTGACCTCGTGGGCGCTGGAGTTCGCGGAGCGCGTCCCGGAGGCGGTGCCGACCGGTACGTTCTACCCGGAGCCCGGTGCGCTGTCCGTTGTGGACGGTGCGCTGCGCGCGGGCGCCCGCTGTTTCAAGGCGCACGTCCAGGTCGGCGCCTACGATCCGCGTGACGAGCTGCTGGACGGCGTCTGGGGAGCGCTGGCCGACGCGGGTGTCCCGGTGGTCGTCCACTGTGGACACGGTCCGTTGAGGGGTGCCTACACCGGGCTACGGCTGTTCGAGGAGATCCTGGTCCGGCACCCCAGCCTGACGCTGGTGCTCGCGCACGCCGGGATGCCGGAGATCGACTTCGCGTTCGAGCTGGCCAGGAAGTATCCGCGCGTGTACCTCGACACCACGATGGTCGGGGTGGAGTTCACCTTGCGCGGTAACCCGCTCCCGCCGGACTGGCAGGATCTGCTGGCCGAGTTCCCGGATCGCGTCGTGCTCGGCACCGATTTCCCCAACATCCCGTACTCGTACGCCACACAGCTGCAGGCGATCGCCGGCTGGGCAGCCGACGATCGCCTGGGTGAGCCGTTCCTGCGGGCGGTGCTGCACGACACCCCCGCGAAACTGCTCAGCGTTTGAGCTGGGCCACCTCGGTGACCGAGACGGCGCGGCCGAGCAGCCGCGTCCCCAGCTCCGAAACCTGGATCTGCTTGCCCGCCAGCAGGAATCCTCCCGTCGCCAGCGCCACCCACGGCGCCGGGCCCTGCGCGAGACCGTCGCTCAGCGGGGCGAAACCGTGCGCGGCGAGGCCGAGCAGGCCGCCGGCGATCGCCAGCCCGGCCACCACGAGCTGAGGCGTGTGGGCGGTCGACGCGGGGCCGGAACCCTGCGATTCGAAGCGGGCGAACATCCGCAGCAGGCCGAGGAGCACGAGCCCGCAGGCGCCGAGCCAGGCCGGGAGCATCGTCAGCCAGAGCACGGAACCCGGTTCGGGGGTTTCGTAACCGAGGCCGTAGACCGCGACACCGGAGACGACGATCAGCGCCGGCATGTGCCACAGGTAGACGCTCATGAACCGCGGGCCGATCCACTTCAGGGCGGCGTCGAGGTTCGGCCGGGCGGCCAAGGCGTTCAGCTGCGGTTTGAAGGCCAGCAGGAGCCCGATCTGGCCGATCGCGAGGAAGGCCAGCAGCACGGTCGGCGGGCTCATGTTCGACACCGGGGCGCCCGGCATGCCGATCATGCTCGCCGGGTACGGGCCGAAGGCGACCATCAGCGCGGTGATACCGAAACCGGCAGCGGACATGCCCAGCGCGGCGTTGCGGCTCAGCGAGCCGAGACGTCCTTGCGTGTAGTGGAAACCGAGCTGGTGCACGGCCATCCAGACGAAGACGGCGTTCGCGAAACCGATCAGGCCGAGGTCGTTGAAGCGGGCGACGTCGACGAGCACGGCGGCGCCGAGCATCACGAGCGGGACCTTCAGACCCCAGCGGCGATGTGCCGCGGCCAGCATCGGGGTGAGCAGCACGGTGAGCACGTACACGGCGAGGAACCACAGCAACTGCGCGGCGATCGCGCCGCCGACCTGCAGCGGCTGCTCCGGGACGCCCATGCCGCGCAGGATGTCCGGGACGAACAGCCAGACGGCCACCAGCGGCAGCACCGGGATCATCAGCCGCTTGAGGCGCGCCGCGAGCCAGGAACGGGAACTTTCCGCACGGCTCAGCGAGATCAGGTTCGCCGCGCCGCCGGCGAAGAAAACTAGTGGCATCACTTGCGACAGCCAGGTGACGACCCACCAGCCGGGCGTCGCGAGGGCGTTCCCGGTGGAGAGATGGCCGTCGGCATAGGAGAGCACCGGCATTCCCCAGTGCTGGACGACGACCGCGAGGATCGCGACCGCTCGGACGATGTCCAGGAACCTGTCCCGGCCCTGTTTCCCGCTTGTGTGCATGGAAAAGAGCCTGGTGCTTCGGGGCCGCGAAAACAGCGGTGCGGGCCGCCGTATCGATCTTCCTGTTTTCGCCCTCGGAAGGTGGAGTTTTCCCTACCCCACGCCGTCGGTCTCGGGCTCCGGGAGCGGGGCGGGGCACAGCCGGAACTCCCAGCGGTCGTCCTCGGCGAGACCGAGTTCGTACCGGGTTTCGATCTTGGGGCCGTCGTGCAGATGGACGTGTTTGACGACGGTGCCGACGATCGGCTCCGTGTCACCGAGTTCCTGGACGCGGCCGTCGAGGGGCCCGCCGAAGAAGCGGACGCTGTGGGAGGGCCGGTCGGTCATGGGTCCTCCTCGGTTCGGCTCGTTCCCCACCAACAGTCTGCCCATGTTAGGTGAGTGACGGCTTCGCCACCAAGAGCTACTTCAGCGTCCTAAGTAAGTGAGTACCGCGCGGACCCGGCGGTGTTCGACCGAGCTCGCTTCGAGGCCGAGCTTCGAGAAGATGTTGCCGATGTGCTTCTCGACCGCGCCGTGCGAGACGACGAGCGAGTTCGCGATCGCGGTGTTCGACAGGCCCTGCGCCATCAGGCCCAGCACCTCGGACTCGCGGGCGGTGAGCGCGTCGAGCGGGTTCTTGCGGCCGCGGGCCATCAGCTGCGCGATGACGTCCGGGTCGATGGCCGTGCCGCCGCCGGCGACCCGCTTGACCGCGTCGAGGAAGTCCCCGACGTCGGCGACGCGTTCCTTGAGCAGGTAACCGACTCCGCCCGCGCCGCCGGACAGCAGCTCGACGGCGTAGCTCTCTTCGACGTACTGCGACAGCACGAGAACCGGAAGACCGGGAACGGCCTCACGGGCGCCAAGTGCCGCGCGCAGGCCCTCGTCGGTGAAGGTGGGCGGCATACGGACGTCGACGATCGCGAGGTCCGGCCGGTGCTCCTTGACCGCGCCCAGCAGGTCGTCGCCGTTGTCCACGGCGGCGACCGTCTCGATGTCCTCGTCGGCGAGCAGTCGGATCACCCCCGCGCGCAACAGAACCGCGTCTTCGGCGATGACAACCCGCATGCTGCCCCCAGCGTCGTGAGTGAATGGCAGAGCCTATTCACTCACGAGCTGGTCACCACTGGCACGGCAGGTCCGCGCGAATCACCGTCGGGCCGCCGGGCGGGCTGACGACGGTGATCACGCCGTCGATCGTGGCGGCGCGGTCGGCGAGCCCGGCGAGGCCGCCACCTGGCCGGACTTCGGCGCCGCCATGCCCGTTGTCGGTGATCTCGACGATGACCATCGACTCGGTGCGCCACACCTTCACGCCCGCTTCGGTCGCGCCCGAGTGCTTCGCGATGTTGGTCAGCGTCTCGCCGACGATGAAGTAAGCCGTCGTCTCGACCGCGGCCGGCGGTCGCGGCTCGACGTCCACCTCGACGTCGACATGGATCGGCGATTTCGCCGCCTGTGCGGACAAGGCGGCGTCGAGGCCGCGGTCGCCGAGCACGGCCGGGTAGATCCCGCGGGCGAGATCGCGCAGTTCGGACACCGCGAGCTTGGCGTCGAGGTGTGCCTCGTCGATCAGTTCGCGTACGGCGTTTGGGTCCTGGTCGAACTTCGACTTCGCGCGGCCGAGGCTCATCGCGACGGCCACCAGCCGCTGCTGGGCACCGTCGTGCAGGTCGCGCTCGATGCGGCGGCGTTCGGCCTCGGCGGCGTCGACCCCGCGAGCCCGCGACGCCTGCAGGCGCTCGGCTTTCTGCTCCAGCTTCGCGGCACGGTTCGGGCCGAGCAGCGAGTACGCCAGGTTGCCGTGCAGCCACCCGACCCACGGGGTCACCCAGATCGCCATCGGCAGCAGCACGACCGAGGCGATCGCGATCGGCAGCTCCAGGCAGGCCAGCGGGAACGCCGCCATCAGGTAGGCGAGGTCGCGCCAGGTCGTCGCGTCGGTCAGCCGGGTCAGCCAGCGCTTGACCAGCGAAAGCCCTTCGAGGGGGAGGCGCTCGACCGGCTCCAGCGGGGTTTCGAGCATCGTCCGCGCCCAACCCCGCTCCCGGTCGGCGGACCAGCGGATGAAGCTGGTCGTGGCCATCAGGATCGGGAAGCCGATCCACACCACCGCGGTGGCGATGCCGACCGCCAGCCCGACGACGATGAGGACGAACTGGAGCAGCCGGAAGAAGAAGCTGACGAACATGTAGGCGATCGTGCGCATCGGCCGCGGCCGCGGGATCCCCACCTGCTGTACCTGCTGGTCGATCGTCATCCGTGAACCTCGCCCCAAGAATCTTCCAGACGGCGGCGCTGGGCGTAGGTCGGCCCGAGCAACGCCGTCGCCAGCCGGGCATGCGTCCCGGCCAGCGCCTTCGTCAACGCTACCGAGAGAGCGATGCAGAGCACCCCGAGCGCCGCCCAAGGCAGCGCCGAGACCGTCGAATCGACGGTGAACCACGCGTTCTCCCAGGTCGGGAAGCGGTACTCGCCGCCGGGCAGGAAGCGGTAGTAGATCGGCAGCCCGGCGAGGCCGAGGCTGGTCGACCAGAAGACCGTGACCAGGACGAACTCGACGATCCCGAGCGGGAAGAGCAGGAAGAAGTAGCCGAGGTCGCGCCAAGTCGAGCCGTCCTTCAGCCGCGCCTTCCAGCGCACGGACTGACCGGCGGCGGGCAGCGGGAGGTACGGCAGGTCGATGTAGCGGTCGAGCAGCGCGTACACCCTGGCGCGTTCCATCCGGGCCGCACCGCGGACCGTCAGGATCACCAGCGCGAGGATGGGCAACCCGATCCAGACGACCGCCGTGCCGATGCCCGCCGAGATGAAGGCCGTCAGGAGCGCGAAGGCAAGCACGCCCATCGGCAGGTTCATCAGCAGGTAGACCAGCGAGCCGCCGAACGACGGATCGGACCTGCTCAGCTCCCGCTCGGCCGCCAGCGAACTCATGGTCGTGCTCCTCTCCTGTTCGAGGAGTCAAGCATCGCGCTCCGGGGGCGTCCGCTGACATGGTGCGGGCGGGCATCTCCCAGGTAGGGCTAGCCCCACCTGCGGGATTAACCCGGTTGCCGACCGCGTTATGATGTACAGGTTGTGTCCCACCAAGGGGGTGAACGGTTTCGACTTTGGTCGTTGAGTCAGGAGAAGCGTGCCGGTGCAGGCGAGAGACCACCGTAAGCGTCATCGCAAACCAATAAGCGCCGAGCCTAAGAGCCAGCGCGAG
Source organism: Amycolatopsis sp. WAC 04169 (assembly GCF_003947535.1). Taxonomy (NCBI): domain Bacteria; kingdom Bacillati; phylum Actinomycetota; class Actinomycetes; order Pseudonocardiales; family Pseudonocardiaceae; genus Amycolatopsis; species Amycolatopsis sp. WAC 04169. The sequence goes on along the minus strand of NZ_QHJI01000006.1, from coordinate 701,399 downwards.
TTCGCTCTTGCTGCCTAAGCAGTAGAGCAACTCTGTCGGTCCGGGGTCGCCTCCGACCCGGTCACCGGCATCAGCTAGGAGGCTTACCGTCACACTCGGCTACGGGGTGTGATTGGGAAACAAACAGTGGCTGGGCTCGTCACTTCAGCTTGTTCGCGTGACTGAAGGGGCCAAGTAGAGACATAGCGGACTGCGCACGGAGAAGCCCTGATGATGCGCCAGAGGACCCGGGTTCAATTCCCGGCACCTCCACCGCCCGAATGGCGAGTGCTCGTGATCGAGCACTCGCCATTCGTCGTTTCGGCGGCGATGCGGGTTGCGCCGGAGGTCCGCGCGTGTTCAAAATATGCGTATGTTCAATCTGAATGAACATGATGACTCGCTGAACGCCGAGATGCGTTCCCGGCTCCAGGAGCTGGGCTTCCGTGTCGAAGTACTCGCTGACGCACTGGTGAAGCTCACCACGCGATCCGGTGCCGCCCGGACCTACGGTGTCGAGCTCAAGCGACGGATGACCGCGGAACTGGCCACGGCGGTCCATTTCCCGCCGTCCCCTCCGCCGCTGCTGTTCACCACCTACCTCAGCGAACCGGTTGCAGAGCGGCTGCGAGCCAGGGGTATCGACTACGTGGACGCCGCGGGCAACGCCCACCTTTCGTGGGACGACGTCCTGATCGATGTCCGAGGCCGTCGCAAGCCCGCCGTTCCGGCCGGGCGAGTCTCGTCGCGAGGTGCGGGCGCATTCGGCAGGGCGGGCCTTCAGGTCCTGTTCGTCCTGCTCAGCTGGCCGGAGACGGCCGCCTTTCCGTACCGTCGATTGGCCGAGATGAGCGGTGTTTCGCTCGGTACGGTCAAAACGGTCGTCGATGAACTCACCCGTGCCGGCTATCTGTACGAACGAGGGAACGAGCGACGGCTGGCCCGCGGAGCCGAGTTGCTCGACCGGTGGTCGGAGGCTTACTCGATCACCTTGGACACGTCGTTGGCCCTCGGCGAATTCGTGGCGGCCGACCTGTCGTGGTGGCGTGACGCGGAAGACGACCTGCTTTCCTCCGGGGTTCAGGTGGGCGGAGAAGCTGGGGCGAGCCTCATCGATCCACGTCTGCGGCCCGCCTCGCTCACTCTCTATGCCGGCGGGCTACCGGCGCGGCTGATCGGCCGGTATCGCTTGGCAAGAGCGGAAAACGGCGGCAACGTACACATCAGGCACCGGTTCTGGCAGGCACCCGGGCCGGAGTCGTGGATCGTGCCTTCGCCGCTGATCTACGCTGACCTGCTGGCCTCGGGCGATCCGCGCCAGCGCGAGCACGGCGACCGGATTCGGAGCGATGATGATCGACTTAAGCGCATCGACCGAACCTGATCTCCTGCTCGTCGCGAGAGTGCTGGCTCGGGTCGATGCCGTCGCCAATGCCGTCGGGGTCGAGTACCTCGTGGTCGGGGCGACCGCACGCACGATGTTGTCGATCGGGTTGGTCGGCGGCCCGCCCGAGCGGGCCACCCAGGACATCGACATCGCCGCCGCGATGGGCACCTGGGACGATTTCGAGAAATTCGTGAGCCGGCTGGAACGACATGGCCGGAGCGCGCATTCGTTTCTGGTGGAGGGCATCGAGGTCGACGTGCTGCCTTACGGCGGTATCGAGGATGACGACCGGACCGTCCTCTGGCCCGACGACCACCGCATGAACGTCCGCGGATTGCGCGAAGCCGTGGCATCGGCCGAGTCGGTGATCCTGCCCGGCGGGCTCGTCATCAAGGTTCCCGCGGTACCGGCGCTGGCTCTGCTCAAGCTCTTGACCTGGTGGGATCGGCGCGCCACGACCACACACGACGCCATCGACCTCGGGACGATGATCGGCTGGTACTCATCAGGACCCTATTGGGATCGGCTCTACGACGATGAACTCGAAGTGCTCGAACGGCACGGCTTCGACCCTGCGCTCGCGGGGGCCTGGCTGCTGGGATCACACATGCCGGAACTGTTGGATTCAGATGGCGTCGCGGTACTGCTCGGCATCGTCGGCGACGACGACGTGCTGGGCCGGTTGGGCAGCGACGTTCGCCTCACGCGTGGGCCGGTCCTCGTCGGTGCGCTCGCCGAGGGCATCAAGGAGGCGTCTTTGGCATAGGTCGCTGCTGTAGGGCTTAGCAAGGCCAATAGGCCAGGATCGTTCCCGCGGCATCGAGCCTGGGCTTTTCTTCGTGATCGCGGAGGTAGCTGGTGAAACGATGGCCATGTCGAGAACCCTTAAGTGATCAAAATTCCTGCGACTGTGTCGTGTAACAGTCGAGGTTCTTGTCGCGACCAGTGAGTGCACATTGGAAATGAGCTGCCGACTGCGACGGAGGGGAATGACATGGACGGGCCAACCTTGTTTCGAGGTGGATTCGCAAGGCGTTCCGCTGCGTGGTGGACGGCTGCCGGAATTGGGGCGATGCTCGTTACTTATGCCGCTACGCGAAGTCCGCGACAGTCTAATTCGCCGGCTTTGGAGAACAAAGATAGCGACGACGCGCCGGGTGCCCTGAATGCTCTCTATCAAAGTGAAAAGGCGGACGCATCCGCTATATTTAATGTTTCCATGGCGATGATGGGTATTGCTGCGGCCTATGTTGTCGGAGCGATATCGCTGGCTGAGAAGTATGGGTCGGATTCGATTCCGTGGCCTGTGGTCGTCCTGCTGCCCGCGCCACTATGGGTCATCGTGGTATTTCATTCTCTGATCACGCTAAATGCCATGAATCATGGTCTCTCTGTTCTTATTCTGGAAGACAGGCTCTTTCGAAGAGCTCGACTTCCTCGTCGGGGTGCGGTACGACGGAGAATCGGGTCCGAAGCCGGCGATCAAGTGATGGATATCATGAAGTCGCACTGGGCGCATAAGGCGGCGACGATATTTTGCTACGCCGGAGTCGGCTTTCTGGTCGTTGGTTATACGGCGTATGATGTCGTCAGGTGGTGGCCGCACGGTGGCAATGGCTGGCGTATTGTGGTCTTGTCGCTCTACTCTTTGTCTTTTGTCGTTGCGGCGGCCTCGTGGATTGTCGGGCTGTGGAAACTAAGGGATGCGCAGAATGTCAGGGATGAACTGTGTCCGAGGCTCCGTTGAGAGCAAGTGCATGGCGCTCTATCGGGTGGGCGATCAGGCGTGTCGTCAAGATGATCGCAGTAGTCTTAATGTGCTTACTGATGGTCAGCGGCTTGGATTCACTGGCTGGTACGCTGGCAGGTGTGGGGAATAAGCAGAAAATAAGCACTACGCACGCTGCTGTGCGGCCTGCAAAGCAAGCGCTTGTGGTGTTCCCGGGCTACATCATGCCGGGCGATGTCCTTTCTGCGGCGTTTTCTCGCCACCTTGGTCTGGATACCGCGATGCTGGTGGCCCAATATGCGGATCGCGGTTTGGATATGGATGACTTCTATGCGCAGATCATGGTCGAACTGGAAAAGCTCAAGCCTGAAAGAATCCGGCTGTACGGTGCGTCCCTGGGGGGAATGTGCGCCAGGGAGTTCCTTAAGCGATACGAACAATCAGGTATGCGCTTTGGGAAAGTCTCCCTGATTCTCGATACTGCACCAGGCAGCGTTCGTAACATCAAACGGTCGCCCGTTCTTTTTTGGTTCGCCTCCTGGTATCGGGGTGGGCCTATATCGGGGGCGATTTGGGCATTTCTGAGCCAGTTCAACGACCTCGGTGTTGTCGCTGAAGCTGATGCTGATAAGAGTCTCATCGAAGAAGGTCGACGCCGTTCTGCATGGGCGGGAATCCCAGCATTGGCAACCCAGGCGAACTTCATAGACTCGTTTCCCGCTCTGCGTCCACTGGAGCTTGTGGGAGTGGTGGACCGGGTGACCTACATCCACTCCATCGACCCGGAGGAAGATCCGCTGGTTCGAGTCGAAGAGTCGATAGCAGAGTGGAATAGGGCATTTCCCGCGCTGATGCGAGTCAAGATGAACGATCGATCAGGTGGGTGGCACATCCCCTTGATCGAACGACCGGGCGAAGTGATGCGCGCGATCCTTGCTGCGTGAGCGTTTGCGGGTTTGTGCCCGATCGGGCGGGCTCGATTCGTGAGAGCCTCATAGGCTCGGAGCCATGCGCCTTCATGTGCATCAGTGGGGATCCGGGCCACGTGTCGTTCTCGTGCACGGCGTGCTGCTCGGCGGCCGCGAGGCGTGGCGGGCGCAGCGCCCGCTGACCGAGCGGTGGACGTTGCTCGCGCCGGACCGCCTCAGTCACGGGAAATCGCCGGACGGCGTACAGGATTTCGAAGTCGACTCGGAATTGATCGCTGAGCAGGTGCTCGACGAGCCCGCGCATCTGGTCGGGCTGTCCTATGGCGCGATCGTCGCGATGCTGGCCGCCGCGCGGCGGCCGGAGATGGTCCGGACGATCACCGTGGTCGAACCGCCCGCGGCCGGGGTCGTCCGAGGGGACGAGGTCGTCGACGCGTGGGATGCCGAGTTGCGGCGATTTCTCGACGGGCCGCTCGAAGATCCTCGCGAGGTGTTCAAGGTGTTCTTCCCGCTCGCCGGGGTGCCGCTGCCCATCCCGGATCCCGTGCCGGAAACGCTGCGGCGCGGCGCCCGCGCGCTCGTCGGGATGCGGCCACCGGGTGACGCGGAACTGCCACTCGATGTGCTGGCCGAGGCGGGCTTCCCGATGCTCGCGGTCACCGGCGGCCATCGGCCGGAGTACGGGATCATCGCCGACGCGATCGCGGACCGGACCGGCGCTCGGCGCGAAATCGTGCGCGGGATGGGGCATTTGGTGCCTGACACCGGGGCACCGTTCAATGAGCTTTTGGAAGAATTTCTGAATCACAGAGGGTAGCTGATTTCATCTCGATTCACCCGCAATGGTGATCTTGTGCGGGGGAGGTGTCATGCTGAGTGTCCGACCATGGCCCTCTTTCGAAACGACCCCGTGTCGCCGGAGGGCCGGAAGAAGGTGGCAGATGACCTGGGCCAGGCACTCGAGCCGACCGGATCCCGCGGACGACCACAGCCGGATGGCGGGTGTTCGCGCGGAGGAAGAAATCCGCCTCAACCTGCAGAATGCCAGAGCGGCCCGTACCGTCGCCGGGCATTCTTCGGGCGCTCTCGACTGCGCGGAACTGCTCGCGATGTTGGGTCTCGAAGGCGTGCGGAAAGAGCACGTTCAGCGCACCTGACCGCCGATCCGGGTGGTCAATTCGGCCGCCGTCAGACGGACCTCTTCGGCGAGATCGGGCCAAGTCTCCTCACACCCTTCGACTCCTGGGCACAGGTGGCGGAGGGTCACGCTGATCGCGGCCATCGGCCGGCCGCCGTGGTCGAAGACCGGACATGCCACCGAGGCGAATCCTTCGGTGACGTGACCGTCTTCGACCGCCCAGCCGAGCCTGCCTTCCGCGTTCAGCGTGCGGCGGAGTTCGGCGAGGGTGCGCGGGCCGCGGCCGGTGCGCAGGACGAACGCCGACGCGGCCGGGAAAAGCGCGCGCACGTGCGGCGAGGGCAGATGCCGGAGGATCGCCCTGCCCGAGGCGGTGAGCTGGCCCGGTAGCCGGACGCCGACCTCGGTCACCAGGGTTTCCGGCCGTGCTGGTCGCTCTTTGACCAGGTAGAGCGACTCATTGCCGTGGAGCACGCCGAGATGCGCGGTGTGGCCGACCCGGTCGGCGAGTTTGCGCAGCAGCGGGAGCGCGAGCCGTTCCAGTGGGTCGTGCCGCAGGTAGGCCGAGCCGAGCTCGAACGCGGCGATGCCGAGGCCGTACCGGCGCTCGGCCGGCAGGTGTGTCACGAAACCGGCGGCTTCCAGTTCGGCGAGCAGGTGATACGTCGTCGAACGCGGGAGGCCGAGTTCGCGCGCGATCGCGGCCGCCGACACCGGGCCGGGGCGTGCGGCGAGGGCGCGGAGGATGCCGAGGCCGCGTCGGAGGGCTGGTACTTCGCTGCTCTCGCCCATGTCGACCTCCTGTTTCGCTTCGGCGGGGGAGCAAGGGACCTTTGCTACCACTTGCCTCAACGTTGAGAGAGCGGTAGCAAAGGTCCCTTGCTCTCTTTTCGCAGGTGGGAGCGGTGACCGTGTGGATTTTGGGACGTCAGATGTCCCAAAATCCACACGGTCGGCAGGCGTCGCCACGCGGAGTGCGGGGTGTGTGGATATAGGGACACTCAACGTCCCTGAATCCACACACCCCGAACCCGGCCACGAAAGTGGTAGCAAAGGTCCCTTGCTCCCACCGTGCGGTGTCTTGGATACCAGACACAACCACCGGTTGACGCCGCCCACCAGCGGGCATGGCGTTGTCCAATGGGGCTATGCCGGAAACCGTACTTCTGGGGTCCGAACCGCTTCGGCCCGAACAGGTCGTCGCGGTCGCCCGTGACCACTCGCCCGTCGCGGTCAGCGAAGCGGCCGAGAAGAACCTCGCCGCGACGCGACAGCACATCGACGACCTCGCGCACGCCGAGACGCCGACGTACGGCGTTTCGACGGGCTTCGGGGCGCTCGCCACGAGGCACATCCCGCTCGAAAGCCGCACCGCGCTGCAGCGGTCGCTGATCCGGTCGCACGCGGCCGGCGCGGGCCCGGTCGTGGAGACCGAGGTCGTCCGCGCGCTGATGCTGCTGCGCCTCCGCACCCTCGCCAGCGGGTACACCGGCATCCGCCCGCAGACCGCGCAAGCGCTTGCGGCCATGCTCAACGCCGGGATCACGCCGCTCGTACACGAGTACGGCAGTCTCGGCTGCTCCGGCGACCTCGCCCCTCTCGCCGCCGTCGCGCTCGCGTTGATGGGGGAGGGCGAAGTCGAGTACAACGGCGAAGTCGTCCAGGCCGCCGTAGCGCTGAAGCACGCGGGGATCGAGCCGGTCGTTCTCGCGGAGAAGGAGGGCCTCGCCCTCACCAACGGGACCGACGGCATGCTCGGCATGCTCCTGCTGGCCGCCGCCGACCTGCGCAAGCTGCTCGACACCGCCGACATCACCGCGGCGATGAGCGTCGAAGCGCTCCTCGGCACCGATCGCGCCTTCGCGGCCGACCTCCAGGCGCTGCGGCCGCACCCGGGTCAGGCGCTGAGCGCCCAGCGCATGTGGACGGCGCTTCAGGACTCGAAGATCGTCGAGAGCCACCGCGGCCCGGACTGCAACCGCGTCCAGGACGCGTACTCCCTCCGCTGCGCGCCCCAGGTGCACGGCGGCGCGCGCGACAGCCTCACCCACGCCGAACTCGTCGCCGGGCGTGAGCTCCAGTCCGCGGTCGACAACCCGGTCGTGTTGTCCGACGGCCGCGTCGAGTCCAACGGCAACTTCCACGGCGCCCCGGTCGCGTACGTGCTCGACTTCCTCGCCATCCCGCTCGCGGACGTCGCGAGCATCGCCGAGCGCCGCACGGACCGCATGCTCGACAAGGCCCGTTCGCACGGCCTGCCGCCGTTCCTCGCGTTCGACCCCGGCGTCGATTCCGGCCATATGATCGCCCAGTACACGCAGGCGGCCGTGGTCAGCGAGCTCAAGCGGCTCGCGGTGCCGGCGTCGGTCGACTCGATCCCGAGCAGCGCCATGCAGGAGGACCACGTCTCCATGGGCTGGTCCGCCGCGCGCAAGCTGCGCAAGGCCGTCGAGGGCCTCAACACCGTCCTCGCCATCGAACTGCTCACCGCCGCGCGCGCCCTCGACATGCGCGCGCCCCTGGCTCCGTCGCCGGTCACCGGCCGGGTCCGGGATCTCGTCCGCACCAAGGTCGAGGGCCCCGGCCCCGACCGTCATCTGGCGCCGGAGATCGCCGCCGCCGAAGAACTCGTCGCGTCGGGTGCCGTCCTCGCCGCGGCCCAACTGGAGGTCTGAGCCCATGACCCGCACGGTCCGTGCCGCCCGAGGCACCACGCTCACCGCGAAGAACTGGCAGACCGAAGCCGCGCTGCGGATGTTCCACAACAACCTCGACCCCGAGGTCGCCGAGCGCCCCGAGGACTTGGTGGTCTACGGCGGCACCGGCAAGGCCGCCCGCAACTGGGCCAGCTTCGACGCGATCACCCGCGAGCTGACCGCTTTGGAGCAGGACGAGACGCTGCTCGTCCAGTCCGGCAAGCCGGTCGGCGTGTTCCGCACGCACGAATGGGCGCCGCGCGTGCTCATCGCGAACTCCAACCTCGTCGGCGACTGGGCGACCTGGCCGGAGTTCCGCCGCCTGGAGGCGCAGGGCCTGACCATGTACGGCCAGATGACCGCGGGGTCCTGGATCTACATCGGCACCCAGGGAATCCTGCAGGGCACGTACGAGACCTTCGCCGCCGTCGCCAAGAAGCGGTTCGGCGGCAGCCTCAAGGGCACGCTCACCGTCACCGCCGGTCTCGGCGGCATGGGTGGCGCGCAGCCGCTTGCGGTCACGATGAACGACGGTGTCGCGCTCGTCATCGAGTGCGACCCGCAGCGCGCCCACCGCCGTGTCGAGACCCGTTACCTCGACGAGGTCGCCGACGACCTCGACGACGCGATCCGCCGGGTGGAGGCCGCGAAGAAGGAGAAGCGCGCGCTGTCCGTCGGCGTGGTCGGCAACGCCGCCGAGGTGCTGCCCGAGCTGCTGCGCCGCGGTGTCGAGGTCGACATCGTCACCGACCAGACCTCCGCGCACGACCCGCTTTCCTATCTGCCCAAGGGCATCGGCGTCGACGAGTGGCAGGACTACGCGGACAAGAAGCCCGACGAGTTCACCGAACGCGCCCGCGAGTCGATGGCGGAGCACGTCGAGGCGATGCTCGGCTTCCTCGACAAGGGTGCCGAAGTCTTCGACTACGGCAACTCCCTGCGCGGCGAGGCGAAACTCGGCGGCTGCGAGCGCGCGTTCGACTTCCCGGGATTCGTGCCCGCCTACATCCGCCCGCTGTTCTGCGAGGGCAACGGCCCGTTCCGCTGGGCGGCGCTCTCCGGTGACCCCGAGGACATCGCGGCGACCGACCGCGCGATGCTGGAACTGTTCCCGGAGAACGAATCCCTCGCGCGCTGGATCAAGATGGCCGGGGAACGCGTCGCCTTCCAGGGCCTTCCGTCGCGGATCTGCTGGCTCGGTTACGGCGAGCGTCACCTCGCGGGCCTGCGGTTCAACGAGATGGTCGCCAGCGGTGAGCTGAAGGCGCCGGTCGTCATCGGCCGTGACCACCTCGACTCGGGCAGTGTCGCCTCGCCGTATCGTGAGACCGAAGGCATGGCCGACGGTTCCGACGCGATCGCCGACTGGCCGCTGCTGAACGCGCTGGTCAACACCTCGTCGGGCGCCAGCTGGGTGTCGATCCACCACGGCGGTGGCGTCGGCATGGGCCGTTCCATCCACGCGGGCCAGGTCAGCGTGGCCGACGGAACCCTGCTGGCTGCGCAGAAACTCGAGCGTGTGCTCACCAACGACCCGGGCATGGGCGTCATCCGGCACGTCGACGCGGGCTACGACCGCGCCGCCGACGTCGCCGACGAGCGGGGCGTGCGCGTGCCGATGCGGGACGCCGAGTGACCGCGTCCTCGCTGCTGGAGGAGATCTCGGACGTCGGCCGCGATCCGAAGCGCGGCGGTTATTCCCGCCACGCCTTCGACGCGGCCGAAACCGAGCTGCGCGCGTGGTTCGTCGAGCGCGCCGGGCGGCTGGGGCTGGGCGTCGAGACCGACCGCAACGGCAACATCTGGGCCTGGTGGGGCACCCCCGGCCCGGACGCGGTCGTCACCGGAAGCCATCTCGACTCGGTGCCCGGCGGCGGCGCCTTCGACGGCCCGCTCGGCGTCGCGAGCGCGCTCGACGCGGTAGAGATCTTGCAGGCCAAGGGATTCCGCCCGGCCAAGCCGTTCGCCGTGGTGGTGTTCGCGGAGGAGGAAGGCGGCCGATTCGGCGTGCCGTGCCTCGGCTCGCGTCTGCTGACCGGGACGATCGACGCGGACAAGGCGCGCGGCCTGCGCGACCCGGACGGCGTCACGTTCGCCGAAGCGGCGGCGAAATCCGGCCTCGATCCCGACCGGATCGGCCGGGACTCGGAGCGGCTCGGGCTGATCGGGCGGTTCCTGGAACTGCACGTCGAGCAGGGGCGCGGGCTGATCGACCTCGGCTCGCCGGTCGCCGTCGGCAACACGGTCATCGCGCACGGGCGGTGGCGATTCTCCTTCCAGGGACAGGGAAACCACGCCGGTGCGACGCTGATCGGCGATCGTCGCGACCCGATGATCCCGGCGGCGGAGACCGTGCTCGCCGTACGGAAACTGGCGAAGGCGACCGCCGACGCGAGGGCGACCGTCGGCAGGCTCGTGCCGGTGCCCGGCGGGACCAACGTCATCGCGTCCACTGTGGACCTATGGCTGGACGCGCGGGTGCCGGGCACGGCCACGCCCGAACTGGTCGCGGAGATCGCGAAGCTGGCCGAAGAGGCGGCAGGGCAGGAGGGGTGCCGGGTCGAGGTCACCAGGGAGTCGTACTCCGACGACGTGATCTTCGACGACGCGCTGCGCCGTGATCTGGGTACCTGGCTGGGCGGGCCGCCGGAGCTGCCGACCGGCGCCGGGCACGACGCGGCGATCCTCGCCGGATTCGTCCCGTCCGGAATGCTCTATGTCCGTAACCCCACCGGGATCAGCCATTCCCCGGAGGAGTTCTCCGAAGCGGAGGACGTCGACCACGGTGCCCGCGCGCTCGCGGACGTCCTGGAGAAACTGTCGACATGACGACATATTGGTGTGAACGTGCCTGGCTGCCGGACGGGATCGCCGAGGCCGTGCGGATCGAGGTCGACGGCGGCAAGATCGCTGCCGTGACGGTGAACGCGCCTCGGGCGGGAACTATCCTGAGTGGACTGACCTTGCCGGGCTTCGCGAACGGGCACTCGCACGCGTTCCACCGTGCGCTGCGCGGGCGGACGCACCACGACCGCGGGACCTTCTGGACGTGGCGCGAGCGGATGTACTCGCTCGCGTCCCGGCTGGATCCGGACTCGTATTACCGCCTGGCACGCGGGGTCTACGCGGAGATGGTGCTGGCGGGATACACGAGTGTCGGCGAATTCCACTACCTGCACCACGCGCCGGGCGGAAAGCCGTACGCCGAGCCGAACGCGATGGGTGAGGCGCTGCGGCAGGCGGCCAAGGACGCCGGGATCCGGCTGACGTTGCTCGACACGTGTTACCTCGCGGGCGGGATCGGCGTCGAACCCGACGAGGTGCAGCGGCGGTTCTCCGACGGGACGGCAACCAAGTGGGCGCAACGAGCCGGCGAAATGCGGGAGGACGAGACGTTCCGCGTCGGGGGTGCGATTCACTCGGTGCGCGCCGTTCCCGAGGATCAACTGTCCGAAGTGGCCGGTGGGACTGGGCCGCTGCACATCCACCTTTCGGAGCAGCGTGCCGAGAACGAGCAATGTGTGGCGGCTTATGGCCGGACGCCAACGGAGTTGCTTCATGACCACGGCGTGCTCGGCGAGCGGCTCACCGCGGTGCATGCGACGCATCTGACTGCGGAGAACGTCCAGCGGTTGGGTTCGGCAAGGAGCCGGGCTTGCTTCTGCCCGACGACCGAGCGGGATCTCGGCGACGGCATCGGCCCCGCGCGGACGCTGCTGGACGCGGGGGTTCGGCTGTCGATCGGCAGTGACAGCAACGCGGTCGTCGACGCGTTCGAGGAGACCAGGGCGCTGGAACTGAACGAGCGGCTCGCCAGCGAGAAGCGCGGCCGGTTCACCGCCGAGGAACTGCTCGCGGCGGCCACGGATCACGGCGCGGTCGGCTGGGACGAGGTCGGCACGCTGGCTCCGGGCGCGGGCGCGGACCTGGTCACGGTCGGCCTCGGCTCGGTGCGGACCGCGGGGATCGAGCCGTCCGGGGTGGTCTTCGCCGCTTCCGGCGCGGACGTCCGGGGCGTCGTCGTCGCCGGGCGTGAGATCGTCCGTGGCGGCGTGCATCAGCTGATCGACCGGCCGGAAACGGTCTTGGCCAAGGAGATCGAGGCATTGTGGCAGTCCTGATCACGGGAATCGGCGAGCTCACCACGAACGACGCCGAACTGGGCAAGCTCCGCGACGCGGCCGTCGTCATCGATGGCGAAGCGATCGCGTGGGTCGGTGCCGCCGCGGAGGCGCCCGACGCGGACGAGCGGGTCGACGTCGAGGGGCGCGCGGTGCTGCCCGGCTGGGTGGACAGCCACACGCACCTCGTTTTCGCCGGGGACCGGACGGCCGAGTTCGAGGCGCGGATGGCCGGGAAGGCGTACAGCGCCGGGGGGATCGCGGTCACCGTCGACGCGACGCGGTCGGCTTCCGACGAGCAGCTGGCGGCGAATCTGCGGCGTCACGTCGACGAGGCGGCGAGGCAGGGCACGACCTGCCTGGAGACGAAGACCGGGTACGGGCTCAACGTCGAGGACGAGGCTCGTTCCGCGCGGATCGCCGCCGAGGTGGCGGACGAGGTCACGTTCCTCGGTGCGCATCTGGTGCCGCCGGACGCGGACGCGGAGTCCTATGTGGACCTGGTGTGCGGGGACATGCTCGACGCGGTGGCGCCGCTCGTGCGGTGGGCCGATGTGTTCTGCGAGACCGGCGCGTTCGACGAGGCGCAGTCCGGGCGGGTGCTGAAGGCGGCGCGGGAGCGCGGGCTCGGGCTGCGGGTGCACGGGAACCAGCTGGGGGAGGGGCCGGGCGTGCGGCTCGCTGTCGAGCTGGGGGCGGCGAGTGTCGACCACTGCACGTACCTGAGCGAAGCGGACGTCGAGGCTCTCGCTGCTTCGGAGACTGTCGCGACCCTGCTGCCGGCGTGTGACCTGTCGACCCGGCAGGCGCTGGCGCCGGCGCGGCGCCTTCTCGATGCGGGGGCGACGGTGGCGCTGGCCAGCAACGCGAACCCGGGCAGCTCGTACACGACGTCGATGGCGTTCTGCGTGACGACCGCGGTGCTGCAGATGCGGATGACGATCGACGAGGCGGTGTGGTCGGCGACGGCGGGCGGCGCTCGCGCCCTGCGGCGCGACGATGTGGGCTACGTGCGGCCGGGGGCGCGGGCCGATCTTCACGTGCTGGAGGCGCCTTCGACGACGCACCTCGCGTACCGGCCGGGGGTGCCGTTGACGGCCGGGGTGTGGCGGCGCGGTAGGCGTCTGACCAGCGGTTTCGCCTCAAAGTGGTAGCAAAGGTCCCTTGCTCCCCCGCGGTGGTCAGGAGGCTTGGCCGAGGGTCTCCTGGACGCGCTCACGCAAGGCGGACGGGAGTTCGCCGAGCAGGGGTGACCACTGCTCGACCCGCTTCTCGCTCAGGTGCGTGAGCAGGTCGAGCACCGGCGCCCACAGGTCCTCGTCGGCGGCCGCGACCTGCAGGAGACCGCGGAAGCGGGCCTCGGGGAGCAGGCCGAGGACGTGATCGATCCGGCTCTTGTCGTCGAGGACGAACGCGATCCGGATCAGCGCCTCGTCGCCGATGACGGCCAGCGCCCGGCGCACGGTCGGATCGGGCAGGTGGCCGACGAACCGGCCGACGGTGATCCAGTCCTCGCGGCGCACCAGCTCACCGGCCACCTCGACGACGGTGTCGAGCGGGATCCGCGCGATGATCGCGCTCGCCCGGCGCGGGTCCAGTTCGGCCGCGACGTCGGCCAGGAACGGCGGCTTCAGCCGCTTCGCGACGTCGACGCCCCGGGAGACGTCCACCAGACCGGCGATCCGCGCGCACAGAAGCGGGCCGAAGACCTTCTCGGCGATCTTCGCGAGGATCGGGCTCGGGACGAGCTTGCTCGCCATCGCCATCCGCTCCAGTGCGGCGAGGTTGGCGTCGAACAGCGTGTCCGTGACCTGCTCGCGGAACGCCTGGAGCTCGGCGGCGTCGACGTTCTCCAGGTAGGAGAGCCGCTCCGGGGAGGTGCCCAGGACACGCGCGAGCTTGAGGATCTCCGCCTGCGAAGCGAAGTTTTCGGTGGTCACAGGCCCACCACCTTGCGAACGGCGCCACGCAGAAGCGCGGGTACGTACTTCAAGCCCTCTTCGCCCGCTTCGGCCAACGCCTTGGCCTGACGGTGGCGCGCGTCGCGCAGCGCGTCGGAGAGGTCCTGTTTCTCGTGGTCGGCCAGCGCTTCGATGCCTGCCGGGACAGGACCGCCTAGCTGACCGGTGAGTGTGCGCTCGGCCATGGTCGATCATCATGCCTCATCGGGCCCGGGAAGCAGGGGACCTTTACTTTCGTCCATGGCGGACCGCTCGTCACGGCTTGTAGCGTCCAGGTCTGTGATGGACGGAGAGGAGCCCGTGCGGCGCGGGCGGCGGCTGTTGATGGACGTCGCGCTGTGGCTCGGGCTCTGCGGTTGGGTGGTCATCGACGCCGGGTCCAGCACGAAGCACTGGGAACTGCTCTTCGGGCTCGTCGCGACCACGGCCGCGATCGCGGTGGCGCGCCGGTACCCGCTGGTCTCGCTCGCCATCGCCATGGTCGCGAGCTTCATCGTGCTGGGCAGCTTCGGCGGCCGGGTGCCGATCTGGGAGGGATTCGTCCTGGTCGCGGTCGGTTACCTCGCCGGCTATCGGCACCCGATCGCGAAACCGATGCTGCGCCTCTTCGCCGCCGTTTCGATCCTGGCGGTCCCTGTCGCGCTGCTGTGGAGCAAGGACGGCTTCGCGGCCTGGGGCGCGTTGCTCGGTGTCCTGGTCTTCGCGGGGGTGACGCCCTGGCTGCTGGGCAGGTACGTCCGCCAGCGCGAGGACATGGCGCGCGACGGCTGGCGGCGCGCCGAGGAGATGGAGAGCCGTCAGCGGCTCGTCGCCGACCGCGCGCGGCTGCGCGAGCGCACCCGGATCGCCAGCGACATGCACGATTCGCTGGGCCACGAGCTGAGCCTGATCGCGGTGCGCGCGGCGGCGCTGGAGGTCGCTGGCGGACTCGACGAACCGCAACGGCAGGCCGCGGGCGAGCTGCGGCGGAGCGCCGCGACGGCGACCGAGCGGCTGCGCGAGATCATCGGTGTCCTGCGCGAGGACGACGCGCCGACCGAGCCGGTGCACGAGAGCATCGACGAACTGCTCGACCGGACGAGGGCTTCGGGCGTGCTGATCGAGTCCTCTGTGGACCAACCGGCCGACGGTGAGCCGCCGATGGTCGATCGTGCCGCGTATCGCGTGGTCCAGGAATCGGTCACGAACGTGGTGAAACACGCGCCGGGTGCCGCGGTCACGGTCCGGGTCGTGCGATCCGAGGGGCGGACGGACGTCGTGGTCACCAACGCCGCGCCGCCCGCGGGCCCGCTCCCGGGCCGGACGTCGGGCAAACGCGGGCTGATCGGCCTGCGCGAACGGGTCCGGCTGGTCGGCGGGACGCTGCGGGCAGGTCCCCGTGACGGCGGATTCGAGGTCAGCGCGACCTTGCCGCACGACGCGGCGCCGTCGGAGGAATCGCCCGAGAGCCAGGCGGCGATGGACGCCGAGGTGGGACAGTCGACGTCGGCGAGGGAACTGGAACGGGCCCGCCGGGACGTCCGGCGCAGCCTGATCCAGGCGATCGTCGTGCCGATCGGGCTTTTCGGCGTGGTGGTCGGGATCAGCGGGACCGTGTTCCTCGTCCAGTGGTACCGCTCGGAACTCGCCGTCGGCGACTACGACCGCATCCGGATCGGCCAGACGCGCGCGGAGATCGCCTCCCTGCTGCCGGCGGGGCAACGGATCGCGCGACCGCGTGCGGTGGAGCCGCCGGTGCCCGCGGGGGCGGCATGCGAGTACTACGGCACCGAGCGCAGCGTGTTCAACTTGAACTACGAGGCCTACAGGCTGTGCTTCGCCGACGGGAGAATCGTGGCGAAGGATGTGATCACGGAAGACGAGCAAAGGGGGGACCCGGATGATCCGGGTGGTGCTGGCCGATGACGAGGCGATGATCCGCGCCGGGGTGTCGGCCATCCTGGCCGCGGACGCCGGGATCGAGGTGGTCGCGGAGGCCGAGGACGGGCGTGCCGCCGTCGAGCAGACCCGCGCGACCAGGCCGGACGTCGTGCTCCTCGACATCCGGATGCCGGTGATGGACGGGCTCAAGGCGGCCGAGGAGATCCGGCGGCTGCTGCCTGACGTCGGCGTGATCATGCTGACGACGTTCGGCGAGGACGCCTACATCGAGCGCGCGCTCGGCCTGGGCGCGAGCGGTTTCCTGCTGAAGTCCGGCGATCCCCGCGAACTGCTCGGCGGCATCCACGCGGTCGCGGGCGGAGCGGCGTTCCTTTCGCCGAAGGTCGCGCAGCGGGTCATCGCCCGCTTCTCCGGCAATCAGGTGTCCCGCGCCGAAGAGGCGAAGGCGCTGATCGGGAAACTGACCCCGCGTGAGCAGGAAGTACTGGCGCTGCTGGGTTCCGGACTGTCCAATGCGGACATCGCCGCGAAACTGTTCGTCGTCGAGGGCACGGTGAAGGCCTACGTGAGCACGATCCTCAACCGGCTCGGCGCGCGGAACCGGGTGCAGGCGGCGATCACCGCGTACGAGGCGGGGCTGGTCGGCGGGGGACGGGAGGAGTCCAGCCGCTGACGCCGGCGCCGATGCGGGCGGTGAGCGCGCCGGGGAGCAGCCGGAACACGCCGTTGCGGACGGCCACGGCGAGCGGATTGCGCAGCTGCGGCCCGACCTTTCCCGCCTGGACCGAGGCTTTCACGACGCTTTGGCTGCGGGGGCGGCGCTGCTCGTCGTAACTCTTCAGTGCCGCGTCGACGTCTTCGGTGGTGCTGAGCGCGGCGGCGAGGACGACGGCGTCTTCGATCGCCTGGCAGCCGCCCTGGCCGAGGAACGGCGGCATCGCGTGGGCCGCGTCTCCGAGCAGCGCGACGCGGCCCTTCACGTAGGCGGGCAGGGGAGTGCCGAGCAAGTCGAGATCGTGGTGGAGCAGCGTCTCGGGCGCGGTCGCCTCGATGAGTTCGGGGATGGGGTCGTGCCAGCCGCCGAAGCGGTCTCGCAGATACGACTTCGGGTCTTCGTGGCGGATGCCCGGTTCGGCGACGTAGCTCGCCCACCAGTAGACGCTGTCGTCGTGCAACGGGATGACGCCGATCTCGGCGCCGTCGTCCCAGCTCGTGCTGAGCTCGATCGTCCGGTCGACGGTGGTCACCGCGCGGAAGGCCGTGCTGCCGCTGTAGACCGGTTCGGGATGGCGCGGCCATAGCTGTTTCCGTGCCGTGCTGTGGATCCCGTCCGCGGCGACGATGACGTCGGCGTCGAGATCTTCGAGGCTCGTGACCTCGGTGCCAGTGCGGACGCAACCGTCGGGAAGGGCGTCGTGGAGGGCGCCGATGAGATCCGCGCGGTGGATGGCGGCGAGCGGGCGGCCGTGGTGACGGCGGAACGCCTCGGCATCCCATCGGGTGATGCGGCGGCCTTCGCGGTCGTGAAGCCCGCCGGACGATTGTTCCCGCAGCTTGCCGAGGTGGACGCCCAGCGTCTCGAGCGAACGCAGGGCGTTCGGCCACAGGGAGATGCCCGCGCCGACCGCGGTGAGTTCCGGTGCCCGTTCGAGGACGGTGACCTCCCAGCCGATGCCGTTCAGCCCGATGGCGGCGCTCAGTCCGCCGATTCCCCCGCCGATCACGATCGCTTTGCGCATGTCGACCTCCTCTACATTTGTAGAGTACTACTACACTTGTAGAGTGCGAAAGGCGACGATCGGGGACGCGGCCATCGAGGTCATCGCGGCCGAGGGGATGCGGGGGCTGACGCATCGCGCGGTCGACCGGTTCGCCGGACTGCCGCCGGGTTCGACCTCGTACTACGCGCGGACGCGGGCGGCGCTGCTGGAACTGGCGATCTCGCGGATGGTCGAACTCGACGAGGTCACCCTCGACCCGCCGCCAGGGCAGCTGGCGGAGTACGTCGCGGGGTTCGCGCACGCGGCGATCACGAAGGGGCGGACGCGGATGCTCGCGCGGTACGAGTTCGCGCTGGAGGCGACGCGGCGGCCGGAGCTGCGGGAGGCCTACGACCGGGGCGGGCTGGTGATCCGGCGGCGGTGCGCGGAGGTGCTCGCGGCATGCGGATCGGCGGATCCTGAGCGGCACGCGCGGGTGCTGGTCGCGTGGCTGGAGGGGACGGTGTTCGACGCGCTGGCGGGGACCGGTTCGCTGCGGCCGCCTGGGTTGGAGGAGCTGACGCGGGGGGCGCGGGAGGTTTTGGCGGGGCTCGGGGTGGCGGGGTAGCAAGGGACCTTTGCTACCGCTTGGGGCGCTGACCTGCGGAAAGAGAGCAGGGGACCTTTGCTGCCACTCGGGGGCGCCGGTCCCGGAGCGCGAAGTCGCGAAAGCCACTTTCGGGACATCTGACGTCCTGAAAGTGGCTTTCGCGACGTGCCGCCGGCCCGGGTGGTAGCAAAGGTCCCTTGCTCCCCGTCAGGCGTCGCGCCGCCGCAGCACGGTGGAACCGGCGACAAGCCCAGCCGCGGCCCAAGCCGCACAGAGCGCGACGCCGACCCAAGGCGCGTAGGGCGCGATGCCGCCGAAGATCGGGTTCCGCTCCCCGGGCGTGACCATCGCGTTGACACCCGCGAAGCCGGGGAAGTAGTTCACGAGGTCTTCCCAGCCGAGCGAACCGGCGAACATCGGGATCATCACCAGCAGCACGAACACCGACACGATCGTTCCCGCCGTCGAACGCAGCGCCGTCCCCAGACCGAGACAGAGCAGGCCCAGTAGCGCGAAGTAGGCCCCCATGCCCGCCGCGGTCGCGAGTACTTCGCCCACCGATGAGTCGGGCGCGGGGATCAGCGGCGCCGAGACCGCCACGCCGGCGAGCGTGTTCAGCACGCCGTAGCCGAACAGCACCGGCAGCAGGACGGCCGACTTCGCCGCGAGGACCCGGTTCCGCACTGGGACCCACTGCAGGGTCGAACGGATACTGCCGCTCGCGTATTCGCTCGTGACGAACAGCGTCGCCAGCGCGACCACGGCGAACTGCGTGAGATAGAACGCCGCTCCGGTCACCACGGCGTGCGGGGCCATCGGACGGTCGCTGCCGTCCTGGAGCGCGAAACCGAGAGCCGCCGAGTAGGCGAGCATCAGGAAGACGCCGCCGATCAGGCACCACCAGGTCGACCGGACCGACCAGAACTTGGTCCATTCCGAAGAGATCGCGTTCATCGTGCGCTCCACTGCTTGAAGAAACCGGTCAACTCGGTACGGAAGAACTCCAGCGCCTTCCGCGAGTCGATCGAGCCGTACTGGTTTTCGATCTCGGTCGGCGGGAGCTGCGGTCGCAGCCCCAGCTGGTCGATCAGGATCGCCGCGTCGGTCACCGACGAATGGCCGCTGTTCTCGACCAGGTCCTGCTTCTTCGGGCCGGTGAGCCGCGGCCACGTCTCGTCCCAGGACGCGCGGAAGTACTTCTCGCCGGTCGGGCTGGCCAGCAGCAGGAACGGCCGGTCGAGCGAGACGCCGCCGTAGAACGGGCCGTCCACGTTCACGCCCGCCTTGATCCGCCGGTCGGCGACCATCGCGGCGGCGGTCGCCGAACCCCCGGCGGAGTGACCGGCCATCCCGATCTTCGTCGCGTCGATCGACCAGCGCCGGTCCTTCAGCAGCGTGTCGACAACGAACGTGGTGTCCACGGCGCGGTTCGCGATCGCGGCGGGCCACGGCTCGCCGGGGAGTCCACAAGCGACACACTGGCGCAGCCCGTCGGGGAACTCCGTCGCCCAGGCTTCGTAGGCGTGGTCGATCCCGGCGACCACGAAGCCTTGCGCGGCAAGGTGTTCGGCCACCGAGGTCAGGGTGATCCGGTTGTTGCCCGCACCCGGTGAAAGCACCACCAGCGGACGCCGTCCCGGCAATGAGGGCGCGTTCTCCCGCGAGTGGACCCGCACCTTGCTCAACGCGTCCGGCGGCAGGTCGAGTTTCCGCCCGGCGACCGCGGCCGCCGACTCCGCCTCGGTCATGTACCGCGGCGCGCGCCCGATCGGCACGGCCGGATACCAGACGTTGACCATCAGTTCCCGGCGCTTTTCGGGCACCCAGGGATCGGCTCTCCGCTGATCGGTGAGATGCAGCGTCCGCAGTCCGATCGGGAACGGGCCGGCCGGTGCGGGCAGCGACAGCGCCGGTGCCGCCGACGCGACCGCCGGCACCCCCAGCAGGCCGGCGATCACCGCCACCAGGACCATGAGTGACTTCATGCCGCGACTCCCGTTCCGTATTCGACCGACGAGGCGGTCAATTCCATGTACGCCTGTTCGAGCGAGGCGGTCCGCTCGGTCAGCCCGTGCACGCGGATCCCGAGTTCGTGCACCGCGTCGCCGACGAGATGAACGGGCAGGTCGTGCACCAGCAGTTCGCCCTGGTCGGTTTCCGTGGCCGCGCCGAGTGCGCGAAGGCGCTGGTCGAGGACACGCAGGTCGGCGGGAGCGGGCACCCGCACCACGACCGACGTCCGCGAATTGCCCGCGATGAACTCGTCGACCGGCGCGTCGGCGAGGAGCCTTCCCTTGCCGATGACGACCAGCCGGTCGGCGGTCAGTTGCATCTCGCTCATCAGATGGCTCGACACGAACACCGTGCGGCCCTCCTCGGCGAGCGAACGCATCAGGTGCCGCACCCAGCGGACGCCGTCGGGGTCGAGCCCGTTCACCGGCTCGTCGAACATCAGCACGCCAGGGTCACCCAGCAGGGCGCCGGCGATCCCGAGCCGCTGCCCCATGCCGAGGGAGAACGTCCCGGCGCGTTTCCCCGCGACGTCGGTGAGGCCCACCGTCGCGAGCACTTCGTCCACCCGGCTCGCCGGGATCCCGTTGCTGCGCGCCATCGCCAGCAGGTGCTTGCCCGCGCTCCGGCCGGGATGCAGTGCCTTGGCCTCCAGCAGCGCGCCGACCTCGCGCAGCGGGAAGCGCAGGTCCTCGTACCTCTTGCCGTCGATGCGGACTTCGCCCGCGCTCGGCGCGTCGAGGCCGAGCGTCATCCGCATGGTCGTCGACTTGCCCGCGCCGTTGGGACCGAGGAAGCCGGTCACCTTGCCCGGCTCGACGGCGAAGGTCAGCCCGTCGACCACCGTCTTCTCGCCATAGCGCTTCGTGAGTCCTCGAAGCGTGATC
This sequence comes from Amycolatopsis sp. WAC 04169, assembly GCF_003947535.1. Lineage (NCBI taxonomy): Bacteria > Bacillati > Actinomycetota > Actinomycetes > Pseudonocardiales > Pseudonocardiaceae > Amycolatopsis > Amycolatopsis sp. WAC 04169. Next base: position 680,371 of record NZ_QHJI01000006.1, on the reverse strand, counting down.
ATCCGCGTCCTCCTTCGTGTCCCCGAATCCTCCGATGCGGGGACACCCGCGGTCATTGCCCCGAAGTCATCGGCCACCCCTTACTTTCGGCAGGTGCCGCTCGGCACGAGTCGCCGCGGAAAGGCAGAATCGGCGCCATGACCACCCGCGAACAACGGCGCGTGAATCCGCTCGACCTGGTGATGCTCGTCCTCGCCGTGTTCTCCGTCGGGCTGCTCGCCTACGTGACGTTCTTCCCGCATTCGGAGGAGACGGCGCACCGCGTCTTCGTCATCGACACGACGGTGTGCGGCATCTTCGCGCTGGAATTCCTCTGGCGGTGGCGGCGCAACGGCTGGGAGAAGCGGTTCCCGCTGCGCAATTGGTACGAAATCCTCGGCATGATCCCCATCGCGCATCCGGCACTGCGCGGTTTCCGGCTGTTGCGGATCATCGTGGTCCTGGTCCGGCTCGCCCGGACGGCGGACCGCGCGTTCGGGGAGCGGTTCACGCAGCGGCTGGTCGAAAGGCTTTCGCGGCCGATCGTGCTGGCGATCAAGAAGCCGATCACGATCGCGGTGCTCGACGAGGTCGTGAAGGTACTGGAAACCGGGAACTATCCGCAGAACCTCGCGCGCTCACTCGGCGAGAACCAGACGCTGCTGCGCGGGATCATCGCGGAGAAACTCAAGAACGATCCGCAGGCCGGGCGGCTTTCGAAGCTGCCGTTCCACGACGAGGTGGTGCGTTCGGTGATCGACACCGCGATGCGCGTGATCCTCGAAGTGCTGACCGATCCGCGGATCGACGAGTTCTTCGCGCATGTGGTGCGGGAGAACCGGGAGCAGATCCGCAGCGCCGTGCAACTGGGGCTCAACGAACGTGAGGACGACGAGGAGTTGGCGGCGCAGTTGCCGACCAGACCTCAGCATCAGTTGATGGACTGACCTCGTGACGTGCGCCGGGTGGGCGCGGCGGTCAGCGGGTCCTCCGGCCACGGATGTTTCGGGTAGCGCCCGCGAAGATCGGCCCGTACGGCCGCGTAACCGTTGCGCCAGAACGATTCCAGATCGGCGGTGACCGCGGCGGGCCGTCCGGCGGGGGAGAGCAGGTGGAGCACGACGGGGACACCCGCCAGCTGCGGTGTCGCGAGCCAGCCGAAGGTCTCCTGCAGTTTGACCGCCAGCACCGGCTGCTCGCCCGAGTAGTCGACCCGGATCCGCGAACCCGACGGTACCTCCAGCCGGTCCGGCGCCAGTTCGTCCAAACGCGACGCCTCGGGCCAGGGCAGCAGACCGCGCAGCGCGGCACCCGCGTCCAGCGAGGCCAGATCCGATCGGCGGCGTGCCGTGCCGAGGTCGAGCCAGATGTCCAAAATGGACAGTAGGTCGGTATCGGCGACGGAGGGCCAAGGTGCACCCAGCACCCGGTGCAGGAAGGACAGACGTTTGCGCAGTCGCTTCCCGTCCTCCGACCAGCGCAGCAGGCCGAGCCCTTCGGTACGCAATCCGTCCAGCAGCGCGGCGCGGATCGCGTCCGGCGCGGGCGAGCGCAGCGGCTTCTCCGCGAGCACGATCGCGCCGAGCCGTCGCACCGATCGCGCGACGACGTCACCGGACAACCAGCGCACTTCGTCCACAGAGGACACCAGATTCGGCGCCGCGCGGACGGCGAGGTCTTCGTCGGCGGGCGCGGCCAGGCGGATGATGCCTTGCGCGCGGCCGGGATCCCGGGTCGCTTCGGCCACCGCCAGCCATTCGACGTCGGCCAGCCCGCTGCCGCGCGGGAGTTCGGCCGCCGTTCCCCCGGCCATCAGATACACCGGCGTCCCCGCGGCACGACGCCGCGCGAGCCGCTCGGGATGCGCGAGCGCCACCACCAGCGCCGGATCGGAGGCGTTGCCGCCGTCCGGCACCAGCTTGGAAAGCCGTCGCACGTCACGCTTCCAGCGCTCATCGCCGCGTGCTCGGCGCAACTCGGCTTCGAGGTCGGTCAACGTTCCGCCATTGTCCAGCAGCGCGACGACTTCGGCGGCCGAACGCGCGTTGGTCCGCGCCGCGCCGTCCAGCAACGCCCTCGCCAGCCGCGGATGCAGGCCCAGCCCGGCCATCTTCCGCCCGCGCTCGGTGACCGTGCCGTCCTCCGTGGTCGCCCCGAGGGTGGTCAGCAACGCGCGTCCGGCGGCCAGCGCGCCTTCGCCGGGAGGGTCCCACCAGGTGAGGCCGGAACCGTCCGGAGTGGACCAGCAGGCGAGTTCGAGGGCGAACCGCGCCAATTCCGCCGTCCGGATCTCGGGTTCGGGATAGGCGGGTAGCGACCCCTGCTCGTGCGCGGCCCAGCACCGGTACGCGCGGCCCGGCGCCTCACGTCCGGCGCGGCCGGCTCGCTGTTCCGCGACCGCGGCCGAAACGCGGACCGTCGCCAGCCCCGGCAGGCCGCGCCGGTGATCGACCCGGGGAACGCGGGAAAGCCCGCAGTCCACCACCGCGCGCACCCCCGGCACGGTCAGGCTGGACTCGGCGACCGAGGTCGAGAGCACCACCCTGCGCCGGTCGCGCGGGCGTAGCGCGTCGTCCTGGCTCGCCGCCGAAAGCCGTCCGTGCAAGGGCAGCACGTCGGCGTCGAGGCCGTGGAGAAGTCCGCTCACCCTGGCGATCTCACCGGCGCCGGGCAGGAAGGCGAGGACATCACCGTCCCCTTCGGACAGTGCTTTGTGGATCACCCTGGCCACGGTCGCCTCGATCCGCTCACCGCGCGCGGGCGGGGAGTACGAGACGTCGACCGGATAGGTCCTCGCGTGCGCGGTGATCACCGGCGCGTCGCCGAGCAGGGCCGCGAGCCGTCCGGAGGCCACCGTGGCGGACGTCGCGAGCAGCCGCAGGTCGTCCCGCAACCCGGCGCGCACGTCCAGCAGCAGCGCGAGCAGCAGATCCGCGTCGAGATGGCGTTCGTGGCATTCGTCGAGCAGGACGGCCGACACCCCGGCCAGCTCGGGATCGCCCTGTACCCGCCGCACCAGCAAGCCCGAGGTGACCACTTCGATCCGCGTCGAAGATGACACCTTCCGATCGCCGCGGACCGAGTAGCCGACCGTCTCCCCGACGCGTTCGCCGAGCAGGGACGCCATCCTCGCGGCCGCGGCCCGGGCGGCGAGCCGCCTCGGTTCGGCGACGATCACCCGGCCTTCGCCGTTGTCCAGGGCGAGCGGCACCAAAGTGGTCTTGCCGGTGCCAGGGGGCGCGACGAGGACAGCGGTGCCGTGGGCGTCGAGTGCGGCTTCGAGTTCGGGCAGGACGGCGCGAACCGGCAGATCGGGAAGGGTCACTTCTCGGTGACCTGCGGCGGAGGCGGGATCCGGTAGCCGGACGGGCCGATGTTGCGGTTCAGCGATTCGAGCCATTCGCCGGACGAGATCATCTTCTGGATCGCCTTGGCCACCGCCGCCCTGCCCTCGGTGTCCTCCTTGCGCAGTCCGACGCCGTACTTCTCCTTCGAGAACGGCTTCCCGACGACCCTCAGCAGCTCCGGGTTCTGCGCCACGTAACCGGCGAGGATGACGTCGTCGGTGGTCACCGCGTCCACCTGCCCGGCGAGCAGCGCGGTGACGCAGTCCTGGTAGCGCGGGTACTCGACGAGCTGCACGGCCTGGGCGAACTTGTCGCGCACCTGCTCGGCGGAGGTGGTGCCGCCCACGGCGCACAGCTTGCGGCCGTTGAGGTTCTCCGGCCCGGTGATGTCGGTCGACCGGAGGCGGACGAGGAGATCCTGGCCGGTGTCGAAATAGGGGCCGGCGAACGCGACGACCTGTTTGCGTTTCTCGGTGATGGAGTAGGTCGCCACCATCAGATCCGTGATCCCCGAGGTGATGTCCGTCTCGCGGGACGACGGCCTGCTGTCGTGCCAGGTGATGTGATCCTCGTCGACACCCAGTTCGCTCGCGACGTACTTCGCCACGTCGACGTCGAAACCGACGTAACGGCCGTCCATCGTTCTTTTGGAAAGTCCCGGCTGGTCGAAGCGGATGCCGATGGTGAGCTTGTTGGACGCGACGGCGCGCGCGACGAGAGAATCCGACGGACCGGCCTCTTCGCCGCAGGCCGCCGCTGTGACCAGCATCAAGCAGGTCACCAGCAGGGCGCGTCCCCTCATCGGGTGCCTCCGTCCGCCGCCTCACGTTGTTCTCAGGGTCGGCGGTTAGCCTAGGCCCGTGCGTAGACCGCCCCAAGTCGTACTCGACGCCGTGGGCACACTCGCCCGGCTCGGACTGGCCGCCGTCTGGTTGATTTCCGGAGCGCTGAAGATCAGCGATCCGGGGCAGACCTACATCGCGGTCCAGGCTTTCGACGTCCTGCCGGACGGGCTCGTCCGCCCGGTCGCGATCGGCATGCCGCTCGTCGAACTGGCGCTCGGCCTGTTCCTGCTCGCCGGGTTCGTGACCCGGTGGGTGTCGGTGCTGTCGGTGCTGCTGCTCGCGGTGCTCATCGCCGCCATCGCCCAATCCTGGGCGCGCGGGCTGAGCATCGACTGCGGCTGCTTCGGCGGTGGCGGTCAGATCGCCGCGGATCAGACGCAGTATCCGCAGGAGATCGCCAGGGACCTCGGATTCGCGCTCTTGGGTGTGTGGCTGATCGTGCGGCCGCGGACCTGGCTGTCGGTGGACGGCTGGCTCGGGAACTCCGGGGCCCCCGCCGACGACGACTATGTGGGTATCGCTGAAGGGAACGAATAATCGTGGGTGGAGCTGAGCGCAACGCTCGGAAACGCAAGCAGCAGCAGACGGCGGCGCGCTCGGTGGCACAGGCCAGGGGCGTCGCGGGCGGCGACAAGAAGAAGGTCGTCGCGATCACCGTCGCGGTGGTCGTCCTCGCCGCGTTGGTGATCGGCGGCGTCATCTGGACGACGTCCAGCAAGGACAGCACCGAGGGCAAGGTGATCGGGGCACAGCCGACCGCTTCGGCGCCCGGCGTCGTCGAGAAGCGCGACGGGGCCGTCGTGGTCGTCGGCAAGCCCGAGGCGAAGAAGACCATCGACATCTACGCCGACTTCCTCTGCCCGGTCTGCAAGCAGTTCGAAGAGTCGTTCAAGGGGCAGATCGAAGAGCAGGTGAACAACGGGACCCTGCAGGTCCGGTACCACATGCTGCCGATGCTGAACCAGCGTTCCGACCCGCCGGGCTACTCGCTGGACTCCGCCAACGCCTCCCTCGCGGCGGCCGACGCGGGCAAGTTCCTCGCCTTCCACGACGCGCTGTTCAAGGACCAGCCGGAGGAAGGCGGCCGCGGGTTCGACAAGGCGCAGCTGATCAAGCTGGGCCAGGACGTCGGCATCACGGACCCGGCCTTCGCGCTCAAGGTCAACAGCGGCGCGTACGACCAGGAGATCCAGGACGCGTACAAGAAGATCTCGACGGACCCGTCGCTGCAGCAGGACTTCGGCAACGGCCCCGGTTTCGGCACGCCGACCGTCACTGCGAACGGGCAGGTCGTGAAGCTGGAGGAGGGCTGGCTGCAGAAGGTCACCGGCTAGCTCGTCCCGTGAAGGCCCCCTTCCCTCGGCTCAGCCGAGGGAAGGGGGCCTTCACGCTGTTCGGGGTCGGTGGGGCGGCCGGGTGGTAGCAAAGGTCCCTTGCTCCCTTTCCGCAGGTCAGGGGTGCGAAGTGATGGAGGCGAAGGCCTGTACGCGGGCTGTCTCCGCGGAGCGTGGCCAGACGAGGCCCCACTCGACGTCGGGTGAGTCGGCGAAGGACACGAAGCGGATCCGCGGGTGGCTGAAGTACTCCCGCGCGTGCGCGGCGAGCGGACAGATGCCGGCGCCGGTGGCGATCGCGGCGAGTAGCTCTTGAAAGGTCGCGAAGGGCGTCCCCCGGCTTACGGGATGCCCGGCGGGCGTCAGCCACTGTCGCGGTTCCTCGATCCAATACGGCTCCGGCGGATGCGCCGCGCGAAGGACGGTGTCGCGGGCGAGGTCGTCGAGGGTGACTGACTTGCGTCGCGCGAAAGGGTGTTTCGACGACACCGCGAGCACCATCGGTTCGGTGTACACGGCCGGTCCGGTCGTGAGATCGGGTTCGTCGACCGGAAGCAGCGTCACCAGCACGTCGATCTCACCCGATCGCAGCATCGCGAACGGGTCGGCGAAGTCGGCCTCGCGAATGAGCAGTTCGGTGTCCGGGTAGCGCTGCCGGAAACGGTCCAGCAGGTCTTCGGCCAGGTCGGCGACGCCCGGTGCTTCGAAGCCCAGCCGCAGCACGCCGCCGATCCCGCGGCCCGCCGCGATCGCGCGGTCGATGCCTTCGTGCAGCGCGCGGTAGGCGGGGCCGAGGTCGTCCCGCAGTCGCTCGCCGATCGGCGTGAGCCGGACCCGCCTGCTCGTGCGGGCGAACAGCGGTACGCCGATCCGGCGCTCCACTTGCTTGATCGTCTGGCTCACCCTCGCCTGCGAGACGTGCAGGCGTTCCGCGGTGCGGCCGAAATGCAGTTCTTCGGCCAGCGCCAGGAAGATCTCGATATCCCGCAGTTCCATAATCCCCAGGTTATCGATAGGCGTCGGTGCCGGTCAGCGGGAACCGTTTTTTTCGCAGGTCTGGCGCTTCGTCATGTGTTAATTCAAGATGTGAACTTAAACGCTTCCGGCATGGGTGGTGGGGTATGACGAAATTCGCGGTCCGGCTCGCTCTGCTGTTCGTTTCGTGTCTCGCGCTGGCGTTGGCGCCGGTGACGGCACAGGCGGCACCCGCGTTCAAGGTGCTCGCGTTCTACAACGGCACCTACGACGCGGCGCACATCAGCTTCGTCAAGGAAGCCAATCAGTGGTTCCCGAAAACCGCTTCGCAGAACGACTTCAGCTACACCGCGACCAACGACTGGAACCGGCTGAGCTCGTTGCAGCCCTCGCAGTACCAGGTCGTGCTGTTCCTGGACGACCTGCCGCAAACCTCCGCGCAGCGCTCGGGCTTCGAGAGCTACATGAACGCGGGCGGCGCGTTCTTCGGCTTCCACGTGGCCGCCTTCAACACCAATCCGTCCACATGGGACTGGTACCACAACAGGTTCCTCGGCACGGGCGCGTTCAAGTCCAACACCTGGGGTCCGACGACGGCGACGCTGAAGGTGGAGAACCGGCCGCATCCCTCGACCACACGGCTGCCCGCGACGTTCACCTCGTCGGTGAGCGAGTGGTACGCCTGGAACCGCGACCTGCGCGGGAACCCGGACATCCGGATCCTCGCGTCGGTGGACCCGGTGAGCTTCCCGCTCGGGACCGACCCGAACCAGTCCTGGTACAGCGGGTACTACCCGATCCTCTGGACCAACGTGAAGTACAAGATGCTCTACGCGAACTTCGGGCACAACAAGATGAACTACGAGACGAACCAGCCGCTTTCGTCGAGTTTCGCCAGTGAGGTGCAGAACCGCTTCGTCATCGACGGACTGCTGTGGCTCGGCGGGAGGCAAGCCGCGCGAGGATGAGCCGGGCCGCGAGTGGTAGCAAAGGTCCCTTGCTCTCTCGCGGTGCCGTGAAGGCCTCCTTGCCTACCCTGAAGGTAGTGAAGGAGGCCTTCACGGACGACGGGTGCGGTGTGCCCGGGGTCAGGTGGTAGCAAAGGTCCCTTGCTACTCCTCGATGGCGCCCCCGACCGCCCGTAGGTGCTGCCGAAACGTCAGCGAAGGCGACTTCGCCCGCTCCGCGAGGAAGTCGGCGAAGCGGACCTGCTCGCGAAGCGACTCTCCGGCGCGGATCCGGTCGGCCTGGCGGCGCTCGGTGTCGCGGATGCCTTCGGCTCGGTCCAGGACCTCGTCCGCCCGGTCGGCCGGGACGAACAGGACGCCGTCCTCGTCACCGAACACGAGGTCTTCCCGCGTCACTGTCCACTCCCCGACGACGGCCGACTCGAGCGCGCCGTCCGGGCGGGTGGAGACCGAAAGCGGACCGGTCGGGATCGAGCCGAGGCTGAACACCGGCAGCCCGATCTTTTTGATGTCGGCGGTGTCCCGGTGCAGCCCCCAGATCACCACGCCGCTCAGCCCGGCCGCCTGCGCTTCGAGGACCGCGAGGTCCCCGACGCAGCTCTCGTCGAGCCTGCCGCCGTTGTCGACGACCAGGACGTCGCCGGGGTTCGCGATTTCGTACGCCTCCAGGAAGACGTCGACGCTGCCGACGTGCCGGGCGGGGGTGACCCGCCCGGCCACGCGGGCGCCGGGCACGACCGTGTGCGTGCCCGCGGGCGCGCACCGGACCTGAACGCCGGCGCGGACGCAGCCGTCGGTCAGGTGTGCGGTGGTCAGCAGGGAGAACCGCTGCCGAAGCTCTTCGGGATCCATACCCCGACTTTAGCCACGGCGCCACACCACGAGCTTGTCGTAGTAGTCGTCGTCCTGCAGGGTCCCCATGATTTCCCCGTTGTCGCTCACGATCGCGCCGCAACCGCTGGACGGCGCGGGAAGCGTCTCGACCGGGCCGCCCGGCGTCCACGCCGCGGGAATCGTGTCGGTCCCCATGGTTCGCAAACAGCCCGTGAGGAGTCCCGACCCGTTCAGCGCGGTCACCGTCATGGTCTCCGGCACCGGGATGGACGTGTCATGGGCCGTCCAAAGCCGTTGGCCCCCTTGGAGGTCGGCCAGCACCTTGCCGTCCCGGATCGCGATGGCGCGTGCTTCGCGGACGCCCTCGGGAAGGACGAGTCGCCGTGCCACGCCGTCCTTCCAGAGCCAGACGCCGCCGAACTGTTCCTGCATCAGGATCGTGCCGTCGTGATCGATGTCCACCGGGCTGAGCAGCGGCGGGGAGTCCAGGAGCACCGGGTGCGCGCGGTCGCCGGCCGGCCAGAACGCGGCCCACGAGCCGTATCGAGGATCGTTGTACACGCGGCCGACGATGTCGCCGCGGTTGTTCATCCCGGTGACGACCGTCTGGGCGTACCCGGGAACCTTCTCGAGGAGCTGGAACGCGCCGTTCTGGAAGACGAACGAGCGTTTGGTCGCCGTCGAACTCGCGTACCCGTTCGCGAGGATGGCCTTCGACGTGTTCTCGTCCACGGCTTCGACCGTGTCGTAGCCCGCCGGGAAACCGTGGTTCCGCACCATCCAGCCCGACCAGGTGAGCAGTCCCCGGTTGGAGTGTCCCGCGTAGCTCCCGGCGCCGTCGGTGGCCACCACCCGGATGGCGTCTCCACCTGGCGGCCGTAGGTAGCTCATCGTCCAGCCGCTCGCCGACGCGGTGCCCACCGACAACAGACCGGCGGCGACGGTGGTCGCCAAGACCATGCTCGTCCGTTTCATCGTTACCCCCTGTGAGTCGTGTTCTCCCTGTTTAACGGGGGTGTGGCTCGCCCGTCTGCGTCACCTGACACGCACCGTGCCGGAAGTAACATCCGTTCAGACCTGTATGTAAGGGGTTGATAAATACAGACCTGTCTGTATCTTCAGTGGCAGCAGCGACCCGGCAACGACAAGGAGCGTCGTGGTGGCCAACAAGGTGTACGTCGTCGGCGTGGGCATGACGAAGTTCGAGAAACCCGGACGCCGCGAGGGCTGGGACTACCCGCAGATGGCCAAGGAGTCCGGGACCAAGGCGCTCGCCGACGCCGGGATCTCCTTCGACGAGGTGCGGCAGGCCTACGTCGGCTACGTCTACGGCGAGTCGACCTCCGGGCAGCGCGCGGTCTACGAACTCGGCATGACCGGGATCCCGGTCGTCAACGTCAACAACAACTGCTCGACCGGGTCGACCGCGCTCTACCTGGCCGCGGAGGCGATCCGGGGCGGGCGGGCGGACTGCGCGCTCGCGCTCGGCTTCGAGAAGATGCAGCCTGGATCACTCGGCTCGACCTACGACGACCGCGAGCAGCCGATGGGCAGGCACATCCAGGCGCTCGCGGAGATCTCCGAGGTACTTTTCCCGCCCGCGCCATGGATGTTCGGCGCGGCGGGCCGCGAGCACATGAAGACCTACGGCACCACCGCCGAGCACTTCGCCAAGATCGGCGAGAAGAACCACCGGCATTCGGTGAACAACCCGTACGCGCAGTTCCAGGAAAGCTATTCCCTGCAGGACGTCCTCGACTCGCGGATGATCTACGACCCGCTCACGAAGCTCCAGTGCTCGCCGACCTCGGACGGTTCCGGCGCCGCGATCCTCGCCAGTGAGTCCTTTGTGGACTCGCACGGGCTGGCCGGGCAGGCCGTGGAGATCGTCGGGCAGGCGATGACCACCGACTTCGCCAGCACCTTCGACGGCACCGCGAAGAACATCATCGGCTACGACATGAACGTCCAGGCCGCCCGCCAGGTGTACGACCAGGCGGGGCTCGGCGCGGAGGACTTCCAGGTCATCGAGCTGCACGATTGCTTCTCCGCCAACGAACTCCTCCTCTACGAAGCGCTCGGGCTCTGCGCCGAAGGGGAGGCAGGGAAGCTCGTCGACTCCGGTGACACCACCTACGGCGGGAAGTGGGTCGTCAACCCGTCCGGCGGACTGATCTCCAAGGGACACCCGCTCGGCGCCACCGGCCTCGCGCAGTGCGCCGAACTGACCTGGCAACTGCGCGGGACCGCCGACAAACGCCAGGTCGACGGCGTCCAGGCCGCGCTGCAGCACAACATCGGACTCGGCGGCGCCGCCGTCGTCACCGCCTACCAGCGCGCTGAGCGCTGATCCCGAAAGGAAGAACCAATGGGCAAGATCAGTGCCTCCGTCGAACTCCCCGCCGCTCCCGACAAGGTGTGGGCGGAGTTCTCCAACCCCAACAACTTCGAGAAGTGGCTGACCATCCACACCAAGTGGAAGGGCGAGGTCCCGGCCGAATTCTCCAAGGGGGCGCAGGCTTCCGAGGTCGTCACGATGCTCGGGATGCCGAACACCATCACCTGGACGGTCGACGAGTTCGAGGCGCCGTCGAAGCTCGCGATCTCCGGCACCGGGATGGCCGGGGTGAAGGTCAAGTTCGAGCTGTCGGTGGAGGCGTCCGGAGACGGGTCGCTCGCCAGCATCGACGCGGAGTTCGCCGGCCAGATGATCGTCGGCGCGCTCGGCAAGGCCGTCGAGAAGGACGGCAAGAAGAACCTCGACGCCTCGCTCGAGAACTTCAAGGCGCTGGTCTCGTGACCGAGCGGTTCGACCCCGGCGGACTCGGCAAGTGGACCGACGAGTCGCGGTTCGAGGTCACCCGCGAGCGGCTGATCGAGTACGCGAAGGCCACGAACGACCCGATCCCGGCGCATCTCGCCGGTGACGTCGCGAGCCCCGTGTTCGCGATCGTGCCGGTGTTCGAGTCGCTGATGGAGCCCGCGCTCGAGGTCGTCCCGGTCGGCTTGTTCGGCCGGATCGTGCACGGGGAGCAGGAATTCCGGTTCCACCGGCCGATCCGTCCCGGCGACAAGCTCGTGTCGCGGGCGCGGATGACCGGCTACGAGGGCTTGCCGAACGGCACCCGCGGCACCATCCACCTCGAATGCCGGACCGACGACGGCGACCTGGTCAACGAGCAGTACGTGACGCTGTTCGTGCGCGGGTTCGACACCGGCGAGACCCGCGGCGAACTCGGGCCGGACCACAAGTTCGACGAAGGCCTCCGTGCGCAGGCGCCGGTGGCGAAGGTGAACCAGCACGTCGACGACGACCAGACGTATCGGTACGCGCCCGCCGCCGGCGACCCCATGCCGATCCATCTCGACGAAGAGGTCGCGAAGGATTCGGGACTGCCGGGGATCATCGCGCACGGCCTGTGCACCATGGCGTTCACTTCGTGGGCGCTGCTGACCGAGGTCGCCGGGTCCGATGTGGACAGACTGAAGCGGTTCGCCGTCCGGTTCGCCAAGCCGGTGCTGCCCGGCCAGGACCTGACGACGCATATCTGGCGCGCGGGCGCCGGGAGCTACGCGTTCGAAACCACCGTCGGCGAAACCGTCGTGATCAAAGACGGTCTCGCGGAATTCGCGGAGTAGGAGCAAAGCCATGGGAGCACTCGACGGACGCGTCGCCGTCATCACCGGCGCCGGACGCGGGATCGGCCGCGAACACGCGCTGCTGTTCGCGCGGGAGGGCGCGAGCGTCGTGGTCAACGACCTCGGCGGGGCGAACGACGGCAGCGGCAGCGACGCCGGGCCCGCGCAGGAGGTCGTCGACGAGATCCGCGAGGCAGGCGGGAAAGCGGTCGCGAACACGGCCAATGTCGCCGACTGGGCGGGCGCCGCCGAACTGGTGGCGCAGGCGGTGGACGAGTTCGGCAGGCTCGACGTCGTCGTGAACAACGCGGGCATCCTGCGCGACGCGTTCATCGCCGGTCTCGAGGAGTCCCAGTGGGATTCCGTGATCGCCGTGCATTTGAAGGGGCACGCGGCGGTGCTGCGGCACGCGGCCGCGTACTGGAAGAGCGCGAGCAAGGCCGGTGAGCCGGTGGCGGGATCGGTGATCAACACCGCCTCGGCGTCCGGGACCACGCTGCCGAACGCGGGACAGGCGAACTACGGTGCGGCGAAGGCGGGCATCGCCGCACTGACGCTGGTCGCCGCCGAGGAGCTGGAGCGCTACGGCGTGCGGGTCAACGCGATCGCGCCGATCGCGCGCACGCGGCTCACCCTGGCGACGCCGGGCATGGGCGCGATCTTCGCGCAGGAGGTCGAAGAGGGGGAGTTCGACGCGTTCTCCCCGGCGAACATCTCGCCGCTGGTGGCCTACCTGGCGACCGAGAAGTGCCCGCTCACCGGCAAGGTGTTCGCGGTGCAGGGCGGCGCGATCTCCGAACTCGCGGGCTGGCACGACGTCAAGGTGATCGAAACCGAGGCGGCCTGGGAGATCGACGACATCGCCGCGAGGCTCCCGTGATCGAGTGGTCCGAGACCGAACTGCTGATCAGGGACGCGATCCGGGAGTTCGTCGACAAGGAGATCCGGCCGCACCTCGACGCGCTGGAAAGCGGCACGCTGCCGCCGTACGACATCATCCGGAAGATGTTCGCGTCCTTCGGCATCGACGCGCTCGCGCGGGAATCGGTGTCGAAACTGCTGTCGAAGGAACGCGGCTCGGGTGGCGGCGGCTTGGCGTTCGGTGGGCAGGAGGCGATGGCGCTCATCGCGGTGAGCGAACTGGCCGGGGTCAGCCTCGGCATCGTCGCTTCGCTCGGCGTGAGCATCGGGCTGACCGCGCAGACGATCCTCACCAAGGGCACGCAAGCGCAGAAGGAGCGCTGGCTGCCCGGGCTGGCGACGTTCGAGAAGGTCGGGGCGTGGGCGATCACCGAACCCGACTCCGGCTCGGACGCTTTCGGCGGCATGAAGACGTCGGTGCGGCGCGACGGTGACGAGTACGTCCTCAATGGACAGAAGACGTTCATCACCAACGGGCCTTATGCCGACACGATCATCGTGTACGCGAAGCTCGACGACGGCTCGGACGTGCGGGACCGCAAGGTGCTGACGTTCGTGCTCGACAAGGGGATGCCCGGGCTCACGCAGGGCAAGCCGTTCAAGAAGATGGGCATGATGTCGTCGCCGACCGGCGAGCTGTTCTTCAGTGACGTCCGGCTCGGGCGGGACCGGCTGCTCGGCGAGTCCGAGAACGGCCGCGACGGTGACAGCAAGGCCGAGGTGAAGTCCGGGTTCGCCGTCGAGCGGATCGGGGTCGCGGCGCTGGCGCTCGGGATCATCAACGAATGCCACCGCTTGTGCGTGGACTACGCGAAGAACCGGAAGCTGTGGGGCCAGGAGATCGGGCGGTTCCAGCTGATCCAGCTCAAGCTGGCGAAGATGGAGGTCGCGCGGATCAACGTGCAGAACATGGTCTTCCAGCTGATCGAGACCCTGCGCGCGGGCAAGATGCCGACGTTGGCCGAGGCTTCGGCGATGAAGCTGTACTCGTCGGAGGCGGCCACCGAGGTCGCGATGGAGGCCGTGCAGCTGTTCGGAGGCAACGGGTACATGGCGGAGTACCGGGTGGAGCAGCTGGCGCGGGACGCGAAGTCGCTGATGATCTACGCGGGGAGCAACGAGATCCAGGTGACGCACATCGCGAAGGGGCTGCTGGGCCGCTGAGGGAGCAAGGGACCTTTGCTACCACTCGGGATCCGGGGCCAGGCGGACGACACGTGTGATCAGACGGACGACACACGTGATCAGGCGGACGACACGTGTGACTGAAGGCGTGACTCGCGTGATTGGGGCGGGAACTCGCGTGATTGGAGGCGTAGCTCACGAGTTACGGCTCCCATCACGCGAGTCACGCGCCCAATCACGTGAGTGCGGGGTCAGTCGCGTTCGATGAGGTGACCGACGACTTCGGGGCCGGGGTGGGCGTGGCCGGAGCCGTCGCGCCGGAGGTCGACCTCGGGGAGTTCCACCGGGTCGCCGTTGCGGGCGGCACCGGCGGGACGCGGGCCGATCCAGCCGACGATCAGCCTCGTTTCGCCCTTGAGGAATCGCTGTGCCCGGACACCGCCGGTCGCGCGGCCCTTGGCCGGGTACTCGCTGAACGGGGTCACCTTCACGCTCGCGCCGGTCGCGGTGACGACCATCGGCTCGCCGTGTTCGGCGTCGTCGGTGCGGATCGCGCCGAAGAAGACCACTTCCGCATCGCCGCGCACGACGATCCCAGCCATGCCGCCGCCCTTGAGACCCTGCGGCCGCACCAGCGAAGCGGCGTAGCGCAGCAGCGACGCTTCGGACGACAGGAACGCCAGCGTCTCGTTGCCGTCGGTGAGCCAGGTAGCACCGACGACCTCATCGCCGTCCTTCAGGCTGATCACGTCGAATTCGTCGGAGCGGACCGGCCACTCCGGCGCGCACACCTTCACGACGCCGTGCTTCGTGCCGAGCGCGAGGCCGGGGGAGCCGGCCGCCTGTTCGCCGAGCGGGGCCAGGCCGATGACGCGCTCGCCCTTCTCCAGCGGCACCAGTTCCTTCGCGGCCATTCCGCCGCGAAGCGACACGGTGCCCGCCTGCTCGGGCAGCACCGGCAGCGGCAGCACGTCGGTCTTGAACGCGCGGCCGCGGTTGGTCACCAGCAGCACCTGCCCGCGCGCGGTCGAATGGACCACCGCGGCCACCGAGTCGTGTTTGACGCGGCCGTTGCGGCGCCGCACTTCCGACGCCTCCTCCGATTCCGCCGCGGTCCGGGCGACCAGCGCGGTGGCCGACAGGATCACCTGGCACGGATCGTCGGCGACCTCCAGCGGACCCGACGGCTTCGACGCGGCGAGGACCTCCTTGAGGTCACCGTCGATCAGCGCGGTGCGGCGTTCGGTGGGGTGGTCCTTGGCGACCTTGGCCAGCTCGGCCGAGACGACCTTCTTCAGCACCGACTCGTCGTCGAGGATCTTCGACAGCTCGGCGATCTCCCCGCGCAGCTTGTCCTGCTCGGCTTCGAGTTCGATCCGGTCGTACTTGGTGAGCCGCCGCAGCGGGGTGTCCAAAATGTAGGTCGCCTGGATCTCCGAGAGCTTGAACCGCTTCATCAGGCCGTCCTTCGCGGCCGCGGCGTTCTCGCTGTCGCGGATGAGCTTGATCACCTTGTCGATGTCGAGCAGGGCGATCAGCAGACCGTCGACCAGGTGCAGACGCTCTTCGCGTTTGCGGCGCCGGTACCGCGTGCGGCGGGTGACGACCTCGTAGCGGTGGCTGAGGAAGACTTCCAGCAGCGCCTTGAGCCCCAGCGTCTGCGGCTGCCCGTCCACCAGCACCAGGTTGTTGATGCCGAACGACTGCTCCAGCGGCGTGAGCCGGTACAGATCCGCCAGGAGCGCCTGCGGGTTCACGCCGACCTTGCATTCGATGACCAGCCGCGTGCCGTTCTCGCGGTCGGTGAGGTCCTTGACGTCGGCGATCCCGGTGAGCCGCTTGGACTTGTTGACCTCGTCGGTGATCTTCTCGATCACCTTCTCCGGGCCGACGCCGTACGGGAGCTCGGTGATGGTGATCGCCTGACGGCCGCGGCTGCCCTCCAGCGGCCCGGTCTCGGCGCTGGCGCGCATCCGCACCACACCGCGGCCGGTCTCGTACGCGCGGCGGACCTCGTCCAGCCCCAGCAGCGAACCACCGGTCGGCAGGTCGGGGCCCGGGACGTACTCCATCAGTTTGTCGAGGGTGGCGTTCGGGTGGTTGATCAGCCACCGCGCCGCGCCGATGACCTCGGACAGGTTGTGCGGGATCATGTTGGTCGCCATCCCGACCGCGATCCCGGACGTGCCGTTCACCAGCAGGTTCGGGAAGGCCGCGGGCAGCACGGACGGCTCTTCGAGCGAGCCGTCGTAGTTCGGCCGGAAGTCGACGGTGTCCTCGCCGAGCTCACCGACCAGCAGCATCGCTTCCGGGGACAGCCGCGCCTCGGTGTACCGCGACGCGGCCGGGCCGTCGTCGGGGGAGCCGAAGTTGCCGTGCCCGTCGATCAGCGGGACGTTGAGCGAGAAGTCCTGCGCGAGCCGGACCATGGCGTCGTAGATCGCCGTCTCACCGTGCGGGTGGTACTTGCCCATCACGTCGCCGGTGACCCGCGCCGACTTCACATATGCGTGCGAAGGCCGGTAGCCGTTCTCGTTCATCGAGTGCATGATCCGGCGGTGCACCGGCTTCAGGCCGTCCCGCGCGTCCGGGAGCGCCCGCGAGTGGATGACCGAGTAGGCGTACTCCAGGTACGAATCCTCGATCTCCGTCTTCAGCGAATTGTCGAAGACGTTCGCGCCGGGCTTGTCGAACGCGGAGGGATCGACCTTGGTGGTGGTGCCCTTACGGCGTGCCATTGCTCAAAGCTCCTTGAATAGCAGCGAAATCAGGCGTCGATGGCTTCGCGGTCGACCCGGTCGGAGGATTCGACCAGCCAGTTGCGGCGTGGCTCGACCTTCTCGCCCATCAACAGTTCGAGCGCGTTCTCCGCGGCTTCGACGTCGTCGAGGGTGATCCGGCGGACCGAGCGGGTGGCCGGGTTCATCGTGGTCTCCCACAGCTCGTCGGCGTCCATCTCGCCGAGACCCTTGAACCGCGGCACCGGCGTGACGATCTGCTTGCCCGCCCGCTCCAGCTCCGCGTACTTGGTCTCCATCTCCTTCTGGGTGAAGGTGAAGTGGGTTTCCGGGTTGCGGCCCTTGGTGACCAGTTTGTGCAGCGGCGGCATCGCGGCGTAGAGCCTGCCGTCCTCGATCGCCGGCCGCATGTACTTGGCGAACAGCGTGATCAGCAGCGTGCGGATATGCGAACCGTCGACGTCCGCGTCGGCCATCAGGATCACCCGGCCGTAGCGCATGGTCGACAGGTCGAACGTGCGCCCGCTGCCCGCGCCGAGCACCTGCACGATGGAGGCGATCTCGGCGTTCTTCAAGGTGTCGCCGAGCGACGCCTTCTGGACGTTGAGGATCTTGCCGCGCAAGGGAAGCAGCGCCTGGTACTCCGAGACGCGCGCCATCCGCGCCGAACCGAGGGCGCTGTCACCCTCGACGAGGAACAGCTCACTGCGGGAGACGCCGGTGGTGCGGCAGTCGACCAGCTTCGGCGGCATGGCCGCGCCTTCGAGCGCGGTCTTGCGCCGGGCGGCGTCCTTCTGCTGCTTCTGGGTGAGCCGGACGCGTGCCGCGTCGACCACCTTCTGCAGCACGATCTTCGCCTCGGACTTGGTCTTGCGCTCTTCGGTCCAGGCGCGGATGTGCTTGTCGACGATGCCCTGGATGACGCGGGTGATGCCGGCGGTGGACAGCTCGTCCTTGGTCTGCGACGTGAACTGCGGCTCGGGCAGCCGGACGTGGACGACCGCCGTCATGCCTTCGAGCACGTCCTCGACGGTCGGCATGTCCTCCTTGGGCTTGAGCAGCCCGCGGGTTTTGGAAATGGCGTCCTGCAAGGCTCTCAGCACCGCGCGGTCGAAACCGCGGCGGTGGGTGCCGCCGTGCACGTTGCGGATGGTGTTGGTGAAGCACTCCACCGTGCGCTCGTAGCCGGTGCCCCAGCGCAGCGCGACCTCGACCTCCGCGTGACGCACCACATTGGACTGCATGACACCGCTGGCGTCGGCGGCGTTCTCCTTGTACGTACCCTCGCCGTTGATGATCAGCGTGCCGCAGACGGGTTTTTCGCTGTCCGGGGCGAGGAAGTCGACCATGTCGGCGAGGCCGTTGGGAAAGTGGAAGGTCTCTTCGCTGATCGTGTCGTCCACGGCGGTGCGCAACACGTACGTGACGCCGGGGACCAGGAACGCGGTGTTGCGCATCTTCGCGCGGACACCTTCGACGTCGAGCGCGGCGCCGCGCTCGAAGTAACGCGAGTCGTACCAGTACCGGATCGACGTGCCGGAGCGCTCGCCGCGCTTCATCTTGCCGGTGACGTTCAGCCCGGACTTACGGGTGAACTTGGCCTTCGGGCCGGGCCCGTCGAACACGCCGGGGACGCCGTGCGCGAACGACATCTGGTGGACCTTGCCGCTCTGCTTCACCGTGACGTCGAAGCGGTGCGACAGCGCGTTCACCGCCGAAGCGCCGACGCCGTGCAGACCACCGGAGGTCTTGTAGCCCGAGCCGCCGAACTTGCCGCCCGCGTGGAGCCTGGTGAGCACCAGCTCGACACCGGACAAACCGGATTTGGCGTGCGTGCCGGTGGGGATGCCGCGGCCGTCGTCGTCGACCTGGACGCTGCCGTCGGCGTGCAGGGTGACCACGATCTTCGTGGCGTGACCCGCCACGCCCTCGTCGGTCGAGTTGTCCACGACCTCGGAGAACAGGTGGTTGATACCGCGGCTGTCGGTGGAGCCGATGTACATCCCGGGGCGCTTGCGGACCGCTTCCAGACCCTCGAGATGCGTCAGGTCGTCGGCCCCGTACAGGGTCTCAGCAGTCACTGGGTACTTCTCCTGGAGTCGTGGCTCGCGAACTAGCTCGTGGAGGTGGTGTTCAACGCGACACCGTACTGGAGGATATCCGCCCCCTCCGACAGCTTCGTTCTCCCGAGCCTCCGGTGTGGCGCATCACCCTGTCCCGATGGGCGGGTCACGGCTGCGGAAAGCGACTTCCACCGGCCTCGGATGAGGCGTTATCGTTTCCGGTGTCACAGGGTGACGGGGGGAACAAGGTGGCCGTCGGAACCGGTCGCACACGCGTCTCGACCGCACAACGCGTCGTGAGTCTCTGGTATTTCGTGGTGGTCGTCGGGTCCTTCGGCATGCTCGCGCTGCTCCCGGTCGCGCACGCCGCGATCCGGCTGCGACGGGGGATTCTCTGGCTGTTCGTGCTCGGCTACGGCGGCATCGCCGTCGCGATGACGTTCCTGCTGGAGCGGGCGGCGTCGGAGGGCGAGTCGGAGGCGACGCTCTCGTTCGCCTGGCTCTTCGGCACGATCCTGTTCGTCACTGTGACCTGTGTCCACCTCGCCAGGTTGCGGACGAAGATCCTCTATCCGCCGCCGACGGCGTGGGTCGAATCCGGCATGCACTGCGGGCTGTTCTCGATCGACATCTCCGGTTTCGGCCAGGTCGGCCGCAGCAGCGAGATCTTCGTCCAGGTCCGGCGGATGCTCTTCGGCCTTCTCGCCACGGCCTTCGAGGCCAGCGGGATCGCCTGGGACGCGTGCCTGAAGCGCGACACCGGGGACGGCATGATCGTCGTGGTCCCGCCGCATTTCCCGAAGTTCCGCCTGGTGTATCCGCTGCTTTCCCGGCTGACCGCGGAACTGGCCCGCTACAACGTCGTCACCGAACCCGGCCTGCGGATCCGGGTGCGGGTGGCGATCCACGCCGGCGAGATCGCGCTCGACGAGTACGGCGTGACGGGGCGGCCGAAGGTGCTGCTCGCCCGGCTGCTGGACTCGCGCGTGCTGCGGGACGCGCTCGCCGAAGCGCCGGACGAGTCGCCCGTGGTGGTGCTCGTGTCGGACCGGTTCCACGAGGACGTCCAGGACCAGGGCGGCCCCGGTCTCGACACGATGAGCTACCGGCAGGTGCTCGTGCACGAGAAGGAGACCGAGGTCCGCGCCTGGCTGCACGTCCCGGATCCGGTTCTCAGAGAGTTGCGGTGAGGGCCTCCAGCGCGCTGTGCTGACGGGCGGCGTCGATCTTGTCGACCGGTCCCGCCCAGCGCAGGCCGTGCTGGTCGAGCGACGTGCGGTTGTTCGCGATCGTCGCGTTCGCTTGGCGCGTCAGGTAAGCGCGGTACGGCCTGCCCGCCAGCGCCCGGTCCAGCTCGCCGAGCCCCCTGGCGTACGCGCCCTTGAACGACGGCCCGTCGGCGCCGCAGTCACCGGATTCGCACGGGTCGCGCAGGATCCCGTTCGCGTGCAGGAGCGACGTGGTGGTGGAGGCGTCCGCGAGCCGCCGGGCCGTGGCGAGCAGGGCGGCGTCACCGGTCGCGCGCTGCAGTTCGACCAGCGCGCCGAGGACGATTCCCTGGTTGTAGCTCCAGACGGCCTGGCCGTTGTTGGCGCAGGAGGCGTTCAGGCCGTCGTTGATCAGGGAACTCCCGTTGATCATGCCGCTCGCGCGGAACCAGTCCCAGACCTCGCGTGCCCGCGCCAGCTGGCGGGTGTCGCCGGGGAGCCGGTTGTGCAGTGAGGCGGCCACCTTGACGTACAGCTCGTTGGTGACGGCGTTCTTGTACGTCTTCGCCGTCGACCACCAGAGCCCGCCGCCGCAGGTCCCGTCGCGGTAGGAGTACATGTAGTCCGCCGCGATGACGGCGGTGTCGAGATAGCGGCGGTCCTTCGTGAGGTCGTAGGCCCGGATCCAGGCGAGCGCCCACCAGCCGGTGTCGTCGATGTATTCGTTCGTGAAGTTGTCGCCGCGGTTGCGGTCGAAGGTGTTGCCGATGGCGTAGCGGTAGTTCTGCGAGCCGGTTCGCGTGCTGTAGTCGAGGATCGCGGTGAGCGCGTTCGCCGAGTTCCACCAGCCCGTGGTCTGCCAGAGCCCGGTGCCGTTGTCGTAGAACTGCATGAGCGCGGTGGCCGCGGCTTCCGTGCGGTCCTTGGCGGCGACCGTGGTGCGGAACCAAGGCGTGCAGGCGATTTCCGGCCGGTTGCCCGCCTTCCCGCAGGCGCGCAGGGCGCCGAAGCGGTGGGTGGCGGGGTCGTCGACGTTGAACATCAGGGTGCGCCAGCCGCGTTGGCCGGCCGGGATCTTCGTGTCGCCGATCCGGCTGTCGCCCGCCCACGTGCGGCCGCCGTCGAAGGAGCGGTCGAGCCAGACTTCGTCGCCGGGGTCGCCGTCGCCGATGCTGCCCCAGCCCATGTTGTCGCCGTCGGAGAGGTGCAGCGTGATGGCGCGGCCCCAAACGGAGGCCGTGCCGGGTCTTCTTTCGCCGACGGCCAAGGCGGGGTCGCGGCTGTCGCAGTACTTGGCGCAGATCGTCGCCGCGACGGTGGGTTCGGGAGTGGTGGCCGGCGTGAGAGTGAATGTCAACGTTGTCACAAGCAGGGAGGTGAGCCACATGGAGTCGAGTGTGGGGGCGGCCACTTTCCGGGCCGATCAAGTCACCCTTTCAGCCCGCGTCGATGGTCTGGAATACTTCTCGCGTGCGTGAAGTTGAACGCTCAAGCAACGTAACCCCGGCCTAGGGAGCAGGTCATGCAGTTCGGAATCTTCACGGTGGGCGATGTGACGACCGACCCGACCACCGGGGAGGCGCCCAGCGAGTACGAGCGGATCAAGGCGATGGTGCGGATCGCGCTCAAGGCCGAGGAAGTCGGCCTCGACGTCTTCGCGACCGGCGAGCACCACAACCCGCCCTTCGTGCCTTCGTCGCCGACGACGATGCTCGGCTACATCGCCGCGCAGACGTCGAAGATCATCCTTTCCACCTCGACCACGCTGATCACCACGAACGACCCGGTGAAGATCGCCGAGGACTTCGCGATGCTGCAGCACCTCGCCGACGGCCGCGTCGACCTGATGATGGGGCGCGGCAACACCGGCCCGGTGTACCCGTGGTTCGGGCAGGACATCCGGCAGGGGATCCCGCTCGCCATCGAGAACTACCACCTGCTGCACCGGTTGTGGCGCGAGGACGTGGTCAGCTGGTCCGGCAAGTTCCGGACGCCGCTGCAGGAGTTCACCTCGACGCCGCGCCCGCTCGACGGTGTCCCGCCGTTCGTCTGGCACGGCTCGATCCGCAGCCCGGAGATCGCGGAACAGGCCGCCTACTACGGCGACGGGTTCTTCGCGAACCACATCTTCTGGCCGAAGGAGCACTTCCAGGCGCTGATCAACCTGTACCGCGAGCGGTACGAGCACTACGGGCACGGCAAGGCGGACCAGGCCATCGTCGGTCTGGGCGGCCAGGTGTTCCTGCGGCCGAAGTCGCAGGACGCGGTGCGGGAGTTCCGGCCGTACTTCGACAACGCGCCGGTGTACGGGCACGGGCCGTCGCTGGAGGAGTTCACCGAGCAGACGCCGCTGACCGTCGGCAGCCCGCAAGAGGTGATCGACAAGACGCTGACCTTCCGTGAGCACTTCGGCGACTACCAGCGTCAGCTGTTCCTGATGGACCACGCCGGCTTGCCGCTGAAGACCGTGCTGGAACAGCTCGACCTGCTGGGCGAGCACGTGATCCCGGTGCTGCGCAAGGAACTCGACTCGCTTCGGCCGGCGCACGTGCCCGAAGCCCCTACTCACGCTTCTCGTTTGGAGGTCCTGGCATGACCACGATCGCTGTCGTCACCGCCGGTCTCAGCCAGCCGTCCTCGACGCGGTTGCTCGCCGACAAGCTCGCTGCGGCGGTTTCCGTCGCGCTGCCGGAGGTGAAGATCGAGGTGATCGAACTCCGCGATCTGGCCGTCGACGTCACGAAGAACATGCTGACCGGGTTCCCTTCCCCGGCCCTGCGCGCGGCCATCGACACGGTGACCACCGCGGACGCCCTGATCGCCGTGACGCCCGTGTTCACCGCGTCGTACAGCGGACTGTTCAAGTCGTTCTTCGACGTGCTGGACCAGAAGGCGCTCGACGGGAAGCCGGTGCTGATCGGTGCCACCGGCGGGACCGAACGGCATTCGCTGGTGCTCGACTTCGCGCTGCGTCCGCTCTTCGCCTACCTTCGCGCCGAGCCGGTCGCGACGGCGGTGTACGCGGCTTCGTCGGACTGGGCTTCTCCGGGTGACCTCGACAAGCGGGCGTCTCGGGCTGGGCGGGAACTCGCTTCCCGTTTGTCTTCGGATTCGCCGGCTGGGGCTCCGGAGAGTGGGTTCGTGCCGTTCGAGCAGTTGCTGGCCGGTGGGTGAGCAAGGGACCTTTGCTCTCGTGAGCTCTCGTGAGTGGCGAGGCACGTTCAGGGAGCCGACTGTGTGGATTTTGGGACGTTGGATGACCAGAAATCCACACAGTCCCTCCGTGATCGGTCCGGTTACGAGGGGGTGTGTGGATATAGGGACATTCAACGTCCCTATATCCACACACCCCTTACTCGCGGTGACACTCACACTCACCGGCCACGACACGAGGCGCGTTCAAGGGGTCGGCCAGATCGGCCGGATCTCGACGGTCGCGAACTTCGAGACCGGATGCTTCGACACGACCTCGATCGCCTCGTCGAGATCGGCGCACTCGATCAGGTCGTAGCCGAGGATCTGTTCCTTCGTCTCGGCGAACGGCCCGTCCGAGACGAGCAGTTCGCCGTCGCGGTGGCGCACGGTGGTCGCGGTGGCCGCCGACCGGAGCCTGCTGCCGGACAACCGCACCCCGCGCGCGGTCATCTCGTCGACCCATTCCTGGGTCCGCTCGTCCAGCGGGTCTTCGCAGTCGTCCGCACCGGGGAACGGCGTCCCGCAGATCAGCAACATGTAGCGCATCGGTCCTCCTCAGGTTGGACAGTTCATCACCCCGACGAACGGTCTCCGCCGAAACAGACCATCAGGACCAGCGCTTTCCCGTCCCGACCGGCATAATCGAAGGGAACGGACGACGGCGAGGAGACGACGGTGGGCATCGGAAAACCCGTGAAGCAGGTGTTGATCCTGATCGCGGGCCTCATTCTCCTGCTGGTCGGTATCGCGCTGCTCGTGCTGCCAGGGCCCGGGTTGCTGCTGGTGCTCGCGGGTCTGCTCGTGC
The DNA here is from genome assembly GCF_003947535.1 of Amycolatopsis sp. WAC 04169. NCBI lineage: Bacteria > Bacillati > Actinomycetota > Actinomycetes > Pseudonocardiales > Pseudonocardiaceae > Amycolatopsis > Amycolatopsis sp. WAC 04169. The sequence continues at coordinate 656,395 of NZ_QHJI01000006.1, read as the reverse complement.
TGGCCTCGGAGTTCCCCGCCGTGGAGAAGTACGTCGATCCGATCCGCGACAGGGCGATGAAGGCGGCCGAGGACAGCGTTTCGTCTCCGCTGCGCATCGCGGGTTCGGTGCTCGCGGGGCTCGGACTGCTGGCCGCGGGGGTCGTCTGGGGACTCGTGCCGGGGTTGCCCCTCGGCGGCTGGAGCACCGGGTCCAGCCTGATCCTTTCCGGGCTCATCCTGTTCGCGTTGCTGATCTGGAGCTACAAGCGGGTGCAGGCGCGGAGGGCCGCGAACGCCGAATAATAGCCGGGTGGTCTGGTACCGTGCGCCGCGTGGCACCCGACTTCCAGCGCGCACGGCGGCCGGAACAGGTCGAGGCCCGGCGCGCGGCGATCCTCGGGGTGGCGCGCGAACTCCTGGCCGAGCGGCCCGTCTCCCGGATCAGTTTGCGGGAACTGAGCGATCGGGTGGGCTTGGCGAAGTCGAACGTGCTGCGGTACTTCGACAGCCGGGAGGCGATCTTCCTGGAGATCCTGGACTCGGCCTGGGTCTCGTGGCTCGACGAGCTCGAAGGCGAGCTGAGCGGCCTCGACGGCCCCGGCTACGAGCGAGTCGCGACCGTCATCGCGACGTCGATCTCGCGGCAGCGCCTGCTGTGCGAGCTGATCAGCACGATGGCCGCGGTACTGGAACGCAACATCTCCGTGGAGACCGCGCGGGCGTTCAAGACGCGGGCCGGTGAACGGACCGAACGGCTCGCCGGGATCGTCCGCGCCCGAGTGTCGCTGGACGCCGAAGCGGCCGGGTACTTCGCGAAGGCGGTCTTCATTCTCGTCGCGGGACTGTGGCCCTACGCGAACCCCGGCGAGGCCGTGGCGACGGTCCTGGGCGAACGCGGAGCGCCCGACGGCCAGGCGATGTTCGTCCACGGACTGACCGAAGGGCTGGCGAACCAGCTGGTCGGCCTGGCTGTTCGCGCAGGTCAGCGCCCCGAGTGGTAGTAAAGGTCCCTTGCTCCCTTCCCGCACGCGCCGGCCGAGGAGAACCTGCATAAGGTGAGTGGAACCCACTTGCACAAGGAGCGACCATGAGCCCAGGCGGCACCCTCACCCTCGGCGATCTCATCGTGAGCCGGATGGGCTACGGCGCCATGCGGCTGTCCGGCCCCGGCATCTGGGGTCCGCCGAGCGACCGCGACGCCGCGATCGCCGTCCTCCGCGAGGCGGTCGAGCTGGGCGTCACCCATATCGACACGAGCGACTTCTACGGTCCGCACACGACCAACGAGCTGATCCGCGAGGCCCTGCACCCGTACCCGGACGAGCTGCACATCGTCACGAAGGTCGGCGCGAAGCGGTCTCCGGACAAGGGCTGGCCGTCGGCGCTCTCGCGCGAGGAGCTGACCTCCGCGGTCCACGACAACCTGCGCAACCTCGGCCTCGACGTCCTCGACGTGGTCAACCTGCGGCTCGCGGGCGAGCACGGCGTCTTCCCGATCCCGGTCTCGATCACGGAGCCGTTCGAGGTGCTCGCCGAGCTCCAGCAGCAGGGCCTGATCCGGCACCTCGGCCTGAGCCACGTCTCGGCGGAGCAGGTCAAGGAAGCGCGCGCCATCGCACCGGTCGTCTGCGTGCAGAACGAGTACAACGTCGCGAACCGCGCCAACGACGGGCTCCTCGACGCCCTCGCGGCCATCAACATCCCGTTCGTGCCGTACTTCCCGCTCGGCGGGTTCACGCCGCTGCAATCGGGCGCGCTCGACGACTGCGCCCGCCGGGTCGGCGCGACGCCCATGCAGGTCGCGCTCGCGTGGCTGCTCCAGCGGTCGCCGAACATCCTGCTGATCCCGGGCACGTCGTCGCCCGCGCACCTGCGGGAGAACGTCGCCGCCGCGGAACTCGAACTGCCCGCCGACGTCCTGGCGGACCTCGACGCCCTCGCCTAGCCGTCCGTGAAGGCCCCCTTCCCTCGGCTCAGCCGAGGGAAGGGGGCCTTCACGCGCTTCAGAGGACATCCCGGCGCCGCAGCAGCCAGCCGCCGGCACCGGCGAAGACCACCAGGTAGCCGGCCACCACCAGCGTCGCCTGCGAGGCACCGACGAGTTCACCGACACCCGGCGTCGCGCCCGAGGCGCCCAGCGACGCCGCCAGCGAACCGGCGTTGGCTCCCGGCAGCGCCAGCTGGAGCGTGCCGACCCAGTCCACCAGCGGGGCCGCGACCCCGAACAGCAGGTTCTGCACCACCAGCAGCCACACCAGGCCGAGCCCGATCGGCAGCGCGACCCCGCGCATCGCGATGGCGAGTGCCGCGCCGAGTGCCGCCCACGTCATCGCGATGAGCCAGCCGGCGCCGATCCCGGTCAGCACCGCGCCGAACGACGGCCAGTTCATCGGCGCGCCCTCCGAAGAGGCGATGAGCGCGCTGGTGATCGCGCCGGTCGCGAAGCTCGTCAGCACGACGGTCAGCGAAGCGACGGCCAGTGCGAACAACTTTCCACTGTAGACGGTCAGTCGCGACGGTCCTTGCGTCAGAACGGTTTTCCACGTGCTCCAGCCGTATTCGGTGCCGACGGCCAGCACCCCGAGCACGAGCAGGATCGCCCCGAGGAACACCGGCAGCCCGCCGATCGCGTTGCCGACCAGGTTGGACGGCAGGGTCGCGGTCAGCCCGCGATCCGTACCGGGGGCCCCGCTCGACGAGCCCGCCGCGCCCGCGAGCGGCAGCAGATAGGTGAAGGTCAGGCCGAGCGTGACGGCGATCCCCAGCATGAACCAGTTCGCCGGACGCCGGACGAGTTTCGCCAGTTCGGCGGTGCAGCTACCCCACATGACCTGCCACCTCTCCGGTGAGCTCGAAGAAGACCTGTTCCAGATCCCGTTCGCGGACGTGCAGTTCCCGCACCGCGATCCCTTCCGTGACGAGTTCGCGGTTCAGCCAAGACGCGCGGTCCGGCTCCACGGTCAGATCGAGACCGGTGCCGCTCTCGCGGACGTTCTCCGCGCCGATCCAGCGCCGCACCAGGCCGGCGGCACGCGCGATCTCGTCGGACTCGATGTGCAGCACCGTGCCGCCGCGGAGTTCGGCCACCGTGTTCTCCGCGACCAGCCGCCCGTGCGAGACGACGCCGACGCGGTCGCAGATCTGCTGCACCTCGCCCAGCAGATGGCTCGACAGCAGCACGGTGCAGCCCTCCGCGCCGAGCCGCCGGATCAGCACCCGCATGTCGGCCATCCCGGCGGGGTCGAGCCCATTGGTCGGCTCGTCGAGGATCAGCAGCCGCGGGTCCTTCAGCAGTGCCGCCGCGACCCCGAGCCGCTGCTTCATGCCGAGGGAGTAGGTGGAATACCGGTCCTTTCCGCGATCGGCGAGGTCGACCATCGCGAGCACTTCGCCGACGCGCAGCGGATCCGTTCCGCTGTAGCGGGCCAGCACCTTGAGATTGTCCGAACCGGACAGGTACGGGTAGAAGCCCGGCGATTCGATCAGCGCGCCGACCCCGTCGAGGTCGCCGGGCGGCCTGCCGAACAGCCGGACACTGCCGGAAGTCGGCCGGACGAGGCCCAGCAGCATTCGCAACGTCGTCGTCTTGCCGGCGCCGTTCGGGCCGAGGAAACCGTAGATCTCGCCGGGCAGCACGGTCAATTTCATTCGGTCCACGGCGACTTGCTCGCCGTACCGTTTCGTGAGTTCGTCTGTGTCCACGGGAAGGTTCATGGTGACGAATGGTGTCCCGGGGGAGGCCCTCGCCACATCCGTTCACGAGCGGCACCACGCGTACGTCATCGGACGTAGCCGGATGGCCGGAATCCTGCGACATCTGTCGAAAACACCGGTACCGGACACCGCGGTGACGATCATAGGCTCGGCGGCGTGTCGAAAATCCTCCTGATTCTCCACGTGCTCGCCGCCGTCATCGCGGTCGGCCCGGTCACCGTCGCGGCGAGCATGTTCCCAGCGGCGGCGCGAAAGGCCTTCGCCGAACCGGGCTCCGGCCTGTCCGTGTTGCGCGCGCTCAACCGGATCTGCCGTGTCTACGCGATCTTCGGTATCGCGGTGCCGTTCTTCGGGCTGGCGACGGCGGGCAGCATGCGGGTCTTCGGCGACGCGTGGGTGATCGTGTCGATCGTGCTCACTGCCGCGGCCGCCGGTGTGCTGGCGTTGCTGGTGCTGCCAGGGCAGAACGCGATCCTCGCCGCGCTGGACGCGGAGCCGCCGTCGGCGCCGGTCACCGCCGGGCGGGTGGCGATGTACACCGGGATGTTCAATCTGCTGTGGGCCGTGGTGACGGTGCTGATGATCGTGCGGCCCGGATCGACCACCGGTGCCTGAAAAAGCCTCGTGAGTGGATCACCACTCACGAGGCTTCCGTCAGGCGCTCAGCAGTTGGTTGAAGAACGACCGGTAGCGGCGAAGCGCGATCCGGAGGTCTTCGGTGGCCGGTTCACCTTGGCTCCACGCGGATTCCAGTTCCTTCTTGTGGTCCGCGAAGGTCGTGGCCAGGTTCTGGATCACCACCGCGACGAGTTCGTCGGCTTCCTTGACCGCTCGTCGCGGATCGTCCACAAAGGCCGTCTGGATACCTTGCCAGCTGTCGCGGAACCGGTCGACGTCGGCGTTTTCGAACAACGTCTGCGCTTCGTCTTCGTTTTCGTTGGTGCGCTGGGGATCGGTGGCCACCAGGTCCTCGGTGCCCAGGGGACGGCCGGTGTCGCCGTCAGTGGTCCGATCCTCGTCGAGCCGTTCCGTTCCCTCGGTTTCCAGGGGCCTGCTTTCCATGGCTTTCCGCTCCTTCGCCGGCGTCGGTCAACAGTTCTTCGAACACTTCGCGGTAGTGCTTCATCGCTTCCCGCATGTCCTCTGTGGACATTTCGGATTCCCGGTGGCGCACCAGCGTGTCGTGCCCGGCGCGGTAGTGCCGCAACGCGTTCGCGTGCCGGACGGACAGATCCGCGAGCTGCTGGTCGTACCCTTCGGTCGGGTAGCCGCGCTCGGCCATCAACGAGACCAGTACCCGGTCCGCCTCGACGACGGCGCCGGACGGGCGGTCGACGAACTGTTCCTGGATCAGCGCCCATTCCTGCGCGTACCGGTCCTTTGTGGTCTCCGGCAACGGCCGGATGTCGAGATCCGAGTGTCGCTTCACCCGCGACGAAAGCTCACGTTCGGCTTCCCGCGGGCTTTCGTGTTCCTTCACGGCCCGGTCGTATTCGGGCCCGAACGTCTCGCGCAATCGCCGCCTGCGTTGTCCTTCGATGACGAACCAGGCGGCCGCTCCCACCACCAGGATCGCGGCGATGACGATGATGATGACCAACCACGTGGGCATCGTTATCTCCTCCGGATATTCGCCGGTCATCCCCCGACAGGCGGCGAGTTCCCCGCTTTTCGGGCCGGAAACCCTTGTGTCGCAAGAAGTTTTGGATCTTAGGCCGGATGGCGCAGTGAATTGATCTTTCTTTCCCCGCTTCGCGTGCGCCGGTGTGCGCAATGAGCGGAGATCGTGAGGTTTGCTAACCAGGCGTCCCTCTATTGGGTGCCGCCGATGACTCAGTGTAGGTAAAAGCTCCCGATCACTGCTCCGTTGTGGCACTATTGCCCCGTTCGCAGGAAGAGGGCCTGCGAACAGAGGGGGGCAGTCGTGAATGGGGCTGCCTGATCTGACAAAAATGATCACCAGGGGAGGAGATCGTCAAATGTCGACGCCTACGGACGTCAAGGACCCCATCGGCGAGGAGGAGCCGGTCGACCCGGTCCAGCCCGCGCCTGACCAGGGAGAACACCGGCACGGGCCCGATTGTGAGCACCAGAACGAACGGGTTCGCGACTGCCCCGGCGGATGTGCTCAGACGCCGCCGCCCACTCCCTGAGCAATGCTCCTGGCCGTAGAGGTGCGCCCGTCACCCGGTTTCGAACCGGTGGCGGGCGACTCTCGGCTACGGAGTGTGCTGTCATAGATCAGTGGCGGTAACACAGCTCGATCAAATCGAGGTCATTCGCAAAGCGCGCGAACTCCAGCGCGCCGGTATCGATGCGGCGTGTTCGGCCCGTCAACGCGAAGGAATCCTCCTGCTCCGCCGCGGTATGGCGTTGCTCGATTCCATCCATCCGGTCGCCGAGGGGATGAGGCACGACTGGCTCGCCACCCGGATCCGGCTGGCTTCCAGTATCGCGACCGTGGGGTCGGAAACCAGCGGGGGCGTGGCTTCCGGTCTCGCCGGTCTGGACGACGTACGACTGTTACTGAAAGCGGTGGACGACCCCCGCCTTTACGCGGAATTACGCGGGCAGCTCGATCACAATTACGGACTCCTGCTCATGGCGGTGGGACGCAACGAGGAAAGCACGGGGTATTTCGATTCGTCACTGGCGCACAAGGAGGCCGCGCTCGCCATGGCGAAGGATCCCTCGGCCTCGCTGGACCCTTATCTGGGCACGTTGACCACGCGGGGACTCGCGTACACCAGGCTCGGGGATGTCCGGCGGGCGAGGCGGGATCTCGTCAGCGCCGTGGAACTCGCGGAACGGAACGGCCTGCGGGCACAGGCCGCGGACGTCCGCCGCCCGCTGGGCACGCTCGAACTCCGGGTCGGCAACGTGCCCGCCGCGCTGCGGCTCTACGAGGAAAGCGAGCGGATCTACCGCTCGCTGGATCTGGACATCCCGCCCCTGCTGAGGTGGGAGCGGGCCGAAGCGCTGTTGACCGCGGGCCTGGCCGAAGAGGCGGGAGCCCATCTCGACGAGATTCTGCCGGTGATGCTGGAACAGCGGAGTATCACCAGGGATCTGGGCGGGGTGGAGTTGTTCCGCGCGTCCGCGGCGTTGATGACCGATGATCTGGAGCTCGCGCGCACCTATGCCGCTTCGGCCCGGCGTCGTACGCTGCGCTGGGGCTGCCAGACGTGTGTCGCCAACGCGACCATCGTCGGCCTTCGCGCCGACGTCCAAGAAGCCTTGCGCACCAACGAAATCCCGCCAACCCTGACCTCGCGCGCACTGCGGGCGGCGAACGGGATGCCGATGCCGCGGCTCGCCGACCAGGCCGCGCTGGCGCGGATGCTGGCCGTCCGGGTCGAGCTGCGGAAGGGGAAACGCAAACGTGCCGCCGAGCTGCTCGCGCGGATTCCGCAGCCGGGACGGCTGACCTCCGTCGATTATCGGATGCTGCGCCGGCTTTGCCGCGCGGAACTCGCGGTGGCCGAGGGGGACAAGACCAAGGCGCTGGCGGAGATCCGGGCCGGGCTCACCGAACTCGACCGCGTCCGCGACCGGATGGGCGGCATCGAGCTGGTGTCCGGTACGGCGTTGCACGGCAGGGAATTGGCGGATCTGGCCGTCAAGATCGTGCTGGAGCGGGCCGACGCGGCCCGGTTGTTCGGCTGGACGGAGCGGACCAGGGCGCAAAGTTACCGGTACGAACCAGTTGTCGCGACCGATCCGGAGCTCGCCGAGCGGGTCGGCGAGGTTCGAGGGCTCAATCAGGCGATCCACCAGGCACAGCACGAGGGGCATCCGACGGCGGCCTTGCGGACGAAGCACGCCGAGCGGTTGCGCGAGGCGCATCGGCTCGGCTGGCATACGGGCCGCTGGGGCAGGCCGCGGCCGGTCGCGCGGCTCGCGGAGGTCGCCCAGGAGCTGGACGAACGCGCGCTGGTGAGTTTCGCGTCGTCGGGGGACGACCTGGTGGCGATGGTCGTCGTCGACGGGCGATGCGAGCTGGTGCGGCTCGGTTCGGCCGCGCGGGCGGCGGAATCCGCGCGGATGCTGAACGTCGACCTCGACGCCCTCGCGCCGGATCAGCTGCCGGCGCCCTTGGTCCAGTCGGTACTCGGTTCGGCGCGGAAACAGGCCGAACGGCTGGACGCCCAACTGATCCGGCCGCTCGAAGCGCTGCTGGGGGACCGCGGCCTGATCGTCGTGCCGACCGGTCCGTTGTTCGCCGTCCCGTGGGGAGTGCTGCCGGCGCTGCGGTCCCGGCCGATCGTCGTCGCCCCGTCGGCGACGGCCTGGCTGGGGGCGGCGCGGGCGGCGGTGTCCCGCGCGCGGAAGGTCGTGCTCGTCCGTGGCCCCGGCCTCGTCGGGACCCGTGGTGAGCTGGACAAGCTCGCGATGCACTACCGGACCGCGCATACGCTGGCCGGCGCCGAGGCGACCGTGTCGTCGGTTCTGCGGGCGCTGGACGGGGCGAAGCTCGCGCACATCGCCGCGCACGGCGCGCACGAGCCCGAGAACGCCTTGTTCTCCCGGCTGGAATTGGCCGACGGCGCGCTCTTCGCGCACGAGATGGCCGGCCTGGCGCAGCCGCCGTCGCAGGTCGTCTTCGCGGCGTGCGAGCTGGCGCTGAACCGGATCCGGCCCGGCGACGAGGTCCTCGGTTTCGCCAGCGCGTTGCTCGCGAGCGGTTCGCGGACGGTGATCGCGCCGTTGAGCCGAGTCGGTGACGAGGCCGCGGCGGCCGCGATGGACGATTACCACCGCGGCCTCGCGGGAGGCGCCGGACCGGCGACCGCCTTGGCGGACACCATCGCCGTTGATCCGTTCCGGCGACCGTTCGTCTGTTTGGGTGCGGGCTGATAGTCCGGCTTGACAACCCCTGTTCGATCTTCACGACTCCAAGTGGCCGGTTGGTTACTCTTGACCGAGTCGTCTGAACCAATTATGGTCTAGACCACATTCGCCCGCTCGGCGCTTCGGCGGATGGGTCCCAACCTTCATTGGTATTTCGCTCGCTGTGACCCAGGAATCTCGAGTCCGCGGTGGGTGTAGAGATGGGAAAGGGGTAGGCATGAGCTTCAAACGACGGCTTTTGACCCTGGCGGCCGGTGCGGCCATGGTGCCGGCGGCCCTGGTCGCGATCCCGGCGGGCACCGCCAGCGCGCACGGTTACGTTTCCTCGCCTGCGAGCAGGCAGGCACAATGCGCTCAGAACACCGTTTCCTGTGGCTCCATCAAATGGGAGCCGCAAAGTGTCGAAGGCCCCAAGGGTCTCATGAGCTGCAACGGCGGTGTCGGCCGTTTCGCGGACCTCAACGATGACAGCAAGGGCTGGAAGGTGCATTCCCTCGGCCGTACCACCACGTTCCGGTGGACGCTGACGGCTCGCCACCGCACCAGCACCTGGGAGTACTTCGTCGACGGTGCCAAGGTCGCCAGCTTCAACGACGGCGGCGCGCAGCCGGGCGCCACGGTCACCCACAGCGTGAACCTGCAGCAGAGCGGGCGCCACAAGATCCTCGCCCGCTGGAACGTCTACGACACGGCGAACGCGTTCTACGCCTGCATCGACGCCAACATCAGCTAGGTAGCAGGGCTCGTGAGCGGTAATGACGGCCAGAACCGTCATTACCGCTCACGAGGCTTTTGTGTCAGGCTCGTCCCATGTGCGAACGGGACGGCGTCAAGCTGACCAATCTCGACCAGCCCTTGTTCGAGGGCGCGACCAAACGCGACCTGGTGGATTACCTGGACGCGGTCGCGGACCGCCTCGTTCCCGTGCTGGCGAACAGGCCGCTGTCGGTGATCCGCATCCTGCGCGGCCAAGACCCGTTCATGCAGAAGAACCTGCCCAAGTACACGCCCGACTGGGTGAAGCGGTACGGGATGTGGGCGGAGACCTCGAAACGGCAGGTGTCGTACGCGCTCTGCGACGACCGCCGCACGCTGCTGTGGTTCGCGAACCAGCGCGCCGTCGAATACCACCCGACGCTGATGACCGCGGACGTCGACGCGGGGCCCACTCATCTCGTGCTCGATCTGGATCCGCCCGCCGGTGACGATTTCGCGCATGTCGTGAAGGCCGCCGTGCTGGTGCGCCAGGCACTCGCCGAATCCGGGCTCGTCGGAACGGTGAAGACCAGTGGTTCCAAGGGAGTGCACATCTTCGTCCCGCTGGTGCCGGGCCAAGGTTTCGAAGATGTCTTCGCCGCGACCCGCGCGCTCGCGGCCCGTGCGGAGCGGCTCGATCCGTCGGTCGCGACGACCGCGTACATCGTGGAAGACCGCGAAGGCAAGGTGTACCTCGATTCGACGCGGGCGGGCGGCAACACGGTCGCGGCGGCGTACAGTCCGCGGCTGCGGCCGGGGCTGACGGTGTCGTTCCCGGTGTCCTGGGACGACCTCGAAAACGTGGTGCCCGCCGATTTCACCGTGCACACGGCGCCCGATCTGCTGGGCGGCAAGGATCCCTGGGCGGAGTCGATGCCGGAACCGCAGACCTTGCCCACCGACCTCGTCGAGGAGGGGCACACGATCCCGATCGCCCGGGTGGTGGCGATGCACGAAGGGAAACGCCGGGCGCGGGCGCGCGACCGGAAGGACTGAACACCCACGGCGGCACGCCGTTTTGTGTACCTTGGACCGCGCTGGGGGCGGGCGAAGGTACTGGGGGCTTTCGTGGGAAAGATCGATGCCGACGTGGTGATCGTGGGGGCCGGTCCGGCGGGGCTCGTGCTGGGGAACCTGTTGCGGGCCGCCGGGATCGACTGCCTGATCCTCGAACGGCAAAGCCGTGAACATGTCGAAAACCGGGCGAGGGCGGGGTTTCTCGCCGCGAACAGTGTCCGCGTGCTCACCGAGAACTGGCTCGCCGCCGGGCTGATCGAGAAGGGCGCGAGGCACGACACCTGCGCCTTCCGCAATGATCAGGCCGAATTCGAGCTCAAGTACGGTGAACTCGGGAACGGTGAGGTGCACACCGTTTACCCGCAACAGTTCCTGGTCACCGATCTGATCGCGGAATTCCTCGCCCGCGGCGGGGAGATCAGGTTCGGCACCGAGGTCTCGTCGGTGTCGGGGATGGACGCGACGGTCATCGCCGATGATCTTCTGTTGCGTGCCAAGTACATCGCCGGCTGCGACGGCAGGCGCGGGATCTCGCTGAGATCCGTCCCCGCGCGGGTCTTCCGGCGGGATCACGACATCTCGTGGCTCGCGATCCTCGCCGAGGCGCCGCCGAGCATGTCCGCGATCGGTTACGCGATCCACGAACGCGGATTCGCCGGGCATATGGCGAGGACGCCGACGGTGACGCGTTATTACCTCGAAGTCCCGCGTGGTGAGGACCCGGAGGACTGGGGAGACGACCGCATCTGGGACGAACTGCACGTGCGGATGCGCTCCGATCGCTACGGCGAGCTCAAACGAGGCGCCATCATCGAGCGCCGGATCGTGGACATGGCCTCGCGCGTGATGGACACGATCCAGCGAGGGAACCTGTTCCTCGCGGGCGACGCGGCGAGCCTCATCAGTCCCGCCGCCGCGAAGGGCGCGAATCTCGCGTTGATGGAGGCCGAGATCCTCGCGCACGCGTTGATCGCGGCCCACCTCGATGGTGACACGACGGCGCTCGATCGCTACTCCGCCGACTGCTTGCCGCGGATCTGGCGTGCGCAGGAGTTCTCGCTCTGGATGATCAATCTGCTGCACGGCCCGGCGGGCTACGACGACGAGGCCGTCTTCCAGCGGGCGCTGCGGGACGCACGGCTGGAGAGCCTGCGGGTTTCCCGTGCGCACCAAGACTTCTTCGCCGAAAACTACGTGGGTATCTGAACCGGAAACCCGTCGCGTCCGTATTCCGGGAAAGAGGGGATCGCGGAGTGAAAGGACGAACGACGATGCCGGTACGCATCCGCTGGACGCCGTCGAACCCGCACCCGAGCCGACCCGGTCCCGCGGACGAACCCGAGCCGGAACCGCTAGCCCGCGCGGACTGTGTTTGTCGCGGGAAGCTCGACGCGGAGGAGCCGGACGTCGCCTGAGCGGTGTCTCCCCGGCTCCTCCTCGGTGACGAAGCGCAGCGCACCGGTGACCTCGCGGGTCACCATCCGCGCGCTGTGCCAGCCCGCCGGGACCCAGCCCTCACGCAGGGCACGGCGTACCTTCTCGGCCCTTTTGACGTGGCGGGCGAACGAATGCCGCCGGATGACCCGCCCGCGCGCGACTTGGCCCGCGCGGGCGTCCTCCGGCGCCACGTCGAGCCACAGCAACCGCACCGGGCGGCGGCTCAGCAGGCCGAGCAGGGCCAGCAGGCCGCGGGTGGTGGCCCGGGTCGACGGTTCGTGCACGACGAGCGGGCCACCGTGCGCCAGCGCGGTCCGCACGACCCGCGCGCGATGCCAGCCGTGGACCAGCGGCCGGTAGATCCGGTACGGCAGCGCGGGCGGCAACCGTTCGCGCAGCCGTGCGCGGACCTGGTCGGAATCGAGCACCGGTAGCGCGCCGGTCGCCGCTCGGGACAGCAGGGTGGTCTTGCCCGCCCCGGGAATTCCCGCCACCACCAGCAGGTCGCGACGGCCGAGCCGGAGTGCGATGCGATCGGTCATACGGCCTCAACGACCCGGCCGATGACAAAGGTTCCTTTACCCGGATCGGCACAGGTCAAGCGGTCACGCGCGTTCCGGGCAGCACGGTCTTGTCCGGCAGCAGCGTCCCGCCCTTGGTGAGCCACGCGACACCGAACGCGAGGATCGCCACCGACTCCAGCCACAGCGCCGGGTAGAAGTCCCTCGTCAGCTCGTCGAACACCAGGCCGCAGAGCACGATCAACGCCAGGCACACCAGCATGATCACGCCCGACGCGACGTACAGCCGGTTCCGTTCGGGTTTGCGTGGGCCGGGGATCTCCTTGTCCGACTTGGTGAACAGCACGATGCAGAAGAACGCCAAGGTGAGGAAGAAGACCGCGGCGAAGCCGAGGTGCAGCAGCCCGACGATCTCGTCCGTGCGGTCGCCGTTCGCCGGAGTCGTGGGGAAGAGCGCCACCCCGACCGCGGCCACCGCCGCGATGTTCCCGGCGATGTCGTCGACCCGGCCGTAACCCCGGTAGGACAACAGGAAGACGCCGATGGCGCACATGACGCCGACCCAGACGTCACGCATCCCCGAGTAGTAGTAACCGCTGATCGAGTTGAGCAGGCCGCCACCGTCGACGACCATCTTCCCGAAGACCAGCACGAAAGGCAGTCCGATCCCGAGGAAACCGATGGCGCGCCGCAAGAACAGGTAGTTGTGGACGAGGTTGTCGGATGCCGTTCGCGCGCTCATGGTCGCCTCCGTGCTCAGTGCTTGTCGCCATATGATGACAGCTCGTGACGACGGAGAGACCGTGTGTTATCGAATTGCTCGCTAGGCGTTCTCCAACACGACAGCCGCGACGTAACCGCCCATCCCGATCGACGTCTTGACGGTGAGCCCGCCTTCCGGCCGGGAGGGTCCGTCCATCAGCTGCGGATGCCCGTCCGCCACCGGTTTCGGCGCCGGCACCAGATCCCGCTCGGCCGCGAGGCAGATGGCCGCGATCTCGGTCAGCGCGCTGCCCGACTGGCTGTGCCCGGTCAGCGGTTTGATCGAGTAGATCCCGGTCTCGCGCGGGAAGACCGCTTCGAGGATCTGGGATTCCGTGCGGTGGCAGAGTTTCGTGCCCGTCCCGTGCGCGTTGAGGTAGCGGACGTCCGACGGTGCGGCGGCCGCGTTCTCCAGCGCGCTGGTCACCGCCTCGATCGCGCTCGTCGAATCGGGGTCGAGCGCCATCGCGTTGTGCGCTTCATGCGTCATCGCGCCGCCTCGCAGCGTCGCGTACGAATCGGTCTTCCGCTGGGTCAGCACCACCGCGACCGCGGCCTCGGAGAAGGTGAAACCCTTTGTGCCCTCTTGGAAAGGGCGGCAGGCTTCGAGCGGAGGCACGTCGGTGATCGCCACTCCGCAGTGCACGAAGTTGCGCACCATCGGCCTGGTCGCGGAGAGATCGGTGGTGACCACGACGACGTCGTCGGCCATGTCCGCGTCCAGCCACATCTTCGCGGTGAGCACGGCGGCGCTCCCGGTGGCGCACATCGCGGACGTGGCCATCGAGGGGCCGTGGAAACCGAACTCCGACATCAGCGTGGCGATCGGGGTCGAGGGCATCATGCCGATGAACTCGCGCCGGTACATGAGCTGTTCGCCGAGTTCGGTGAGCCGGTCCCAGGTGCGCAGGTCCTCACGGACGCCGCCGGAGATGACCCCGACCCGGCGGCCCGGTGTCCAGCCCCGCGAGCCGGCGTCTTCGATCGCCTCCCGTGCCGCGGCGAGCAGGGCGCGCGCGTGCAGACTGCCGTCCCTCGCCTTGCCGCCCTCGGGGACGTGCGCGACCCAGCCGGGCAGATCGGGGGTTTCCCCGAAGCCGTCGGTGAATTGGGCGCAGGGGACGCCGCTCGCCAGGCCCTCCCACAGTGCTTCGCGCCCCCAGCCGTAGGCGGTTACGGCGCCGATGCCGCAGATGTCTGTTTTGCTCCGCACGTGTTTCCCTTCAACTACATTCAGTCAACGCTGGGGTGGAATAGCCGCACCGATCAGCTGTCCGGGGAGGACGGCTACGTCGATTTAGTGATCTAATCGGAAGCTACATCAGTCGAGTAGGGGGTTTGGATCAGATGGATCCTGACGATCTCGACGGTGGGACTCCCGACACCCACCGGCCCTCGGATCAGGATTCCTCGCCAGCGAACGGCACCGCGACCCGCACGGTGGGAAAACCCGGGCGGCACGCGTCGCTCGTCCGTCTGCTGACCGAGTTGTCCGCCGAGAGGGATCGGCGCGGCGAACCCGCGCTCGCTTTTCTCGGCCAGGGGTACCGCCTTTTGGAGCAAAATTCCGACAGCGGCACTTTGGGAACGCAATATCTCACGATGGTGGAGGCGAGCCCTTACGGGATCTGTGTCCATCAACGGGGCAAAGTCGTCTTCGTGAACTCGGCCACCATGCGCTTCGTCGGCGCGAAGGTGTCGACCGAGATCATCGGGATGCACATCACGGACCTGGTCGACGAGGGCTCGCAGGACGCGCTGCTGGCGCGGATCGGTTCGCTGGCCTCGCCCGGCTCGTTCAGCGAACCGACCGAGATGACCCTGCGGACCCTGCAAGGCCGCAGCGTCGACGTCGAATCCCAGGCGGTGCTCACCACGTGGGAGGGCAAACCCGCGTACCAGGTGATCATGCGCGACCTGACCACGCAGAAGGCGGCCGAGGCCGGGCTGCGGTTCCAGGCGGCGCTGGTCGGCCACGCGAGCGACGCGATCATCGCGACCTCGCCCGACGGGCTGGTGACGAGCTGGAACCCGGCGGCGGAGGCCGTCTACGGGCACGACCTCGACCAGGTCATCGGGGTTCCGGTGGCCGAGGTGGTCGGCGCGCCGATGAGCCCGCGGGAGGTCGTCGCGGCCGGCGGTGTCGTGCAGGCGACGCACTACAGCGCCGACGGCACGGCGCTGGCGGTGCGCGTCTCCGCGGCCGAGATGTTCGACGGGTACGTGCTGCTGTGCGCCGACGAGACCGCGCAGCGCCGGGCCGAGGCCGAATTCGCCACCGTCGTCGAGACGCTCGACGAGGGAGTGCTGCTGGTGGGCCCCGGCGGGCGGATCGAGCTGGCGAACTCCGCCGCGCACCGGATCGCCGGGGTGCCGCCGGGTTCCCTGGTCGGCCTGGAGAGCCGGACGCTGCGGCTGCACGACGAGCACGGTGGCCCGGTGCCCGTCGACGATCTGCCGTCCGCGCGGGTGCGCCGGTCCGGAAAGGTCGAGACCGGACGGGTCGTGCAGGTGCGGCGGCGCGACGGCGCGCATCGGTGGCTTTCGCTGACCTCCGGTCCGCTGATGGCGCCGGGCCAGAGCGTGCCCTCGGTGCTGACGTCCTTCGCCGACATCACCGACCGGCGCGCGATCAGCGAGCGGCTGGCCTATGAGGCCACCCACGACCCGCTGACCAGGCTCGCGAACCGAACGCTCGCGCTGAACCACCTGCGCCGGACGATCGCCGACCCGGCGGCCACGACCACGGTGATGTTCATCGACCTCGACAAGTTCAAGATCATCAACGATTCGCTCGGTCATACCGTCGGCGACCAGGTGCTGCGCATCATCGGCGACCGGCTGCGGGCCGCCGCCGGGCCTTCGGACCTGGTCGGACGGCTCGGCGGGGACGAGTTCCTGGTCATCACCACCGGTTATACCGAAGCCGCCGAGGTGCGGGCGCTGGCCGATCATCTCCAGCGGCGGCTCGCCGAATCGCTCACCGTGCACGGCCGGGAACTGCATATCAATACGAGCATTGGAATAGTGATCGCCGAACCGGGCGATCGGCGCACGGCCGACGAATTGCTGGAAGACGCCGATTTGGCGATGTATCAGGCGAAAACTTTCGGCCCCGGCCGATACGCTTTCTATGCGCCGATCATGCGGAAACGAGTACGAGACCGTTTCGCGCTGGAACAGGATCTGCGGAACGCCGTGGCGGAAGGCCTGGTCGAGACCGTTTATCAGCCCGTCGTCGATTTGCGGACCGGGCGGACGGTCGCGGTGAAGGCGAAGTCCTGTTGGAACCATCCCGTTCGCGGGCCGATCGATCCGGCGGAATTGGCCGAGCTCGCCGACGACGGCGATCTTTTGACGGTCATCGGGGCGGAGGTTCTCGCCAAGGCCGCCTGCGAGATCTCTCGATGGCGTGCCGATCATGGTGTGCACTGTAATGTGAATGTGAGCCTTTCGGTCCGCCAACTGGGCGATCCCACGTTGCTGCAAGTGGTTCAGACCACACTTGAGGACGCCGGCCTCGGGCCGCAGGACCTGAGCCTCGACGTCGACGAGACGGCGCTGAAGGACGCGGCCGACGCCGTCGACGCGCTGCGGAAGACCGGGGTGCGGGTGACCGCGGAACGGTTCGGCGCCGGATATTCCTCGCTCGCCCAGCTGTGCGGGCTCGATCTGAACGTGATCGAGATCGACCGGTCGTTCGTCGCCGATCTCGGGCGGTCGAGCGACGCCGAACCGATCGTCGCCGGGATCATGGCGATGGCGCACGCCGTCGACCTCGTCGTCGTCGCGGAAGGGGTCGAGACCGCGCGGCAACTGGAGGTGCTGCACGAACTCGGCTGCGACTGGGCGAAGGGGCCTCTGGTGGCTCCGCCGGGCCGGGTCGAAGACCTGAAGTCTGCGTACGAACACGTAGTGCGGTGAACCGGACGCTCGCCGCGTACGTGGTCTGGGATGCGGGACCAAAGCCTCCTGTCGTGACGGCTCTTCCCGGCGCAGGCTTACCGGTGAAGGAGGTCCGTCGTGTCGCTCGTGCACCTGTGGCGCCGGATCCACCTCGGCCGGAGCTGGGATCGGATCGAGGCGGCGATTTTGGTCGCCTGCGTCCTGATCGCGCTGCTCGGTGTGCCGCTGGCCGCGGCGGCGGGCTCGGAGGCCTACGCGACCATGATGGCGCGCTCGGCTCTTGAGACGGCTTCGCGTCACTCGACGACCGCGTTCCTTCTCGAAGACGCTCCGCCGGCGCGGATCGGTGTCGATGGGACGCCCTCGATGGAGACGGCTTCGGTGGCGGCGCGGTGGGCGTTGCCGGATGGTCGGTTTCAGGAGGCTGCCGTGAGTGTCGATCTCGGCGCTTCGGCGGGGGACGCGGTGACCGTGTGGCTCGACGAGTCCGGTGCCGTGGTCGAGCCGCCGGTGATGCCGTCGGACGCGGCCAGTACGGGGATCGGGGTCGGCGTCGGTGTGTGGCTGAGCGCGGTGACGCTGCTGGTGGCGGGGTATCTGCTCGCCCGGCACCTGCTGAACCGGGCGCGGTGGGCGGCCTGGGACCGGGAGTGGGAGCGGTTCGGGCAAGACTCGCGTTCTTGATCCTTTGGGTGCGTTTAGTCCTCTAAATTCGCGGTCCGTGAAGGCCTCCTTGAGGGACCCTGGGTCCCTCAAGGAGGCCTTCACGGACTTGGGGAGCGTTTAGTCCTCTAAATGCGGAAAAGTGGGCGCTGACCTGCGGGGAAGCGTCAAAGTGGTAGCAAAGGTCCCTTGCTCCCAAGCGCCTCGCTTGTCTCTGTACCTACTAGTATGTACGGTCAGCACGTGGACAAGAGGGAAAAGCTCATCGAGAGCACTCGCGAGCTTCTGTGGGAGCGCGGGTACGTCGGCACCAGCCCGAAGGCGATCCAGGAACGTTCCGGCGCCGGCCAGGGCAGCATGTACCACCACTTCCAGGGCAAGTCCGAACTCGCGCTCGCCGCCGGCGGCCGGATCACCGGCGATCTGCGCGTCAAAGCGGAGGCCGAGTTCTCCGGGCCCGGTTCGGTCGTCGAGCGCATCACCGTCTACCTGCGCCGCGAGCGCGATGTGCTCAAGGGCTGTCCGGTCGGCAGGCTCGCCCAGGATCCCGACGTGATGGCCGACCCGGAGCTGCGCAAGCCGGTCGAGGAGTACTTCGGCTGGCTCACCGGCCGTCTCGCCGAGCTGCTCGACGAGGGCCGCGCGGCCGGCGAGCTCGACCAGGCGCTGGACCCGCTCGCCACGGCGACCGCGCTCGTCGCGGCGCTGCAGGGCGGGTACATCCTCGCCCGCGCCGCCGGTTCCCCGGACGTGTTCGCGAAAGCCGTCGAAGGCGCCCTCGGCCTGCTCACCACCAAGGAGACCTGAAATGCCCTTCGTCCGTATCGACACCATCGGGACCGAGAAGCTCGAAGCCCTCGGCAACGCCGTCCACGACGCGCTGGTCGAGACGCTCGGCATCCCGGCCGACGACCGCTTCCAGGTCCTCAACGGCCAGAACATCCTGAAATACGACGACTACCTGGGGATCCACCGCGACGAGGGGGTCGTGTTCGTCACGATCACCATGCGGCAGGGCCGCACCGACGAGCAGAAGAAGTCGCTCTACCGGCGGATCGCGGAGCTCGCCGAGGAGTACGCGGGGACCGAGCCGCGGAACGTGCTCGTCACGATCACCGAGAACAATCCCATCGACTGGTCGATCGGCAACGGCGAAGCGCAGTACGCGTGATCACGCGGGCGCCGCGGTGAAGGCGTGCTGCTCCAGCAGCCACCACGTGTCGCGCCCGAACGACCAGGTCAGCAGTGCCAGCGCGCCCAGCGTGACCACGAAACCGGCCCAGAGCGGCAGGATCGTCGAGGCCGCCACGACCAGCACGATGCCCTGGACCGCCGCGACCGTCTTGCGCGCCATGCTCGGCGGAAGCGGCGTGTTCAGCCACGGCCACAGCCTGCTCGCGGCGACGAAGACGTAACGCATCGCGCCGATCGTGAGCACCCACGGCCCCAGCGACTGCGCGACGACCACGCTCAGGATCAGGATCAGATACGCGTCGACCTCCATGTCGAACCGCGCGCCCAGCGGCGACGCCGTCCCGGTGCGGCGGGCGACCTGGCCGTCGACGGCGTCCAGGGCGAGCGCGACCGACGCGATGACGACCATCGCGACGATCTCGCGGCCCGCGGTGTCGACGACGAGCGCGGTGACGCAGCCGACCAGCCCCGAGCGGGCGAGCGTGACGGCGTCGGCGGGGCCCAGGGAGCGCGCGGTGCTCCGGTTCAGGCCGTAGGTCAGGAATCCGCCCACGGCGAGGCCGTAGGCCGCTCCGGCGAGCCAGCCCAGCGGGCCCAGCCCGGTGACGGCGTCCAGCGTCCCCAGCAGCGCCAGCTGGACGAGGACCCCCAGGAAAACTCCGGGGTTGATCACGAGGCCTCCTCGTTATGGTGGCGGTGACCCCGCTTCCAGGGTCCGACATGAGAGGACACGATGGAACGCGCCTTCTGGTTCAGTGGTTTTGGCGACGGTGAGCTCCGGCCCGTCACGCTCCCTCCGGTCGGCGACGACGAAGTGCTGGTCCGCACCCTGTACACGGGCGTGAGCCGCGGCACCGAGACGCTCGTCTTCCGCGGCGAGGTCCCACCGAGTCAACGTGCGGCCATGCGCGCGCCGTTCCAGGAAGGCGATTTCCCCGGTCCCGTGAAGTACGGGTACCTCAATGTCGGCGTGGTCGAACGCGGTCCGGAGGACCTCGCCGGGCGGGTCGTCTTCTGCCTTTATCCACATCAGACGCGCTTCGTCGTCCCGGCGTCCGCCGTCACGCCGGTGCCGCGCGAGGTCCCGCCGGAGCGCGCGATCCTCGCGGGGACGGTCGAGACAGCGGTCAACGCCGTCTGGGACGCGTCGCCGAAAATCGGCGACCGGATCGCCCAGCAGCGCGCCGGGATGGTCGGCAGCAGCGTCGCGAAACTGCTGGCCGGTTTCCCCGGGGCCAGGGTGCAGCTGATCGACGTCGACCCGGAGCGCGCGAAGGTCGCCGAAGCGCTCGGTGTCGACTTCTCGACACCCGAGGACGCCCTCGGCGACTGCGACCTCGTCGTGCACGCCAGCGCGAGCGAAGCGGGCCTCGCCCGGTCGCTGGAGCTGCTCGCGCCGGAAGGCGAGGTCATCGAGCTGAGCTGGTACGGCGACCGGAGCATCAGCGTCCCGCTCGGCGAGAACTTCCACTCACGACGGCTCGCGATCCGCAGCAGCCAGGTCGGCATGGTCTCGCCGTCCCGACGGCTGAACCGGACCTACGCCGACCGCTTGGCGCTCGCGCTGCGTCTTCTCGCCGATCCGGGATTCGAAGTGCTGGTCAGCGGGGAATGTCAGTTCCGTGAACTACCGGACGTCTTGCCGCGTCTGGCCGCGAATGAACCAGGAACGCTCTGCCTCCGTGTCACCTATCAGATGGAGGACACGCGTTAAGGGTGCGACCCGGGAGGTCCGTTGTTCAGTATCACCGTCCGCGACCACGTCATGGTGGCCCACAGCTTCCGCGGCGAGGTCTTCGGCCCAGCACAGCGACTGCACGGCGCGACCTTCGTGGTGGACGCGACGTTCCGCCGGTCCGAACTGGACGCCGACAACATCGTCGTCGACATCGGCAAGGCCACCGAAGAGCTCAAAGCGGTGCTCGCCGACCTGAACTACCGCAACCTCGACGACGTGCCCGAGTTCGCCGGGATCAACACCTCGACCGAATTCCTCGCGAAGGTCATCGCGGACCGGCTCGCCGACCGCGTCCATTCGGGAGCGCTCGGTGAGGGCGCGCGCGGCCTCGAAGGACTCACCGTCTCGCTGCACGAATCCCACGTCGCGTGGGCGAGCTACGAGCGTGCGCTGTGAGTGGCCTCCACGTCGTCCTGCCCAACGACATCGACGACGTGAGCGCGCCCAGCGGCGGCAACGTCTACGACCGGCGCCTGTGCGACGGCCTCGCCGCCGAGGCGGTGGAGGTCCACGAAATCCCCGTGCGCGGGAACTGGCCGCGGCCCGACACCGAAGCGCGCAAGGTGCTGGCGCGCAAGCTGGCCGAACTGCCCGACGGCGCCGCGGTCCTGCTCGACGGGCTGGTGGCCTGCGGGGTGCCCGAGGTGATCGCCCCCGCGGCGCGCCGCCTGTCGATCGCGGTTCTGGTGCATTTGCCGCTGGCCGACGAGACGGGACTTTCGCCTTCGCTCGCCGCCGAACTGGACCGGCTGGAGCGGGAGACGCTCGGCGCGGTCGACGCCGTGGTCGCGACCAGCGACTGGGCGGCGCGACGGCTGATCGAGCATCACGGCCTCGCCCCGCACCGCGTGCACGTGGTGCCGCCCGGGGTCGACAAGGCCGAAGTCGCTTCGGGGAGCCTGGACGGGACGCATCTGGTCTGCGTCGCGAACGTGACGCCGCGCAAGGGCCAGGGCTTGCTCGCGGACGCGTTGAAGTCGCTGAAGGACCTCCCGTGGAGCTGTGAGTGCGTCGGCGCCATCCGGCGCGAGACCCGCTACGTCGAACGCCTGCGACGGCACACACTCGGCGACCGGTTCACCCTCACCGGCCCCCGGTCCGGCGAAGCGCTCGAAGCGACGTACGCGGCGGCAGACCTTCTTGTGCTGCCTTCGCGCGCGGAGACCTACGGCATGGTCGTCACCGAGGCACTCGTGCGCGGCATCCCCGTGCTCACGACCGCCGTCGACGCCCTGCCGGACACACTCGGGCAGGCGCCCGACGGCAGTGTTCCCGGGATGCTCGTCCCCGGTGAGGACGTCAACGCGCTGGCCGCGGCCCTCCGCCGCTGGCTCACCGAACCTGACCTGCGTGACCGCCTTCGCGCCTCCGCACGCCTGCGCCGCGAGACGCTGACCGGCTGGGACGAGACGGCCCGCGGCGTCGCCGCCGTACTGCTGAGCGAACGGACGGCGGCATGACCAAGTACGCCCCCAGCTGGCTCCAGCTGCGTGAAGACGCCGACGCCGCCGCTCGCGCGACCGAGCTGATCGAGCCGGTGCGGTCCTTCCTGAAGGACCAGGACGAGGTCGTCATCCGGGATCTCGGCTGCGGCACCGGTTCGCTCGGCCGCTGGCTGGCCAGGCGGCTGCCCGGCCGCCAGCGCTGGATCCTGCACGACCGCGACCCGGACCTGCTCACCCACGCGCTGGCGCGCACCAGCCGTCCGGATCACGCTTTGGACGGAAGCGAGGTCACCGTCGTCACCGAGCAGCGTGACATCACCGGGTTACGCGCCGACGACCTCGCCGGGACCTCGCTCGTGGCGGCGTCGGCGCTGCTCGACCTGCTCACCGCCGAGGAGATGTCCCGGCTGGCGGAGGCGTGCGTCGAGGCGCGCTGCGCGGTCCTGTTCACGCTGAGCGTTTCGGGCCGGGTGGTGCTTTCGCCCGAGGACAAGTTCGACATCGAGATCTCCGACGCCTTCAACGCGCATCAGCGCCGGGTGACCGGCGGCCGGTGGCTGCTCGGACCGGACGCGGTGGACGTCGCTTTCGGGGTTTTCGAACGCCTCGGCGCCACCGTGCGGCGTGCGCCGAGCCCGTGGCGGCTCGGGGCGGATCAGGCCGCGCTGACCGCGGAATGGCTCACCGGCTGGGTCGGCGCCGCTTGCGAACAGCGGCCGGAACTCGCGGCGGACGGCGACTCCTACCTGCAGTGGCGGCTCGCGCAGTGCGCCGCGGGTGAGCTGAACGCGGTGATCCAGCACGAAGATCTCCTGGTGGTGCCCGCGTGAAACGGTTCTGGCCCTGGCTTCGGATCCTCGGCGCCCTCGCCATCCTCGGTGCGCTGGTCTGGCAGCTGGGCACCGGCGCGTTCCTGGCCGGAGTGCGCGAGGTCGACGCGGGCGGGATCGTCGCCGCGCTCGGGATCGGTTTCGCCACCACGGTTTTCAGCGCTTGGCGCTGGCGCCTGGTCGCGCGTCGGCTCAGTCTCAAGCTTTCGCTGAGGAGTGCCGTCGGCGAGTACTACCGCGCGTTGTTCCTCAACGGTGTCCTGCCGGCGGGCGTGCTCGGCGACGTCAACCGCGCCGTTCAGCACGGGCGCGAAGCCGGTGACGTCCCGCGCGGCGTCCGCGCGGTGGTGCTGGAACGCACGGCCGGGCAGATCGTGGTGATCGGCGCTTCGGTCGTCGTCGTGCTCAGCGTGCCTTCCGTGGTGCCGCCGCCGATCGACCGCGTGGTGACGGTCGCCGGGATCGCGGTGGTCGTGCTCGCGCTCGCCGCCGTCGTCACCGGGATGACGGCCGGGCGGCGATGGATCCACAGTGGATCGAAATGGCGCCGCGGGTTCGCCGTCTCCCTCGCCGACGTCCGGCTCGGCCTGCTGACCAAGGAAACCTGGCCAGGGGTGGGCCTGCTCTCGGTCGCCACCCTCGCCGGGCATCTCGCCCTGTTCGTCGTCGCCGCGCGCGCGGCGGGCGTCACCGCGCCGGTCGGCGACCTGCTGCCGCTGATGATCCTCGCCCTGCTGGCGATGGGGCTGCCGCTGAACATCGGCGGGTGGGGCCCGCGCGAAGGCGTTTGCGCGCTGCTGTTCGGCGCCGCGGGTCTCGGTTCGGCGCAGGGCGTCACCGTGGCCGTCGTCTACGGCGTGCTCGCGCTCGTCTCCAGCCTTCCCGGTGCGGGCGTCCTGCTCGCGCGTTCTGTCAAGAGTCACCGAACAGTCAGGAGAAGCCCGATGACCGTCGAGAGGGTCGTGGAGACCAGACTGCCCACCCGGTACGGCGTTTTCCGCGCGTACGGGTACCTGGACGCCGATGGCACCGAACAGATGGCGCTGGTGCACGGCGACGTCGCGACCTCGGGCACGTTGGCGCGGGTCCATTCGGAATGCCTCACCGGCGACGTGTTCAGCTCGATGCATTGCGAGTGCGGAGATCAGCTGGCCGCCGCGCTGCGGGCGATCGTCGACGAGGGCGCCGGAGTCCTCGTGTACGCCCAGGGGCACGAAGGACGCGGAATCGGTCTGCTCGCGAAGCTGAAAGCGATGCGGCTGCAGGACGAAGGGC
This sequence comes from Amycolatopsis sp. WAC 04169, assembly GCF_003947535.1. Lineage (NCBI taxonomy): Bacteria > Bacillati > Actinomycetota > Actinomycetes > Pseudonocardiales > Pseudonocardiaceae > Amycolatopsis > Amycolatopsis sp. WAC 04169. Next base: position 632,305 of record NZ_QHJI01000006.1, on the reverse strand, counting down.
TCGACACCGTCGAGGCGAACATCGCGCTCGGGCTGCCGGTGGACGCCCGCGACTACCGCGCCGCGGCGGAGATCCTGAACGATCTCGGCGTGCGGTCGGTGCGGCTGCTGTCCAACAACCCGGCGAAGGTCGATCAGCTGGAACAGTACGGCGTGCGGATCAGCGAGCGGGTGCCGCTGCTGGTCACGCCGAACGACGAGAACCTGCGCTACCTGCGGACCAAACAGGAACGGATGCACCATTTCCTGCCGCATCTGGATCTGATCGAGTCAGCCGAGCACGGCCAAGGTGTCCCCGAAGCTCTCCACCAGTGACGCCAGCACCAGCCGCCCCTTCTCCGCCGTCGCCAGCGAAGGCCGCCCGACCACACCGGATTCCGCATACGGGCGCAGACCCACCGTCAGCAGGTGCCGCCGGTCGTCGGCGAGGTGGTCCGCCTCGGTGAAACCGGGCCGGACCAGCGAAGGATGCGCGTGGAGCAGGATGGAGGTCTCCAGCTCGCCGGCGTGCATGTCGCTGTCCAGCGACGTTTCCAGCCCGGCCGCGTCGTGTGCGGCCTGCCAGCCTTCGACGCCGGGGAAGAGCGCCATAGGCGACGTCGATTCCTGGACCACGTTGGACAGGACGTAGTTGCCGCCGTGCGCGTTCACCAGCACCAGCTTCGGCACGCCGGACCGGCGCAGCGAGGCGGCGATGTCGTTCACCACGGCGTACAGCGTCGCGGCGGAGATGCTGACCGTGCCCGGCCAATCCGTGTGTTCGTGGGAGCAGCCGATGGTGATCGGCGGGAGCCGCAGCACCGGATACGCCGAGGCCAGGGCGTCGGCGATCGTCGTCGCGATCACCGCGTCGGTGGCGAGCGGGAGGTGCGCGCCGTGCTGTTCGAAACTGCCGACGGGCAGCACCGCGACCTCGGCGCCGCGGGCGCTTTCGTCGGCCGTCGTGGCCGTCGGGAACAGGTTCACGCGGGCTACGGTACCCACATGACCGACCACGCCGCAGTGTTGTCCGTGGCCCGCGAGGCCGTCGCCAAGGCGACCGGGATCATCCGTTCGATGACGTCGTTTTCCGTTGCCGCCAAAGGCGATCGCGACATGGTGACCGACGTCGACCTCGCCGTCGAGGACGCCGTCCGCGAGTTTCTGGCGCGCGAGACCCCGGAGATCGGCATCCTCGGCGAGGAGCGCGGGCACGAGGGCAACGCGGACCTGTGGTGGGCGCTCGACCCGGTCGACGGTACGGCGAACTTCGCGCGGGGGATTCCGCTGTGCGGCGTCTCGCTCGGGCTCGTCGACGGTCTGAAGAGCACGGTCGCGGCGATCTCGCTGCCGTTCCTCGACGTCACCTACACCGCTGTGGAGGGCCAGGGCGCGTACGCAGGCGAAGAACGTCTTACGGCGTCGAACGCGACGGAGCTGTCCGACGCGATCGTGAGTATCGGCGATTTCGCGGTCGGCGAGGGCGCGGAGGTCAAGAACCGCGTCCGGATGGCGTTGCTGGCCGAACTCGGCGGCCGGGTGCAGCGGGTGCGTTTCCTCGGCTCCGCGGCGATCGACCTGGCCTGGGTCGCGGACGGCAAACTCGACGCGAGCGTCATCCTCGCCAACAAACCGTGGGACACGATGGCGGGGGTCCTGCTGGTACGCGAGGCCGGGGGAGTGGTCGTCGACATCGACGGCGGCGACCACACGGTGCGTTCGGCGGCCACCATCGCGGTCGGGGCCGGGCTGCGGGACGACATCGTCGCGGCCCTCGCGCGCGTGCGCGGCTGAATTTTGTCAGCCCGGAAATGAACCGGACGGGCGCCGTATCCGTGTCTCCAGATAAGGCGCCCGCATCTGGAGGTAACCGTGTTCACCTCGAATGTCCGCGTGACCGAACCGGTCGTCTTCGTCCTGCCGGGCGAAACGGAGGACGTCAGCGGTGAATACGACCGCCGGATGTGCCAGAACCTCCCGGCCACCGGCCTTCCCCTGCTGGAACTGCCGATCGCCGGGGAATGGCCGATGCCGGGGCCGCTGTCCCGGTCGAGACTGGCCCGTTCGCTCGCCGCGCTGCCCGACGACACCGTCGTCCTGATCGACGGCACGGTCGCCTGCGGCGTCCCGGAGATCGTCGTCCCGCACGCGCGGCGGCTCCGGCTGGCCGTCCTGGTCCACCGGCCGCTCGCCGACGATCCCGCCCTCGATCCGGCGCAGGCCGCCGAACTCGACGCCTGCGAACGCGAGACTCTGCGGCTGACGGGGATGATCGTCGCCACCGGGCCGTGGCTCGCCCGGCAATTGATCGACCGGCACGACCTCGATCCGACCCGCGTCTACGTGGCGACACCGGGTACGGACGCGGCGCCGTTCGCCGACGCGGCCGACGGCGTCTCGCGGCTGCTGTGTCTCGCGCCTATGACCGCGCGTCACGGCCAGGACGTGCTCATCCGGGCGCTTTCGATGGTCGACGAATTGGCGTTCAAATGCGTGTTCGCCGGTGCGACGCACCACGATCCCGCGTACGTCGACGAACTGCGCTGGACGGTCGAACGGCTCGGGCTCGGCTCGCGGATCAGCCTCATCCAGCCGCCGGACGACCTCGACCTGGTCTACGACGGCGCGGATCTGCTCGTCCTGCCCGCCCGCGGCGGCACGTCCGGACTGGTCGTCGCCGAGGCGCTGGCACGCGGGATCCCCGTGGTGGCCACGGAAACCGCCGGCGCGCACGACGCGCTCGGCACCGCCCCCGGCGGCGGCGTGCCCGGCATGCTGGTGCCGCCGAACAACCCTTCGGCACTCGCGGCGGCGTTGCTGCGGTGGTCGCTCGACGCGGAACTCCGCCATTCGCTGCGGACGTCGGCGCTCGCGCGCAGCAGCGTCCTCGAGGAATGGGACGTCGCCGCGGGCAGGCTCACCGACGTCCTCTCCCGGCTGCAGGCGGCGCCGCGTCAGCCGGTTTGATCATCGCCCGGAAGCAGCTATCGGCGGAGATCACCGGCTCGGTTGACTGGGCGGCATGCGAATCGTCGACCTTGCGACCCGTCCCGATCTCCTCGATGCCGCGCTGAACCTCGGCGACGTCGGCGGTGAGTTCATCTACGCCGGGTTCAGCGGCAAGATGATCACGCCGGACCGGTTCCTGCGCCACTGGTCCCGGTATTTCCTGATCGCGCTCGACGACGACGGTGCGCCGATCGCGCGGGCCCTGTCGGTCCCGCTGACCTATCCGGCCGAAGACCGCCACGAGCTGCCGTCGCACGGATGGGACGAGGCGATCCAGTGGGCCGCGCAGGACCTCATGGACGGCCGCGCGCCGGACACCCTCTGCGCCCTCGAAGTCGTTGTGGCGCCGCGAATGCGCGGAACCGGCCTGTCCACGCCGATGCTCAAGGCGCTGAAGGCGCGCGCGGCCGAGACCGGGCTGAAGCGGCTGATCGTCTCCGTGCGCCCGATCGGCAAGGAGGACGAGCCCGGCGTGCTCATGGAGGACTACGCCCTCCGGCGGCGCGAGGACGGGCTGTTCGCCGACCGCTGGCTGCGCACCCACGAACGCCTCGGCGCGCGGATGATCAAGGTGTGCCCGTTCGCGGTGACCATTTCGGGCTCGATCGCGGATTGGAAGGAGTGGAGCGGCGTCGACCTCGTCGACGGCGACAACGTGATCCCCGGCGGGATCGCGCCGGTGCACGCGGACGTCGAGCGGGACTGCGGGGTGTACGTGGAGGCGAACGTGTGGATGGAGCACCCGTTCTGATCGGTTCAGTCTTCGCGGCGGCGGCCTGCGACGAGGTTGCGAAAGCCACTTTCGCAACCTTCAACGTTGCGAAAGTGGCTTTCGCAACCTGGCCGCGGGCGCTGAGCGGGACGGGCCGGTGCCATTCCTCGCGATTTCCGCCGCAATCGTCGCATCGGGTCCGGTGTCGTCCTCCGGTGCAGCAGAGTGGAGCCCATGGACCTCGAACGAGTCGGTTTCGCCGGGCTGGGCAGCATGGGCGAGCCGATGGCACGGAACCTGGTGCGGGCCGGGATCCCGGTGCTCCGGTGGAACCGCACGCCGGGCAAGGGCGACCAGGTGGCCGACGTCGCCGACCTGTTCGCGCGCTGCGACGTCGTGATCCTGATGCTCAAGGACGCGGACGCCGTCGATGCCGTGCTCGGACGCGGCGGGCCCGAATTCGCCGGGCGGGTGGCCGGCCGCACGATCGTCCACATGGGAACGACGGCGCCTGGCCATTCCCGTGCGCTGGAGGCGGACCTCGTCGCGGCGGGGGCGAAGTACGTGGAGGCGCCGGTTTCGGGTTCGCGTGTCCCGGCGGAGGCGGGGGAGCTGGTCGCGATGCTCGCGGGCGACCCCGGCGCGGTCGAGGAGGTCCGGGAACTGTTCGGGCCGATGTGCCGGGAAACCGTGTACTGCGGGCCGGTCCCGAACGGGCTCCTGATGAAGCTGGCGGTCAACGTGCACCTGACCGCGGTCGTGACTTCGCTGGCCGAGACGGTGCACTTCGCCCGGGCGCACGGGCTGGATCTCGGCCTGCTCGCCGACGTGCTCGGCGCGGGGCAGCTAGCCAGCCCGATCCTGCGGGTCAAGGCGCCGAAGCTGGTCGAAGAGGACTTCGCGCCGCAGGCCTCGATCGCGAACGTGCTGGCCAACGTCGAGCTGATCGCGGCGGCGGCCGGGGACGCGGGCCTGGAGCTGCCGCTGATCTCGGCGTCCCGCGCCCTCTACGCCGAGACCGCGCGGCTCGGTCTCGGCGATGAGGACATGGTCGCCGTGATCAGAGCGCTCGGCACCCGTCCGCATCCAGAGGACTAAATGCGGTGGTTGCGTGTGCAAGGACCGCATTTAGTCCTCTAAATGCGGTCCTTGGGGGCAGGGGCCAGCGATGTCCTGAAGGCCACCCTTGAGACATCTAACGTCCCCAAGGAGGCCTTCACGACGACGCCCACGGTCGCTTGGGTGTTGTGAAGGGAGCTTTCGCCGCATCAGATGCGGGGAAAGTCCCCTTCACCCCAGGCGCCGCCGCCCCCCGACCGCATTTAGAGGACGAAATGCGGAGGGGGTCAGCCGCGCAGGGCCGAGGCGATCCGGCCCGCAGCGGCGAAGGACTCCTCTTCCGGCTCGCCGAGCAGGGGGAGCAGGATGACCGACTCGGTCCCGGCCGCGTACAGCGCGCGGATCTGCTCGACGCACCGGTCGAGTGGGCCGCTGATGCTCAGCCTGTCGATCCACTCGGGCCGCAACCGCCGGGCCAGGTCTCCGCGGTCGGTAGCGGCCTTCACCTCGGCCAGTAGTTCGGCGCCGAAGTCCAGCGGCTCCAGCGCCGGACCGGAGTTCGGCCCGATCGCGGACGCGACGTCGGACCGGGCGCGTTCGCGGGCCCGATCCTGATCAGCGTCGAGGGCCAGCCAGTTGTAGGCGGCGATCGAATGGCCTTCGACGCCGATCAGGTCCCGCGTCGCGCGGACGTACTCCGGGGTCGCCGGTTCGGCCAGGAGCGTCCCGTCGGCGACCCGGCCCGCCGCCGCGAGCGACTTCGGGCCGCGGACACCGCCGACGAGCTTCGGCGGCAGCGCGGGCGGGAACTCCAGTTCGACCTCGTCGAGCCGGACGTGCTTGCCCTCGAAGGAAACCCGCTCACCCGCCAGCAGCCGCCGGATGACCGTCAGCGTCTCCTCGAACGCGGCCAGCGCCGACTTCGGCCACGCGTCGATCTGCCGCATCCAGCCCGGCACCCCGTGCCCGAACCCGGCGATCAGCCGCCCTGGGTACAGCTCCGCCATCGCCGCGATCTCCATCGCCGCGATGGCCGGGTTCCTCGCCACGGCGGGCATGATGCCGATGCCGAGCGTGATCTTCTCGGTCGCCGACAGCACCGCCGACGCCGTCGCGATCCCGCCCGCGTAGAAGCAGTCCTCGACGATCCAGACCTCGTCCAAGCCTTCCTGTTCGGCGTGCTGGGCCAGACTCTTCAGCCGGGCGGCGGGCAGCTCGCGCGGGATCCTGACCCCGAGCCGTGAAACCATGACGTTCTCCGTTCTTCAGACGCGCCGCAGCACGCGCAGCAGGTATTCCTTGCGGTTCAACGGGTTGTGATCGGTCCTCGATCGCGACGGCGCCGCTCCCCGGACGGGCCGGTAGCCGTGGAACGCCGTCTCCAGCACGCCCTCCCCTCGGGTCGCCGAGGGCAGGAGCTGGTGCACCTCATGGGTTTTCGCCGCCGGGATCTCGCCTTCGAGCTCGGCCGTCCCGCCCTTCGTGAGCGTCGTCCGCGGGACGGCGCGTGACCGCGCGAGCAGCGCGGTCACCGGGCCGAGTGTGTCGGCCGGAGTCTGGAGGGTGAACCGGTGCAGGGGCTCGTGCACGGTCGTCCCCGCCTCGCGCAGCGCCGCCATCAGCACCAGCGGCGTCAGATCGCGGAAATCGCCCGCGGTGCTGGACATGCTCTTGTCGAAGGTGCCGTGGGCGTGGCTTTGCCTGGCGTAATAGCCGGAATGCGTCATTGTCACCGCGCAGTCGAGCACTTCCCAGCCGTGAATGCCTTCGCGCAGCGTCTTCCTCACCGTGTCCTCCACGGCTTTGACGAAGGAATACGGCATCGAGCCGAGTTCGACCTCCAGGCGGAACGAGATCCCGCTCCCGGGTTCGACGCGCAGTCCGACGGTGGCGAGAAAGGGATTCGACGACGTGCCGATGAGCTCGGCGGCCGATCCGGTGCCACGGAGGCGTTCGACGCAGATCGTGGTCGTCTCGCTGAACGTGACGTCGACGCCGTACTCGTCCGCGAGCGTCGCCTGTATGACCTCCTTCTGCACTTCTCCGTACAGCGAAACGGAAGTCTCCTGGCGGACCTCGTCGTGCCGCAGGCCGATCAGCGGATCCTGTTCGGTCAGCCGGGTGAGCGCCTGGTGCAGCGGCCCGCGATCGGCCGGGCGCACCGGCGAGACGACGGTTTCCAGCGTCGGCGGCGAGAACCGCGCTTCCCGCATCGGCGGCCGCGTTCCGAGTACGTCCCCGATTCGGACGTCGAGCCCGGAGAGCTTCGCGATGCGCCCGGCGCCGGCCGACGCCGACGGTACGGCCCCGCCGTTGTCGAAAACGCTGATCGCGGTGACCTTGCCTTCGTCGTCACCGAGCGGGACCTTGTCGCGTACGGCGACGCTGCCGGAGAACAGCCGCACGTAGGCGATCTTCTCGCCACCCGGCGCGCGCTCGACCTTGAACACCGTGCCGGACAACGGCGCGTGGACGTCGGCTTCCTTGGCGGGCAACAGGTTCTCGATGCCGTCGCAGAGCGCGTCGATCCCGGCGCCGGTGATCGCGGACCCGGAGTAGACGGGATGTGCGAGCCCTTCGGCGACCTTCGCGGTGAGCTCGGCGAGGAGCCGCGACGGCGTGAAAGCGTCCGGGGCGGTGAGGTACTCGGTGAGGAAGTCCTCGTCGAGCGTCGCCAGCAGATCGATCACCCGATCGGGCTCCGTGGGATCCATCGCGATCGCCGACGGCGTGAGTTTCTCGGTGATCTCCCGGAAAACGCGGCCGGGATCGGCTCCGCGGCGGTCCAGTTTGTTCACGAACAGCAGCACCGGGATGCCCAGCCGCCGCAAGGTCCGCATCAGGACACGGGTCTGGGCTTGAACGCCTTCGACCGCCGACAGCACCAGGACCGCGCCGTCGAGAACGCCGAGCGCGCGTTCGACCTCGGCGATGAAATCGGGGTGGCCCGGGGTGTCGATCAGGTTGACGGTGACGTCGCCGAGGGCGAACGACACCACGGCCGCCTTGATGGTGATGCCGCGGGCGCGTTCGAGCGCCAGGGTGTCGGTCTGCGTGCTGCCGTCGTCGACGCTGCCCGGCTCGCCGATGATCCCGGTGGTGTGCAACAGCCGCTCGGTCAGGCTCGTCTTCCCGGCGTCAACATGCGCCAGAATCCCCAGATTGAGGGTCTTCACGAGTGGTCTCGTCCTTGAGGTAGGCGGAAATTACCTGATGGAAGGACGTGGACACTCGCAAGACGATCATCTCCTAGGCCGGGAACCGATCCCCAGGACTACAACACCCCCGCTCCGGCCCCGCAACCGAATAACGCAATTCGTCCTCTGAATGCGGTAGTTGCGCGTGCAAGTACCGCATCCAGAGGACGAAATGCGAGAGGGGTGGGTCAGGCCAGGTACTCCGCGGCGGCGCGGAGGCTGACGTAGGACCCGCTGAACGTGTCGATCCGCGGGCCGTCGGTTTCCGGGCCCGGAACGCCGGTCTCGACCCGGATGTAGTCCACGCCCGCCTCACGCAGCCAGCCGAGGAACTCACGGACCTCCGGGTGCCGGTGCGCCTCGCGCGTCACCACCACGAGGTCGCGGGCACCGTGGACGGCCTCGATCGCGGTCGAGATCCCGTCCGCGCCGACCTTGAGCGCCCGGGTGCCGGGCACGAGCTCGGTCAGATGCGAGCCGAGCCCCCACGGCATCGGGCCCGCCGCGATGATCGGCTCGGTCTCGATGTCGATCACCAGCGGCGGCCCGTCCAGCTTCGGCGAACCCTGGATCCGCAACGCCTTGCGCGCCGCCTCCAGGCCGAGCCGGTGATCCACCGGAGAGATCGGCGTCGACACCGGGGGAGTGCCGAGCGCGGCGACCCGCTCCGACGCCTCTGCCAGCCGCTCCAGCGGCAGCTCGCCGGACTCGACGGCGGCCGCGATGACCGCCGCGATCCGGTTCAGCTCGTCCTCTTCGAACGACACCCCGCCGAGGCACAGCGCGTCGGCGCCGGCGATCAGCGCCCGCACCGACGCCCGTCCGACGCCCTCGGTCTTGCCGAGTTCGCCCGCGACGGCGCCCATGTCCAGCGCGTCGGTGATGACCGCGCCGGTGAAGCCGAGCTCGCCGCGCAGGACGTCGGTGAGCGCCTTCGGGTTGAGCGTCGCGGGCAGCTCACCCCACGCGGGCACGACGAGGTGCCCGGTCATCACCGCGCGCACCCCCGCCGCGATCGCCGCCTTGAACGGGACGAGTTCGATCTCGTGCAGTTCCGCCTCGGTCCGGGGCAGCACCGGCAGCGCGTGGTGCGAATCGTCCGTCGCCGCCCCGTGGCCGGGGAAATGCTTGGCCGACGCGGCCACGCCGTACTTCTGCAGCCCGGTGATGAACGCCGCCACATGCGGCGACGCCTTCACCGGATCCGAACCGAACGCCCGGACCCCGATCGAGGGATCCTCCGCCGCGAGCGTGAGATCCGCGCACGGGGCGAAACTGATCGTCACCCCGCACGCGGCCAGCCGCTCGCCGAGCGCCGCCGCGACCGAGGTCGTCAGCTCGACGTCGTCCGCGGCGCCGAGTGCGAGTGGTCCCGGCACGAACGAGCCGGTGGCGACGTCGAGCCGCGTGACGTCACCGCCCTCCTCGTCGATGCCGACGAGCACGTCGGGCCGTTCCGCCCGCAGCTGCGCGCTCAGCGCGGCCACCTGCTCGTCGTCGACCACGTTGCGGCCGAACAGGATCGCGCCGCCGAGACCGTCCGCCACCTTGCGGCGCAGCCAATCCGGCGCGGTGGTGCCGTCGAAGCCCGGTACGAGAACGGAAGCGGCGAGCTTTTCCGGTGAAGACAAGGATTACCCCTTCACTGCGCCTGCGGTCAGGTTGGACACGAGCTTGCGCTGGACGATGATGAAGAACACCAGCGCGGGCACGGCGTAGATCACCGACGCCGCCATGATGCCGCCCCAGTCCACGGAGAACGCCGTCCGGAACGACGAGAGCCACACCGGCAGCGTCTGCTTGTTCTGGTCGCGCATGAACACGAACGCGAACAGGAACTCGTTCCACGCGGTGATGAAGCTGAACACCGAGGTGGTCACGAGTCCGGGCGCGAGCAGCGGCAGCGTCACCCGGCGGAAGGCACCCGCCCGGCTGCATCCGTCGATCATCGCGGCCTCTTCGAGGTCGTACGGGATGCCGTTGACGAAGCCGTAGAGCATCCAGCACGTGAAGGGCAGCGTCGCCGCGAAGTACACCAGCAGCAGCGAAGGCAGCTGGTTGAGCAGCCCGGCGTCGCGCATCAGCAGGTACATCGGGATCAGCAGCGCTTCGAACGGCGCCAGCTGGGCGACGAGCACCAGCAGCAGGAACCCCTTGCGTCCACGGAAACGCATACGGGACAAGGGAACCGCGGCCAGCACACCCGCGACGAGCGAGCACAGCACCGCGCCGAGCGTGACGATCAGGCTGTTGGCGAGGTACGTGGTGAAACCGGGCTTCGTCAGCGCCGAGACGAAGTTTTCGAACGTCACCGAAAGCGGGACGAGGTCGTAGTCCGGGGACAGGACCTGGCCCGGGGTCTTCAGCGACGAGGTGAACATCCAGTACGTCGGGAAGACGAACAGCAGGGCCACGACCACGCCGAGCGTGCCGAGGCCGATCCGCTGGGTCAGGGACTTCCTCATGACAGGTCGGCCTCCTTCGTGCGCACCAGCAGCTGGACGTACCGGGCGGTGAGCAGGATCAGCACGAGCATCATCAGCAGGGCGGCGGTGGCCGCCAGGCCGAAGTGGTTGCCCGCGAGGCCCTTGAGGTACATGTAGACCGGCAGCGTCGTGCTGGCGCCGTCCGGCCCGCCTTGACGGATCGCCCACACCTGGGCGAACAACTTGAAGTCCCACAGCACCGACAGGAACGTGACCATGGTCAGGATCGGCCGGATCGCCGGCCAGCTGACCGCCCAGAACGCCTGCCAGGCGTTGGCGCCGTCGATCCCCGCGGCCTCGTACTGCTCCTTGGGAACGCCGAGGAGCCCGGCGTAGAGCGTGAACGCCACGAACGGCACGGCCTGCCAGACCACCAGGATCCCGATGACGGTGAGCGTGCTCGGGCCGGTGGAGAACCACGAATGCCCGATGAAGCTCTCGAAACCGAGTTTCGCGAGCGTCTTGTTCAAGATGCCGTACTGCTGGTCGAAGATCCACTGGAACACCGTGGTCGTCGCGACCACCGGGGTCGCCCACGCGAGGATCAGCGCGACCTGCACGATCACCCGGACCACCGGGTTGAGATGCCGCATCAGCACCGCCATGAGCAGCGCGAGCAGCAGGGTGAGGAGCACGACCGACGCGGTGAACACCAGCGTGCGGACGGTGATCTCCCAGAACTCCGAATCGGACAGGATCTCGGAGAAGTTCTCGAATCCGACCCAGACCATCTCCCCGGAGACCAGCTCACGGAGGTCCAGCTTGCGGAGACTGATCCCGATCAGCTGCAGCGTCGGCCAGCCCAGCAGGACCAGGATCGCGACCAGTGCGGGAAGGATCAGCAGGTACGGCGCCGTCCGCTCGCCGAGGCGGAGGCGCCGGTTGGACTTCGGGGGTTTGATGCGCGGCGATGCCGGCGGGGTGGCCCCCGCCGGCATCGTCACATCTTTCGTCGTGGTCATCCGCCGATGAGCTTGTCGAGCGCTGCGTTGGCGTCGGCGGTCGCCTGGTCGAGCGTCTTCGTTCCGGTCAGGTAGGCGGTCAGCATGTCCTTGATCGGGTTCTGACCGGATTCGACGTCACCCCACTTGGGGCTGGTCGGCACGGCGCGGCCGTTCTTGGAAGCCTCGGCCATCACCTTGGTGAGCGGGTTCGCGTCGAGCGCGGACACGTCGGTCGAGGTACCGGGGACGTAACCGGCCTTGGCCAGCTCGGTCTGGTACTTCGGGGTGGAGAACAGCTTGACGTAGTCCTTCGCCGCGGCCGCGTTCTTGCTGTTGGCCGGGATGACCAGGTTCGAGCCGCCCAGGAAGACCGGGGCCGACTTGTCGGCGGTCTTGCCCGGGATCGCGAAGGCGCCCGACTTCTCCTTGATCTTCGGGTCGGTCTTCGCCGCGGTGTCGACCTCACCCGGGACACCGATCATCATCGCGACCTTGCCCGCGCCGTAGATGCCGGCCTGCTGCGGGGTGGCCTCGTCGGCGTCCTTCGGGGCCTTGGTGCCCGAAGCGTCGGTGAGCTGCTTGTAGAACTCGAGCCCGGCCTTCGCCTGCGGGGAGTCCAGGGTCGACTTGAAGGACTTGCCGTTGGCCTGGGCGATGTCGCCGCCCTCGTCCCAGATGTAGGACAGCAGCTCGTACCAGTTCTGGCCGGGGTGGTAGAGGGCCTGGAACTCGGGGTCGCTGCCGAACTTGGCCTTGAGCTTGGTGATCGCGTCGAGCCACTCCGCGCGCGTCTTCGGCGTCGCGGTGATGCCGGCCTGCTCGAACATGTCCTTGCGGTAGATGACCTCGCGGTTGGCCGCGTAGAACGGGACGCCGTAGGTCTTGCCGTCGAACTCGCCCGAAGCCTTGAGGCCCTGCAGCCACTGCGCGCCGTTGAAGTCGTTCACGCTCGAGGTGAGGTCGGCGAGCACGCCCTGGTTCGCGAACGCGGGGGTCTGGGTGTTGCCCAGCTCGATCACGTCCGGCGGGTTGTCACTGGCCAGCGCGGTGGTCAGCTTCTGCTGGATGCCGTTCCACTGCTGGATCTCGTACTTGACCTTGACGCCGGGGTGCGCGTCTTCGAATTCCTTGTGGAGCGAGTTCGTCAGTGCTTCCGGGGCGGTCCCCGTCATGAGCCAGACCGTGAGCGAGCCGTTCGAGGCCGCAGCGCTCGAATTCGTGCTGTCGCCACTGCCGGAACCGGCGCAGCCCGCCGTCGCGAGGGTGATGGCGGCGGCGCCCGCAGCCATCTTGAGCCAGCGCTTCACTCGTGCCGTCCTTTCGATGCCCGGCCACCATGCCGAGCTCCCACAAAATGGTGTAGACCAATGCGGGCAGCGTGGTACGTACCACTCCGACTGTCAAGCGGGTGGCCGGTTCGTTGTAAACGAGCCGCAATCTTTAACCTTGAGTGAGCGGATGATCACGCTGGTGATCGGATTTCGGCGTGCTCGTCAGCGCCTCGCGAGGCGGGCTGACATGCGGTTTTTCTTTGTCCGTCCCGGTGATCGGGGCATTCGGCGGGCGACCTTTGCGCCGTTCGGTGTAAGGGTCGGCGCGCGTTCGCCTAGCGGTCGTCCTCGTCGTCTTCGGGCGGCTGGATCCCGAGCAACGCGCGCGTCTGATCCTGGAGGAACCAGGCCAGCGTCGCGCAGGCGATCAGCAGGATCAGCGGGAGGACCGGGCCGCCGTCGGCGAGGATGAACAGTTCCGTGACGCTCGCGCCCACCATGACGCCCGCCAGCAGCAGCGCCGACGGCCCGCCGAAGCGGGGGATCAGCAGGCCGATCGCGCCGGCGACCTCGAGCACGCCGGTGACGTACCGGAGCCACTGCCCGAGCCCGATCTCGGCGAAGGTCTGTTCGGTGTGGCCGCCCGCGAACAGCAGGTAGCCGCTGTAGAGGAACTCGGCGGCGAGCGCGACGCGCACGACCCACAGCAGGATCGAGCCGATGGACAGGCTTCGGGTACCGCTGGCTCCTCCGGTCATGCCGGGGATCCTTCTCCTGGTGAGTGGGGCTGGCAAGGCGACGGTGAGGGTCCAGGTGGTCGTGAGTGGCGATTCGGGTTAGAACCCGAAACGCCACTCACGACCCACTGGACCGAAGCGGCACGTCACTTCTGGTCGCCGAGGAGGATCTGTTCGAGCAACAGGTCGACGTCGCGGGCGGACTCGGCTTCGCCTATCCGGTGGAACGTTTCGGCGGCGCGGAGCGCGCGGCGGGCGGCCTCGCGGACCCGGCCGGCGGCGCTGAGCACGTGGGCGGCGACGTGGTCGAGCTGTGCGAAGAGATGCTCCCTGGCGGGCACGGTCTCGGTTTCCACGGCGTGCACGGCGGTTTCCGCGGCGTCGAGCGCGCTCAGCGCCGCGTCGAGGTCGCCGGACCGCAGCCGGGAAAGGGTCGCGGCGTTGCGGCAGGTGGCGGCGACGTATCCACCGCCGATCGCCAAGGCCGCGTCGGCGGCCCGCGCGTAGAAGTCGGCGGCGTTGGCGCCGTAGCCGAGCAGATCGAGCTGTTCGGCGGCGGCCATGCTCACCGAGATGTAGGAGTGCCCGGTGTCGCCCGAATCGTGGAGTATCTCGGCGAGGACGGCGTATTCGTTGAAGGCGCGGGAAGATTCGCCGAGCGCGCGGTAGCTGTCGGCGTACATCCACCGGCAGCGGTGCCCCCAGTCCGGTGACGCGGAGAGCAGGGCGATGGCGCGGGGTGCGACGTCGAGCACCTCGTCGTAGCGGCCGGCGCCGTGCAGCGCGGTGACGAGGACGTACCAATGTTCCGCGGTGTCCTTGCCTTTCGACGCGGAGACACCGAGAGACGCGTAGGCGTCGTCGACGGCTTCGGCGAACCTGCCGGTGCCGATCAGCGACAACGCGCGGAGGTGGCGGAGATGTCCGCGCAACCGTTCCGGGCCGCCCACGGGCAGCGTCGCCAGCAGGTGCTCCACGAAGACGTCCAATTCGTCGAGCGATCCCGTGCGCTCGTAAGCGATCCGGACCTGTTCGACCGCCTCGACGGCCTTCTCGCCGACGTTCCCGACGATGAAGGCGTCCGTCGCCGACCGCGCGAGTTCCAGTGTGGTCACCGGATCCTCGCCGTCGCCGTTGCGCAACGACGCTTCGAGACACAGCAGGGTCCCGAGGAGCAAGGGATCACCGAGCGCGCCGGCCCGCTCGGCGCCCCGCCGCAAGGCCTCGTACGCCTCGGAAGTGCGGCCCTGCCCGGAAAGCACGTGCGCCAGCCAGTATTCGCCCCAGCAGGCGGCGCGTTCGTCCGTCCCGGCGCGCAGGCGGGACGCGGCCACCGTCGTCAGCGCCACCCCGGTCTCGGCCTGATCGTCGAAAACGAGCCACAGGCCGAGCCAGCACTGGTTGAGCAGGAACCGGATTTCGTCGCCCTGGCGCCGGAATCCGGCGGCGGCGTCGCGCAGCCGCTCCTCGGTGTCCTCGCCCTGGAAGAAGATCGCGCGCAGTTCGCTCAGCCGAGGGGCGATTTCGTCCGGGACGCCTTCGATCGCGTCGAGACAGGCTCGCGCCTCCTCCGGTTCGCACCGGTGATTGTGGATCTCCGCCCGGATGACGAGTTCCTCCGCGGACAGTCCTGGCGGCGGCAGGACCGGCACCCGGGGGAGCGCCGACGGCAGGAGCGGGACGAATTCCGCGACCGGTTTCGCGGCCATCTTCCGTTCGGCGTAGACGGTGAAGTAGCCGGAGTGCTCGCGTCCGTCGAGTTCTTCGGCTTCGACGAAGGCCGCCGCCCGCATCCGCTCGTGCAGCCTGCTCAGGGAAACGCCGTCGTACGGGCCGTTGAGGACAAACGGGATCTCGCCGTATCCGGTTTCCGTCAACCGGCGGGTGAGCAGCGCCGCCGAGGCGAAGAACTCCAGCCTGCCGACGGCGTCCGAATGGTCGCCGACACCGTCCAAAAGCGACAGGAGATCGAGGCCGGTGTGCTCGTTGCCGGTGAGGGCGCAGAATTCCAGCCGTAGCGCGTGATCGCCGTACCGGAGCGGGTCGCCGGACGAGGCCCTGCTCACCCAGCGATAGGTCGACGCGGCCTCGGCGTACTTGCCGGCGGCGGCCAGCGGCACCAGGGTCCGGCAGAGCCGGGTGATCTCGGCTCCGCCGGAGCCGGAGTCGTTCTCGCCCGCACGACGTGGTTCCACTTCCATGGTCCTGCCCCCAGAACTATGACGTCGAAGCCGGATCTTAGCTCCCGGCGCCGCGTCATGAACCCGCTTTCGGGTGGTTCAGGGGAGTCGGACGGCGGCGATCTGGGTCGCCTGCCCGATGAGCCGGTCCTTTTCGTCCCAAAGCTCCGCGACCTCGTCCATCCGGTCGCCGCCGAGTTCGCCCGCGCGCATCCGCACCCGCACCGGACCCGGCGCCGGGAGCCCGCGCAGGTACGCGGTGAACTGGACGGTCGGCGCCCAGCCCGCGATGCCGAGGTCGTAGGAGATCGGCGGTACCGGGTCGAGCGCGACGAGCAGGCTCACCGGATCCCAGTCGCTGCCGTCGGCGAGCCGCAGCCAGGACGAGATGACGCCTTTCCGGGACGGCTGTCCCACCGCGAAACCCGCCGCGGCCGGGTCGAGGCGCTGCTCGACGACGTCCATCAGGCCGATGCGGAAGCCGCCACCGCCGTCGGTGGGCACGGGCAGGCAGTCCTGCTCCGGCGGGATCTCGACCGGGTCCACTCCGGACCACCACGCGTCGCCGTCGGTCAGGACGCCTTGGGTGATCAGCGCTTCGGTACAGGGCGCGCCGCCCTGGCTCAGCCGGGCGCGCAGCTGGGTGAGGCCGCGGCCCTCGCGCAGCACCTCGACCTCGACGACCGCGGGGCCGGGCTCGGGGGCCACCGAGAACGAGCCGCTGATCGCGGTCAGATGCGGATGCGACGACACCTCGGCGGCAGCCTTGGCGAGCACGGCGAGGAGATAGCCGCCGTGCAGCTTCGTCCCGATCGTCCACTGTGGATCGAGCTCGGTGTCGAAGACCGGGTCGTCGCCTCGGCGGCGGAGGGCGGTCGCGGTCCGGAAATGCGCCATACCGCCAAGCTGACACCGTCAAGTTGACGGTGTCAAGTCAATGCTGGCAGCATCACGGCATGGGCGCGAAGCGGACGAAGGCGCGGCCGGGTGAAGGGGACAGGCTGCGCGGCGAGATCCTGTCCGCCGCCGACGCCCTGCTCGGCGAGGCGGGCACCGACGAGGCGCTGACGTTGCGGGCCGTCGCGCGCCGCACCGGGGTCTCCACGCCGTCGGTCTACGCGCACTTCCCCAGCCGGGACGCCTTGTTGGAGGCGGTCTGCCTGCGGGTGTGGGACGAACTCGCCCGCCGCATGCGCGAGCACGCCGTCGAGGTCGCCGATCCGATGCGCGCGCTCAGCCGACGCGCACGCGTGTACGCCCGGTTCGCCCTCGACCATCCGGTCCAGTACCGCGTGCTTTTGATGCGTCCCTCCGGCGGTTCGTCGCCCGGCGCGGTCGCCTGCTTCCGGTATCTCGCCGAGGCGACCGCCGCCTGCGTACGGGCCGGGATCCTGCGCGGCGAACCGGAGGTCCTCTCGATGGGCCTCTGGTCGGCGATGCACGGTTGCGTGAGCCTGCTGATCGCCCAGCCGGGGTTCGACTGGCAGGAGGAGCCGGAGGCGCTGATCGACGGCGTCATCCGGATGGCCGGACTCGGCACGGCGCTCGCCTGCCGGGTCCCGCGGGACGCCATTCCGCCGAGTGCCGTACTGGCGGCTGACCTCGACGGACTGGCGGCGGGCTGGGCGGTGGCCGCCGACCGGGCTGGCTAGGCTCTGCGCATGCCCGAGACCCCGACCGCCGCCGACCGGCTCCAGGTGCTCGAAGCCATCACCGACACGGAGCTGGGGCGCCTCGGCCAGGACAAGGTGATGGCCACGATCCTGGCGCGCGTACGCGAGGTTCTCGGCGTCGACACCGCCACGGTGCTCCGGCACGACCCGTCGGCCCAGCAGCTGCTGGCGATCGCCGCTTCCGGGATCGAGGAAGAGGTCTATCAGGACGTGCGGGTGCCCGTCGGCGCCGGCTTCGCGGGCAAGGTCGCCGCGCAGCGCCGTCCGGTGGTCATCGACCACGTCGACGAGACCACGGTGGTGAACTCGCTCCTGTGGGAACGGGGGCTGAGCACGCTGCTCGGCGTGCCGATGGTCGCGGGCGACGAACTGATCGGGGTCCTGCACGTCGGGTCGCTGACGCCGAGGGAGTTCTCCGAGACCGACATCGAACTGCTGCAGCTGGTGGCCGCGCGGCTCGCGCTGGCGGCGCAGATCGAACTCTCGTCGACCGATCGCGCGGCGGCGGCCGCGCTGCAGCGGAGCCTGGTGCCCGCGCGGCTGCCCGCCGTCCCGGGAATCCAGTTCTCCGCGCGGTACGTGCCGGGTACCGAACCCGGGGTCGGCGGTGACTGGTACGACCTGTTCGCGCTGCCGGGCGGACGGCTCGGCATCGTGATGGGCGACGTCGCCGGGCACGGCCTCAACGCCGCCGTGATCATGGGACGGCTGCGCAGCGCGCTTCGCGCCTACGCGCTCGAATCGGACGACCCGGCGGAAGTACTGTCCAAACTGGACCGGAAGGTGCAGCATTTCGAGCCGGGTTCGCTGGCCACCGTCGTGTACGGATTGGTGACGGCTTCGCGCGACAGCATGGCGATCTCGCTGGCCGGGCATCTGCCGCCGGTGCTCGCGCCGCCCGGCGGGCCGTCGGCGTTCGTCGACGCGCCGGTCGATCCGCCGATCGGGGTCACCGGGCCGAAGCGCCGACGAACCGTCGTCGAACTGCCGCCCGGTGCCGTGCTCGCCTTCTACACCGACGGGCTCGTCGAGCGCCGGGACCAGCTGATCGACGTCGGCCTGCAGCGGCTCGCGGGCGTGATCTCCGCGGACCAGCCCGATGTGGTCTGCGCGCGCGTGATGGCCGCGCTCGTCGGCAACATCCCGGCGCAGGACGACATCGCCCTCCTCGTCGCCCGGTGCGAACCGAACTGAGTCACCGGACCGGGTGATTCGCGCGGACGTTCACGGCCGCGAGTTCGACGGTCTTGGCGATCCGCCGCTCCCGGGTCTCCGGCTTCTTCGCCGTCAGGATCCATTCCAGGATCAGCCGCTTCGACGACGGCGGGAACTTCTCGAAGTGGGTGCGGGCGGCGTCGTCGGCATCGAGCCGGGCGCGCAGGTCCTCCGGGACGCCGTCGCCGTCCGGCACGACCTGCCAGCGGCCCTTCGCCTTGGCCAGGTCGATCATCGCCTGGCCGCGTTCGGTCATCCGCCCTTCGGCGATCAGGCGGGCGGCCCGTTCGCGGTTGACGCGGCTCCAGGTGCTCCGGGGGTTGCGCGGGGTGAACCGCAGCCGCGAGCTGGTGGCGTCGTTCTTGCGGTGCAGCCCGTCGATCCACCCGAAGCACAGCGCCTGCTCCATCGCCTCTTCGATCCGGACGCTGGGGACGCCGCTGTCCTTGTGCCGGATGACCAGCCAGACCGCCTTTTCGGTCCCGGCGTTCTCGGCGAGCCAGGCACGCCACTCGGCGGGGGAGGCGGCACTGAAGGTGGTCTCGTCCATGACCGGGGTTCCTTTCGTCGTAATGTCTGTGACCATCATCGGAAGTGAAGTGCTCATCGAGTGAGCACTTTTCGAAGGGAGGTGGCCCCGGATGGAGATCTGGGTGAACCCGGCGTGTTCCAAATGCCGGTCCGCGGTCTCGATGCTGGACGAGGCGGGGGCCGAGTACACCGTGCGGAAGTACCTCGAAGAGCCGCCGACGGCGAAGGAGCTGAAGGCCGTCCTCAAGCGGCTCGGACTCGAGCCGTGGGACATCACCCGCACCACCGAGCCGATCGCGAAGGAACTCGAACTCAAGACGTGGGGGCGCACTCCCGCCGACCGCGACCGGTGGATCGAGGCGCTGGCGACGCATCCGAAGCTGATCCAGCGGCCGATCATCACCGCCGACGACGGCACGACCGTGGTCGGGCGGACCCCGGAGGCCGTTCAGTCGGTGCTCACCACTCGCGAGGGGTGAGCAGCGCCAGCGCCAGGATCACCGCCGCCGCCCCCGCGAACACCGGTCGCAGCCCGAAGACCTCCGCGAGCAGCCCGGCCGCCGCCGCGCCCAGCGGTTTGGTCCCCCAGGCGACGAGCCGGTGGCCGCTGGTGGCCCGGCCCAGCAGATGGTCCGGGATGATTTGCTGCCGCAGCGAAACCACGATCACGTTCCACAGCACGACCCCGGCGCCGCCGAGGAAGAACACCGCGCCGATCACGTACGGATCCGTGGTCACCGCGGGAATCCCGGCGAAGGCGGTGCCGGTGAGCAGGCTGAGCACCAGCGCGCGGGAGCGGCCGAGCGCGAGTTCGATCCGCTCGGCCGCGAACGACCCCGCGAGACTGCCGAGGGCGATGACCGCGAGCAGGAATCCGTAGGCCTGTGCGGACAGCCCCATCGCCGACGACGGGCCCACCGCGTACAGCACGAAGAGCGTGATCACCGCGCTCGTGGCGAGGTTGAACCCGCCGACCATGATCGCCAGGATCCGCAGAATCCGGTTCTCCCAAAGGAAACGCAGGCCCTCGACCAGATCTTCGCGGACGCTCGTGCCCCGCGGCCGATCGGCGCGGAACGAGCCGGGGACGAAGAAGAGCGCGGCGAGCGCGACGATCCAGAGCGCCGAGGGCGCCGCGAACGCGACGGAAGCGCCGGCGGCGACGAGGAAACCGCCCAGTGGCGGGCCGGCGAATTCGTTGGCGGTGAGTTCGGCGGCGTAGAGCCGGCTGTTGGCCCGCGTCAGCCGGTCGCGGCCGACGATCTGCGGGAGGATCGCCTGCGCGGCCGTGTCGTGGACCGTTTCGGCGATCCCGAGTCCCAGCGCGACGACGTAGAGCAGCCAGATCGACCCGGATCCCAGCGCGATCGCCGCCGCGAACCGGGCGACGAGCGCCGCGCGGGCCAGATTCGCGGCGAGCATCGCGCGGCGGCGGTCGACGCGGTCGGCGAGCACCCCGGCGTGCAGGGCGAACACCAGCCACGGCAAGGAGGACACGGCCGCCAGCCCCGCGACCAGCGACGGCGACCGGGTGAACTGGACGGCCACCAGGCCGAGCGCGACCTTGACGATCCCGTCGGCCAGGTTCGACAGCCCCGACGAACTCCACAGCCGCCGGTAGGCGGTCCCCAGTGAGGCCACCGATCGAGGATCGCACATTGATTGAGAAAACTCCATCGATGTCTGTCTTCTCCATCGGTCGGCTACGCTGCGCCCATGGACGATCAGGTCGCCGCGAGGGTCGCGGACAGGCGGCGCGAAGCGACCGCGCGGGAGGCCAAGGCGCTCGGTCATCCCTTGCGGTTGCGGATTCTCCGGCTCTGCGGCGAGCGGGAGCTGACCAACAAGGAACTCGCCGACCGGCTCGGCAAGGACCCCGGCACGGTGCTCTATCACGTGCGGCAGCTCGTCGAGGCCGGTCTGCTGGAGCAGGCCCCGGTGCGCACCGGGTCGAGCGGCGCGCTCGAAAAGCCCTATCGCAGTGCCGGCAAGACCTGGTGGCTGGACGGGCCGTTGAACGGCGAGGACGAAGACACCCGGTTCGGGCCGATCGAGGCATTCCAGGACGAACTCCGCGAAGCCGGGCCGGGTTCGGTGCGGGTGGTCGAGCGGTTCGCGCTGCATCTCTCGCCGGAAGAGGTCACCGAACTCGACAACCGGATCCTCGACATCCTCGACGAGTACGTGGCGACCGACGGGCAGCGGCTGGACCGGCCGCTGTTGAACGGGATCTTCCTGTTGCACCGCATGGCCGAGTGACCTCGTGAGTGGTACGGACGGTTGGGGCCAAAGGTGCCTTAAGTACCTGCTGATCCGAAGTCCGTGAAGGCCTCCTTGAGGGACCCAGAGTCCCTCAAGGAGGCCTTCACGGACTGGTGTGGCGTGAACGAAGGCGTGACTCGCGTGATCAGGGACGTGACTCGCGTGATTGGAGGCCGCACTCGGGTGTTTCGCCTCTGATCACGCGAGTTCCGCCTTCGATCACGCGAGTGCGGTGCTCAGGACAGCTTGCGGAAGAAGGCCCGGAGGTCCCCCACCAGCAGATCCGGCGCGTCCTGCGTCGCCCAGTGGCTGCCGCGGTCGAATTCCTGCCACGAAACGATGTTCGCGTGGTCCCGCTCGGCGAAGCGCCGCAGCGGCCGGAAGTCGTAGGCGAAGCTGGCCAGCCCGGTCGGCGCGGTCGTCGGCTCCGCCGGGTGCTCGCTGTGCTTGTCCTCGTAGTAGAACCGCGCCGCCGAAGCCGCGGTGTTGGTGAGCCAGTACAGCGTGGCGTTGGTGAGCACGTGGTCGTCGCTCGTGGCCGACAGCAGCTGCGCGCTCCAGGCCAGCTGCCCGGTCGGCGAGTCGGCCAGCGCGTGCGCGAGGTTCTGCGGCGCGCTCTCCTGGAGTTTCGCGTAGCCGGACATGTCGTCGTTGAAGGACTGGAGGAACTGCATGTACTCCAGTTCCTTCTCGGTCATGCCCTCGAACTCCGCCGGATCGCCGCTGGGGAACGAGAACAGCTGCGTGACGTGCACGCCGAGCACGTGCTCGGCGTCGACGCGGCCGACCTCGGGGGCGACGAACGAACCGGCGTCGTTCCCGTGCGTGCCGTAGCGCTCGTAGCCGAGGCGGCGCATCAGCTCGGCCCAGGCCCGGGCCGTGCGGTACCGGTTCCAGCCCTTTTCGCGTGTCGGGCCGGAGAAGCCGAACCCGGGCAGCGACGGGATGACCACGTGGAACGCGTCCGCCGCGTCGCCCCCGTGGGAACGCGGGTCCGTCAGCTGGTCGATCAGGTCGAGGTATTCGAACACCGAGTTCGGCCAGCCGTGGGTGAGGATCAGCGGCGTCGCGTCCGGCTCCGGCGAGCGGACGTGCAGGAAGTGGATGTTCTGCCCGTCGATCTCCGTGGTGAACTGCGGGTACGCGTTGAGCTTCGCCTCCCACTTCCGCCAGTCGTAGCCCTCGCGCCAGTACGAGACCAGCCGTCGCACGTACTCCAGGGGCACGCCGTACTCCCAGCCCGGCGTGACCGGTCCGCGCTGCACCCCGTCGGTCACCTGGTCGGCGGGCAGCTCGTTCGCCCAGCGGACGCGGGCCAGACGGTCGGCGAGGTCGTCCAGTTCGGCCTGCGGGACCTCGACGCGGAAGGGCTTGATCTCGGTGTTTTCGTTCATGAGACCAAGGTAGAGTGCCATTAGGAACATCCCGTTCCTAATGGAGGGGCAGCCTGAAGAAATGTTGGAAACTTCGGCACGATTACTCCGTTTGCTCTCCCTCCTGCAAACTCCCCGTGACTGGACAGGCACTGAACTGGCAGAACGCCTGAAGGTCAGCGCCCGCACGATCCGCAACGACGTCGAGCGTCTGCGCGCGCTCGGCTACCCGGTGGACGCGACCCGCGGCTCCGTCGGCGGCTACCGGCTCGGCGCGGGCGCCGATCTGCCGCCGTTGCTGCTGGACGACGAGGAGGCCGTCGCGGTCGCGATCGGCCTGCGCACCGCGGCAGGCGGCACCATCGCGGGCGTGGAGGAGACATCGTTGCGCGCGCTCGCCAAGCTGGAGCAGGTGTTGCCGTCCCGGTTGCGCCGCCGCGTGAACGCCTTGCAGGCGTACACGGTCCCGGTGCCGAGGGACGAACCCGGCCCGCGCGTCGCCGCCGAGACGCTCACCGTGCTGACGGCCTGCTGCCGGGATCGCGAGGTGCTGCGCTTCGGCTACCGGACCCACGACGGTTCGGAAAGCACCCGCAAGGTCGAGCCGTATCGCCTGGTGAACTGGGGACGCCGCTGGTATCTGGTCGCCTGGGACCTCGACCGCGGCGACTGGCGCACCTTCCGGGTCGACAGGCTGACCCCGCGCGTCCCGACCGGCCCGCGGTTCACCGCGCGCGAACTGCCCGAAGACGTCACGGACCGCGTTCGGCGCGGGGTGTCGTCCGCCGCCTGGCGCTACCGCGCCGACGTCACCGTGCACGCGTCCGCCGAAGAGGTGACCGCGCGGATCAACCCGGCCGTCGGGACGGTGGAGGCCGTCGACGCGAACACCTGCGTCCTGCACACCGGCGCGGACAGCATCGAGACGATGGCCGTCCACTTAGGACTACTCAACGCCCCTTTCCGGGTCACCGAACCTCAGCAATTGGTCGACTACTTGCGCGAGCTGGCCGACCGGTATCGCGACGCCACCCGCATTTAGTCCTCTGAATGCGGGGTTTCAGCGGGCGAAAGTGGTCAGGAACCGGTCCCGGAACGTGTCCATCCGCCACACCGGCGCGTTCCGGTCCGGGTTCAGGCCGTCCTGCCAGTGCCACGCCGCGACCTTGTCGAGCACGGCCTTGTCCCGCGTGACCACGGTGACCGGGACGTCGTGATCCGCGCCCGCGCCGGCGACGATCGGGTTCGGCTGGTGGTCGCCGAGGAACACGAGCACGAGGTCGTCGTCGCCGTACGTCTCCACGTACGAGATGAGCGAGTCCAGCGAATACGCGATCGAGTCGCCGTACGCGCCGCGCACCTTGGCGGGGTCGGTGAAGACCTCTTCGGGCGTTTTCCCTTGCGAGGGCATGGGGTCGTAGACGGATCCGTCGCCGACGGCGGCCCAGTCGATCATTCGGGGGAGCGGTGTCCACGGCCAGTGGCTGGTGACGAGGTCGATCTCCGCCATCAGTGGCGGACGGTCCGGCCTCCCGCGTTCGGCGCGCTGGAAAGCCGAAAGCGTGAACTGGTCCGGCATCGTGGCGTAGGAGAACCGCGGGCCGTGATACCCGATGTTCCGTGAGTCGTAGTAGCGGTCGTAGCCGTAGACCTTGCCCTCCGGCCAGTCTTCGGTGTGCGCGGGAACAACGCCGACGGTCTCCCAGCCCGCGCGCTTGAACGCACCGCCGAGGGTGAACCGGTCGGTTTTCACGAAGTCGTCGTAGCGGTGCTGGCTGTCGACCCACACCCCGGACTGGAACGTGGAATGCGCCAGCCAGCTGCCCGCGCTCGTCGTCGGCGACGTCAGGAACGCGCTGCGCGAGCCGTAGCCTGCGTTCTTCAGCCGCGCGGTCCCGGCGTCGAGGACCGCGTCGACCTTGGGCGCGATGTCCGAGTCCTGGACGGCCACCCGGCCGTAGCTCTCGATGAAGGTGAACAGCACATCCTTGCCGCGCAACGCGTTCAGCAGTCCGGAAGACGGCGTGTCACGGAAGGCGTCGACGGCGACTTCCTCGGCGAAGGCCTGCCTGTCCCGGATGCCGGCCCGCACCTGGCGGAGGTCGTCGTAGGCGAAGGCGACCGCGCTGCGCGAAGCCAGGGGCTGCCCCGGAGCGAGCTGCGCGCCGGAGACCGCGCACGCCATCCAGACCACGCTGAGCACGGCCGTCACCCTGGTCGACGCCGTGCGCCGTCCGGCCACCACCCGGCTCAACCGCAGCACGGCCAGCGACATCAGCACGATCACCACCACGGCGAGCAGCGTCAGCGCGGTGAACGACGCGATCGCGCCTGCCCGGCCGATCGACGTGCCGAGCAGATCGACGCCGTTCCCGAGCACACCCCAGTCGAAAACCGGGTTGAACGGCCGGTTCAGCGTGAGCCCGAAACCGATGTCGATGGCCTTGAACACGGTCAGCAGCCCGAGGATCGCGCCCGCCGAAACCGCGACGACCCGCCGGGCGCCGTCGCGCAGCATGAGCACCACCGCCACCCCGAGCAACGCCTCCACCGGCAACCGCACGAACGCCTCGGGGGTCAGCGCGTCGAGGTCGTCCGGCGCGAGCAGCGCGAACAGCACGAGGACGGCGGACAGGGTGGTCGCCGCGCTGGACGCGATCTCGCGGGCGGCCGTCCGGTCTCCCGGCAGGCCGGCCAATGCGGGGCGCGTGAAAACCGACAAGGCGGATTCCTTCCGGGTGGAGAAGCCTTCATCGGGTTACACGGACGACGGGCTCCGGCGGTTCAGCCCGAGCGCCAGGTGCGCAGCGCCCACCACCAGCCGACGGTGTGCCGCACATGCGCCCCGCCGTCGTCTTCGGGCGGGTCGAGCGACGCACCGGTGATCTCGCCGAGCCGGGCGAGCCGGTACCGCACGGTGTTCGCGTGGACGTGCAGCGCCGCGGCCGTCTGGTCGAGCCGCCGCCCGTGGTCGAGGTAGGCCAGCGCGGTCGAGACGAGCTGCTCGTGGAAGGGATCGCCCGGCGTCAGCGCGCTCAGCAGGGTGTCACCGAGCAGCGCCGCGAGTCCCGGCTGGGCGGCGAGCGCGGTCTCGACGGCCAGATCGGCCACCGCGTGCAGACCGCGGGACCGCGCGGCCGTCGGCAGCGCCATCACGCACAGCGCGTGCATCCCGCGGACCTCCGCGAGCGGGACGGCGGGGGAGACCACCATGAGGACGTCGTCACCGAGCGCCGACGCAGCGGGAAGCCGCGGCGCCAGCCCGGTGAGCCGCCCGTCGACCAGGCCGAAGACGCCGCCCGTCGCGCCGAGCCGTCGTTCGACGACCCGCGCCTGGTACGGATCGCCGACGTCGGAGAGCAGGCAGTGATACCGGCCGCCCGGATTGAGCCCGGCGTTCGCGACCTCCTCAGCCGAAGGCGCCGTCGTGTCGCCACCCAGCAACCGCCGCAGCACCCGGGTGTGGCTGTCGTGCACCGTCCGGGAGAGTTCGAGTTCGGCCTCGTGATACCCGGCGATGACCTGCCGTTCGAGCGCGCGCGTGTTCCGGTCGAAGTCGACCAGTGCCGCCAGCATGACGTCGTCCGGCACCCCGGCCGCCTTGCCGCGTTCGACGGCGATCTCGACCGCGCGGCTGCGGCCCGCCTGCACCCCGCGCAGCAGCGCGGCGAGCGGCACGCCCTGCGCGGCCCAGTCCGCGCCGACGGCGGCGGCCGCGGCGTAGTCCTGCTCCCCGGCCCCGCCCGGCCGGTCGAAGGAGGCGAGCCCGGCGGCGAGCACGATGGCGACGTGCCGCCGGTTCTCGCTCACCGGCAGGGTCGCGACTTCCGGCGACTCCGTGCGGGCCGCCCGGACCACCTCGTCGACGACATCGGCGTCGGCGGCCATCGTGGCCAGCACGTCGTGGAGCGACCGGTGCGCCATCGCCACCGCCTTCCCGCGCGGATTGTGCGCGGTGCACAACGAAGCCGGCGGTCCTTGGCGACCGTCCCCTACCGAGGGTGTCCGGCCGGTTGGTTTCCTGTGAGCTACCGAAAGGTAACAGGCCCTCGCCGAAAGGTGCGCGTGATGCGGAAACGCCGGTTGCTGACCACCGTCCTCGTGACCTGCCTCGCCGCGGCACTGGGCTCGGCGTCCTCCGCCGCGGCGGAAGACGGCCTGCGGCAGGTGCTGTTCGTGGGCAACAACTGGGAGGGGACCGCGGACGTCATCGCGCCCTCCGGCGACTACGCGAAGATCGCGCGCGTGAACATGGTGCCGGACAAGGACGAACGGCTCACCGAGATCTACCTGAACCCGATCAAGCTCGCGTTCTTCCTCGGGATCCGCAACGGCGTCGGCGAGGGACACGACCAGCTCGTCGACGACCTCTACACCACCCCGGACGGCCGCGCGGTGGTCGCGTCGCGCCCGAGTTTCGCCGACGTCGTGTCGATCGACCTCGCCACCGGCCGCGTCAACTGGCGGTTCCCGGTGTCGGGTTTTCGCTCCGACCACATGGCCGTGTCGCCGGACGGCCGCAGCATCGCGGTGTCGGCCTCGACGTCGAACACCGTCCACGTACTCGACATCGAGACCGGACGGCAGCGCGGCTCGTTCAAGACCGGCGACAAACCGCACGAGAACACCTACACCGACGGCGGCCGGTACCTTTGGAACAGCTCGATCGGCGAGGTGAACACCGCGCTCGACGCGCCGTGGCAGGACTTCACCAAGGGCGACCGGCGGCTCACCGTCGTCGACGCGACCACCTTCCAGCAGGTGAAGGTGATCGACATGCGTGAGCGTTTGGACGCTTTCGGGCGCGGCGATCTCTCCGACGCCGTCCGGCCGGTGGCCTTCACCCCCGACGAGTCGAAGCTGTACTTCCAGGTGTCGTTCTTCAACGGCCTCCTCGAATACGACGTCGCCACCGACCGGATCACGCGGTCGAAGACGCTGCCGAAGAACCCGGCGACCAGCGAGGACCGCACCACCTGGGTCAACGACTCGCGGCACCACGGGCTCTCGATGAGCCCGGCGGGCGACAAGGTTTGCGTCGCCGGGACCATGGACGACTACGCGACCATTGTGGACCGCGCGAGCCTGCGGGAGGCGCAGCTCGTGACGGCGGCGAAGCCGTACTGGGCGACCGTGAGCGGCGACGGAAGGCATTGCGTCATCTCGGAAAGCGGATCGGACCAGGTGACGGCGATCGACTTCGCGACCGGTGCGAAGGTGAAGTCCGTCCCGGTCGGCGACCACCCGCAGCGGATCCGGATCGGCCACGTGCGTACCGGTAGCCTGCGCGGGTGAGCGAAGAGATCTGGGCCGCGCTCGGTGCGACCTCCCTCGACGAGGTACGACGTCGTGCGGCGGTGATCGACGCGGTCACCGAAATCGAGCCGATCGAGGTCGACGGCGCGGTGCGGTACGCCTGGAACAACGGTGGCGGCGAGTCGGCGGTCTGGTACTTCACGCCGGACAAGCAGGCGCTGCTGCTGACCTTCGACCACGAGTCGAGGTTGAACTTGTCCGTGGTCGAGGACTATTCGGTGCAGGAAGCGCTCTACGGCGGCGTTCCCGAACACCTCGTCACGCTGGTACGGAACCGTCCCGGGAACTACGAGTCCATGAATCTCGTCGATGCGGAGACGGGAGCTGCGATCCACTACGCCTGTGGTGTGTTCTGGTTCGACGGCGAGCGGTGGGCGCAGGCCGAAGGCTTCCTGGAGCACTGCCGCCGGGAAGGCCTGGACCCGCTGACCGAGTCGGGGTTCATCTCTTGCCTCGGCGAATACCGGTTCGGCGAGGAGTTCACCCCCGAGGCGATCGTCGAGTACCGGGCCGCCCTCGGTTGGTATGAAGACGGCGACGTGGAACCCGATGAGGCGCTGGCCGAGGTCCGGGAGATCTTCGCGCGGCTCGGCTGAGGCGCCGCTCAGCGCACGATCATGGCTCCGCTGTGGCACCGTTTCGGGAATGAGCCTGCGCTTGGGTCCGCTGCTGCGTCACGTCGACGAGACTTCGGCGACGGTGTGGGTCGAGACCACCACCGCGAGTGAGGTCGAAGTCCTCGGTGTCACGGCGAGGACGTTCGAGATCCGCGGCCACCATTACGCGCTGCTGGTGCTGACCGGTCTCGAACCGGGCTCGTGCCACGAGTACGAGGTGCGCGTGGACGGCGAAAAGGCATGGCCGCCGGAGGATTCCGGCTTCCCGCCCAGCCGCATCCGGACCCTGCCCCGGAACGAGTCCCGGGTCCGGCTCGTGTTCGGCTCCTGCCGCAAACCGCACGACGGCGACATCTTCGGCCCGGACGCGCTGGCCGCGGATGCCCACCGGATGGCCGCGGGCGAGGAAACCGAGTGGCCGCAGGCGTTGCTGATGCTGGGCGATCAGGTCTACGCCGACGAGACCACCGACGAGACGCAGGAATGGCTGAAGCGGCGTCGCGACACTTCGAAACCGCCGGGCACGGAAGTGACGGATTTCGAGGAGTACACCCACCTCTACCTCGAAGCCTGGGGCGAGCCGGTGATCCGCTGGCTGCTGTCCACGGTGCCGACGTCGATGATCTTCGACGACCACGACGTCCGCGACGACTGGAACACCTCCCACACCTGGCGGCAGCAGATGCGCGCGCAGCCGTGGTGGCAGGAGCGCCTGCGCGGGGCGATCATGTCGTACTGGGTCTACCAGCACCTCGGGAACCTCGGCCCCGCCGAACTCGCCGAGGACCCGACCTTCCAGAAGGCCATCGCCTCCGGCGGGGACAACGCCGACCTGCTGGCCGCGTTCGCCGACGAGGCCGACGACGACCGCGACGGCACCAAGGGCGCGCGCTGGAGTTACCGCCGCGACTTCGGCGGCGTGCGGCTGCTGGTCATCGACAGCCGGGCCGGGCGGATCCTGGTGGGCGGCGCCCGGTCCATGGTGGACGACGACGAGTTCGACTGGATCGAGGAGAACGCCGCCGACGCCTGCGACCACCTGCTCATCGGCTCCTCGCTGCCGTGGCTGCTGCCGCCGGTGATCTCCCACCTGCAATCGCTGAACGAGCGTGCCTGTGCCCGTCCCGGGTGGCGGGGACGGCTCGCGGAGAAGATCCGGCAGGCGGGCGACCTCGAACACTGGGCGTCGTTCCGCGCGTCGTTCGACCGGCTCGCGGCGATGATCGCGCGCGAGGGGCGCCGGGAGGATCCGCCCGCCACCATCGCGGTGCTCTCCGGCGACGTCCACCACGCCTACATCGCCGAGGCGCGATACCCCGAGCCGGTGGCGTCGGCGGTGTACCAGCTCACCTGCTCGCCGGTGCACAACGCGATGCCGCGGCCGCTCCGGCTGGCCTTCGGCGCCACCTGGTCGGCCCGGCTGGCGTCGTTGGCGCGCCGCTGGGCCGAACGCGGCGGTGTCGAACCCCTTCCGCTCGAATGGCGGAAGACGTCGGGACCGCATTTCGGCAATGTCATCGCGACCGTCGAGACCGACGGCCGATCGGCCGTCACGACGATCGAACAGGCCACCGGTGACGGGCTGACCGAGGTGGCCCGGCAGAGGCTGGTTTGAGCCGGTCACGCGCTCGGTAATATCGGCTCGTGACAACCTCTGCCGAAACACTCGAGTTCCAGTCGGAGGCACGTCAGCTGCTTCAGCTGATGATCCACTCGATCTACTCGAACAAGGACACCTTCCTGCGGGAACTGGTGTCCAACGCCTCCGACGCACTGGACAAACTCCGCCTCGAAGCGTTCCGCGACAAGGAACTGCAGGCGGACACCGACGATCTCCACATCGAGATCGCGACCGACCCCGAAAACCGCACCCTCACCGTGCGGGACAACGGAATCGGGATGAGCCGGGACGACGTCGTGGCGCTGATCGGCACGATCGCGAAATCCGGCACCGCCGAATTCCTGAAGAAACTGAAGGAGACCAAGGATTCCGCGGCCTCG
This sequence comes from Amycolatopsis sp. WAC 04169, assembly GCF_003947535.1. Classification (NCBI taxonomy): domain Bacteria; kingdom Bacillati; phylum Actinomycetota; class Actinomycetes; order Pseudonocardiales; family Pseudonocardiaceae; genus Amycolatopsis; species Amycolatopsis sp. WAC 04169. Next base: position 601,744 of record NZ_QHJI01000006.1, on the reverse strand, counting down.
CAGGATCTGATCGGCCAATTCGGCATCGGCTTCTACGCCAGCTTCATGGTGGCCGACAAGGTCACGCTGCTGACCCGCCGCGCCGGATCGGACGAGGGCGTCCGCTGGGAGTCCGAGGGTGAGGGCACGTACACCATCGAGACGGTCCCGGACCTGCCGCAGGGCACGTCGGTGATCCTGCACCTCAAGCCCGAGGACGCCGAAGACCAGCTCTTCGACTACACCTCGGCCACGAAGATCAAGCAGATCGTCAAGAAGTACTCGGACTTCATCACCTGGCCCATCCGGATGACCGAAGGCGAAGAGGTCGTCACGGTCAACTCGATGAAGGCACTGTGGGCGCGCCCGTCGTCCGACGTCACCGAGGACGAGTACAACGAGTTCTACAAGCACGTCGCGCACGACTGGAACGACCCGCTGGAGACGATCCGGCTCCAGGCCGAGGGCACCTTCGAGTACCAGGCGCTGCTGTTCCTGCCGGGGCACGCGCCGCTCGACCTGTTCATGCGGGAGCGCAAACGCGGCGTCCAGCTGTACGTGAAGCGCGTCTTCATCATGGACGACTGCGAAGCGCTGATGCCGGAGTACCTGCGCTTCGTGAAGGGCGTCGTCGACGCGCAGGACCTTTCGCTCAACGTCTCGCGCGAGATCCTGCAGCAGGACCGGCAGATCCAGCTGATCCGCCGTCGCCTGGTCAAGAAGGTGCTGTCGACGGTCAAGACCCTGATGGCCGACGAGAACCGCTACAAGTACGACACGTTCTGGAAGGAGTTCGGCCGCGCCGTCAAGGAAGGCCTGCTGGACGACCACGAGAACCGCACCGCCATCCTCGACATCTGCTCGTTCGCCTCGACGAACGACCCGGAGAAGCTCACGTCGCTGCGTGAGTACATCGAGCGGATGAAGGACGGCCAGGAGCACATCTACTACCTGACCGGTGAGTCGCGGCAGAGCATCGAGAACTCCCCGCATCTGGAAGCCTTCCAGGCCAAGGGTTACGAGGTGCTCGTGCTCACCGACCCGATCGACGAGATGTGGGTCGACGCCGTCGCCGGCTACGAGGAGAAGCAGTTCCAGTCGGTCGCGAAGGGCGAGGTCGAACTCGACTCCGACACCACCGACGAGCAGAAGGAAGAGTTCTCCGGGCTGCTGACCTGGCTGACGAAGACGCTCGGGGAGCAGGTCAAGGAGGTCCGGCTTTCGTCGCGGCTGACGACGTCGCCCGCCTGCATCGTCGGCGACACGAACGACGTCACCCCGACGCTGGAGAAGATGTACCGCGCGATGGGCCAGGAACTGCCGCAGATCAAGCGGATCCTGGAACTGAACCCGGGGCACCCGCTGGTGTCCGGGCTGCGGTCCTCGTTCACCGAGAAGGGCGAGTCCGAGGGGCTCGCGGAGACCGCGGAACTGTTGTACGGCATGGCTTTGCTCGCCGAAGGCGGCGAACTGGCCGACCCCGCGCGCTTCACGAAGCTGCTCGCCACGCACCTCCAGAAGACCCTGTAGCCCGAAGCGCGTGAAGGCCCCCTTCCCTCGGCTCAGCCGAGGGAAGGGGGCCTTCACGCGCGTTCAGGGCCGGGTCTTCCAGAGCACCAGCACGAAGTACGGCGTCCCGACCATCGCGATGACCAGACCCGCCGGGATCTGAGCCGGTGCGATGACCGTCCGCCCCAGCGTGTCCGCGACGCTCACCAGCAGCGCACCGAGCGCCGCGGCCACCGGGACGACCCGCCCGTGCCGCCCACCGACCAGCGAGCGCGCCAGATGCGGTGCGACCAGACCGACGAAGACGACCACGCCGATGGCGGACACCGCGGTGGCCGCCAGGATCCCGGACGCCGCCAGCACCACCAGCCGTGACCGTTCGATACGCACCCCGAGCACACGCGGGGTGTCCTCGTCGAGGGCGTGCAGGTCGAGCTCGCGGTGCTTGATCCACAGCAACGGCGTCAGCGCGACGAGCGCGAGCGCCACCGGCACGACCTGCTCCAGCGTGCGGCCGTAGGTCGAACCGGACAGCCAGGTCAGCGCCTTGGCCGAGTTCCACGGGTCGGAGACCACGATCAGCAGCGTGATCAGCGCCATCCCGGCCGACCAGACCGCGATGCCGATGATCACCAGCCGGTCCGAATCCAGCCCCGACCGCCACGCCAGCCCGTAGACCAGCAGGAACACCACGGTCGCGCCGACGCCGGCGGCACCGGCGATCGACCAGGCGCCGACCGCGGGGACGATGGTGATCAGTGTGATCGCGCCGAGCCCGGCGCCCGCGGTGATGCCGAGCAAGCCGGGTTCGGCGAGCGGGTTGCGGCTGACCGACTGGATCCCGCAGCCGGACACGGCCAGCGCGGCACCGGCGAGCAGCGCGGCCAGCACCCGCGGAAGGCGCTGGTCCAGCACGAAGGTGAGCGCGGTCCCGGTGTTGCCGGTGACCCAGTTCGCGAGATCGCCGAGCAGCACCAGGCGGTCGCCCAGCATCAGGCCCACCACCGGGACGACAGCGAGGAGAGCCACCAGGACGACGGAAATGAGCACGAGCCGCCGGGTCGATCCGGCGACCCCGACCCGCCCGGCCGGAGCGGGACGGCGCGAGCCGCTTCCCCGGCCGCGCCGCGCCAGCCACACCATCACGACGGCGCCGACGATCGTGGTCACCACCCCGGTCGGCACCCGCACGGCGGCGGCCGAACCCATGATCGCCCGCAGGACGACGTCGGCGCCGAGTACCGTGACGACGCCGACCAGCCCGGAAACCGGCAGCAGGGCACGATGTTTGGCGATCGGCAGCAGCAGCCGCGTGATCACCGGAGCGCTCAGCCCGACGAACCCGACCGGTCCGGCGACGGTCACCGCCGCCGCGGTCAGCGCGACGGTCAGCACGATCGCGGTGACCCGCGTGCGGCGGACCCGCAGGCCGAGCACGGTCGCGTTGTCGTCGCCGAGGGCGAGGATGTCGAGCCTGCCGCCCATCGCGATGAGCGCCACCACGGCGATCACCACGATCGGCGTCATCTGGCCGGTCGCGCGCAGATCGGCCACGGTCAGCGAACCGCTGCCCCAGGCGAACAGCCCGCTCGTCTCCTCCTCGAACAGGAGCAGCAGCAGGACGGTCACCGACTGGAGCGCCAGCAGCATCGCCGAACCGACCAGCACGAGCCGTGGGCTCGCGGCACCGCCGCCCGCGAGACCGAGGACGACGACGGCCGCGGCGAGCCCGCCCACGAACGCCGCCCCGCCCACCGGCACGAGCGGCAGCGAGAGCCCGAACGCGGAGATGGCGACCACGGCGAAATGCGCGCCCGCGTTGACCGCGAGCGTGTCCGGCGAGGCGAGCGGATTCCGTGCCACGGACTGCATTCCCGCGCCCGCGACACCGAGCGCGATCCCGAGCAGCAACGCGGCGAGCAGCCGGGGGACGCGCGCACCCTCCAGTACCGCGAGGGTCTGCGCGTCGCCCTGGCCGAAGATCGCCTTCACCACGTCCAGCGGACCGGACGTCGAAGTGCCCTGGGTCAGGTGGATGCCGGCGAGGACGGCGATGAGCACCACCAGCCCCGCCGACACCGCGATGGTGCGGGCACGCATCAGGTCGTGACTGCCTTCACGATCTGGTCGGCGGTCATGATGATCGACTTCGGTCCGCCGAAGGTCCACGTGCCCGCGTCGAGCTTGTGGATCTTCTTCGACACCACGAACGGCAGCCGCTGGTAGACGGCGTTCTGCGCGAGCCCGGTGGTGAAGACGTCTTCTTCGGCGGCGCTGTAGAACAGCACGGTCTTCGGGTCGGTGATCGCGGTCAGGCCCTCGACGTCGGTCTGGCCGAGCCCCCACTGCGGGTCGACCTTGCCGGTCCAGGCGTTCTTCAGGCCGACGGCCTCGGCGGTGTCGGAGACCAGCGAACCCTTGCCGAACGGACGGATGCTGACGGTGCTGCCTTCGAGGTAGCCGTCGGCCATCAGGAACGGGGTGCCCGCGGCGCCCTTGGCCTCGACGGCCTTCTTGCCCTCGGCGAGTTTGGCGTCCATTTCGGACAGTTGCTTGTCCGCCTCGGCCTCCTTGCCGACCGTCTTGGCGATCAGCTTGAAGTCCTCGCGCAGCCGGTCGAAGTTCCGGCTCGCGTCACTGGACTTGGTCACCACGACCGGCACGTACTTCTCGATCTGCGGGACCAGCGTCGAGTCGCGCTCGTCGGCGATGATGACGACGTCGGGGCTCAGCCCCACGATCGCGTCGACGCTGGGCTCGTTGCGCTTGCCGACGTCCTTGACCTCCGGGGTCAGGGGAGCGGCCTTGTCCCAGACGTTGTAGCCCGCGACGTCCGCGGCGCCGACCGGCATGACACCGAGCGACGCGACCATCTCGGCCTCGCCCCACTCCAGCGCGACGACGCGCTTCGCCGGGGCCTTGAGGGTGACGGCCTTGCCGCGCGCGTCGGTCACCGTGACCGGTCCGCTCGCGGCGGCGGATTCGCTCGGCGCGGCCGCGGTGTTCTCCGTGGTGCCGCAGGCGGACAACAGCAGGGCCGTCGCCGCGACGAGGGCGGCAGGGGTCAGCAAACGCATGGTTCTTCCTGGATTTCTCAGGCGGGCCTGGGCGAATGCCGCCCGAGTGGCCTGCAGTGGATCGCGCCCGTCACCGGGTCGTTCGCGACGTGGACGGTGACGCCGTAGGCCTGGGAGAGGTGCTCGGAGGTGAGCACCTGCCCGATGTCACCCGTGGCCACGATGGTTCCCTCGCTCAGCAGGACGACCTCGTCGGCGATGATCGCCGCGTGGTCGAGGTCGTGCAGCACCACGCCGACCGCGACGCCTTCGTTGGCCAGATCGCGGACGACGTCGAGGATCTCGACCTGATAGCGCAGGTCGAGATGGTTGGTGGGCTCGTCGAGCAGCAGCACCGAGGTCTGCTGCGCGAGGCAGGAAGCGAGCCAGACGCGCTGGAGTTCGCCGCCGGAGAGCTCGTCGACACCGCGTTCGGCCATCGCCGTCACGCCGGTGAGCTCCATCGCGCGGCGGATCGCGGCGGCGCCGTCGATGTCGACCCCGCGCCAGCCGGAGCGGTACGGATACCGGCCGTAGGACACGACGTCGCGCACGGAGACCCCGCTCGGGGTCGGCCGGTGCTGGGTCAGCAGCGTGACCTGACGGGCGAATTCCTTGCCGGACAACGCGTTGCCGCCCCAGACGGGACGCTCTCCGAGCCGGACACCGCCCTCGCGGGGCTTGTGCAGCCGTGCCAGCGAACGCAGGAGCGTCGACTTGCCGGAGCCGTTCGGCCCGACCAGCGCGGTCACCGTACCGGCGCGCAAGGACAGGGACACCCCGTCCACCACGGCCCGCTCTTGGTGCGCGAGCACCAGGTCATGGCCGGTGAGCAGCGCGTCTTCCGTAGACATGAGGGGAGCCTAACCTAAGAGGCGGTCCAGACCCATGTCACGAGAGACACAGAGCGCGGGGTGATTGTCCGGTTACGCCGCCGCCCGTGCCGTCTCCCGGCGACGCTTGGCCAGCCGCTTCCCGACGATCCCGTGCCGCGGCCCGAACAGATACACCAGCGTGAACCCGGCGCCCTGCACCAGCACGATCATCCCGCCGGACGCGGTGTCGAGGTGGTAGCTCAGGTACAGCCCGGCCACCGCCGCGAGCACCGAGAAGGACGGGGCGATCACCAGCATGCGGCCGAACCGGTCGGTCAGCAGGTACGCCGTCGCGCCGGGGATGATCAGCATCGCCACCACCAGGATCACGCCGACCACCTGCAGCGCCACCACCGCGGTCAGCGCGAGCAGGCCGAGCAGCGCGGCGCCGAGCACGCGCGGGTTGAGCCCGATCGCGTGCGCGTGCGTGGGATCGAAGGCGTACAAGGTGAAATCGCGGCGTTTGAGCACCAGCACGGTGAGCGTGATCGCGCCGAGGACGCCGATCTGGATCAGATCCGAGGTGTCGACGCCGAGCAGGTTGCCGAAGATGATGTGGTTCAGGTCGGTCTGGCTCGGCGTCACCGAGATCAGCACCAGCCCGAGCGCGAACAGCGTGGTGAACACGATGCCGATCGCGGCGTCCTCCTTGACCCGGCTGGTGTCCCGGACGACGCCGATCAGCGCCACGGCGAGGAAACCGAAGACCACGGCACCCAGCGCGAAGGGCGCGCCGAGGACGTACGCGAGCACGACGCCGGGCAACACCGCGTGCGAGACCGCGTCGCCCATCAGCGACCAGCCGATCAGCACCAGCCAGCAGGAGAGCACCGCGCAGACCGCGGACGCGACGACCGTGGACGCCAGCGCCCGCACCATGAAGTCGTAGCTCAGTGGTTCGAGGAACAGGTCGTAGAGACTCACGCGGGTTCTTCTTCCCGTTGCAGGACGTCGAGCCCGAAGGCCAGCGCGAGGTTCTCGGGGCGGAGCACTTCGCCGGGGGAGCCGTGCGCGAGCACCTTGCGCATCAGCAGGATCGCCTCGTCGGCCAGGCCGGGCAGCGCGTGCAGATCGTGGGTGGAGATCAGGACCGCGGCGCCGTCGGCCGCGAGTTCCTTGAGCAACCGGGTGATCGTGGCCTCGGAGCGCTTGTCCACCCCGGCGAACGGCTCGTCCAGCAGCAGGACGCGGGCGCCCTGGGCGATCCCGCGCGCGACGAACGCGCGTTTGCGCTGCCCACCGGACAGCTGGCCGATCTGGCGTCCGGCGAGGTCGGTCAGTTCGACCCGCTCCAGCGCGTGGTCGACGGCTTCGTGGTCAGCGCGACGCGGACGGCGGGTGAAGCCGAGCCGTCCATAGCGGCCGGTCATCACGACATCCCGCACGGACAACGGGAACGACCAGTCGACGTCCTCACTCTGCGGCACGTACCCGATCACGCCGGTCTTACGCGCGCGGACGGGGGTGCCGCCGTCGATCGAGACCGTGCCGGCGTCCGGCCGGACCATGCCCATGATCGTCTTGAACAGCGTCGACTTGCCGGAGCCGTTCATCCCGACCAGCCCGCAGACGCGGCCGTGGTCGAGGGTGACGTCGACACCGTCGAGCGCGAGGACGTCGCCATAGTGGACGGTGACGCCTTCGACGCGGATCGCGGCCGTCACGGTTTCGCCCCGGTGAGCGCGGCGACGATCGTCTTCGAGTCGTGGCGGATGAGGTCGAGGTACGTCGGCACCGGACCTTCCGGCCCGGACAGGGAATCGACGAAGAGCACGCCGCCGAACGCGGCCCCCGTCGCGGAAACGACTTGCCGCATCGGGGCGTCGGAGACGGTCGACTCGCAGAACACCGCGGGGACCTTGTTCTCCTTGACGAACTCGATGGCGCGGGTGATCTGCTGCGGGGTCGCCTGCTGTTCGGCGTTGACCGCCCAGATGTACCGCTCGGTGAGACCGGTGTCGCGCGCGAGGTAGGAGAAGGCGCCTTCGCAGGTCACCAGGGCGCGTTCGTTCTTCGGCAGGGTGCTCAGCGCGTTCGTCATCTCGTCCTGTACCTGCTGCAGTTTCGCCTTGTAGGCATCGCCGTTGGCCTTGAACACGGCGGCGTCGCCGGAGGAGAGCTCGCTGAACGCCTTCACCATGTTGTCCACGTAGATACCCACATTTTTCGGGGACATCCACGCGTGCGGGTTCGGCTTTCCCTGATAGGCGTCTTCGCCGATGGCGATGGGCTGGACGCCTTCGCTGACGACCTTGTGCGGAGCGTCGCTCTCCTTGACGAACCGGGCGAACCACGCCTCCAGGTTCAGTCCGTTGTCGAGGATCAAGTCGGCCTTCGCGGCCTTCTTGATGTCGTCCGGCGTGGGCTCGTAGCCGTGGATCTCCGCGCCGGGTTTGGTGATCGACTCGACCTTCAGCTTGTCGCCCGCGACGTTCGAGGCGATGTCCGCCAGCACCGTGAACGTCGTCAGCACCACGGGCCGCTTGTCGTCCGTGCCGCCGGCGGGGCCTCCGCATGCGGAAAGGACGAGAGCCGACGCCGCCAGCGCGCACACGGTCTTGCGCAGATTCGCCATCCCGCGAGTCTAGAGTTCGGCGCGCCGAACTTCCAACTCACGTGTGCCTTAAATCTCGGTCGCGGTCCGGTCCCGTTCCCGTACGGACTCCAGCAGGAGCTGGGAAACATCGCGCACGGTGACGTTCTCGCCACGCTTTTCGCTCTGCCGCTGCACGAGACCGTCGTTCAGCATCACGCGGCAGAACGGGCAGCCGGTGACGATCGTTTCGGCGTCCGTGCCGAGCGCTTCGTCGACGCGTTCGAGGTTGATGCGCTTCCCGATCTGCTCCTCCATCCACATGCGCGCGCCGCCCGCGCCGCAGCACAGCGAGCGGTCCGCGTGCCGGGGCATCTCGCTGAGCGTCGCGCCGGTCGCGCCGACGAGTTCGCGGGGCGGCTCGTAGACCTTGTTGTGGCGGCCGAGGTAGCACGGGTCGTGATAGGTCACCGGGCCGGCGTCGACCGGTTTGACCGGCGTGAGCTTGCCCGCGCGCACGAGGCGGTTCAGCAGTTGCGTGTGGTGCAGGACCTCGTAATGCCCGTCCAGTTGCGGGTACTCGCGGCCGAGGGTGTTGAGACAGTGCGGGCAGGTGGTGACGATCTTGCGCGTACCCGGTTCGCGGCCCTCGAACACCGCGTTCAGCGTCTCGACGGTCTGCTGCGCGAGCATCTGGAAGAGGAACTCGTTGCCGGAGCGGCGGGCGGGGTCGCCGGTGCACGACTCGTCGGTGCCGAGGATCGTGTATTTCACCCCGGCCAGATGCAGGAGTTCCGCCGTGGCGCGGACGGTCTTGCGGGCGTTGTCGTCGAACGCGCCCGCGCACCCGACCCAGTACACGTACTCGACGTCGTCGGCGAGTTCGCCGTCGAAGACCGGCACCTCGAAGCCGAGGTCCTTCGTCCAGGCGAGGCGGTCGGAGTTGTTCTGGCCCCAGGGATTCCCCTTGGTTTCCAGGTTCTTGAACAGCACGCCGAGCTCGCTCGGGAAGGCCGACTCGATCATCACCTGGTAGCGGCGCATGTCCACGACGTGGTCCACGTGCTCGATGTCGACCGGGCACTGCTCGACGCAGGCGCCGCAGGTGGTGCACGACCACAGCACGTCCGGGTCGATCACACCGCCGTCGTCCTGGGGGCCGACGAGCGGACGTCCTTCGGGGGCTTCCTTCCCGTCCAGGATGTACGGCGCCTTTTCGAAGAGGTGGTCCCGCAGATCCATGATCAACAGCTTGGGGGACAACGGTTTCCCGGTGTTCCATGCCGGACACTGCGACTGGCAGCGGCCGCATTCGGTGCAGGTGGCGAAGTCGAGCATGCCCTTCCAGGTGAAGTCCTCGATCTTGCCGCGGCCGAACGTGTCGTCCTCGCCCGGATCCTCGAAGTCGATCGGCTTGCCGCCGGATTCCATCGGCAGCAGCGGGCCGAGCGCGTCCGGGAGCCGTTTCGCGGTGACGTTGACCGGCGCCAGGAAGATGTGCAGGTGCTTGGAATAGAGCACGATCGACAGGAACGCCAGCATCACGCCGATGTGCAGCAGCAGCCCGACGGTCTCCAGCGGCTCGGTGACCGACGTGCCCAGCGGCTCCAGGAGTTCGCCCACGCCGAGCGAGACCCACGCGCCCGACTCGTACGGGAAGACGCCGACCGCCGCCGACGCGCCGCGGAAGAGGAACATCGTCCAGATCACGTTGAAGATCATGAACAGGATCAGCCAGGCGCCGCCGGTGTGCGAGCCGAAGAACCGCGACGCGCGCTCTTTCCGTTCGGGTGCTTGGCGGATCCGGATGACCGCGAAGACCGCGAGCGAGACGAGCACCGCGACCGCGATGAAGTCCTGCAGGAAACCCAGTACCGCCCAGTGCCCGATGAGCGGGATGTGGAAGTCGTGGTCGAACAGGGCGCCGTACGCCTCGACGTAGACCGAACCGAGGATCACGAAACCCCAGAAGGTGAACAGATGCGCGAGCCCGGGGACGGACCATTTGAGCAGTTTGCGCTGTCCGAAGACCTCGGCCAGATGCGTTTTCGCGCGGACGGCCAAGACATCGGAGCGTTTCTCGTCCGGTTGGCCGGACCGGATCAGTTTGTAGAGCCAGACGGCGCGACGGGCGGCGAAGGCGAGGCCGGCGACGGTGATGAGCAGGCCGAGGATGAGACGAACGAGCACGAGTCCTCCGGGGGAGAATCGGCTCAGTGAGAGCCGGTGTAGTACCGGCACGCCTTGCAGGCGTACCGCATTTTGGCCACTCGCCACCGTTTTCGGTAGGCCTCGAGATGTCCCGGCCGTGGCGGATGCACGCCGAGCCTGCGGTGACGGCGGATCCGCCGTCCCGCTTCGAAGAGTTCGGTCGCCAGGCCGAGATAGGCGCGTCTGAGCGCGATCCCCGGCTCCGCGGCGAGGTTGTCCCGGCAGAATCGGTGCAGCAGCGCGAGATCGGGGAGACCGGGGGAGGTCACCCCGGGGAGGTGTTCGACGACGCCGAGGCCGGGATGTCCGGCGGGCACGGAGAATCTCGCGGGGAGTCCACAGTGGACACAGGTGAGCGTGCAACTCAGGCAGCGGGTGACGTGGCGGATCCGCCGTTCGCGCTGATCCCCGTCGATCGTCTCGCGAACGTGCCAACCCAATGGAGCCTCCCAAGACCGTGGTGTGTCCTGTGTCACTCTCAATACTGGAGAGTAGGGCTCGCTCCGAAGGTGCGACAGGTCCAACCGGATGGCTTCCGAGCGGCCGGTCGGCGTAACGCTCCGCGTCCGGCCGTGCACCGCATTCAGAGGACTAAATGCGGGGAGGGGTCGCGCACGCTTCCGCACACCGTGACCCAGTCGTAGCCGAAAACGGCCCGCCGGGCGTCACGCGCTGGTTATAGTCCTGACCCGGGGTAATGGGGAGGGAACGACGGCGATGGGCGGGTTCGTCACCGCGGCTTTGGGGTTCCCGGCCGTGCTCTTCAGCTTCTTGCTGATCGTGGTGATCGGCTATTGGCTGCTGGCACTGCTCGGTGCCGTCGATGTCGACGACTTCGACGGCGGCGACGGGCTCCTCGCGGGCTTCGGCGGCGTCCCACTGTCCATTTCGCTCTCTTTGCTGATCGCATTCACCTGGTTCGCCAGCCTGGCAGGGACGGTTCTACTCGATGACCTTGAGCTTTCGACACCATCGAGGATCGGGCTCGCGGGCGGCATGCTCGTCGTCGCGCTCGTCCTCGGCACACTCGGGACGAGGGTGATCGTGGTGCCGCTACGTCGCGTCTTCGGTCCCGCGAGGGAACCGAGCAGGAAGGACTTCGTCGGCCGGGCCGCGGTCATCCGCACCTCGTCGGTCACGCACGACTTCGGGCAGGCCGAAGTCGCCGCCGCCGACGGGTCGACGGCCATTGTGGACGTTCGGCAGGCGGGTCAAGGCAACCTGACGGCGGGCAGCCGCGTAGTTCTCTATGACTACGACTCCGAACGCGAGTTCTTCTGGGTCGAGTCTTTGGACATCTGAAGCAGAAAAGGAACACTATGGGTGCCATCAGCGTGGGGGCCGGCGTTCTGATCGCCGTGGTAGTTGTCATCCTCCTGGTCTTGCTCTTCACGATCACCAGGTTGTTCAAGAAGGTGCCGCAGGGTAAGGCACTGATCATCTCGAAGGTCCGCCGCGTCGACGTGACGTTCACCGGCGCGATCGTCCTGCCTGTGCTGCACAAGGCCGAGATCATGGACACCTCGGTCAAGGCCATGGAGATCACCCGGACCGGCCGCGAGGGCCTGATCTGCCGGGACAACATCCGCGCCGACATCCGGATCTCGTTCTTCGTGCGGGTCAACAAGACCGTCGAGGACGTGATCAAGGTCGCGCAGGCCATCGGCACCGAACGCGCCAGCGACGAGGCGACCCTGCAGGAGCTGTTCAACGCCAAGTTCTCCGAGGCGTTGAAAACCGTCGGCAAGCAGCTGGACTTCGTGGATCTCTACACCAAACGCCACGAATTCCGCGATCAGATCATCCGCGTCATCGGCACCGACCTCAACGGGTACAGCCTGGAGGACGCGGCCATCGACTACCTCGAGCAGACGCCGATGGCGCAGCTCGACTCCGCGAACATCCTCGACGCGCAGGGCATCCGCAAGATCACCGAGCTGACCGCGATCGAGCACGTGCGCACCAACGAGTTCCGCCGCAGCGAGGAAAAAGAGATCACCCGCCAGAACGTGGACGCCAAGGAGGCGATCCTCGAACTGGAGCGGCGGCAGGCCGACGCCGAGATCAAGCAGCGCCGCGAGGTCGAGACCATGCGGGCGCGCGAAGAGGCGGAGATCGCCAAGGTGCAGGCGGAGGAGCGGCTCAAGTCGCAGGCCGCCGGCCTGCGCACCGACGAGCAACTCGGCATCCAGCACCAGAACCAGCAGCGTGAGATCGAGGTCGCGGGCAAGAACCGCGAACGCGTGATCGCCATCGAGACCGAGCGCATCGAGAAGGACCGCCTGCTCGAGGTCATCGGCCGCGAACGCGAAACCGAACTGTCCCGTATCGCCAAGGACAAGGAAGTCGAGACCGAGAAGCGCTCCATCGCCGAGGTCATCCGCGAGCGGATCGCGGTCGAGAAGACCGTGGCGGAGCAGGAAGAGAACATCAAGAAGCTCCGCGTCGTCGAAGAGGCGCAGCGCCAGCGCGAGGCCACCATCATCCGGGCCGAAGGCGAGGCGCAGGAGAACCTCGTCAAGGACATCAAGGCCGCGGAAGCCGCCGAGGCGGCCGCCAAGCACAAGGCCCGCGAGGAGCTGACGCTGGCCGAGGCGCGCCAGCAGGCCGCCGAGCTGGAGACCAGGGCGAAGATCCGCCTGGCCGAGGGCATCCAGGCCGAGGAGGCCGCCGCCGGGCTGGCCGCGGCGCAGGTCAAGGAACGCGACGCCGACGCGCTGGAGAAGGTCGGCCGCGCCGAGGCCATCGTCGAACGCGAGAAGGCGATCGTCCTCGCCGACGCGATGCGCGACAAGCTCAAGGGCGAGGCCGAAGGTCTCACCGAGAAGGCCGCCGCGATGGCGGCGCTCGACAGCGCCAGCCGCGAGCACGAGGAGTACCGCCTGCGCCTGGAGGCCGAGAAGGAGATCCGGCTCGCCGCGCTCAACGTGCAGCGCGAGGTCGCCGAGGCACAGGCCACGGTGCTGGGCATCGGGCTGGAGAAGGCCGACATCGACATCGTCGGCGGCGAGACGATGTTCTTCGAGAAGGTCATCGGCTCGATCGGGGCGGGCAAGAGCGTGGACGGCTTCGTCGAGCACTCGGACGTCGTCCAGACCCTCGGGAAGGCGTGGCTCGACGGCTCGGGCAGCTTCACCGACGACCTGACGAAACTGGTCGGCTCGGTGAGCACGGAGGACGTGAAGAACCTGACGCTGTCGGCCTTCCTGGCCAAGCAGCTGCAGGCGGGCGGCCCGGACAGCGGCAAGGTGCAGGAGCTGCTGGCCATGGCGCAGCGGCTCGGCCTGGCTGACAAGTCCGTCGCCGCCCTCGCCCCCGCGAAGCAGTGACGACGACCGAACCGGCGGCAGGAACGGAGCAGCTGGACGCGGGCACCTACGAGGTGCTCCGCGCCCGGCTCGCCGCACAGGCCGCCGAGCTGGCGAAGCGCGCCGACGAGCTCAACACCGCGCGGCTCGGGGTCTTCGGCAGCGCGCAGCTCGCGCTGATCGGCACGGAGCGGATCCGCACCGAGAACAACTGCGTGCCGCGGGATGTCGTGTCGGTCGGCGGACGGATGTTGTTCGGCTACAACGTCTTCATCGGTCTCAAGCCCGAGACGACGGTCGACGACGTCTTCTCGCTGCACGGCTTCAGTCATGACGAACAGGCCTTCCGCTTCGACGACGTACCGGCCGAAGAACTGCCGGGGTTGCTGCGCGACGAGCAGTTCGTCCGCGATTTCGCCGAGCTGTACCGGTACTACCGGCAGGCGAAGCTGCTGCAGTTGCGCCGGGTCGAGGGCAAACTGCTCGCGGTGTTCCAGATCGGTCCGCGGACCGAGGACATCCGCGTGCTGCGCTGGGGTGTGGCCGCCGACGGCACGGTGTCCTATGTGGACAGCCGGGGCGAACGCGACCACGTCTTCCCGCCGTCGCACGACTTCGAATGGATCGAGACCGGCCGCGAGCAGCACGTCCTCGGGCGGCATCCGCATATCTCGATCGAGGACGAGGTGTTCGTCGAGACCGTCGGCGGCAACCTGACGATCAAGGTCGAGAACAACACCGAAACCGGTGAGGGCGTCTACTCCGAGCCGGTCGACGAGCCACTGCAGAGCCTGGCCGACGCCGAGGTGTCCTACGCCAGGATCGGGCCGCTGATCCTGCTGCGGATCCTGCCCTACAAGGAGACGGTGTACCGGTACCTGGTGTTCAACACCCGCACCCGGAACGTCGTGCGCCTCGACGGGATCGGGCAGGCGTGCCAGCGGCTGCCCGAGGACCACGGGATCATCTTCCCCGGCGGCTACTACCTCGACACGGGTGTCAGCAAGACGTTCGACACCACCGTGGACGAGCTCGAATTCGAGCGCGTGATCCGCTCGCCCAACGGGGAGGACGTGCTCTACGTCTTCCACGCGCGGGCCGAGGGCCGTTCGCTGCTCCTGCCGTACAACGTGATCCGCAAAGAGGTCTCGAACCCGATCCCGTGCCACGGGTACTCGCTGTTCGACGACGGCACGATGGTGCTGTTCCGTGCGCTGTCCGACGAGCCGAGCCGCGTGCACCCGATGCAGGTGTGGCGGACGCCGTTCCAGTCGGACACGTACGCCGCGTCGCAGCCGGCCGGGACGGGGCCGCTGGAGCGGGTCGGCAACGCCGATCTGGTCCGCGGCATCTCCGACTGTCTCTCCATCGGCCGGATGGTCGAGGAGATGGCGCCGTCGGCGGCAGTGTTCGAGGCGCTGATCGCCGCGTGCGCGCGGGTCTTCGACCACTATCACTGGCTCGGCGAGGCCGAACTCGGCGATCTGCGGTCGCCGCTGTCGGACGTCCGGGTCACCGCCGAGCAGGTGCTCGACGAGTTCGAGACCGTCACTTCGCTCACCGCGCAGGCGGCCGAAGCCGTCGAGGAAGCGGCCGCGGAAACCGCGTCGCTGGTGCGGAAGGTCCGCGGCGAGGCGCTGAACGCGGCCGACGCCTGGGTGCGCCGGCTCGCGGAAATGCATCGCGCGCGCGGACATCTCGTCACCGTGCGGGAGCTGCGGTACGTCGACACCGACCGGGTCGACAAGCTGATCGCCGATCTCGACACGGAATTCGGTGAGGCGGCGCAGCGGGCCGTCCGCTTCCTCCAGGGCGAAGACGCGTTCACGAGCTACCACGCCGAGGTCGACGGGCTGATCGAAGCCGCGGGCGCGATCTCCACCGTCGCCGAAGCGGTCCCGGTCGCCGAACAGCTGGACGAGCAGTCCGGCGGGCTCGAAGTCCTCACCGACGTCGTCGGCGGGCTGGAGATCGCGGACGCCGTGGTGCGCACGAAGATCCTCGAACGCGTCGGCGAGGTCATCGGTGCGGTCAACCGGGCTCGCGCGACGCTCGACGCGCGCCGCAAGGAACTGCTGGAGACCGAGGGCCGGGCCGAGTTCGCCGCCGAGTTCGCGCTGCTCGCGCAGGCGATCACCGGCGGGCTCGCGGTCGCGGACACCCCGGACCGCTGCGATGAGCAGCTCGGCAGATTGCTGCTGCAGCTGGAAAACCTCGAATCGCGGTTCGGGGAGTTCGACGACTTCCTGGCGTCGCTCGGCGAGAAGCGCACCGACGTCTACGAGGCGTTCTCCTCACGCAAGCAGGCGCTGCTCGACGAGCGGGCGCGACGCGCGGACAGGCTGGTCGATTCGGCCGAGCGGATCCTCACGAGCGTGACCCGCAGGGTCGGCACGCTCGGCTCGGTCGACGAGATCAACACCTACTTCGCTTCCGATCCGATGGTCGCGAAGCTGCGCAGCGTCGTCGCCGAACTGCGTGACCTCGGCGACCAGGTGCGCGCCGAGGAGCTCGAAGGCCGCGTCAAGGCCGCGCGTCAGGAAGCCGGGCGCGCGCTGCGCGACCGGCTGGATCTCTACGGCGAGGGCGGCGAGACGATCCGCCTGGGCCGCAACACCTTCGCGGTCAACACCCAGGACATCGACCTCACCCTGGTGCCGCACGACGGCGGGATGAAGTTCGCCATCACCGGCACCGACTACCGTTCGCCGGTGCGCGATTCCGCGTTCGAGGAGACGCGGCCGTACTGGGATCAGCTGCTGGTCTCGGAGTCGGCCGAGGTCTACCGCGCCGAGTATCTGGCGACGTCGATCCTGGCCGAACAGCCCGACCTGCCGGACGTCGATCTGCTGGATGTCGTCCGGCGCGCGGCGGGGGATCGGTACGACGAGGGTTACGCGCGTGGCGTGCACGACCACGACGCCGCCGCGATCCTGTCGGCCTTGGTACGTCTGCGGTCCGCCGCCGGGCTGCTGCGCTATCCGCCCGCCGCCAGGGCCGCGGCTCAGCTGTTCTGGGCTTTCGGTGCCGAAGAAGCGGCGAAGTCCGCCTGGACCACGCGTTCCGCGTCGCTCGCGCGGGTGCGGGAGGCGTTCGGGCACACCACGGCGATCGACGCGCTGGCGCGGGAACTCACCGAGGCGATGACCGCGTTCGCGACGTCGTCCGGGCTCTCGCTGGAGCTCGAACTCGCCGGCGAGTACCTGTTCGAGGAACTGGCCGACGCGTCGCCGGGGTTCGTCACCAGCGGTGGCGCGCGGACGCTGCTCGACAAGTTCCGGCTGGACCGCCGGAGCTTCGCCGAAGATCTGCGTGCGCTCGAAGACCTCGCCGACCGTCACCAGCTCGCGGAGGCGTGGCTGCGGTCCTTTGTGGACTCAGCTGGGCTGCCGGACGACGAGCTGGCGGAGGCCGTCGCGATCGAACTGGCCGACCTGCCGCGGTACGACTCTTCGGCCGAGCTTTCGGCCACTGTGGACGGTCTGCTCGGCTCGCATCCGCGGATCGTCAACCGGTCGCTGACCCTGCGGCTCGACGAGACACTCGCCAGGACACGGCGTTTCCGGCGCGACCGCGTCCCGGGTTTCCGGGCGTACCAACGGTTGCGCAACGACCTCGTGGCGGCCGAGCGGGACAGGTTGCGGCTGTCGGAGTACAAGCCGAAGGTGATGAGCGCCTTCGTGCGCAACAGGCTGCTCGACGAGGTCTACTTGCCGCTGATCGGCGACAACCTCGCCAAACAGCTCGGCGCGACGGGCGACGCGCGGCGTACCGACCAGTCCGGTCTGCTGCTGCTCATCTCGCCGCCCGGCTACGGCAAGACGACCCTCATGGAGTACGTCGCGAGCCGTCTCGGGCTGGTGTTCGTGAAGGTGAACGGGCCGGCGCTCGGGCACGACGTCACGTCGGTGGATCCGGCGGACGCGCCCAACGCGACGGCGCGGCAAGAGGTCGAGAAGATCTCGTTCGCGCTGGAGCAGGGCAACAACGTGCTGCTGTATCTGGACGACATCCAGCACACGTCGCCCGAACTGCTGCAGAAGTTCATCTCGCTGTGCGACGCGCAGCGGCGGATGGAGGGCGTCTGGGAGGGCCGGACGCGGACGTATGACCTGCGGGGCAAGCGGTTCGCGGTCTGCATGGCCGGAAACCCGTACACCGAGCAGGGCAAGCGGTTCCGGATCCCGGACATGCTCGCCAACCGCGCGGACGTGTGGAACCTCGGCGACGTGCTCTCGGGCAAGGAAGAATTGTTCGCGCTGAGCTACATCGAAAACTCGCTCACCGCCAATACCGTGCTCGCTCCGCTGGTCTCACGGGAACGGTCCGATGTGGACGTTCTGGTGCGGCTGGCCCGCGGCGACGGTTCGGCTCGGGCGGATCAGCTGAAACACGCGTACTCGGCGACCGAACTGGAGCAGATCCTCGCCGTCCTGCGGAAACTGATCAAGGTGCAGCGGATCGTCCTGACGAACAACCAGGCGTACATCTCTTCCGCGGCACAGGCGGACGCGTCCCGGGTCGAACCGCCGTTCCAGCTGCAAGGCTCGTACCGCAACATGAACAAACTCGCCGGCCGCATCGTGCCCGCGATGAATGACGCGGAGCTGGAAGCGCTGATCGACGACCACTACGCCGGCGAAGCGCAGACGCTGACCTCGGGCGCCGAAGCCAACCTCCTAAAGCTGGCCGAACTCCGCGGACGGCTGAGCCCCTCGGACGCGCAACGGTGGGCGGACGTGAAGGCGGCTTACCTGCGTGCGCAGGCACTGGGCGGCGACGACGAAGACCCGATGAGCCGGGCTGTCGGCGCTGTGGGTTTGCTGGCGGACCGGGTGGGCGCGGTCGAGGCGGCTATCGAGCGCGCTTCGGAGCGGATGGTCGTGCGGGATGTGATGTAGGGGTTTCTTGGGGTTCGACGGGCCGGCGGCCCATTGCCGGAAACGGTGGTGGGCCGTCGGCTTTTTTGTCTGTGGGGCGGTTTGCCGGAAATCGGCGATGGCTGTGGCCAGTGGCTCACAGCAGTAGAAAGCGAGCCTTGTTGCCGAAAATCGGTAATGCTTCGGTCGTTCGTGAGGCCCCGGAATTGTCGGTGGCGGGTCGTAGGTTCGTGGGGTGGACACTCATTCCGCGCCTGTGGCGCTTCTGGAAAGCCTCACCGATCCTGAGGTGCTGGCTGCGGTGAACGTTGCCGCGATTATGTTGGACGACAACGATTCCGTGGCGTTGGCGCAAGCCGCGTCGGCGGGGATCGCACGCCTGGAAGCGGTGCGGTTCCGGGCGTTGGCGCAGCTGAACCGGCATCGTGAGGGGGCGCGGAGTGTGGCGCAGGAGGCCGCGCTTGAGTTGTCCCTTGTGGATAGTCATGCCGGTGCGATGGTCGCCGCGGCCGACGCGTTGACCACTCGTCTGCCCCGCACTCTGCACCTGATGGATGAGGGAAAGCTGGCCGGTTTCAGCGCGATGAAAGTCGCTTCGGCGACCGTATGGCTCTCCGACGAGGACGCCCGTACGGTCGACGCGCTGCTGGAGGGCCGGATCGCGGACAAGAATCCGGATCAGGTGCGGAAAGCCGCGAACCACGCGGCGAACACCGTCGACCCCGACGGTGCCGGTCGACGGGCCGAGCGGCACCGTGAAGGCCGTCGCCTCACTATGCGGCACGGCGAAACTGGAGTGGCCTCGATCGAGGTCGAGGATGGGCCGGTGGAGAAGGTCGCTGCCGCGTATCAGCGGATCGAACGGGAAGCACGCGCCCTCAGGGGCGCTGGTGAGACCCGTACTCTGGATCAGTTGCGTGCGGACGTCGCGCTCGATCTACTGCTGGGTGGGAAGGGTGGGGCGAGTGAGCGCAGCGAAGTGTTCCTCTATATGGACTTGTTCACTTACCTCGGTTTGAACGAGGACCCGGCGGAGTTGGCGGGGCATGGCACGATTCCCGCGGCGTTGGCCAGGCATATCGCTGGCGGTGAGAACAGTGTGTTGCGGCGGATCGTCACCGATCCATTGTCCGGGCAGGTTCTCGATCTCGGCCGGGATCGGTACCGGCCGACGGCGGGTTTGGCGGAGTTCGTGCGGGTGCGGGATCGTGAATGTCGAAGACCCGGCTGTCACCGGCCGGCTCAGGCGTGCGACCTCGATCATGCGGTGCCGTGGCAGCACGGCGGGCACACCACCGACACCGAACTCGTCGACCTCTGCCGTCGGGACCATCGGTTGAAAGACGAACCCGGCTGGACCTACCACCTCGACCCTGACGGCACCCTCACCATCACCACTCCCACCGGGCAACGCCACGACAGCACACCGCCGCCACTTCACGAACCCCGGCCGGCATCCGACGAACCACCACCGTTCTGAGCCGTCGCCGAAAAACGGCAACAGGTGGGTTGTGCGCGAAAGGCTGGCCGCCGACAAGGCCTCTGTTCCGGTCTGTCACCGGGATGTGGCGACGGCCGCCACCAGCAAGTCTTACCCTTCCGATCCGTCGTCGAAATCCGGCGACAGGCGAGTTGTGCGAGGGGCCGCGTTCAGGCGAAAGCCGCCAACAAGTCCCACTGTTCCCATCCATCGCCGGATAGCGGCGGATTTGTGCGTGAAGCACCGGCTTTCAACCAGAAGCCACGAGGCGTCGCCGAAAAGTGGCAACGTGCGGTCCGCGTGCCAGCCCAGCCACGTCGCCGAAAACCGGCGACACACCACCACCACCCCCCCCCAAAAAAAAACCCGAACCACACACCTCAAGCCCCCAAAGCCCCCAACTGCCCAGCCGTGAGCCGTTCCACCAAAGGCACCGCCCCATACTCCCCATCACGGCAAACCACCCGCACCGGCCCCGCGATATGCGGATGCTCCTCCGCCACCCGCAAAGCGGCCGCAACCCGATCGGTCGCCCAGCCCAGCGCGTCCGCGAGAGCAGAAACGGAAAGCGCGCGGCCGACATGCAGGAGGGCGGTGAGTACGGTCAGGGCGTCACCGGCGAACACCGCGATCCGGTCGTCGAGCATGATTTCGTTGATACGCGCGTGAAATCGGGAGAGGTCGTCCATGCGGGCTCCCGCGGGGGTCGAGGTGCCGAGGACTTCGGCGCCCCGGCGCGAGACCCGCACCCATTCCTGGTTCGACCGCACGCTTTCGTTCCACACCCGTTGCGGCATCTCCTCGTCGATGACGTAGCGCTCCCGCCGACCGTCCCGTTCCCGTTTGAGCATCGCTTGCGACTCGAGGTAGGCGACGGCGTTCGAGATCGAGGCGGGGCTGACCTGGAGCCGTTGGGCGAGGTCGGCGGCGCTGAGCACGCCGTCGTCGCTGACCGCCAAACACGCCAGCAGCCGGGCGGTCATCCGGGGCAGGCCGGTCTCGACGATCATTTCGGCGAACTCGGTTTCGAAGGCGCGGACGGCTTCGGGGTCGCGCCCATAACCGTTTTCGACGACGGGCGCGGTGCGCGGCTGCGGTTTGCGGCGTCGAGCGCGTTCTCCGGTCACGCGGGTCGCTTCGTCGGCGCGGTAGCCGGACTGGCCGCTGTTGCGCGCGACCTCGCGGCTGATCGTCGACGTCGGGCGCCCGAGCCGCCGCGCGATCTCGGCGTAACCGAGGCCGTCCTTGAGCCAGGCCGCGATCAGCCGGCGGTCCTCCTGGGTCAGTCTGCCGCCCGGCATGGGCACCTCCTGTGCGTTCACCCGCAAATCATTGCAACGAGTCGTTGCATTCAGCGTCAAGATCGTTGCAACGATTTACGGAAATCTACCAGCAAGAACGCCATAAAAGCCAATCCCTAGCTTTGAAGCAAATCTGAATGCAACGTAGCCTTCGGGTATCGCTGAAAACTGGGAGGAACAGAAATGACCACTTCGGTCCCACATCTCACCGAGTTGCCCCTCGAACGTCCGAAGGGCTGCCCGTTCGACCCGCCCGCGGAGCTCGGCACGCTGCGCGACGAGCACCCGCTCGTCCGGCTGACCTTCCCCGACGGGCACGAGGGCTGGCTCGCGACGGGCCACGCGATCGCCAGGGCGATCCTCGCGGATCCCCGGTTCAGTGCCCGGCAGGAACTGATGCACTCACCGCTGCCGGGCGCGGCCGCGATGGTGGAGATGCCGCCCGCGGCGCCGGGGATGTTCATCCGGATGGACGGTGCGGAGCACGCGCGGTACCGCAAGCTGCTCACCGGCAAGTTCACCGTCCGCCGGATGCGGCTGCTGACCGAGCGGGTCGAGCAGGTGACCACCGAGTGCCTCGACGCGATGGAGCGTCAGGGAACGACGGCCGATCTGGTGCCCGCCTTCGCGCAGCCCATTCCGGCGCTGATGATCTGCGAGCTGCTCGGCGTCCCGTACGAAGACCACGAGTTCTTCCGCCGCAACGTCATGCCGCTGAACCGGCCGGACGCTTCGGCCGAGGAGCAGGGAGCCGCCATCAACGCGCTGGGGGAGTACCTCTACAAGCTCATCCTGGCCAAGCGCGCCGAGCCGACCGACGACATCCTCGGCGAACTGACGACCACGGAACTCACCGACGAGGAACTGACCAGCATCGCGTTCCTCTTGCTGGGAGCGGGTCTCGACACCACGGCCAACATGCTCGGGCTGGGCACGTTCGCCCTTCTCGAGAATCCGGAGCAGCTCGCGGCGCTGCGCGAGGCCCCGGAGCTCATCGACGGCGCGATCGAGGAACTGTTGCGCTACCTGACCATCACGCACACCGGCGCGCGGACCGCGCTCGAAGACGTCGAGATCGGCGGTCAGCTCGTCAAGGCCGGGGAAGCGGTCGCGCTGTCGGCCCAGGCCGCCAACCGTGATCCGCTGAAGTTCCCGGAACCCGACCGGCTCGACGTCCGCCGGAACGCCGCCGGGCACGCAACCTTCGGGCACGGCGTGCACCAGTGCCTCGGCCAGCAGCTCGCGCGGGTGCAGATGAAGGTCGCCTTCAGCGGGCTGCTCGCCAGGTTCCCGAAGCTGCGCCTGGCCGTCCCGGCCGACGAGATCCCGATGCGGACGGACTCCGACATCTACGGCGTGTACGCGCTCCCGGTGGACTGGAGCTGATCGCGATGAAACTCGAAGTGGACCGGGAACGCTGTGTGGGCGCCGGAATGTGTGTGCTGACCGCGCCCGGGGTGTTCGAACAGGACGAGGAAGACGGCCGGGTCCGGCTGCTGGATCCGGAACCGGCCGACATCGGCGACGCCGTGCAGCTGTGCCCGGCGGCGGCGATCACGGCGAACGCCTGAAAAGAGCCAGGCCAGGGGGTGCCGGGCGGGCACCCCCTGGCTCGGGATCAGCCGATTTCCGCGAGGACCTTGCCCGCGTCGGCGCTCTGCACCGCGGTGCCGGCGTAGAGCTGCTGGACCCTGGCCTTCTCCTGGGCGTTGGGGTTCACGTTGGTGCAGCTGACCCCGCCGGTCGAGCCGGACATCAGCGACGAGCAGGGGCCGGGCTTCACGTCGGGCAGGCCGAGGCTGTGCCCGAGTTCGTGGGAAGCGATCCGGGGCGTGTGATAGCCCTGCTGGACGGCCTGCCTGCCCATCCACACGGTGACCGTGCCGCCCGGGCGGACCGGGCCGAGCGTGGCGCGCGGCCAGCCGTTGTCGGCGATGACCCGGATGTTGACCCGCTGCCCCGGCGTCGCCTTCACGATGCGGACGTTGGTGACGTTGGTGTTCCAGACGTTGACGCCGGCGGCCACCGCGTCCTTGAACTCCGCCGCCTGGCTGTCGTCGTAGGTCAGGGTCGTCGCCATGATCTCGGCGGCGCCGGCGGAGGGTGCCGAGAGCACCGAGATGGAGAGCGCGGCGCCGGTGAGCACCGCGGCGAAGGTACGTCGAAGCACGTTGAACTCCTCGCGTTAAGGCGTGCTGGAATTTCGGAGCAGTGTCGACACTGAACCTGTCGGGGCGGCCGGGGTACCCGCCGATAGTCGTCTGTCGTTAACCATGATCTTGACGCGACCGGAAGACTGTGCCGTTATGACGACGGCGCGTTTCACCGGACACGAAGAACCGATCCTCGCGGTCGCGGTGAAGGGAAACCGGCTGGTCACCGGGGGCGCGGACCGGACGGTCCGGGTCTGGGACCTGGAGACCGGAGCGCAGAAATTCGTGCTGAGCGGCCATGATCGGCCGGTGCTGGCGGTGGGTATCTCGGGTCGGCACGTGGTCGGTTGCGATGGGGCGACGGTGCGGCGCTGGCGGATCACGGGCGCCGAAGCGCATCCCCCGGAGGTCCAGACCACCAAACGGA
Organism: Amycolatopsis sp. WAC 04169; assembly: GCF_003947535.1. NCBI lineage: Bacteria > Bacillati > Actinomycetota > Actinomycetes > Pseudonocardiales > Pseudonocardiaceae > Amycolatopsis > Amycolatopsis sp. WAC 04169. The sequence goes on along the minus strand of NZ_QHJI01000006.1, from coordinate 578,032 downwards.
CCGTGGCGGTCGCGGTCGCGAAGGACTTCGTCGTTTCCGGCGCGGGGAGCGCCGTCGAGGTCCGCCGGCCGGACGGCGTGACGGTGCGCGGCCCGCGCATCGGCGGCCCGGAGATCGAATCCGTCGCGGTGACCCCGGACGGCCGGGTCGTCGTCGCCGGGGACGACGCGGGCGGCGTGCGGCTGTGGGACCGGGAAGTCGTTTCCCACTACCGGTTCGGTGGGGCGGGCGCGGTCCACGTGGTCGCGATCTCGCCCGACGGCGGCCAGGTGCTGTCCGCCGAGGGCGAGACGGTGCGGTTGTGGGGGCGCAAAGGCGACCCCGCCCTCGTCTTCCCCGCGCACACCGGGGTGGTGCGGGCGCTGGCCTTCGGCGCGGACGGCAAGTTGGTGCTCTCCGGCGGCTCCGACGGCGAGGTCCGCGTCCGGGAGATCGACGACCCGCGGGAGTACACGCTCCTCAAGGGACATCAGGGGAACGTCCGCGCGATCGCCTGCACCGCGGGGAACGAAAAGATCGTCACGGTCGGCGACGACCGCACGATCCGGGTGTGGGACCGCTTCGGCAACCAGATCGACGGCACCGGTTTCGTCGAGCCGAAACCGGGCCGGGCGCGGCCGCGGATCACGCCCGACGTCGAAAGCCCGGTGGACCTGATCGGCTTCCACGACGACGTGCGCACGCTCGCCGCGGTCATCGCCGACCGCGAGACCAGCCCGCCGCTGTGCGTCGCGCTGCTGGGGCCCTGGGGGTCCGGCAAGTCGAGTTTCGTCCGGCAGGTGACCGACCGGGTGGCCGAACTGGCGAGCCGGTCCCGCGGCGACGCCGCCAACAGCGTGTTCACCGGTGAGATCCGGCAGATCCGGTTCAACGCCTGGCAGTACCACGACGACCATCTGTGGGTCGGGCTGGTGGACCATCTGTTCCGCAACCTCGGCGCGCCCGAGACGCATGCGGACGCCGGTGAGGTCCACGCCGAACGCGAGGAACTGCGGGCCCGGCTCGCGGGACTGCAGGCGGTCAAGGCGGACTCTCCGCTCACCTGGCGCTGGCGGCTGCTGGTCTCCGGGGTGGACCGCGCCGAACGACGGCGGCGACGGCTCGCGGTCGCGGGCTACGCGGTGGCGGGGGTGCTCGGCATCGCCGCGGCGATCACCGGCTGGGCCCTGTGGCACAACGCGATTCTCGCCGCCGCGGGCGCCATCGTCGCGCTCGGCGCCGTGCTGACCCCGGCGCTCACCACCGCGAGGGCGGCACTCGCCCCGGTGAAGTCCACATTGGACAAACTGCGGCACGACGTCGACAAGCGCGGGGAACGATTCGAGACCGAGGTGCGGGAGACCGAGGAACGGCTCCGGCGGTTGGACGCGGCAAGCAGGATCGGCGATCTGATCGAGGAGGCGAAAACCGGTCGATACGGTGACTACCAAGGGGTTTTCGCCCGGGTGCGCGAGGACCTCGCGGATCTGAGCGCCGATCTGGCCGACGCTCGGGAACAATGGCTGCTGGCCGGCGGGAAGGGCAAGCCGCCGCTGGAGCGGATCGTGCTCTACATCGACGACCTCGACCGCTGCCCGCCGTCGAAGGTGATCGAAGTGCTGGCCGCGGTCCATCTGCTGCTGGCCCTGCCCGCGTTCGTCGTGGTGGTGGCCGTCGATCCGCGATGGCTGCGGCGATGCCTCGACCAGCACCACGAAGAACTGTTCGGCGCGGGGGAGACGAGCCGGACGGAGTACCTCGACAAGATCTTCCAGATCGTGTTCGCCCTGCGCCCCATGGGAAGCGCGGCGGACGAGCTGATCGACGCCCTGATGCCGATCGGGGAACGGGAACCGCGGCCGTCCGAGCACGAAGAATGGGCGGAGGACGAGAGCGCCCCCGAACGCGGTGAACCGGTGGAGGTCGTGGTGCAGGACACCGCCCCGCCGACGTTCTACAACATGCGGCCGGACCGGTTGCGGCTCACCGAGGTCGAACGCGATTTCGTCCACGTGCTGCGGAAAAGGCTGAACACGCCGCGCGAGATCCGGAAACTGGTCAACCTCTACCGGCTCGTGCGCATCGGAATCCCCGACGCGGAACTGGCGGCGTTCGTCGGCGGCCCCTATCGCGCGGTGCTCGTCCTTCTGGCCCTGCTGGTCGCCGATCCGGACGCCGCGCGTTCGACGTTCATCGCGCTTTCCGCCGGGGAATCGTCGCGCGACGCCTTTCCACCTGAATGGCGGCTGGACGCCGAATCCTTCGATGATCTACAGGTCTACCGGAATTGGGTGGGCACTCTCGCCCGCTTCAGTTTCGAAACCTACGATCTGGTCACCGAGGAGACGGAACCGGAAGCCACGTTGTAGCTACACTTGCCCGCTACGACGGCGAGGGGGCGGCGCATGCGGAGATCAGGCTGGCTTTCGCTCGTCTTCGGCGCGCTCGTCGGGACGCTCGTGATCGTCCTGCTCGCCACCACGGTCAGCGCTCCGCCTGCCGCGCCGAGGACCGACTGCGTCGGGCTGGTCACGAGTTCCTCCACGGAGAAGGGCGATCTGATCGCCGAACTGGCCGCGCGGTACAACGACGCGGGCCGGACGTTCGACGGCGGCAAATGCGCGAAGGTCGACGCGCGCAAGAAGACCTCGGGCGCCACACTCGACCTCATCGCCGACGGCTGGAACGACGTCGATGATCGTCAGCCCGAGCCCCAGGTCTGGCTGCCGAGTTCCTCGCTCTGGTTCGATCTGCTGAAACAGCGGGGGAAGGGCGACCGGATCAAGGCCGGGCCGAAGACCTCGCTCGCGACCAGCCCGATGGTGATCGCGATGCCGGAGCCGATGGCCAAAGCGATGGGCTGGCCGGGCAAGTCCATCGGCTGGGGCGACGTCCTGCAGGTGAACCGGGACGGCGGCTGGGCTTCGAAAGGCGCGGAGTACGCCGACTGGGGCAACTTCACCCTGGGCAAGGACAATCCGCGGCGGTCGACGTCCGGGCTCGCGGCCACCATCGCGACCTACTTCGCCGCCACGGGCGGCGACTACGGCAAGATCGGGACCGCGGAGACCGTGCAGTTCGTCCGCGGGGTCGAGGCGTCGGTCGCCTACTACAGCGACGATTCGGTGGCCTTCCTGAAGACGCTGTACGACGAGGACCGCAAGAAGCCCACGCCCTACATCAGCGCGATGGCGATGCAGGAGCAGATGGTCTACCTCTACAACCGCGGCGTGCCGACCGGGGATCCGGCGCAGCTGAACGCGAACCCCGTCCCGCCGCTGCGCCCGCTGGTCGCCGTTCCCCCCAAGGAGGGGACGATGCTGATCGACCACCCCTTCCTGATCACCGCGAGCGCGTCGTCCGAGCAGCAGGCCGCGGCCGAGGACTTCTACGCCTTCCTGCGGGAAGAGGGCCAGCAGCGCCGGTTCCGCGATCTCGGGTTCCGCGACCCCGAGGGCAGGCCGGGCCCGGATCTGGCCGGGGTGGTGGGCACCCAAGGCACCCAGGAGACCCCGAAGATCGGCGTCCCCACCGGCGAGCAGATCCAGAAGATGCTGGACGGCTGGGAGTACACGCAGCGGCGCGGCCGGATCCTGCTGGTGCTGGACCTGTCCGGTTCGATGAACGAGCCGTTCGACAAGAACCGCAAGGACAAGCCGTACTCCGAGAGCCGGATCGCCCTGCTGAAACCCGCGATCCGGAAACAGCTCGAGTACCTGCATCCCGAGGACGAGGTCGGGCTGTGGACCTTCTCGGACGGGTACGAGGAGAAGATGCCGATCGGCAAGGTCAAGAACGTCCGCGGCCCGATGCTCCAGCTGGTCGAGAACCTGACTCCGAAAGGGGATACGGCGCTGTACCAGACGGTGATGGCGGCCAACGACAAGATGCGGCGCGAGTTCGATCCGAACCTGATCAACGCCGTCGTCTTCCTGACCGACGGCGAGAACACCGAAGCCGGGACGAAGGAGCAGGTGCTGCAGAACGTCGACGCCGAACGGCTGGACAACTCCGTCCGGATCTTCACCATGGCCTATGGCGCGCAGGCCGACAGCCGCGTCCTCGACGAGATCGCGCAGAAGTCCAAGGCCCGCAGCTATCAGGCCGTCGACCCGCACGGCATCGACAAGATGTTCGTCAACGTGTTCAGCAACTTCTGACATGGCCGAGTACGACAACCGGCCGTTCCACGTCGTCGCGGTGGTGCTCGCCGTCATCGCCGGGATGATCGGCCGCGCGGTGACCTATCCGCATCCGCAGGCCTGGCTCTTCGCCGCGGCCGCCGCGCTGGCCGTGCTGGTGCCTGCCGAAACCGCGTTCTTCGTGCTGAACGGAAGGCGACGGAGGCCGGCGCGGGAGAAGAAGCGCGTGCCGCAATCCGCCCCGTACGACCACTTCAGCCTGCTCGGCCGGGCGCTGACGGCCATCGAAACTGTGCGGCCCGGCGAAACCGAGCTGACCAAGGTCTTCCGCCGGGCGGTGTCGGCGCTCGAACGACACAAGAACCGCAACACCGCCGAAGTCGTCGAACTGCGGGTGACGGTGAAGCAGACCACCGAGAAGCTGGAACGACACGCGGGGGACGAGAATCCCGATCCGGTGATGCTCGGCGAGCGGATGGGGCTGTACCGGGAAACGCTCGAAGAGGCTCTCCGGGCGGTCGAACCGGGGTGAGTGTTCGGTGCCGAACAGACTACGGCCGTGCGTCATGCTGATCTGACAGCATGCCGTTGATCGGGCGCCGGGTTGTCGAGGGCGTGGAACATGTGGTCGTGCCGGTGGAGCACCGGTTCAGCCTGGAGGAGGCCGTGCTGGCGGTGATGGCCGCCAAAAGCACCGTGCGGCCCGCTCCGGGAATCAAGGTCGCTCCGCTGAAGGTGTCGGAGGTACGGTCAGCGCTGCTTTATGCGGCGAAACACGCCGATAGGCGACACCAGATCGTGGACAGCTATTTCGTCGAGGCCGAAGACGGGCCGTTGCACCGGCTGGCCGAGTGGATCAGATCGGAACTGGTCCGGCTGGGCATCTTCACCACCCACGACGGTTCCGCCGCCGGATCGGGTGGCCGACTCGGTTACTCTCCGCGATAGGTGTTCACGACTGCCTGGGAGGGTGTTTCGTGGGTTTGGGCCAGGAGGCCGCCGAAGAGAGAGAACGTCCGTTCCTGGAGCGACTGGACGAACCCGTCCGCGCCCGGTTGCTGGAGATGGGGACCCCGCAGACCTACGAGGCCAGACAGGCGCTGATGCGGGCGGGCGAGCCCGGCGACTTCGTCATGTTGCTGCGGCACGGCTACGTGAAGGTGACCAGCGCCGACCGGATGGGCGCGACGGTCATCCTCGACGTCGGGGTGCCCGGCGATCTGCACGGCGAGATCGCGGTGATCGCGGGCGGTATCCGGATGGCCGACGTGGTGGCCATCGAGGAGGTGCACGTCCGGCGCATCGCGGCGAGCGAGTTCAACCGGTTCCTGCTGGATCATCCGGCGGCGATGCGCGAGGTGCTCGTCAGCGTCGCCCGCCGGTTCGTGCTCGCCCAGCGGCAGCGGACCCAATCGTGGAAACCGCAGGCCGTGGCGCGGGTCGCGACCCGGCTGGACTACCTCGTCGACGTCTGTGGCATCCGGACACCCGCCGGCTGGCGGATCGGGATCCCGTTGAGCCAGGACGAACTCGCGCAGTTCATCCCGATGGGCCGGACCATGGTCGCGCAGGCGCTGGACAAGCTGCGGAAGGCGGGAGTCGTGGCCAGTTCGCGCCGTGCGATCACCGTCATCGACCGCGAGGCATTGCGGGTGATCACGGAAAAAGGTGTGACTTAGCTCACTGGCGTTGACCATCGCGAGGTCATGTTTTGTTCGGTTCCGAACAGAACTTCCGGTGAGGAGTGGGAACACTGCTTCCTGCCGCCAGTTTTCACCGATCAGGGGAGGGGTCGCAGAGATGCAGGTGCTGACCTCAGGCCATTACAACGCGCACACCCACGCCGTGCTTTCCGTCGACATCGTCGGTTCGTCCAAGGCCAGCGACGATCTGCTGGACCCGATGAAGACCGAGATGGAAACGCTGGTTTCCCGCTCGTTCAACGCGGTCGGGCTCGCCCCGGGGGAAGCGCGTCACTTCCGGGAGACCGGGGACGGGCTGATGGTCGCGTATCCGGACCACGCCGTCGGGCAGCTCTGCGAGGTCGCGTTCCACCTGGACCATCTGCTCCGGACCCGTAACCGCTACGCCAGGGTCCCGATGCGGGCGCGGGTGGCGGTCCACATGGGACCGATGGCGGACAACCACCGCTACCACCGCACGTACATCACGCTGACCCGGCTGCTGTGCGCCTCGACCTTCAACGACGCCGTGGGCTACTGGTGCCGTTCGGATCCGACGGGCGACAAGTTCGGCGCCGGGATGATCGTCTCGCAATCCGTGTGGCGCAACGTGGTCGAGCCGTTCGGGGTCGCGCTGGTCCCGCCCGCCCGCTGCGCCCGGATCAGCGTCACGACCCCGGACTTCGCCGACAGCGCGTGGATCCACTTGCCCGGCTTGGACGCGGAAGCGGTCCTCGCCGAACTGAACCCCGCCGTCGCGGTGCCGCTCGTGTTCGACCGGGTGAGCCGGTTGTCCACGACGGCCTGACCCAGACCGGGCGGTCCGGTTTCCAGGGAGGGAAAACCGTATCGCTCGCCGGTTCCCGGCCCGGTACCCCTACGCCGGGCCGGGAACCGGACCCCCGGCGCGGGGGGTGGGGGCGCGGGTCATCCCCGCCGCGCCCTCTCGCAGAGACCTCGTGAGTGGTAAGGACGGTTAGAACCGTCCTTACCACTCACGAGCTTGGGGCTACTGCCTGCACCTCTTGCCGCTGTTGACGCACTTCACCAGCTGGTTCATCAGCCGCTGCGACATGACGTTCGCGAAGTCGTCGTGGTCGGAGCGCGGGTTGTGCTTCTCCTGCGCGAACGCGTCGACCGCGTATTGCCCGGCGGCCTGGATGTCCGCGGGGATGTCGTACACGAGCGTGATCCGCAGCTGCGGCACGTTCTTGAAGCCACGCGGGCATTTCCCGTTGCGGTCGGAGAACACGATATGCGTGCGGTGGTTGGCGCTGTCGGTGTTCTTCCCGTCCCAGCAGTTCGGGAACGAGTGGATCCGCGTGACCTTGCTGCCGCGCGGGCAGATCGGGTACAACTCGGTGAGCCGGTCCTCGAAGCCGGTGCAGGTCCAGCTCGGCCGGGCGTTGGCCGGGCCGTTGGTGCTCTGTTTGGCGTCGCCGTAGAGCACCCGCAGGAACTTCGGCATCGCGACGACGCGGCGGGCTCCGCCGCTGGTGAAGGTCAGGTCGACCTTCTCGGCGCGCTGGATCTCGCCTTCGTTGTCGCCGATCTCGTTGTTGTCGTTGACACCCGGCAGGTCGGCCGCGTTGCCGTCGGCCTTCTTCTTCTCGGCGTCACCGGCGGCGTTGACGTTGCTGTTGTCGCCGCCGTTGTCGAGACCGCCCTTGCCGTTCTGCTTCACCGCGCAACTCGCGAGCTGGTCTTCGTTCTTCGCGACCGGCTTGCCCGCCTGCCGCATGGTGTCGCCGATCTGCTGGATCGACGGCTTCCGCTTGTTCTTCAGCTCGTCGAGCACCTGGCCTGCTTGTTTTCCTTGCGCCAGCTGGCTGTTCGCGTTCTCGGACTCCCGGTCGAGTTTGTCGAGGTTCTCGTCGATCGCGGGCATGGCCTGGTCGGGGACCTCTTCGAGTTCGCTGGCGACGTCGGGACAGTCGACCTGGGCGCCCGCCTCGTCCTTGGCCGCGTCGACGCGATCCGCGGCGAGTTTCTCCTCGTTCGCCGCCTCGTTGGCTTCCTCTTCCTCGGTGTTGATCCGGATGACCGGCCAGAAGTAGGCCGACTTGTCCCCGTTCTTGCAGGTGGTGCCCGCGCGCAGCAGGCTCTTGTTGTTCGAGTCCGCGTTGGTCGAAAGGTTCCCGACGTAGTCGTGCAGGTGCTCGGCTCCGTTGCGGACGCCGGGCTGGGCGATGAAGTTGTCGCCGTTGAAGTGGCCGTTCTCGTTGCGGCCGCAGTCCACGGTGAACGTCCCTCGTGCGCCTCGTTTCGCGAGGTCGAGGTTGACGTTGTTGCCGCGGGGGACCTTCGTGATGTCGATGAAGAACGATTTGTCCGCGCCGTCGGCCCTGGCGGCGTCGGGGGTTCCGGTCGTGTTGACCACGACGATCCCGCCGACGGCGAGGGCGAGGGCGGTGGCGCCCGTGGCGACCTTGGTGCGGCGCGCCATGCGATGGCGGCCGGCGGTTCTTTGGTTACGGGGCATGAACTTGTTCACCTCGTTCGGTGTCGTTGCGCGAAGCCCGGGGGATGCGGCGCCGGCCGCGCCGGCGTCACTGACTCCGCGTTGGCTGAAACGGCCCCGAGGGACGGCCGGTTCAAAACGCGACCTCGCCGTTACGCTTTCGTTACCTTGCGGCGGCGGTGATAGGCGAGCCCCAGAACGATGGTGATGGGTCCCCACAAGGTGAGCGGGGCGATGCAGATCGCGGCCAGGGTTTCCCAGCCTTCGTTGACGTAAGGGGCGTTTTCGGCGATGCCGAACACAGTGAGCCGTCGGTCGTCCCCGAGGGGGATCGAGCTGAAGAGCGCGGTGAGGATCAAGCCGCCGACCACGGCGGGAACGACCGCCGCCAGCGGCCGGACGGGTTTGCCGCCGAGGAACGGGATCCAGCGGGGCACCACTTCGCCCCAGCCCCGGACCAGCCCGATGGCCAGCAGCGCGATCACTTCGGAAAGCACGCTGAGCGTGAGGACGTACGGGATGCTCAACCAGTAGTCCGGCATCGGGCGATCGTGGACCTGGCCCATTTCGAAGTGGACGGCGAAGGGCAGCCGCCACAGGCACGAAGGCAGCAGGAGCCAGGGGAGCGCGTAGGCCAGGCGCGTCGCCCAGCGGGGAACCGGTTGTTCGGTGTCGCTGACGGCCGGAGGACGGTGGAGGATCTGCATGAGGCCGATCCTGTCGCCGTGAGGCGCCGGAAAGATCACTCGCGCGGACAAGTTCGCTCCTTCCGAAGAGGGAGAAAGGCCCGGCCTCGGGGCAGTCGAGGCCGGGCCGGTTCCCGCTTCTCAGGCGTCGACCTTGTCCTTGGGCTCCGGCTCGGGTGCGGTGGGCCGGGAGGGCAGGAAACGCTTGATCAACGGGAAGAACAGGATCACCAGGATGATCACGTAGACCACGATCGCGAACGGCGTGTTGACCAGTCCGGTCAGCGAGCCGTCACTGAGCTGCAGCGCGCGCCGCATCTGCTGTTCGGCGGCCGGGCCGAGGATGACGCCGATGATCGCCGGCAGCACCGGCAACCCGTAGCGGCGCATCGCGAACCCGATCAGGCCGATCACGAACATCACCAGCAGATCGAAGATGTCCGCGTTGACCGCGTACGCGCCGACGCTGGCGAAGAACAGGATGCCCGCGTAGAGGTACGGCCGCGGGATGCGCAGCAGCTTCGCCCACAGCGGCGCCAGCGGCAGGTTCAGCACCAGCAGCAGCGTCAGGCCGACGAACAGCGAGGCGATCAGGCCCCACACCAGCTTCGACTCGCGTTCGAACAGCAGCGGTCCCGGCTGGATGCCGTACTGCTGGAACGCCGCCAGCATCACGGCCGCGACCGCGGTGGTCGGCAGGCCCAGCGTCAGCATCGAGACCAGCGTGCCCGCCGCCGAGGACGACGCGGCCGCTTCCGGACCCGCGACCCCTTCGATGGCGCCCTTGCCGAACTCGTCCTTGTGCTTCGAGAGCCGCTTTTCGGTCAGGTACGAAAGGAAGGTCGGGATCTCCGCGCCACCGGCCGGGATGGCGCCGAACGGGAAACCGATCACCGGGCCGCGCAGCCACGGCTTCCAGGTCCGCTTCAGATCGGCGCGCGAGAGCCACGGCCTGCCGACCGGGATCGGCTTGAAGGTGTTGCGCCGCAGATGCGCGGCGACCCACAGCGACTCGCCGACGGCGAACAGCGCGACCGCCACGATCACCACGTCGATCCCGTCGGCCAGATGCAGCGAACCGAAGGTCAGCCGCGACTGGCCGGTCATCTCGTCCAGGCCGACGAGCCCGATGGTGAGGCCGATCAGCAGCGAAGCGACCCCGCGGATCCGCGAGTTGCCGAGCACCGAGGTCACCCCGATGAACGCCAGCACCATGATCGCGAACAGGTCGGGCGCGCCGATGTCCACCGCGTACTTCGCGATGATCGGCGCCAGCAGCACCAGCGCCATCGTGCCGAGGATGCCGCCGACGAAGTGCCCGATCGCGGCCGCCGCCAGCGCCTGTGCGCCCCGGCCCTTGCGCGCCATGGGGTTTCCGTCGATCGCGGCGACCACGGAGAAGCTTTCACCCGGGGTGTTCAGCAGGATCGACGTCGTCGAACCGCCGAACATGCCGCCGTAGTAGATGCCGGCGAACATGATGAACGCCGCCGTCGGCTCCATGCCGTAGGTCACCGGCAGCAGCAGGGCCACCGCCATCGCGGGACCGATCCCCGGCAGCACGCCGATCGCGGTGCCCAGCAGCACACCGAGCGCGGCGAGCGCGAGGTGCGTCGGGGTCAGCGCGGTGCCGAACCCGTCGATGAGTTGCTGCAGCATCAGAACACCTCCATCAACGGGCCACCGGGCAGCGGGACACCGAGCAGGTTGTTGAAGATCAGGAAGGTCACGACCGACATGCCCGCCGCGATCAGCGGGTCACGCACCAGGTTGCGGCTGCCGAGGGCGAACGCCGCGCCCCAGAACAGGATCGCGCCCGAGATCGGGAACCCGACGAGGCCGATCAGCGCCGCGTTGGCGAGGAAGGCGCCGCACAGCAACAGGACCGTGCGCATGTCGGCGGGCGCGGTGAGGTCGATGTCCTCGCCGCCCTCGGCCTCGCCCTTGCCGCCGCGCAGGACGTCGCGCACCAGCAGCACCGCGACGATCAGCAGCAACGAACCGACCAGGACCGGGACCGCCTTCGGCCCCACGGGACCGCGCTGGGCGAAGTCGGTGGGAATGCTCAGCGCGTCGGTCAGCACCAGCACGCCGAGTACGACGAGCACCACGCTCACTCCGAGTTCGGAGCGCCCTTTCAGCCACGTGGTCATGCCAGACCCAGCTCTTTCAGCACCGTTGCCACTCGTGTGTTCTCCTCTTTGAGAAACGAACCGAACTGCTCACCTGGCGCGAACGCGCCGGTCCATCCGTTGCGCTGCAAGGCTTCCTGCCACTGCGGCGTCTTCTGCAACCGCTCGAACAGGCTCACGAGCTTCGCCCGGTCCGACTCGGTGATGCCCGGCGGCGCGACGATGCCGCGCCAGTTCGTGAACTTCACGTCCACGCCGGACTCCGTCAGCGTCGGCGCGTCGATCCCGGGAAGCCGCTTCTCGCTCGTCACCGCCAATACCCGGAGCGTGCCCGCCGCGATCTGGTCGCGGTACTCGCCGACCCCGGAGACGCCGAACGCGACCTTGCCGCCGAGCACCGAGGCGAGCAGTTCGCCACCGCCGTCGTACTGGACGTAGTTGACGGATTTGGGCGCGAGCCCGATCGCCTTCGCCATCAGCATCGGCGCCAGATGGTCCGGCCCGCCGGGCGACGAACCGCCGCCGACCTGGACCGCGCCCGGGTCCCGCTTCCAGGCATCGAGCAGCTGGCCGATGTTCTGGTACGGCGAATCCTTGCCGACCACGACGATGTCCGACTCTTCGATCAGCTTCGCCACCGGTGTGGTGTCGAGCAGCGAAGACGGCGACTTGTTCGTGAACACGCTGCCGACGACGCCGAGCCCCATCGACATGACGAGCTTGCCGTTGCCGCGTTCGGCCACCGTGCGGCCGAGGCCGACCGTGCCGCCGGCGCCGGGGAGGTTGAACACCTCCGCGTTGCCGAGCAGGTCGGCGTCCTCCATGGCCTTGGTCGCGGTCCGCGCCGTGATGTCGTAACCGCCGCCGGGCGCGTTGGGCACGAGTACCCGCAACGACCGGATCTGCGAGCCCTCGTCGGCCTCGCTGCCCGGGGTGAGCAACGGTGGCACCAGCAAGACGGCGACGAGCGCCGCCGCGATGGCCAACCAGCTACTGGGCTTCACTGTGATCCCCGCCTCTCTGCCGCGTGGTTGGACATGTTGCACTCGTGTAAACAGAGATGTCTCGCTTAGACGCCTAAGGGTTCTTTTGTTCTTTGTGGTCACGAGGAGGTGGCGATGGGCGCTCGGGGTTCACTGGCCCGCCAGCTCCTCGTGTGGCAACTGGTAGTCGTCACCTGCCTACTGTGCGCGGTGGGCGTGCTGGCCGTCGTCCAGGCGGGGAACAACTTCCGCACGACCGAGGGACGCCGGGCGCTTTCGGTCGCGGAGAGTGTCGCCGCGCAGGGCATCGTGGGCGACCTCGGCAACGGCCCGTGGGAGCTGAACGCGCCCGCGGAGACCGCGCGAAGCCTCTCCGGGGTCGATTTCGTCGTGATCGCGGGAGCGGACCGTTATGTGCTCGCGTCACCTGATCCGGGGCAGGTGCGCACGCTGCTCGACCTCGGCGACAGCACCGTCCTCTCTGGACGGTCGTGGGTCGGCGAACTCGACGGCTCGATCGTGGCGCACGTCCCGGTGCTCGACGAGAAGGGCGGCAAGGTGGTCCGCATGGTCGCGGCGGGCTCGAAGTCGCCCGGGTTCTTCGCCGGAGTGCTGGAGTCGCCGGACAACGCCCTGCGCGTGCTGGGGGTCGCGCTGGTGATCGGGGTGAGCGGTTCGCTGTTGCTGGCGCGGCGGGTGAAGAACCAGACGCTCGGCCTGGAGCCGCACGAGATCACCGCGCTGGTCGAGAACCGGGAGGCCCTCCTGCACGGCATCAAGGAGGGCGTCGTCGGCCTGGACCCGCAGCACCGGATCACCCTGGTGAACGATCAGGCGCGCGCCCTGCTGGCGCTGCCGGACGACGCGGTCGGCCGGTCGGTCGAGGACCTCGAGCTCAACGAGCGGATCCGCGACCTGCTCACCGGCCGCGCGACCGGCGCCGACCAGATCGTGCTGCGGCAGGGGAAGGTGCTCACGCTGAACCGGATGCCGATCGACGTGCGGGGAGCCGTGGTCACCCTGCGGGACCGCACCGATCTGATGACCCTGCGGGACGAACTCGACGCCAGCAGGCACGCCACCGACACGTTGCGGGCGCAGGCGCACGAGTTCAGCAACCGGCTGCACACCATCTCCGGACTGCTGGAACTCGGGGAATACGAAGAGGTCCGCGGCTACGTCAGCCGGATCAGCTCGGCGCAGGGGGAGTGGCGCGCGGAGGTCGGCTCGCGCGTCGGCGACCCGGCGGTGGCGGCGTTGCTGATCGCGAAGGCGTCGCTCGCGGCGGAACGCGGCGTCGGGCTGCGCATGGCCTCGGACAGCGAACTGGACCGCGTCGAAGACGCCCTTTCCTCGGATTTGGTGACGGTGCTGGGAAATCTCGTCGACAACGCCTTGGACGCACTGGGCGGTGAGCAGGGCTGGATCGAGGTCGGCGTGTGGCAGGAGGAGGACGAAGTGCGGGTGGAGGTCCGTGATTCCGGGCCGGGGGTCGCCCCGGAGATCGCGGAAGAGGTGTTCGAGCACGGCTTCACCACGAAGGCCGCCGCGCACGGCCAGCGCGGTCTCGGGCTCGCGCTGATCCGGCAGGCGTGTGTGCGGAGAGGCGGCTCGGTCGAGGTGCACAACTCCGGCGGCGCGGTGTTCACGGCGAGGTTGCCGCGATGATCAAGGTGCTCGTCGTCGACGACGATTTCATGGTCGCGAAGGTCCACAGTGGATACGTCACGCGCACGGAGGGGTTCGCCGTGGTCGGGGTGGCGCACACCGGTGCCGACGCGATCCGCCTGGCGCGGGAACTGAAACCCGATCTGGTGCTGCTGGACGTCTATCTTCCCGATGTCGACGGGCTTTCGGTGCTGCGGGAACTGCGCACGACCGAGGACGTCGACGTCATCCTGATCACCGCCGCGACCGACGTGGAAACCGTGCGGCAGGCGATGCGGGGCGGGGTGCTGCACTATCTGATCAAGCCGTTCGAATACGCGTCGCTGCGCGATCAGCTCACCCATTTCGCTTCGTTGCACCAACGGCTGGACCGCCTGGCCGAGGCCGGGCAGGCCGACGTCGACCAGGTCTTCGGCGCGCGGCCGAGCGCGAAACCCGTGCTGCCCAAGGGACTTACCGCCGAGACCGCGCGACTGGTGGAGACCGCGCTGCGGGGCGCGGCGGGCGGGATGTCGGCGAGCGAATGCGCCGAGGCGACCGGTGTCGCCCGGGTGAGCGCGCGACGGTACCTGGAGCATTTCGTGGCGACGGGGAAGGCCGAGGTGACCCTCAAGTACGGCGGAACCGGCCGTCCCGAACGTCGCTACCTGTGGTCCTGACCCGCATTTAGTCCTCTGAATGCGGCTAGGCGACGTCCTGGTCCGGCGGGTTCGCGACCTTGACGTCGGCGCGGAGCCCGGCGATCAGGCGTGCGAGACCGTACTCGAACGAGGCGGCCGGATCCTCGTCGTGGTCGCCCTCCAGGTGCTGCTGTTCGTCGATCGCGCAGCCGAGGGTGTAGCGGCTGATCGCGAGGATCGCGTGCGTCGCGTTCTCTTCGGTGAAACCCGCCCGCAGCAACGGTTTGATCAGCGGTGTCATCGCCGACCGGCCGGTCGGGCGGGAGCCGGCGTGCAGGCGGGCGCCGTCCCGGTAGGACAGCAGGGTGCGGCGGATGGTGCGGGCGCGCCGGGCCAGCCACTCGGCCCAGTCGTCCATCGCCGAAGGATCGTCGAGCGGGGCGAGCCGGTCGTCCAGCATGGTTTCGGCCATCTGGTCGAGCAACGCCTGCTTGCTCTTGAAATGCGTGTAGAGCGCGGGGCCGCGCACGCCGAGCTTCTCCCCGAGCTTGCGCAGGCTCAATCCGTCCAGCCCGACCTCGTCGAGGAGCTCCAGCGCGGCTCGAACGTAGCCATCCCGTCTCACGACCATGCGCACACCTTCGCCGGTCCGTATCGGAGTTGACAACTCGACGACAACTTATCATCGTTAAGATCTTAACGGCGATAAGATCGGCAGGTAGGATGATCGGAAGTCCCGATGAGGACCGGTCGACCCCGGCATTGTGGGGGACGGCCGCGATCCTGACCCTCGGCGGATTCCTGTCGATGTTCACGTCGACCGTCGTCACCGTCGCGCTCGGCACGATCGCGGCCGGATTCCGTGCACCACTCGGTACCGCCCAGTGGATCGTCACCGGCTATCTGCTCGCGCTCGCCGCGATGGTGCCGGTGAGCGGCTGGGCGAGCCGTCGCATCGGGACGGCGCGGCTGTGGCTGGTGTGCGTCGGTCTGTTCGCGGCCTTTTCCGCGCTGTGCGCGGCGGCGCCCTCGGCCGAGGCGCTGATCGCGTTTCGTGTCCTGCAAGGCGCCGCGGGCGGACTGCTGGTCCCGGCGGGACAGATCCTGTTCGCGACGATGGCGGGACCGAAGCGGCTCGGCCGGATGATGGCCGTGCTGAGCATCCCGATCTACCTCGCTCCCGTGCTCGGCACCCTGGCGGGCAGCGTGCTCGCCGAGCGGTTCGGCGTCCCGTGGCTGTTCCTGGTGAACGTGCCGCTCGCGGTGCTCTGCCTGCTGCTGGGCCGGAAACGGTTGCCGAGGGAGAAGCCCGTCGGCGACCACCCACTGGATTGGCGTGGCCTGGTGCTCACCGTCACCGGCTTGCCGTTGCTCGTCTACGGCTTCGCCGAAGCCGCCCCGATCGCGGCGGCCGCGGGCGCGACGCTGCTCGCCGTCTTCGTGGTCACCGCGCTGAGGTCGCCGTCGCCACTGCTCGACCTGCGGCTGTTCCGCGACCGGACGTTCTCCTCGGCCGCCGCCGTCGTCTTCGGGATGGGGGTCGCGCTGTTCGGCGCGATGATCGTCCTGCCGCTGTACTACCTCGACGTCCGGCACGAAAGCCTCGGCGCGCGGGTGATCTTCGCCGGCCTGATCGTCACGATCATCGGGACGGTGCCGCTCGCGTTGCTCACCGGAGCCGACGATTACTGGTGGCTTTCGGCCGTCCAGGTGGTCCGCGGCTGCGGTATCGGGCTGACCACGACCCCGGCGCTCGCCACCGGACTGGTGTCGGTGCCCAAAGAGCGAATTTCCCACGCGATGCCGCTCTTCGCCATGCTGCAACGCATCGGCGGTTCCTTCGGGACGTCGGTGCTGACCGCGGTCGTCGCCGCGCGGCTCGCCGCCGCTCCCGGGTCCGCGGCGGCCGTCGCGGGCGCGCACGGGTGGATCGCCGGGATCACGGCGATCGTGCTGATCCCGGCGTGGCTCCTCGTCCGCGCCGAAATGTCCACAAAGGACTGACCGGTGCCGGTGGGTTTGTTCCCGTCCGGAGGGCGTGAAGGTTTCCAGTGTCATCCGGGACAGCGGGTGGACAACGCCGTAGGCTCAGGTGAATGAGCACGGCACCCACGTCGGAGCATCCGACGGTCGAAACCCGGCACCAGACCCAGTTGCTCACCCTGTTGCGCGACGAGGGACCGATGTCCCGCGTCGAGCTGGGGGAGCGGCTGGAGCTGCCGCGTGCCCGGGTGGGGGCCGAGGTCGCGCGGCTGGCCGAGGTCGGCCTCGTCGAGACGGCGGGTCCGTCGGCGAGCCGCGGTGGCAGGCGGTCCACGTTGGTGCGGCTCGCGGGAGACCTGCGGGTGCTGTCGGTCGACGTCGGCGCGACGTCGGTCGGGGTCGCGCTCACCGACGCTTCGTGCGAGGTGCTGGTGCACACCGTCGAGGACTGCGACGTCCGGCAGGGGCCGCACGCGGTGCTCAAACGCGTCGTCGCGCTGGCGGAGAAGATCCGCGAAGAGGCGCCGGGCAAGCTGATCGCCGCCGGGATCGGTCTCCCGGGCCCGGTGAGTTTCGCCGAGGGCATGGCGGTCGCGCCGCCGATAATGCCCGGCTGGGACCGGTTCTCCGTGCGCGACCATCTCGGTGGGCTGCTGCGCTGCCCGGTCACGGTCGACAACGACGTGAACTCGATGGCGCTCGGGGAACGGCACGCCGGGGTCGCGCGCTCCATCGACGACCTGGTGTTCGTCAAGATCGGTACCGGTATCGGCTGCGGGATCGTGCTGGGCGGCAAGGTCTACCGCGGCGTCGCCGGCACCGCGGGCGACATCGGGCACATCCGGCTCGACGACTACGGGCCGACCTGCGCCTGCGGCGAGACGGGCTGCCTCGAGGCCTACTTCGGCGGTGCCGCGCTGGCCCGCGACGGGCTGACGCTCGCGCGCAGTGGCCGGTCGACCTACCTCGCCGACGTCGTCGCCGCTCGCGGCGCGATCACCGCGCAGGACGTCGGCCGGGCGGCGGCGTCGGGCGATTTCGGCGCGGTCAACCTGATCCGCGACGGCGGGCGGCGGCTCGGGCAGGTGGTCGCCTCGCTGGTGAGTTTCGTGAACCCCGGCATGGTCGTGATCGGTGGCGGCGTGGCGCAGCTCGGGCATCAGCTGCTCGCCGAGATCCGCAGCTCGGTGTACCGGCGGTCGCTGCCGCTCGCGACCGGGAACCTGCCGATCGTGCTGTCCGAGCTGGGGGACACCGCGGGGGTCATCGGGGCCGCTTGGTCCGCTACGGACCGGGCCTTCACGCTGAGTAGCTGAGAGGCCAGGGCACCGCGGTTCCGGATGTCATGAAAGGGTCGTTCAGGACAAATTACGTCCTGAACGACCCTTTCATGACATCCGGGCCGGGGCGCTGAGTGAGGATCCGGTGGCACGTTGGGCATCCACCTGATTCCGATTAGTAACGTCAAGATCGTACAGACTTTCGCTCGAAAAGTACGAAAGTCTGCGCGGATTGAGACGGCTAATCGGGTGACGGAGGGCTTTAGTCGACATTTCTGTCCTGTTGTCACCTTGACGGGTGACGGGCGCCACCCTACTTTCGCTGGCTAAGTAACAAAGTTTGTTACGGCCGATTCGTAAGTGAGGCGTCGTCAGATGAGGCAGTGTGGCCGCGACTGAACCCGGGCTCGATCCGGTCAGCCCACGCACCGCGAACCTCGCCGCGCTCCTGCGGGCATTGCGCGCGGGGCCGCTCTCGCGCACCCAGCTCGCGGCGCGTTGCGGGCTCACCAAGGCGGCCGTCTCCGGGTTGGTCACCGAGCTGTCCGATCGCGGTCTCGTCCGCTCCGCCGGACTCCAGGGCGGCGGTAACGGCAGGCCCAGCCAGCTGGTCGAGCTGAACGGCGCCAGCGCGTGCGGGCTCGCGCTCAGCGTCGAGGCCGACCGGTTCGCCGCCGTCGTCACGAACCTCGACGGCCGCGTGGTCGCCGAACGCACCGAGACCGCCGACGTCGCCGCGCTCGGGCTGCACCGGAGCATGGACGAACTCGCCTTCCTCGCCCGGACCGTGCTGCTGGACGACCAGCCGGTCGGGGTCACCGTCTCGGTGCCCGGCCTGGTCGATTCGGCCGCCGCCGTCCTCCGGTTCGCGCCGACCCTGCGCTGGCGCGACGCCGAGATCGCCGACCTCCTCGCCGCCCGGCTCGGTCTGCCTGCCGACGCCATCACGGTCGACAACGAAGCGAACCTCGGCGCGGTCGGCGAATCGGTCGCCGGAGTCGGCCAAGGCGTGCGGGAGCTCTTCTACCTCAGCGGCGGGACGGGCGTCGGCGGCGGGCTCGTGGCAGGCGGCGCGATCCTGCGCGGTGCCAGGGGTTTCGCGGGCGAGGTCGGGCACATCACCGTCGACCCATCGGGCGAGCAATGCCCTTGCGGCCGGGTCGGCTGCCTGGAGACCAAGGCCGGGCTCAACGCCGTCCTGCGCGGCGCCGCCTCTCCCGGTGACCCGCTGCACGATCCCGCGCTCGGCGTCGACGGCCGGGTCGGGCTGCTCAAGCACCGCGTGCAGCGCGGTGACCAGCGCGCGGTCGCGGCGGTCTCGGAACTCGGGGTCGCGCTCGGCATCGCGGTGTCCACCGTGGTCGACGTGCTCGACCCGGACCTCGTCGTACTCGGCGGTTACTTCGCCGAACTGGGTGAGTGGCTGGTCGAGCCGGTGCGCCGCGAACTGTCCGCGCGTCCGCTCGGGCACGAGCCCGCCTGCCGCGTCGAGCCGTCGCCGCTGGGTACCACCGCCCCGCTGCGCGGCGCCGCGCATCTCGCCACCGAACGGCTTTTCGCCGACCCGACGCTAGTTCCCAACGCGGCCGAGGAGGCTCCGGCATGACCCTGCTATCCGTCCGGGGGATCGTGAAGACGTTCCCCGGGGTGCGTGCGCTGGACGGGGTCGACTTCGACGTCGAACCCGGCGAGGTGCACTGTCTGCTCGGCCAGAACGGCGCGGGCAAGTCCACGCTGATCAAGACGCTCGCCGGAGCCCACCGGCCCGACGGTGGCGAGATCTTCTGGCAGGGCGAGCCGGTCACGCTGCCCTCGCCGGTCGCCGCGCTGAAGATCGGCATCGCGACCATGTACCAGGAACTCGACCTGGTGCCCGGGCTTTCCGTGGCGGACAACATCTTCCTCGGCCGCGAGCGGGCGAAGTTCGGGTTCACGCGGATCAGCGAGTCCCGGAACAAGGCCGCGAAACTGATGGCACGGCTCGGACATCCCGAGATCGCGCCGTCGACCGAGGTCGGCAAGCTGTCCGCCGCCGGTCAGCAGCTGGTCTCGATGGCGCGGGCGCTCGCCTACGACGCGAAGCTGCTGGTGATGGACGAGCCCACCGCGGCGCTGGCCGGCGAAGAGGTCGACAACCTGTTCCGCATCGTCGGCGAACTGACCGCCGAAGGTGTCGCGATCGTCTACATCTCCCACCGGCTCGAAGAACTGCGCCGGATCGGCCACCGCGTCACCGTGCTGAAGGACGGCAAGACCGTCTCCACCGGCCTCGACGCCAAGGAGACGCCGACCTCCGACCTCGTCGCGCTGATGGCGGGCCGCAAGGTCGAAACCGTGTTCGGCCCGCGCCACCAGGAACACGTCGACCCGGACAACGAAGTCCTCAAGGTCGAGAACCTGACCACCGTCGGCGAGTTCGAGAACGTGAACTTCACCGTGCACGCCGGGGAGGTCGTCGGGATCGCGGGTCTCGTCGGTTCGGGCCGCAGCGAACTGCTGGAGACGATTTTCGGCGCACGCAAGCAGGACACGGGTTCGGTGTCGGTCGACGGCGAGCCGGTCCGGCCGGGCAGCGTGTCCGCGGCGGTCAAGGCAGGCATCGGCCTGGCGCCCGAGGAACGCAAGAGCCAGGGGCTGCTGCTGGACCTGCCGGTCGTGCACAACGTGACCCTGGCGAGCCTGAGCAAGTACGCGACGTTCGGGTTCACCGAGCGGGGCAGGGAACTCGACGACGCCGGGGAAAGCCTGCGGCGCCTCGATCTCCGGCCCGCTGACCCGCACCGGATCATCCGCACGCTGTCCGGCGGCAACCAGCAGAAGGCGGTGCTGGCGCGCTGGCTGGTCCGCGGCTGCCGGGTCCTGCTGCTGGACGAGCCGACGCGCGGGGTCGACGTCGGCGCGCGGGCGGAGCTGTACCGGCTGATCGAGGAACTGGCCGCGACCGGGGTCGCGATCGTGCTCGTCAGCAGCGAGATCCCCGAGGTGCTCGGCCTGTCCGACCGGGTGCTGGTGCTGCGTGAAGGACGTGTCCTGGCTGAAAAGCCGTCCGCGGAGCTGACAGAGGCGGAAGTGCTCGACGTGATTCTCGAAGGGAGTGCGGCGTGACCGACCAAGCCGAATCGGTGCGTACGGAGAGCGCCGTGGAACCCCTGCCCCCCAAGAAGACAGGGTTCAAGTTCACCGCCGACCCCAGGCTGCTCGGGCTGACCGGGGTGCTGGTGATCCTGTGCATCGTCGGCCAGGTGACCAGGCCCGACCAGTTCTTCACCGACGGCAACATCTCCACGATCCTGCGGCTCGCCGCGGCCATCGGGGTGGTCAGCGTCGGGATGACGTTCGTGATCATCGCCGGCGGCATCGACCTCTCGGTCGGGTCGATCGTGGCGCTGTCCAGTGTCTGGCTGACCACCTTGGCCACCCAGTCCTACGGCCCGTGGGTGATGATCCTTTGTGGACTCCTGGTCGGCCTCGGCTGCGGGCTGATCAACGGGATCCTGGTCTCCTACGGGAAGATCGTGCCGTTCATCGCCACACTGGCGATGTACGTCTCGGCCCGCGGTCTCGCGGAACGCATCAGCGGCCGCCGCACGCAGGTGGTGTCGGAAGCGGGCTTCCTGGACTTCTTCCGCGGTGACCTGCTCGGCATCCCGGTGCTGATCTGGATGTTCGCGCTGGTGTTCGCGATCGGCTGGGTGGTGCTGAACCGCACCACGTTCGGCCGCCGCACCTTCGCCGTCGGCGGCAACGCCGAGGCGTCGCGGCTGGCGGGGATCAACGTCAAGCGGCACACCGCGCTCGTCTACGGCGTCGCCGGGCTGTGCTGCGGTATCGCCGCGCTGATGGTCGTCGCCCGCACCACCGCGGGTGCCTCGACCAACGGCATGCTCTACGAACTCGACGCCATCGCGGCGGTCGTCATCGGCGGCACCCTGCTCACCGGTGGCCGCGGCTCGCTCATCGGCACCCTGATCGGCGTGCTGATCTTCACCGTGCTGTCCAACATCTTCACGCTCAACAACCTGGACACCGACATCCAGAACATCGCCAAGGGCGTGATCATCGTCCTGGCCGCGCTGCTGCAGTTCCGCTCCGTCAAGAAAACCAAGACGAGTACTTGATCACCGTGGATGGAGAGTCGTCATGACCGAACAATCCCTGCACCGCCGCCGTTTCCTGCTGGGAGGCGCGGCCGTCGGAGCGGGTGCGCTGCTGACCGCGTGCACCTCGAACGAGGCACCGGCGCAGAACAACGCGGCCAACGTGGCCAACGCCGGGGCGAACTCGCAGCCCGGGACCCCCGTCACCATCGGGTTCTCGGCTCCCGCCGCGGACCACGGCTGGATGGCGGCCATCACCAAGAACGCCCGCGCGCAGGCGCAGAAGTTCAGTGAGGTCACGCTCAACGCGACCGAGGGCACCAACGACGTCAACCAGCAGATCTCCCAGGTGGAGACCCTGATCAACGCCAAGGTCAACGTCCTGGTGATCCTGCCGTTCGACGGCAAGGCGCTGACCGCGGTCGGCCAGCAGGCGATGGACGCCGGGATCCAGGTGATCAACCTGGACCGCGTCTTCGACACCCCGCTCGCGTACCGCACCTGGATCGGCGGCGACAACTACCGCATGGGTGTCAACGCCGGCAACTACATCGCCCAGCAGATGAAGGCGAAGAACATCGCCAACCCGGTCATCGGCGAGGTCGCGGGCATCGACTCGCTGCCGCTGACGCAGGAACGCAGCAAGGGTTTCAAGGACGCCTTGACCCGTCAGGGTTTCACCGTCGGACCGCGCGTTTCGGCGCAGTTCACCCCGGAGTCGGGCGAGCAGCAGACCTCGAACCTGCTGCAGTCGGCGTCCAAATTGGACGCTCTGTGGAACCACGACGACGACCAGGGTGTCGGGGTCATCGCGGCGATCAACAACGCCAACCGCAAGAACTTCCTGATGGTCGGCGGCGCGGGATCGAAGAACGCGATGAACCTGATCAAGTCCGACGCCGAACCGCTGAAGGCGACGGTGCTCTACAGCCCGTCGATGGCGTCCTCGGCGATCTCGCTCGCGCGCCTGCTCGGCCAGGGCAAGGGGGCCGGTGACTTCGCCGAGCACGAGATCCCCGCCGAGATCACCACGTACTCCGCGGTGGTCACCAAGGAGAACGTCGACAAGTACATGGACGTCGGCTTCGACTCGTAAACCCGCGTACCCGACACACGCACGCGCATCTAGGAGGGGTATTGAGCACGGCAACGGAAACGATCGGGATCGGCATGGTGGGCCACGCGTTCATGGGTGCGGTGCATTCGCACGCGTGGCGCAGCGTGCACCGGTTCTTCACGCCACCGCTGATCCCGCGACTCGCCGTGCTCGGCGGCCGTGACGAAGTGCGGGCGAAGGCCGCGGCGGAACGGTTCGGCTGGGAAGACGTCGAGACCGACTGGCGCGCGCTGATCGCCCGCGACGACGTCGACCTGGTCGACATCTGCACACCGGGCGACAGCCACGCCGAGATCGCGATCGCCGCGCTCGAAGCGGGCAAGCACGTGCTGTGCGAGAAGCCGCTGGCCAACACCCTCGCCGAGGCCGAAGCGATGGCCGAGGCGGCGGCGAAGGCACGGGCCAACGGCGTCCGGTCCATGGTGGCTTTCAACTACCGCCGGGTGCCCGCGCTCGCGCACGCCAGGAAACTGGTCGCGAGCGGGGCACTCGGCGAGATCCGCCACGTGCGGACGGTCTACCTGCAGGACTGGCTGTCCGACGCCCAGGCGCCGATGACCTGGCGGCTGCACAAGGACAAGGCGGGCTCCGGCGCGCTGGGCGACCTCGGCGCGCACATCGTCGACGCCGCCCAGTTCGTCACCGGCGACACGATCACCGGGGTTTCCGCGCTGACGAACACCTTCGTCAAGGAGCGGCCGGACGGCGACGGCGGCACCGGGCAGGTCACGGTCGACGACGCCGCGCTGTTCCTCGGGCGGTTCAGCGGCGGGGCGGTGGCGAGTTTCGAGGCGACCCGGTTCGCGCTCGGCCGCAAGAACGCGATGCGGCTGGAGGTCAACGGGTCGAAGGCGAGCCTCGCGTTCGACTTCGAGTCGATGAACGAACTGTCCTTCTTCGACGGTGGCCAGCCCGCCACCGAGGCCGGGTTCCGCCGGATCCTGGTCACCGAACCCGAGCACCCGTACGTCGGGGTGTGGTGGCCGCCGGGCCACCTGCTCGGCTACGAGCACACCTTCACCAACGAGGTCGCCGATCTGCTCACCGCGATCGGCGACGGCAAGGATCCCGAACCGTCCTTCGAGGACGGATTGAGGGTTCAGCAGGTACTGGACGCGGTCGAGCGCAGCGCGTCCGACGAGGCGCGATGGACCACTGTGCCCGGTGTCACCGCGAAGGGGAGTAACTGAGGAGTAGATCCAGCCGAAAGTCGCATGACGGCTATCACTGCGACTTGGTTCGATCCGAAACATCCGACCATCGGAGGTCGGGGGTTGTCGGGTTCTGGAAAGGTGGAGAAATGCCTGCTCACGAGCGTACGGGCATCTGGTTGATCGGGGCGAGGGGGTCAGTCGCGACTACCGCCGCGGTGGGGCTCCTCGCGCTGCGCGCGGGGGTGGCCGGCGGTGGCGGCTGTGTCAGCGAGTTGCCCGCGTTCGCCGGGGTTCCGTTGCCGGGCTGGGACGATCTGGTCCTCGGTGGCCACGACATCGTGCACACCCCGCTCGAGAAGCGTGCCGAGCAGCTGGCGCACGCCGGCGTCTTCGGGCACTCGGTGTTCTCCGCGGTGCGGTCCGGGCTGGCCGAGGTGGACGCCGAGATCCGCGACGGTTACCACCCGGCGACACATACCGGTGCCCAGGCCGACGCGGCCGCGCGGCTCACGGCGGACATCCGGTCTTTCGCCGACCGGCACGACCTCGCGCGGGTCGTGGTGGTCAACGTGTCCTCCACCGAGGCCCCGTGCCCCCACCTCCCCGAACACGACGACCTCGACGCGCTCGAAGCGGCGCTCACGGATCCGGCGCGGGCGGTGCTCCCGTCGAGTTCCCTGTCGGCCTACGCGGCCTTGAAGGCGGGAAGCCCGTACGTCGAGTTCACGCCGTCCGCCGGGATCACCCTGCCCGCGCTGCGGCGGCTCGCCGAGCGCGAAGGCCTGCCGTACGCGGGGTGCGACGGCAAGACCGGCGAGACGCTGCTGCGCACCGTCCTCGCGCCGATGTTCAGCGCGCGGGCGCTGAAGGTCCGCTCCTGGGCGGGTACCAACCTGCTGGGCGGCGGCGACGGGGAGACCCTCGCCGACCCGGTGACCGCGAACAGCAAGCTGGAATCCAAGGCGCGCGGGCTCGCGGCGCTGCTCGGCGAGGACGTCACCGCGCCGCTGCACATCGACAACGTGCCCGACCTCGGCGAGATCAAGACCGCGTGGGATCACGTGTCGTTCGAGGGTTTCCTCGGCGCGCGCATGAGCCTGCAGTTCACCTGGACCGGCTACGACTCCGCGCTCGCGGCGCCGCTGATCCTGGATCTGGCCCGGTTCGTCACCGCGGCGCACGCCGGCGGCCAGAGCGGCGCGCTGACCGAACTCGGCTTCTTCTTCAAGGATCCGCTGGGCAGCGACGAACACCGCTTCGCCGAGCAGACCGCCCGCCTGGTCACCTGGGCGGCCGACCTGTGAAGGCTTATGTGGAACTCGTCCGGGCGCCCGCGGCGCTGACGGTGCTCGGCGACACGGTCGCCGGATCTGCCGCGGCGGGGCTCAAGATGACCGGCCGGCGGCTGCTGCTGCCGCTGTCATCGGTCGCCTTCTACTGGGCCGGGATGGCCCTCAACGACTGGGCGGACCGGAAGCTCGACGCCGTGGAGCGGCCCGAGCGCCCGATCCCGTCCGGACGGGTGAGCGCGGGCGCGGCGCTCACCACCGGTGCCGCGCTGACCGCGGCCGGACTCGGCCTGGCCGCGCTCGGTGGCGGCCGCCGGGCGATGCGCGTCGCGGTCCCGCTCGCGGCGTCGGTGTGGGCCTACGACACCGTGCTCAAGCCGACCCCGGCCGGACCGGTGGCGATGGCGGCGTGCCGCACCCTCGACGTCCTATTGGGTGCCGGCGACTCGCCGAAGAAGGCAGCCACCGCCGCGGCGGCGGTCGGCGTCCACACGCTCGGCGTCACCGTGCTCTCCACCGGGGAGGTCCACGGGGCGAACCCGGCGACCGCCCGGGCGGCGCTGGCCACCAGCTGCGCGGCGACAACGTTGGCATTGACCGGACCGGCACGTGGCGGCTGGCATCGCGCCGCCTCGATGGCCGCCGGCTCGGGCTACGCGGGCCTGGTCGGCCGGGCGCAGGCGGACGCCGTCCGCGACCCGTCGGCGAAATCCGTGCGGTCGGCGACCAAGAACGGCATCCACGGCATGGTCCCGCTGCAGGCGGCGGTCACGGCGAAGGGCTCGGTACTGGGGGCGGCGCTGGTCGCGGCCGCGCTGCCGATCGCCCGCAAGCTGTCGAGGAAGGTGAGCCCCACATGACGTTCTCGCTCGGATACGGCACCAACGGCTTCTCCAACCACCGCCTCGACGACGCGCTCGCGGTGATCGCCGACCTCGGCTACACCGGGGTGGCGTTGACGCTGGACCACGACCACTTGGATCCGTTCGCCGACGATCTGGCGCGGCAGGTCGACCACGTGGCCTCCCGGCTTTCGGCGCTCGGCCTGAACCGGGTCGTCATCGAGACCGGCGCGCGGTACCTGCTCGACCCGTGGCGCAAGCACTCGCCGACGCTGCTTTCGGACGATCCCGCGTTGCGGATCGACTTCCTGGCACGGGCTTTGCGGATCGCCGGGGACCTCGGCGCGGATTGCGTGTCGTTTTGGTCCGGCGTGTCCACTGTGGACAACGACCTCGCCTGGTCCCGGTTGCGTGAGGGGGTCGCGGCGGTCCTGGAGCACGCCGCGCGGCTGAACGTGCGGCTGGCGATGGAACCCGAGCCCGGCCACCTCGTGCAGCATCTGGGCCAGGTCCTGGACCTGCGCAAGGAACTCGGCGAGCCGGACCTCTTCGGGGTCACGCTCGACGTCGGGCACTGCGTCGCGGTCGAGCCGGTGAACGCGGCCGAATGCGTCCGCCTCGCCGGTCCGCTGCTATGGAACGTGCAACTGGACGACATGCTGCCGAGGGTCCACGAGCATCTGGAGTTCGGCGACGGACATCTGGATCTGCCGGGGACGCTCGCCGCGCTGGCGGAGATCGGCTACACCGGGCTGGCCGCGGTCGAACTGCCCCGGCACAGCCACGCCGCGCCGGACACCGCGCGCCGGGCCTTCGAGGCGCTCACCGCGGCGATGCCGCAGACATGGCAGACCAAGGCGGAACGCCGGATCCGGGAGAAGCCGTCGGTGATCGGCTCGATCTTCCCGGCCGTCGGCCGCGAGGTCGGCCGGGAGGCGCTGCGCCCGGACACCGATCCGCAGGGTCTGGTCCAGGGCACGGTCGACGACCGGGCACGGGTCCGGCTCGTGTCGGTGCTCGCCGAAGTCCTCGACGACGCGGCGCTGGCCGCGGAACTGCGCGATCTCTACCGCTACGGCGACGACGCCGAGCGGCGCGGGGTCCTGCGGGCGCTCTCCGCGCTGGAGTCGCCGGGCGCCGAAGTCACCGATGCCGGGATCAAGCTGGTCGAGGACGCCTTGCGCGCCAACGACATCAGGCTGGTCGCCGCCGCCATGGGTGCCTTCGCCCGGTTCCTGGACGACCACACGTGGCGCCACGGCGTCCTCAAATGCGTCTTCGTCGGTGTGCCGCTGGCCGCCGTCGCGGACCTCACTGCCCGCGCGGACGACGAGCTTCGAAGGATGCTCGCCGATTTCGCCGACGAACGCAGGGCGGCCGGGCGTGACGTACCCGCCGACGCCCTCGAACTCCTCAAGGAGAACTGAGCCAGTGCGTATCTTCGATCCCCACATCCACATGTCCTCCCGGACCACCGACGACTACGAAGCCATGTACGCGGCCGGTGTCCGCGCGCTCGTCGAGCCCGCGTTCTGGCTGGGGCAGCCGCGTACCAGCGTCGGCTCGTACACCGACTACTTCGACGCGCTCATCGGCTGGGAACGGTTCCGTGCCGCCCAGTTCGGCATCCGGCACCACTGCACGATCGCGCTGAACCCCAAGGAAGCCAACGACCCCCGCTGCCGCGAGGTGCTCGACGTGCTCCCGAGGTACCTGGCGAAGGACGGCGTGGTCGCGGTCGGCGAGGTCGGCTACGACTCGATGACCAAGGAGGAGGACGAGGTCTTCTCCCAGCAGCTGGCGATGGCGCTGGAACACGACCTCCCCGTCCTGGTGCACACCCCGCACCGCGACAAGCTGGAAGGCACCAAGCGCACGCTCGACGTCGTGCGCGAGGCCGGCGTCGCGCCGGAACGCGTGGTCGTGGATCACCTCAACGAGGTCACCGTCGAACTGGTCAAGGATTCCGGCGCCTGGATGGGTTTCTCGATCTACCCGGACACCAAGATGGACGAGCACCGGATGGTCGAGATCCTGCGCCAGTACGGGCTGGAGAAGATGATCGTCAACTCGGCCGCCGACTGGGGCCGGTCCGATCCGTTGAAGACCGCCAAGACCGGGCAGGCGATGCTCGACGGCGGGTTCACCGAGGCCGACGTCGACAAGGTGCTGTGGCAGAACCCGGTCGACTTCTACAGGCTCAGCGGCAGGCTCACGCTCGACCCGCTGCCCGGGTTCACCGGCGAGGCCGTGACGTTCGAGGGCAACTCGGTGCTGCGAGGTGCCCGCAAATGATCTCCTACTGTACGAACGTCCACCCGGCCGAAGACGTCGACGGCATCGTCGCGCAGCTGGAGCGGTACGCGCTCCCGGTGCGTGAGCGGCTGGGCGCCGACCGGCTCGGTGTCGGTCTCTGGCTTTCCGCGCCGGTCGCGCGCGGGCTCGCCGAAGACATCGAGGCGCGCAAGCGTTTCCGTGCCGAACTCGACGCCCGCGGGCTTTCGGTGTACACGCTCAACGCCTTCCCGTACGGCGGCTTTCACGACGACGTCGTCAAGCACGCGGTCTACCGTCCTGAGTGGACACACCCGGACCGGGTCGCGTACACGATCGACTGCGTGAACGTGCTCTCCGATCTCCTCGCCGAGGATGCTTCTTACGGCAGCATATCGACGTTGCCGTTGGCTTGGCGTGAACCGTGGGGCGAACAGGACGACCGCCGGGCTGCCGAGGCCTTCGGTCAGGTCGTCCGCGCGATCGGTGACCGGCCGATCAAACTGGCCGTCGAACCCGAACCCGGCTGTGTGCTCGACACCGTGGCCGACGCGCTGGGCTGGCTTTCCGGCCGCGTCGATCCGGAGCACGTCGGGCTGTGCCTGGACACCTGCCATCTCGCGGTGTCGTTCGCCGACCCGGCGGAGACGCTCAAGGCGATCGCGGAGTCCGATGTGGACATCGTGAAGGTGCAGGCTTCCGCCGCGTTGCACGTCGAAGACCCGGCCGAAGCCCGTGACGCGTTGGCGGCGTTCGCCGAACCGCGGTACCTGCACCAGGTCCGCGAGTTTTCGGGCGGTGTCGTGCGCAAGGCCGACGACCTGCCCGAGGCGTGGACCGACCTGCCGGGGGAGGGGCCGTGGCGCGTGCACTTCCACATGCCGCTGCACCAGGCGCCGGCCGCGCCGCTGTCCACCACGACCGACGTCCTGCGCACCGTCGCCGCCGGGCTGCCCGGCGAACCGCATATCGAAGTCGAGACCTACACCTGGAGCGTGCTCCCGGACGCGGGCGACCTCGTCGGCGGGATCGCCGCGGAACTCGAATGGGCACAGGCGAACCTCGTCAAGGAAGGGGCGTCCGCGTGAAACCGCTGGTCGTCATCGACGTCGTCGGGCTGACCCCGAAGGCGTTGCGAGACATGCCGAAACTGTCCGCCGTCGCCCGCGACGGCTGGCAGGCCGAACTGGGCACGGTGCTGCCCGCAGTCACCTGCAGCGCGCAGTCGACCTTCCTCACCGGGCTCATGCCCGCGCAGCACGGGATCGTCGGCAACGGCTGGTACTTCCGCGAACTCGGCGAGATCTTCCTGTGGCGCCAGCACAACCGGCTCGTCGGCGGCGAGAAGCTGTGGGAGACCGCGAGGGCGGCGCACCCCGGCTACACGTCGGCGAACGTCTGCTGGTGGTACGCGATGGGTATGAGCACCGACGTCACGGTGACCCCGCGGCCGATCTACCACGCCGACGGCCGCAAGTCGCCGGACGCCTACGTGCGCCCGCCGGAACTGCACGATCAGCTGACCGGCGCGCTGGGGGAGTTCCCGCTCTTCCAGTACTGGGGCCCGACGGCGTCGCTCAAGTCGAGCAAGTGGGTGATCGGGGCGTCGCGGCAGATCCTGCGGGAGAAGCGGCCGGATCTGCTGCTGACCTACGTGCCGCACCTGGATTACGACCTGCAGCGCTTCGGCCCCGACGCGCCGCAGGCCCGGCAGGCGGCGCGGGAACTGGACAACGCGCTGGCGCCGCTACTGGACGACGCCCGCAACGCCGGGGCGACCGTGGTCGCGCTCAGCGAGTACGGGATCACCAACGTGCACCGGCCGGTCGACATCAACCGGGCGCTGCGGCGCGAGGGTCTGCTGGAGGTCTACACCCAGGCGGGCATGGAGTACCTCGACCCGTGGGCGTCGCGCGCGTTCGCCGTCGCCGACCACCAGGTCGCGCACGTCTACGTCCGCGATCAGTCCGATGTGGAGCGGGTGCGCTCGATCGTCGGCGAGCTGACCGGCGTCGACGAGGTGCTCGACCGCGAGGCGCAGGCTCGCTACGGGATCGACCACGAACGCGCGGGCGAACTCGTCGCGGTCGCGGATCCGGACTCGTGGTTCACCTACTACTACTGGCTCGACGACGCGCGGAAGCCCGACTTCGCGCGCGGCGTCGAGATCCACCGCAAACCGGGTTACGACCCCGCCGAGCTGTTCTTCGACCCGGAGGACAAGTTCGCCAAGGCGCGGGCCGGGCTCAACCTGGCGAAGAAGTTCGCCGGGCTCCGGTACGCGATGGACGTCGTCCCGACCGATCCGCGCTGGGTGCGCGGCTCGCACGGCCGGCTGCCGGATTCCACAGAGGACGGTCCGGTGCTGCTCTGCTCGGACCCGGCGTTCCAGCCTTCCGGTCGCGTCGGGGCCACCGACGTGCACCCGCTGTTGTTGTCGCTGCAGGGACTGAAGTAGAGGAGACGCGCTCCACCCGCAAGTCCTTCCTTGATCGCCGCCGCTCATCGAAAGGATCGCTACTGCTATGTCCTTGAAACGACGACTAGGCGTGCTCGTCACGTCGATGGTCACGGCTCTGACAGGCGTCGCGCTACCGGTGCAGACCGCATCGGCGCACGAAGCGGCCACGGTGCTCGTGTTCTCCAAGACCGCGGGCTTCCGGCACGATTCGATCCCCGACGGGATCAAGGCGATCAAGGATTTGGGGGCGCAGAACCACTTCGCGGTGGAGGCCACCGAGGACGCGGCGGCCTTCACCGACGCGAACCTCAAGCGGTTCGACGCGGTGGTCTGGCTTTCCACCACCGGTGACGTGCTGAACGCGGACCAGCAGGCCGCGTTCGAGCGGTACGTGAAGGGAGGCGGCGGGTACGTGGGCGTGCACGCCGCCTCCGACACCGAGTACGACTGGCCCTGGTACGGCGAGCTGGTCGGGGCGTACTTCAAGTCCCACCCGCAGATCCAGCAGGCGAACGTCAAGGTCGAAGACCACGAGCACGTGTCCACTGTGGATCTTCCGGAGACCTGGCCGCGCACCGACGAGTGGTACAACTACCGCGAGAACCCGCGCAGCGATGTCCACGTGCTCGCGAGCCTGGATGAGAAGAGCTACCAGCCCGGCGACGGCGCGATGGGCGATCACCCGATCGCCTGGTGCCACGAGAACTCCGGCGGCCGCTCCTGGTACACCGGCGGCGGGCACACCAAGGCCTCCTACGCCGAGCCTGCCTTCCTCAAGCATCTGGCGGGCGGCATCAAGTACGCCACCAAGCTGAGCGAGGCGGGCTGCGCCAAGACCCAGGAAGACCCGGTCGACGCGGACTTCGATCAGATCACCCTGGCCAAGGGCGAGGAGAAGACCGGCGAGCCGATCGCGCTCTCCGTGCTGCCCAACCGCGACGTCCTGCACACGTCGCGCGACGGCCGCGTCTGGTACACCAGCTCGTCGGCGACGACCTCGCTGGCCGGGCAGATCCCCGTCTACAACCACGACGAAGACGGCCTCCAGGGTGTCGCCATCGACCCGGACTTCGCCAAGAACCGCTGGGTCTACCTGTACTACGCGCCCAAGCTGAACACCCCGGCCGGTGACGCGCCGGAGAACGGCACCCCCGCCGACTTCGAGCCGTTCAAGGGGTACAACCAGCTCTCGCGGTTCAAGCTCGGCACCGACAACAAGCTCGACCTCGCGAGCGAGCAGAAGATCCTCCAGGTCCCCGCCGAACGCGGGATCTGCTGCCACGCCGGCGGCGAGATCGACTTCGACGCCAAGGGCAACCTCTATCTGTCCACAGGGGACGATTCCAACCCGTTCGCCTCCGACGGTTTCACCCCGATCGACGAGCGTGCCGACCGCAACCCGGTGTACGACGCGCAGCGCACCTCGGCCAACACCAACGACCTGCGCGGCAAGGTGCTGCGGATCAAGGTCGGCGCGGGAGGCAAGTACACGATCCCCAAGGGCAACCTGTTCCCCAAGGGCACGGCCAAGACCAAGCCCGAGATCTACGCGATGGGCTTCCGCAACCCGTTCCGCTTCGCCGTCGACCGCGAGACCGGCTGGATCCACCTGGCCGACTACGGTCCCGACGCCGGCGCTGCCGACCCCAAGCGCGGGCCCGGCGGTACGGTCGAGTTCAACCTGATCAAGAAGCCCGGCAACTTCGGCTGGCCGTACTGCGTCGGGGACAACCTGCCGTTCATCGACTACGACTTCGCCACCAAGCAGTCCGGCGCCGCCTTCGACTGCGCCAAACCGAAGAACACCAGCCCGCGCAACACCGGCCTGACCGATCTGCCGCCGGTCGAGAAGGCGTGGATCGCCTACGACGGCGGTTCGGTGCCCGAGTTCGGCACCGGCCCCGAGTCGCCGATGGGCGGCCCGGTCTACCAGTTCGACGCGAAGAACCCGTCGCAGACCAAGTTCCCGGAGTACTTCGACGGCAAGACCTTCGCCTACGAATGGGAACGCGGCTGGATCAAAGAGATCACCGTCGGCGCGAACGGTGAACGCGGTGCCATCAAGCCGTTCTTCGACTCGATGGACCTCGTCCGCCCGATGAACCTCGAGTTCGGCCCGGACGGCGCGCTCTACGTCCTCGACTACGGCACCGGCTACTTCGGTGGCTCCAAGGAATCCGCCGTCTACCGCATCGACTACACCAAGGGCCGCCGCACGCCGGTCGCCAAGGTGGCCGCGGACAAGACGTCCGGCCAGGCGCCGCTGACCGTCAAGTTCGACCCGGCGGGTACGAACGATCCCGACGGCGGCGCGCTCACCTACGCCTGGGACTTCGACGGGAACGGCACGACCGATTCCACCGAGGCCACCCCGGTTTCCCACACCTACGCCGCGAACGGCCAGTACACGGCGAAGCTCTCGGTCACCGACTCCACCGGGCTGACCGGTTCGGCGAGCGTGGTGGTCACCGTCGGCAACACCGCGCCGGTGGTCACGCTGAAGACCCCGGTCAACGGCAGCGTGTTCAGCTTCGGGGACATGGTCCCGTTCAAGGTCGAGGTGACCGACGCCGAGGACAATCCGATCGACTGCTCGAAGGTGACCGTCGAATACATCCTCGGCCACGAGGGGCACGGACATCCGCTGAGCCGCGCGACCGGTTGTGAAGGAACCATCGCCACGCCCGCCGACGAAGGACACGGCGCGGACGCCAACGTCTTCGGCGTCATCAACGCCAGCTACACCGACAACGGCGGAAACGGCGTGCCCGCGCTCACCGGCGAGGCGGAATCCATCCTGCAGCCCAAGCTGAAGCAGGCCGAGTTCTACACCCAGTCGAGCGGTATCGAGGTCGTCGCGCACGCCGGCGCCAGTGGCGGCAAACGCGTCGGCCACATCGAATCCGGTGACTGGATCAAATTCGACCCGGTGAACCTCGTCGGCGTCAGCGGCATCGGCTACCGGGTCTCGTCCGGCGGCGCGGGCGGCACGATCGAGGTGCGCTCGGGCGCGGTGGACGGACCGCTGGTCCAGACGGTCACCGTCGCCAACACCGGCGGCTGGGACACGTACGCCGACATCCCGGCTTCCGCCATCACCGACCCCGGCGGCACCGGCCCGTTGTTCCTCGTGTTCAAGGGCGGTTCCGGCGGCTTGTTCGACGTCGACGCGATCACTTTCGAGGAGAACTGATGAGCCGTCCGATCACCCTGTTCACCGGCCAGTGGGCGGATCTCCCGTTCACCGAGGTGTGCAGGCTGGCCAGTGAATGGGGCTACGACGGCCTCGAGATCGCGTGTTCCGGCGACCACTTCGAGGTCGACCGCGCACTGTCCGAAGAGGACTACGTGCCCGGACGGCTCAAGCTGCTCGCCGAGCACGGCCTCAAGGTGTGGGCGATCTCCAACCACCTCGTCGGCCAGGCCATCTGCGACGACCCGATCGACGAACGCCACCAGGCCATCATCCCCGCCCGGGTGTGGGGGGACGGAGAGCCCGAAGGCGTCCGGCAGCGGGCGGCGAAGGAGATGGCCGACACCGCCCGCGCGGCGGCGAAACTCGGCGTGGACACGGTGATCGGTTTCACCGGCTCGAAGACCTGGAAGTACGTCGCGATGTTCCCGCCCGTCTCGCAGGCGGTCATCGACGACGGCTACCAGGACTTCGCCGACCGGTGGAACCCGATCCTCGACGTCTTCGACGAGGTGGGCGTGCGGTTCGCCCACGAGGTCCACCCGTCGGAGATCGCTTACGACTACTGGACCACGAAACGAGCGCTCGAAGCTGTCGGCGACCGTCCGGCATTCGGGCTGAATTGGGATCCTTCGCATTTCATCTGGCAGGACCTCGACCCGGTCGGCTTCATCCTCGACTTCGCCGACCGGATCTACCACGTGGACTGCAAGGACACCAGGAAGCGGTTCGACGGACGGAACGGACGGCTCGGCTCGCATCTCCCCTGGGGAGATCCCCGACGCGGCTGGGACTTCGTTTCGACCGGGCACGGCGACGTGCCCTGGGAGGACTGTTTCCGCGCACTGAATTCGATCGGCTACGCCGGTCCGATCTCGGTGGAGTGGGAGGACGCCGGCATGGACCGGCTCCGGGGCGCGGCGGAGGCCGTGACCTTTCTGCGGGGGCTCCTGTTCGACAAGCCGTCGGCGGCCTTCGACGCGGCTTTCAGCAACCAGAAGTGAGGGCGGTTTCATGTGCGGTGAAGAAGCTGAGCAGTTCCACTCTCGACGGGCGCTCCTGCGCGGCGCGGCGACGGCGGCGGTCGCGGTCGGCGCGGCGGTAGCCCTGCCGGGTGTGGCCGGTGCGGCCACCGAGGCGGAGACCCAGGGATCCGGCCACCACGGACGGGGCCGGGTCCCGGTGGAGAAGATCAGCATCCAGCTCTACTCCCTGCGCACCGCGCTGCAGGCCGATCTGCCGGGAACCCTGTCCGCGCTGGCGGACATCGGCTACCGGAAGGTCGAACTGGCGGGCACCTACGGCCGTTCGGCCGAGGAGTTCCGCGGTCTGCTGGACAAGAACCACATCAAGGCGACGTCCACCCACGTCGGCATCGACGGCGATCTCGACAAGACCATCGCGGACGCGAAGATCCTCGGGAACACCCGCGCCAACGTGCCGTGGGCGAACTTCGACACCATCGACGGCTGGAAGCAGTTCGCCGGCCGGATGGACACGGCGGCGCGGAAGTTCCGCCAGGCCGGTATCCCGCTCGGCTACCACAACCACGCGCACGAGTTCGCGCCCATCGGCGGCGTGCGCCCGTACGACGTGCTCACCAGGAACACGAACCCGCGGTACGTGCACCTGGAGATCGACCTGTTCTGGGCGGTGGAAGGCGGGATGGACCCGGTTTCGCTGTACCGGCGGCACTGCCCGCGCGTGGTGCAGTACCACGTCAAGGACCGGACCGCGGCGGGCGAGATGGTCGACCCCGGCAAGGGCGTCATCGACTTCCCGCGCATCTTCCGCCACACCCGTCCCCACCTCGCCGAATACATCGTCGAGCACGACAACCCCACGGATCCCCTGAGCACCGCCCAGACCGGATTCACCTATCTCCGTAACGTCCGCTTCTAACTGGGGAATCCACAATGGACAACAAGAAACGCGGGCTGTCCCGCAGATCGATGCTCGCGGGCACCGCGGCCGGGGTGATCGCCCCGGTCGTGGTGTCGGCCAGCGCCGGTTCGGCACCGGCCGCCGCGGCCGGGATGACCCGCAACATCACCATCTACGCCGACTACGTTCCCGGTTCGACCCGGGTCGGCTACGGGCTGGAGCCCGGCAAGCCGACGATCCCCGGGCCGCTCCTGGAGTGCTACGAGGGTGACACGCTGGTGATCGAGCTGGTCAACAAGACCGACAAGCGGCTGTCGATCCATCCGCACGGTGTCAACTACGACACCAAATCCGACGGTTCACCGTTCAACGATTCCTTCAACAAGCCCTACGAGACCAAGACCTACACCTGGAAGACCCGCACGGCCTACCAGGCGGCCAACGGTTTCTGGATGCCCGGCAGCGCGGGGTACTGGCATTACCACGACCACGCGTTCGACGGCGATCACGGCACCATCGGCCTGCTGAAAGGCCTCTACGGTGGCCTGATCGTGCGTAAACGCGGCGATCTGCTGCCCAGCAAGCAGTTCACCGTCGTGTTCACCGAGATGTGGATCAACCACCAGATCGCCCCGAACACGCCGATCTTCGAGGCGAACCTCGGCGAACGCGTCGAATTCATCTGCATCGGGCACGGCAACCTGATGCACACCTTCCACCTGCACGCGCATCGCTGGGCGGACACCCGCACCGGCATGCTCACCAGCGCGACCGACAACGCCCCGATCGTCGACAACAAGACCCTGGACCCCGGCAACTCCTTCGGGTTCCAGGTGATCGCCGGTGACGGCGTCGGGCCGGGCGCGTGGATGTACCACTGCCACGTCCAGCAGCACTCGGACGACGGCATGTCCGGGGTGTTCCTGGTGCGCAACGCCGACGGCGGGATGCCCGCGGGCGCGCAGGAGGCGATCGACCGCTTCAAGGGGCATCAGCACCCCACCACGTCCACGCCGAACGCCACCGGCGCCTCGGCCCACCACCACTAGTCTTGAAAGGAGCGAGAACTTGAGACGAGTATTTTCGCAACGCCGGCTCCGCAGACGGTCACTGGCCGCGCTCGCGGTCGGCGCCGTCGTCACCTCCGGCCTGCCGCTGGCCATCGCGCCGGTGGCCGCCGAAGCCGCGACGAACGTCCCGGTGAACGTCCTGGTCTTCCACGGTGCCGCCGCGGACCAGAAGGACCCCGTCCTGCGTGCCACGGACGCGATCGCGAGCCTGGGCCAGGCGAACGGCATCTCCGTTTCGTCCTCTTCGGACCCCGCGGTGTTCACGCAGGCGAACCTCGCGAAGTACCGCGGCGTCGTTTTCCTTTCCGCGCAGGGCATCACGCTCAACCGTGACCAGGAAACCTCGCTGCAGAACTACATGAAGGCGGGCGGTGGGTTCCTCGGCCTGTCCGACGCCGCGCGGGCCCAGGACGGTTCGCAGTGGTTCTCCGGGCTGATCGGTGCCCGTCCGGTGGGGGCGCGTCCCACGCCGGAGGCGGTCGCCTCGGTCACCGCGAGCGCGGAGAACGCGCCCAACGAGAGCAAGGAAAAGCTCGCCGACAACAACGAGAACACCAAATGGCTGGCGTTCCAGCCGACCGGCTGGGTCGCCTACAAGATGGCCGCCCCGGTCGCCGTGAGCAGCTACGACCTCGTATCGGCGAACGACTTCCCCGGCCGTGACCCCAAGAGCTGGACCCTGCAGGGCTCCAACGACGGGACCACGTGGACCGATCTGGACACGCGCACCAACGAGACGTTCGCCGACCGGTTCGTGAGCCGCAAGTTCACCTTCACCAACACCACGGCGTACGCGAACTACCGGCTGAACATCACCGCCAACGCCGGTGAACCGCTCATCCAGCTGGCGGATTGGAAGCTGTACAAGGACAACTCGACCACCCCGCCGCCGCCGGAGCCCGACCCGGCCCAGGCCACGGTCGACGTCCTCGACAAGGCGAACCCGGCTACCGCTGGCCTGCCGCAGAAGTGGGTGCGCACCGACCGGTGGCTCAACTGGGAGGTCAACCCGGTCGGCACCGTGCACACGGTCGCGCAGGTCGAGGAATCGACCTACAAGCCGGGTGTCGGCGCGAACGGCGCCTTCCACCCGATCTCGTGGTGCCGTGACTACGACGGCGGCCGCTCCTTCTACAGCGGCATGGGCCGGACCGAGGCGAGCTACGGCGAGGCCCAGTTCCGCAGTCACATCCTCGGCGCGCTCAAGTGGACCACCGGCATGGTGCGCGGTGACTGCAAGGCGGGTATCGCGGCCAACTACAAGGTCGAGCGCCTGACCGGGATCAACCAGCCCGGCCAGCTGGACCAGATGGGCGAGCCGCACGGGCTCACCATCGCGCCGAACGGCCGGGTCTTCTACATCGGCCGCGCCGCCTGCGCCGGCAACACGGTGCCCGCGCCGAACGACTGGACCAACCCCGAGATCGGCGCCGGCTGCGGCACGATCCACCAGTGGGACCCGGTCACCAAGAAGCCGAAGCTGCTCACCACGCTGAAGGTGATGGGCAACCGCGGCAGCGGCGACGAACTGGTCAAGAACGAGGAAGGCCTCCTCGGTCTCGTGCTGGACCCGAAGTTCAGCGAAAACGGCTGGATGTACGCCTACTGGATGCCGCACGCGTCGGTCGACATCGACAAGCGGATCGGCAAGCGCACGGTCTCGCGGTTCACCTACGACCTGAAGAACCAGACGCTGGACCAGGCGACCCGCAAGGACCTGCTGTCGTGGGACGTCCAGGTCCACAGCTGCTGCCACGCCGGCGGCGGCATGGACTTCGACAAGGACGGGAACCTCTACATCGGTTCCGGTGACAGCAACTCGTCGCAGGGTTCCAACGGGTACTCCGGCAACAACTGGACCCAGGACTACAAGGGCGTCTCGTTCCAGGACGCGCGCCGCACCGCCGGTAACACCAACGACCTCAACGGCAAGATCCTGCGGATCCACCCCGAGGCCGACGGTACCTACACCAACCCGGCGGGCAACCTGTTCCCCGAGGCCAACGACCCCGGGAACAAGACCAGGCCCGAGATCTACGTGATGGGCGTGCGGAACATCTCGCGTCTGCAAGTCGACAAGAAGACCAATTGGCTGACCGCCGCTTGGGTCGGCCCGGACGCGTCGTCGCCGAGCCCGGAGCTCGGCCCGGCCAAGTACGAGACCGCCACGGTGATCACCGAGGCGGGCAACCACGGCTGGCCGTACTGCATGGGCAACAAGCAGCCGTACCGCGACCGCAGCAGCACCGACGCCGCGGTGCTCACCGGCTGGTACGACTGCGACAACCCGGTCAACACCTCGCCGCGCAACACCGGCCTGGTGAACCTGCCGCCGATCAAGAAGAACATGATCTGGTACGCGCCGGACGGCGGCGGGCCGGTGTTCCCCAACCGCCCCAACAGCTCCGTCCCGACGTACAACGCGGCCGAGGCCACCTACACGCAGCCCTACCTCAAGGGCGGCGGCCAGGCGGTCATGACCGGGCCGACGTACCACCGCGACCTGGTCAACACCAACAGCGGCGTCGCGTGGCCCGCCTACTGGAACGACAAGTGGTTCATCGGTGACCAGAGCAACGGGCAGAACCGGATCGCGGTCACCCTCGACCCGAACGGCGTCGCGAAGCAGGATCCGCCGGTGTTCGCCGAAACCGTGCGGCAGATCATCCCGACCGGTGGTGGCGACACCAAGCTGAACCAGTGGATGGACGCCAAGTTCGGGCCGGACGGGGCGCTGTACGCGCTCGACTACGGCGGCGGCTTCTTCACCCTGACCAACAACCAGAAGCTGCTGAAGATCAGCTACACCGGCGGGGAGGCCACCCCGGCCGCGGCGGCTTCGTCGACGATGGTGCAGAACAAGCCGCTCACCGCGGCCTTCACCGGGTCGAAGTCCGGCGGCGTCTCCTACAAGTGGGAGTTCGGCGACGGCACGATCTCGACCCAGCCCGACCCGCGGCACACCTACCCCCGCACCGGGCTGTACACCGCCAAGCTGACCGTGACCTACGCGAACGGCGAGACGGTGACCACGCGGAACTCGGTGAGCGTCGGCTGTCTCGTGGCGGATTCCAGTGCCACGGTGACCATCGGCGACACCGACACCGGGGTGACCAACCGCAACGCCGGTGGCGGCTGCACGGTCGACGACATGATCGACGACGAGAGCACGTGGACCTCCCACGCCGGTTTCGTCAACCACGTCACGCAGGCCGTGGACCGGCTCGGTGACCTCGGGGTGCTGAACGCGGCCGAGTCGGACAAGATCAACGCCGCGGCCGCCGCGTCGCCCATCGGCAACAAGGGCGTCACCGGCTACGACGCAATCTACGACGGCACGCCGGAGTCGTTCCGGAACTGGTCGCAGGCGCCGTCCGGGCAGTTCGCCATCCAGCCGGACGGGTCACTGCGACCGTCGGGTGGGCTCGGCATGCTGTGGTACTCGGCACGGCAGTTCGGCAACTTCTCGGTGAAGCTGCAGTTCAAGGACATCGCGCCGACCGGCAGCGCCAACAGCGGTGTGTTCGTCCGGTTCCCGGATCCGCGGACTCCGCTGGAGCAGCGTCCGCCGGGTAGCTGCGGCACGGTCGGTTCGGCGAGGACGTCGCAGGCCTGGGTCGCGATCTACTGCGGCCACGAGGTGCAGCTGTACGACGGGGCCACCGGTGAGCCGCAGAAGACCGGGTCGATCTACAACTTCGACCCGCGGCCGCTGGACCAGGCGGGCGTGAAGCCGAAGGGGACCTGGAACGAGTACGAGATCAAGGTCGTCGGGCAGAAGTACACGATCATCCGCAACGGCGTGGTGATCAACGAGTTCGAGAACGCGCCGGGTATCCAGTCGTCGCGGGCGGGCGATCCGTCCACGGACTTCCGGCAGTTCGTCAGCGGGTTCATCGGTCTGCAGAACCACGGTGACAACGACCTGATGGAGTTCCGCAACATCCGGGTGCGGCAGCTGTAGCGCGAAAGCCGGCCGGGCGCGCGGGTTCCGTGTGCCCGGCCGGTGTCCCTTGTACGGAAGGTTTCCCTGCGATGTCCCCAAGAACCCTCGTCGTGGCCCTGGTGGCCGCGACGCTCGCACTGGCGGGCCTGGTGTTGCCGGGCTCGTCCGCTCCCGCCTCCGCCGCACCCGTCCAGACCCTGGAATGGACCGCGGGCGACAGCACCGACCACTACCTCAGCGCGCCGTCCACCGCGGTGGCCGGTGAGACCACGATCGTCTTCAAGAACACCGAAGAGCTCGGCTCGACGATGTCGCACACGCTGACGTTCGACACCTCGACGCCGGGCTACAACCACGACGTCAACCTCAACATCCTCGCCAACCCCTACGACGACAAGAACGGCGTCCACCAGGCCACGGTGACGCTGACCCCGGGCAAGTACCGGTACTACTGCACGATCCAGGGCCACACCAAGATGATGGGCGAGTTCGTCGTCACCGGCGAGCCGACCCCGGACACCACCCCGCCGACCGTGACCGCGAACGTGACCGGCACCAAGGACACCGCCGGGAACTACGTCGGTTCCGCGACGGTGAACCTGTCCGCGTCGGACAGCCAGTCCGGTGTGGACAAGGTCGAGTACCAGCTCGACGGCGGCGCGTGGACCGCGTACACCGCACCCGTGGCGGTCACCGCCGCCGGTGCGCACATGGTCCACTACCGCGCTTCGGACAAGGCCGGAAACGTCTCACCGGAAGGGATGTCGTCGTTCACCGTCGTCACCGGGCAGCCCGGCGACACGACACCGCCGACGGTGACGGCCGAGGTCACGGGGACCAAGGACGGTGCGGGCAACTACCTCGACACCGCCACGGTGAAGCTCACCGCCACGGACGCAGGCTCCGGTGTCGACAAGGTCGAGTACAAAGTGGACGAAGGCGCGTGGACCGCGTACACCGCTCCGGTCGCGGTCACCGCGCCCGGGATGCACATGGTCTCCTACCGTGCTTCGGACAAGGCGGGCAACGTCTCGCCGGAAGGCATGGCGCACTTCACGATCGTCAGCGGTGACACCACCGCGCCGACCGTGACGTCCGAGGTGACCGGGACCAAGGACACCGCCGGGAACTACGTCGGCAAGGCGACCGTGACCCTCACGGCCACCGACGCAGGC
The DNA here is from genome assembly GCF_003947535.1 of Amycolatopsis sp. WAC 04169. Lineage (NCBI taxonomy): Bacteria > Bacillati > Actinomycetota > Actinomycetes > Pseudonocardiales > Pseudonocardiaceae > Amycolatopsis > Amycolatopsis sp. WAC 04169. The sequence continues at coordinate 535,914 of NZ_QHJI01000006.1, read as the reverse complement.
TCCGGCGTCGGCAAGGTCGAGTACAACCTGAACGGCGGCCCGTGGCTGACGTACTCGGCACCGCTCGCGCTGACCGTCGTCGGCGCGCACACGGTGAAGTACCGCGCCACCGACAAGGCGGGCAACGTCTCGGCCGAGGGCACGGCGACGTTCACCATCGTCGAAGGCGACGACAGCACCGCACCGGTGGTTTCGGTGGTGGTGAGCGGTGATCTGGACGGAAGCTGGTCGTACATCGAGGACGCGACCATCAACCTGACCGCGACGGACACCGGGTCCGGGGTGGACAAGATCGAGTATCAGCTGGACGGTGGGGCCTGGACGGTCTACACCGCGCCGGTGAAGGTGACCGCGCTCGGCACGCACACGCTGACCTACCGCGCGTCGGACAAGGCGGGCAACGTGTCGGCGGAACAGGGCGGCTCGTTCACCATCGTCGCCGCGCCGCCGGGCCCGGACGCCTGCCCGGACTCCGACCTCCGGGACACCGTGATCCTCGGGACGGCGGACAGCCAGGTCGAGAACCGCGACACCGGTGACGGCTGCACGATCAACGACGTGATCGACGACGAGTCGGACTACTCGTCGAACGAGCAGTTCGTGACCTACGTGCGGGCCGTGACCCAGGAACTGTTCGACGGCGGGATCGTCTCGTCCGACGAGCGGAACCTGATCGTCACGGCGGCGATCGACTCCGGCATCGGCGGCACGACCGCCGAGCCGGAGCCGGAGCCCGGCAAGAAGAAGCCGGAGACGAAGAACCCCGGCATGAAGAAGACCGTGAAGACGCCGATCCGCGACGTCTGAGCGAAGCTCGGCCCGGCTCCGCAGGGCTGTGCCGAATGTGGTGAAGGGGCCTTTCCTCGCATACGAAGCGGGGAAAGGCCCCTTCGCGTCGGCCTGGGTGACGGGACACCGAACTCGCGTGATCAGGCACGTGACTCGCGTGCTTGGACACGGAACTCGCGTGCTTGAGCACGGGACACCCGAGTGCGGCGTCCAGACACGTGAGTTCCGTCCCCAATCACGTGAGTCACGTCCTCAAGCACGCGAGTCACGGAGTCGGTTACCTTTCTCGCGTCGCGCTCGTCATGTCCATGACGGGTTCGGCGCGAGAAAGGTATCGACATGACCGGCGAAGCCCTGGCCAGCGCTTTTGAGGAACAGCGCGGGCGTCTGGTGGCCGTGGCCCAGCGGATGCTCGGCTCCCGCACGGACGCCGAGGACGCGGTCCAGGAGGCCTGGCTGCGGCTCGCCCGCCAGGACGCCGACACGATCGACAACCTGTCCGGCTGGCTGACCACCGTCGTCGGCCGCGTCTGCATCGACGTCCTGCGCTCCCGCAAGACCCGCCCCGAGGATTCCTACGACGAGCCGCCCGAGTTGCTGGTGCTCGACGACTCGCCGGAAGAAGACGCGCTGCTCGCCGAATCGGTCGGGGTGGCGCTGGTCGTGGTGCTCGACACCCTCGGCCCGGCCGAGCGGCTGGCGTTCGTGCTGCACGACCTGTTCGCGGTCTCGTTCGCCGAGATCGGGGAGATCCTCGGCAAGTCGGCGGACGCGGCCAAGATGCTCGCCAGCCGGGCCCGCCGGAAGGTGCGGGGACAGCGTCCGGCCGACGAGCCGCGGCAACGCGCAGTCGTCGAAGCGTTTCTCGCCGCCGCCCGCGAAGGGGACTTCGAGGGGTTGCTGGAGATGCTCGACCCCGACGTCACCTGGCGCTCGCGGAGCCGTCACGGCGAGGTCGTGCGGCTCGGCGCGGCGGAGGTGGCCACGCGGGTCCAGCGCGGAGCGCGCGCCGCCGGCACCACCCGGCCCGCCTTGGTCAACGGCAAACCGGGCATCGTGTCGTGGAGCCGGACCGGCAAGCTGCTGGGCGTCATGGCCTGCACCATCGTCGACGGCCGCATCGTCGAAATCGACTCCGTCAGTGATCCACGTCGCCTCGCCGCCATGGGTGTTACCTCTCGGAAGTCCTCCTCGTCGAAGTAAGTGAAGACCGACGAGAAGGAGAAATCCCATGCAGGCAAGGATCGATTACCTCAAGACCGCTCTCGCGCCGAAGCTGGTGAAGCACCTCGTCTCGGCCGCCAAAGTCCTCGACGGGAGCGAACTTCCTTTGGCGACAAGGGAACTGGTGAACATCCGGGCCAGCCAGATCAACGGCTGCTCGGGCTGCCTCGACATGCACACCAAGGACGCGGCGCACGCGGGGGAGACCACGACCCGGCTGAACCTGGTCGCGTGCTGGCGCGAGGCGACGGTGTTCACCGAGGCCGAACGTGCCGCGCTGGAACTCACCGAACAGGGCAGCCGTCTCGCCGACGGCAGCGGTGTCACCGACGAGGCGTGGGCGGCCGCCGCCAAGCACTACGACGACGAGCAGCTCGTGGCGCTGGTGACCCAGATCGCGCTCATCAACGCCTTCAACCGGCTGAACGTCATCACCCGGCAGCCCGCCGGTGACTACACGCCCGGCCAGTTCGCGGCGCACTGATGGAAACCGCGCTGTGGATCGTCGCCGGTCTGCTGGCCGTGATGTATCTCGTCTCCGGCGTCGGAAAGCTGTTCCTGCGCAGGGAAACGATCGCCGGGGTGGCCTCGGGGGCGGGCTGGGTGCTCGATTTCAGCCCCGGCACGGTGAAGTTCATCGGGGTGGTCGAGATCCTGGGCGCGGTCGGCCTGGTCGTTCCTGCGCTGCTCGACATCGCCCCGCTGCTGGTGCCGCTGGCGGCCCTCGGACTGGCGCTGGTCATGGCGGGCGCGCTGGTCGTCCGGCTGCGTCGCCGCGAGCCCCTGATCGCGTTGCTGGACCTGGGTTACCTCGCGCTGTGCGCTTTCGTCGCCATCGGACGTGCCTGAAACGCGTGAAGGCCCCCTTCCCTCGGCTCAACCGAGGAAAGGGGGCCTTCACGCGGGATCAAGCTCAGGTGCGCTGTTTCGACCGGCCGAGGATACGACGACGGCCGTGGCCGTTGGTGCGCTCCTCGTGCAGTTCCTTCAGCGACAACATCATCGCGTCTTCCTGCTTCATCAGCGGATCGTTGCGCAGGTCCTTCCAGACCGACACGCACAACCCGACCATCACGAACACGAACGGCACCGCGATCAGGATGGTGAGGTTCTGCAACCCGGTCAGCGCCTTGTCCCCGCCGACCAGCAGCATCACCGCCGCCACGGCGCCCATCAGCACGCCCCAGAAGATGACGACGCTCTTCGTCGGATGCACGCTTCCGCGCTGGGACAAGGTGCCCATCACCACCGACGCCGCGTCCGCGCCGGAGACGAAGAAGATGGACACCAGGATCATCACCAGGATCGCGATCGGGATGAACCACGGCAGCGTCTCGAGGAGTTCGAACGTCGCCGACTGGGCACTGCCCGCGCCCGCGATGTCCGTGCCCGCCCGCTGCCTGCTGATCGCCGCACCGCCGAAGATCGCGAACCAGATCAGGCTCACGATGCTCGGGATCGCGATGACACCGAAGATGAACTGCCGGATGGTGCGGCCGCGCGAGATCCGCGCGATGAACATGCCGACGAAGGGCGTCCACGAGATCCACCACGCCCAGTAGAAGACCGTCCAGCCGCCGAGCCACGTCTGCATCTCCTCGCCGCCGGTCATCCCGGTACGGCCGGACATCTCCGCCAGCTCGCGGAAGTAGTCGCCGATCGCGCCGGGCACGATGTTGAGGATCAGCACGGTCGGCCCGACCACCAGCACGAACACCGCGAGCACCGCGGCGAGCACCATGTTGATGTTGGACAGCCACTGGATCCCCTTGGCCACCCCGGACACCGCCGAAGCGATGAACGCGATGGTGAGGATCGCGATGATCGCGACCAGGAGGCCCTTGCCGGGGTCGTCGATCCAGCCGACGGCGCCCATACCGCCACCCACCTGGAGCGCGCCGAGACCGAGCGATGCGGCCGAGCCGAACAGGGTCGCGAAGATGGCCATGATGTCGATCGCCTTGCCCAACGGGCCTTCGGTGCGCCGCTTGCCGATCAGCGGCGCGAACACCGAACTGATCAGCTGGCTGCGGCCCTTCCGGAAGGTGCTGTACGCGATCGCGAGGCCGACGACGGCGTAGATCGCCCACGGGTGCACGGTCCAGTGGAACAACGTCGTCGCCATCGCGGTGTGGACGGCTTCGTCGGAGTTCGGGGCCGCGGTGCCCGGGGGCGGGCTCGCGAGATGGGAGACCGGTTCGTACACACCGAAGAACATCAGGCCGATGCCCATGCCGGCGCTGAACATCATCGCGATCCACGACGACGTCCGGAATTCGGGGAGTTCCTTGTCCCCGCCCAGCGGGATCCGGCCGTAGCGGCTTATGGCCAGACAGACCGCGAAGAGCACGAAACCGCTCGCGGTCAGCACGAAAGCCCAGCCGCCGTAAGGGATCACGGCGTCGTTCAACAGGGTCGACGCGACACTCGCCAGGTTTTCCGGGGCCAGCACGCCCCAGACGATGATCGCGAGCGCGAGCACCGCCGCCACACCGAAAACGGTGCGGTCGGTCTCGGCGGGTCGTTCGGACGCGAGGTCGAGGGGGACGTGCTCATCGGGCGGGTGGCCCGGGCCCGTCGTGTCCGGTGCGTGGGCAAGGTCGGCCGCGGTCTCCGCGACGACCTGTTCTTCCGCTTGTTTACCGTCCTGCGAACTCATGTTCAGTGACGCGCCGACTGCGGCGCGCTCTCCTTCCGCCCGAGTTAACCCGTTTGCACCACTGCACCCTAACCAGAAAACTGGTAACCGGCAGAAAATGCGGGCGAAGAGGTTTAAACCGGTGATTGTGGGCTTGACCTCGGCGGATGCGAGCTCGTCAGACGGTCTCGGCGGGGAACGTGTCGCTCGTGACACCGGCGCGGTGCCCGCGTAAGGGGTTTCAGGCCGTGGCGCCTCCTCGCCAGAAGGGCCGGCCGAGCGGATCGCCGCCGGCGGCGTCCGGGCGGCCCTGCCGCGCGTGATTGCGCTCCAGCAGGTAGGTGACGAGGGCGATCAGGGCGAGGGTGACGATGATTGCGGTCATGGCAGTAAGTTTGCGCCGCTCGACATCCTGCCAAAAGTGGCAGTTCTGTCGTTGTGCGACAAAATCCTGCCAGCTATGCTCCGGGCATGCTGAAAAGCGTCGCCGTGGTGCTGCTGGACGACTTCGCCCCCTTCGAGTTCGGTGTCGTGTGCGAGGTGTTCGGCTACGACCGCACCGATGACGGAGTGCCGCTGCTCGACTTCCGCGTGTGCGGCGAGCGCGCCGGAGAACCGCTCAGCCTCGGGCACGGCGTGAAGGTCACCCCGGAACACGGTCTCGAGGCGACCGAAGACGCGGACCTCGTCGTCGTCCCCGCCTGCGACGTGCGCGACGAGTACCCGCCCGCGGTGCTCGACGCGCTCCGTGCGGTCTCGGCGCGGGGTGCCACGCTGCTTTCGGTCTGCACCGGCGCGTTCGTACTGGGCGCCGCGGGGCTGCTCGACGGGCGGCGATGCACGAACCACTGGCGGCACAGCACGCGGTTCCGGGAGCGCTTTCCCGAGGCGCGGCTGGATCCCGACGTCCTCTTCGTCGACGACGGCGACATCATCACCAGCGCCGGAACGGCCGCCGGTATCGACGCGTGCCTGCATCTGGTCCGCCGTGAACTCGGTTCCGCCGCGGCCACCGCGATCGCCCGGCGCATGGTGGTGCCCCCGCAACGGGAAGGCGGGCAACGCCAGTTCGTCGAGGTGCCGATCCCGGAGTGCACCGGGGACAGCCTTCAGCCGGTGCTCGCCTGGATGCTCGACACCATCGACCACGAACATCCCGTCGCCGAACTGGCCCGCCGGGCCCGGATGTCCGAGCGCACCTTCGCCCGCAAGTTCGTCGCGGAGACGGGCACCACACCGCACCGATGGCTTTCGACACAACGGGTTCTGCACGCGAGGTCACTGCTCGAAGAGACGACGATGAGCATCGACGAGGTCGCGCGCCGCTGCGGCTTCGGTTCGGGAGCCTTGCTGCGTCACCATTTCCACAAGGTCGTCGGCGTTTCCCCGCAGGACTACCGGCGGACCTTCGCGCCGCAGCGCGTTTGACGCTCGCCTTCAGTCCTTCGGCGCCTTGTTGAACAGACCGAGGGATTGCGCGAACGCCGCGCCACCCGCCAGGAGGACGAGCGGCAGCGTCTTGGCCCAGAACGCGCCGACGTCGAGCGAGATGAGCAACGCGAGCAGCCCCGCCGCCAGGGCAGCCAAGACGAGCATTCCCAGTGCGAGGCGGGGTTTCGAGACCATGTGTCCTCCAGGAAACGGGTTCGGAAGAGCCAGCTTCGCGACGGTTCCGAGGGAGAAAGAGGTCATTTTTGCCCCGCCCGGGGTTTCAGAGTGAGCCCCAGGCGCGGGCGCGTTCCAGCAGCCGGTCGCGAATGAGGGTCACGACCGGCCGCACCGTTCCCGGCCGGTGCGCGAGGTAGATGGTGTTCAGTGGCGGCACTTCCGGGGTGTGCACTGTCGAGACCGAGCCCGCTTCGAGCGCGGCCGCGGCGATGTAGCGCGGCAGCACGCTCGCCCCGGCGCCCGCGACGACCACCGCGAGAATCGCGCGGAGATCGGGCACGACCATCGCGACGCGGTTCGGTGGCCGCCGCCCGAATTCGCTGCGCCAGTAACGGCGGATGATCGGCAGATCGCCGGCGTAGGCGATCAGCGGCAGATGGGCCAGCGCCGGCACCGGGTCGGCGGCGAGCAGCGCGGGATCGACGCTCCGGGCGAGCGCCGGGGCGGCGACGAGCACGAATTCCTCGTCGATCAACGGAATCGCGGTGATGCCGCGCTGCCGCGGCCGGACCGACGAGATGACGAGGTCCAGGCGCGCGGCTTCGAGGGCGGCCAGGAGTTCGTCGGCGAGGCCGAGGGTGACGGTGAGCCGTAGCCCGCGTTCGGTCAGCGGGGCGAGCGCGGGCAGGAACCGCGTCGCCATGCCGTCGCTCGCGCCGCCCAGCGCCACCTGTTCGCGGTACTGGACCTCGTCGTCGCCCGGCGTCAAAGCACCCCGCAGTTCGTCGATCCGGGTACCGATCCTGGCGGCGAGTTCGGCCGCGCGAGCGGTTGGCGCCGCACCCAGCCGTGACCGGACGAAGAGCTGCTCGCCGAGTTCCTCTTCGAGCTTGAGCAGTTGCCCGGTGACGGCGGGCTGGGTCAGGCCGAGCTCCGCGGCGGCCGCGGAGAGCGAGCCGAGGCGGTAGATGGACAGGAAGGTCGCTAGCCGGTCCAGGTTGGTCATGCAAGCCACCTTCCATAAGAAATCTTATGGATCGTAGTCGTCGGCGCGGAGTGCTCGCGGCAAAGACCCGGTTGAAGGGGGCAGTGGGGCACAACGCCCCCGGACAACGAAAGGAACAGTCATGGCGCGCATCCTCATGATCGTCTCGGCCGCGGACCACGTGCGGCTCACGGACGGCGTCGACCACCCGACCGGGTTCTGGGCCGAAGAGGTCGCCGAATCGCACCGGGTGCTCGCCGCGGCGGGCCACCGGGTGGAGATCGCGACGCCGTCCGGGCTCCGGCCGACCGTCGACCCGATCAGCCTGGACGAACGCGGCGGCGTCGACCCGGCCGCGGGCGCGAAGTTCGCCGAGTACCTCAAAGAGCTCGACCTTTCGGCGTCGCTCAAGCTCGCCGACGTCTCGGCCGACGCCTACGACGCCTTCTACCTGCCCGGTGGACACGGCCCGATGACCGACCTGGTGGACGACGCCGACCTCGGCGCCCTGCTGAACGACGCCGACGCGCAGGGCAAGACCATCGCCGCCCTCTGCCACGGACTCGCCGCCTTGCTCAGCGCGCGCCGCGAGGACGGCTCGTTCACCTTCGCCGGCCGCTCGATGACGTCGTTCAGCGACGAGGAGGAACGGCAGGGCGGGCTGGGCGAGAAGACCCCCTTCTTCGTGGAGGCACGGCTTCGGGAAGAGGGTGCGAACGTCACTCCGGCGGCCGCCTGGTCGAGCGACGTCATCGTCGACGGAAACCTTGTCACCGGCCAGAACCCGCAATCCAGCGTCGCGACCGCGGAACGTGTGGTGGCACGGCTGAAGACGGCGTGAGATTGCGCCTCGGCCGGATCCGGGCATACGATCAGGGCAGTCGTACAGGACGAACGCCCTAGGAGATGACGGTGGCAGGATCCCCGGCCGCGGCGCGTGGCAGGCTCGTTCGGCAGCGGTTGCTCGAAGCGGCTGTCGCGCTCGTACCCGAACTCGGGTGGTCCGCGGTCAGCACCCGGATCCTGGCCGAGCGCGCGGGTGTCACGCCGAGCGTCGTGCACTACCACTTCCCGTCGCTGCAGGCCTTGATGATCGAGGCCGTGCTCGGCGCAATGCGTGAAGTCGCGGTCGCTTTCGAGCCGGCGTTGGAGGCCGTCGAGACGCCTGCGGACGCGGTGGACGCGCTGCTGGCGTCGGTCGGCGAATACTCCGGCACCGACCCGATGTCGTTGCTGTTCGCCGAGGCCTACCTCGCCGCGACCCGCGACGACACCTTGCGCCAAGGCATCCGTGAGCTGCTCGCCGACCTGCGGACCAGGTTCGGCGGGTGGCTGGCGCAGCGGGGAGTGGCCGACGCCGAGGACACGGCGGCGGCGCTCCTCGCCGCGGTGGACGGGCTTCTGTTGCATCGGGCGCTCGGACCGGAGTCCGGCCGGATCGTCTCCCCGGCCGTCCTGCGCAGGCTGGTCGGCTGAACGAAAGGGAGGGGACTCCATGAAGGTGGCGATCTGCGGTGCCGGGATCACCGGTCTGGCGCTGGCGCACCGGCTCGCGACGCTGGACGTCGAGGTCGTGGTGCTGGAACGGGCCGCGGGGCCGCGGGAACAGGGCTACATGATCGACTTCTTCGGCCCCGGCTTCGACGCCGTCGAGGAGATGGGGCTGCTGCCCCAGATCGAAGAAGTGGCGTATCGGGTGGACGAAGCGACCTTGCTGGACGAGCACGGCCGCCGCCGGGCGGCGATCGACTACGTCCAGTTCGCCAAGTCGGTGCGGGGACGGCTCTGCAGCATCATGCGGCCGGATCTGGAGCGGGTCCTGCGTACCGGGCTTCCGTCCACAGTGGACGTCAGGTTCGGTGCCGGGGTCACCGGCGTCGAGGACCTCGGCGACCGCGTGCGGGTCACCTTGGCGGACGGTGAGACCATCGAAGCCGATCTGCTGGTCGGCGCCGACGGGATCCATTCGACCGTCCGCCGGCTGGTTTTCGGTGAAGAGAGCCGGTTCTTGCGTCATCTCGGGTTTCATACGGCGGCCTTCGTTTTCGAGGACGAGGACATTCGTACGCGGGTGGGGGAGCGGTTCTGCCTGACCGACACCATCGGGATGCAGATGGGCTTCTACGGGCTCCGCGACGGCAAACTCGCGGCGTTCGCCGTGCACCGCACGACGGACCCGGCCCTGCCGGCCGATGCGCGAGCAGCGCTGCGTGCGACCTACGGTTCGCTCGGCTGGGCGGTACCGAAAGCACTCGAGCTGTGCCCGCCTCCAGGTGAGGTGTACTACGACCAGGTCGCGCAGATCGAGATGCCTTCGTGGAGCCGCGGGCGGGTCGTGCTCGTCGGCGATTCTTGTTATGCCGTCTCCCTTCTCGCCGGTCAGGGGGCTTCACTGGGTATCGCGGGCGCGTTCGTGCTGGCCGAGCAGCTCACCCGGGCGCCCTCGATCGAGACGGCGCTCGCGGACTACGAGAGCCTGGTCCGCCCAGTGGTGACCGAGAAGCAGCAGGTCGCCCGCCGGGGCGCGCGATGGTTCCTTCCCGCCAACCGCTTCCTGCTCCTGGCGCGCCGCGCGCTCCTTCGCGTAGCCCGGCTTCCGGGACTCGAACGCCCGCTCGCGGCCGCCGTCACCGGCAAGTCGACGGCGCTGGTGACGAATCTGAAGCGCGGGGCCGAGATTCGGAGCCGGTGACTTTTCGGTACGGCTCGATGGGGCACCGGCTGTTCGGCGCGTCTAGCGGGTTGGGTGGGAGCCAGTCGGGTCGGGACTCGGTTTCGGAAGTTTCACGGGTCGGCTTATGTCCGTAGGTGCATGGTGTTGCGCCTCGGGGTCCCGGTGGGGTCGAGGTAGGCGGGCGGAGTGAATTCCGGCAGGCCGTCTTGGGCGATCTGGACTTTCCATTCGCTGCGGTGGATGAGCCGGTGGTGCTTGGTACAGAGGAGTACGAGGTTGTCGATCTTCGTTTCGCCGTGGTGCCGCCAGAAAACAATGTGGTGGGCCGTGCAGCGTGGGACGGGCATGTCGCAGCCCGGGAAGGCGCAGCCTCCGTCGCGGATCGTGAGCGCGTATTTCTGTGCCAACGACACGGTGCGTTTGGAGCGGCCGATGTCGAGTGGTTCGCCTGCGGTGCCGAGGACGCCGGGGCGGACGCGGGCGTCGCAGGCGAGGATCCTCGCGTCGGTGGCGCTGATGGGGCCCACGAGGTCGAGGTGGGCTTCGCCGATGTCCCGGATCAAATCCTCGTAGGACATCGTGACCAGGATGTGGGTGGCTTCGCCTGCTTGGCCGGGGAGGTTACGGCTGGTGGTCTTCAACCGCACATAGTCGGCGAAAGCGTCCCCGTAGCGTTCGTCCTGAGTGCGGGCATCCCGGACACCGTCGATGGCCTTGTGCGGTTTGGCCATCGGATCCAGATCGGACTTCAAGCGGGCGTAGGTTTCCAGGTCCAGTCGCGCTTTGAGGCCCAGGGTGCCGTCGCGGTGTTTGATGAACCGTAGTTCGGGGCGGGTGTCTTTGGGGTCGTCGTTGCGGGGTTCTTTGCCGTCGGGGTCGAGTTCGTCGAGCAGGTGGCGTCCGGCGCGGGCGATCTGCCGTGGCCCCGCGCGTCGGGCCAGTTCGACGAGGATCTTCTCTCCGGCCCGGGCCTCTTCCTCGGGGACGGTGGAGGGGATGCGGGCGAGAGTCTTGATGATGGCGTCGATCTGGCCACGACCGATCGCGCCCTCCGCAGCAGCCTCGGCCGTCAACGGAGCCAACGGGGGTTCGGGGTCTCCGCCGATCGAGGGGCCGGGATGCAGTGCCAGCACCCGGTCGGCGCGGGCGGCGGCTTCCTTGTCTGACACCAGGAAGTCCTCGAGAATCAATCCCGCCAACGTCGAATGACCCGAGCAGCCGCGGATCCCGCGGGAATTGATTTCGGCGAGGATCGCGTTCTGCTCGGCATCCAACTGTCGCTTAAGAACTTCGAGTTCCTGTTTGCGGGCGTGCAGCGTCGCGGTGTCGACGCGTCACCACTCGGTGGTCGTCTTCGGGGATGCATCGTCGCTGGACACAAGATCAATGCTACGCCGAATCGAACACCTGTGCTATAGCATGTTCAGACTATATCGGCCCAATAAAACGGCGGCCTGTTGTCAAACGATCGTGAGTGGGCCCTGGCAAGATGATTCGCCGAAGCGGGTGGACGCGGGGTTCGGTCCTTTCGCCGAGCCGATGGAGGCGATACGGGTGCTCCGCACCAAGCCGTCGCAGCGCCCTCGACGTACACGGAGCCTTTTCCAACTTCACTCTGAACATGCCGTCCCGGAACAATGCTCTGAGCGGAGTAGACCGTAGACGAGCACATCGACATACTCGCCGTGTTGGAAGGACCTGCCGCGCATGACCCCTTCCCGGCGGAACCCTAGGCGTTCGAGGGCTTTCTGCTCGCCGAAGTTACCGCCATTGGTGAGGGCTTCGATTCTGTTCGCCGTCGTGCGGCCGAACAGGTAGTCCACGAGCAGCCTCTGCGCCGCCGTGCCCACCCCCTGTCCACGATGCTCGGGTAGCACCCCCACGCCGATCTCGTAGGTGACACCCAAGGGGAAGCCGCGAGGTTTCCAGCTGACGATGCCGATAACCGTGTCGTCGGCCCGCGCGATCGCAACCGCCGCGGACTCGGCGGAGATGTACCCGTCGATCTCCCATCGCTTGCGGCGTGCCCTCGGATCACCGAATCCGGGCCAGTCAAACTCGCCGAGCGCATCGGGATCCGTGCAGAGGCGGTCGAGAAAGGTGAGGTCGGCCTCGGTGAACGCCCTCAAGCGGACTTTGTCTGGGTTCATGAAAGTCAGTATCGCGCACGGAACATCACCCGTCAGGCACTGGAGTTCACGACCAGGATCACTCGCTCGACCAGGAGCTTCGCCATGCTTGTCTACCAAGTGGGACGCGCGGACACGCCTCCATCCACCGTGAGGTTGTGCCCCGTGATCCACGACGCGAGCGGCGAGGCGAGGAACAAGCAGGCGTTCGCGACGTCGCCGGGTGTGCCCAGCCTGCCCAAGGGCGAAGCCTGCCGCCAGCGGTGGACGCCCTCCGGCCAGGCGTCGTCAAGGTCGGGCCGGTCGATCAGGCCGGGGGAGACGGAGTTGACGCGCAGTTTTCGCGACCCGTATTCGAGCGCGGCGGCTCGGGCGTGCATGACCAGGGCGGCCTTCGCGCTGCTGTAATGCGCGTGTCCCGGCGCGGGATGGGCCGCTTCGATCGAGGCGATATGAATGACGCTGCCGCCCTTCATCACTTCGGCCGCGGCCTGGGTGCACGAGAACGCGCTGGTGAGGTTCGCGTCGAGGACGGCGCGCCAGCTCTCCGCCGACATCTCCGGCAGCGGTTCGATCGGCTGCACGCCGGCGTTGTTGACCAGGGTGTCGAGCCGCCCGGTCCAGGCTGCGGCAGCCGCCACGAGCCGTCGGCATTCGCCGTCGTCGGTGAGGTCGGCGGCGAACGCCTCGGCGGTGCCGCCCGCCTCCTGGATCCGTTCGACGACGGCGAGCGCTGAGGCCTTGTCACGGTGGTAGTGCACGGCGACGGCGCTGCCCGCCTCGGCGAAGCGCAGTGCGATGCCGCGGCCGATCCCGCCGCTGGCCCCGGTTACGAGGGTGGTGGTACCGGTCAGGTCGAGCATCGAGGTCCTTTCAGGCGAGACGGCGGCGGATCCACCAGAAACAGAATCCCGCGAGGCCGAGGGCGAGCGCCAGATACAGCGCGCTCTCTGGTGTCAAGACAGAGGGATCGCGTTCAGCCGGCTAAACGCGTTTCCGCAGGGAGCGGGCACCCGCGACGGCGAGGAAGACCAGACCCGCCAGGACGTAGCAGTTCCCCAGCCACTGCTGGGTGGTCGTCCAGGTCTGGCCCGGCCGGTCGAAGGCCGGGAAGTACCGGAACGGGGCCGCGACGAAGATCGTGGCCACGACGCCGGTAACGGCCAGCCAGCCTGCCGCACGGCGGCGGTCTCGGCGATGCAGGACCGCGTACGCGGCGGTGGTGAACAGCGCCGGGGCGATCCACACCCAGTGATGCGACCACGACGTCGGCGAGATGAGCAGGGCGAACGTCGCGTTGAGCAGCAACGCCTGCACCGGCGCCGAGCGGTACATGGTCACCGTCACCAGTACCAGCAGCACACCGGTGAGGACGATCCACAGCGGTTTCGCGGCGGACTCGACGCCGAACCGGGCCAGGACGGCCTGCAGGGTCTGGTTGGTGTGGAACGAAGTCCCGCTGATCCCGGACGCCCCGGCGAAGCCGCCGAACCAGTAACGCGCGGAGGCCTCCGGCGCGACCGCGAACGCGACGGCCGAGGCGGCCAGGAACGTGCCCATGGCGGTCAGCGCGCCGCGGAAATCCTTGCGTACCAGGAAGAACAGCAGGAACGCCATCGGTGTCAGCTTGACGGCGGCGGCGAGACCGACTCCGATGCCCCGGTAACGACCCCGCGCCAGCAGGCAGTCGGCCGCGACGAGGCCCATGAGCAACAGGTTGATCTGGCCGAAGCCGAGCGTCTGGCGGACCGGTTCGAGGAACAGCGCCGGGGTGATCGCCAGTGACGCGACGAGCAACGCCTTCCGCCGGTCCCCGGACGGCCACAGCGTGCGGACGATCCCGTAGAAGGTGATGCCCAGTGCGGCCAGGCTGAGCGCGAACAGCACCAGCACCGCGCCCGTCCACGGCACCAGTGCCAGCGGGGTGAGCACCAGCGCGGCGAAGGGCGGGTAGATGAACAGCAACGGGATGCCGGCGTCGGAAAGCGGCAACGCGCCGTAGAGATCGCCGCCGCTCCACAGGGTGTCGACGCCGAAACGGTAGATCTCCAGGTCGCTGTGGGAAGTGCCCGCCGTCATCAGGGCCACGGCGCACGCCAGCGCCAAGGCGGCGAACGCGCCGAGCGACCACCAGGCCCGACCGCGCGACTTGGTGGGAGACATCGCGTGGTGACCCTTCGGACGTGCGTCGATGATCACGACTGTACCGGGCGGGGGAGAAGCGACTTCCGTCGGCAGTCACCGCACGCACATTGGTCTAGACTTTTCATTCCCCAGTATGGTGAAAGGGACCGATCCATGCGCGGAACGACGGTGTTGCCGAGGACGCCTTGCCTGAAACCGAAGGCGGGGGAATTGCCACTGCATCGGCTGGAGGTCCGCGCGCCGGACGCCCTGCCGTTCACGGTCGGCACATTCGACACGATCGGGCCGATGTCGCGGGCGTCGTTCCCGCATCGGCACACCTTCTACGAAATCGTCCATGTCACCGGCGGCACCGGCGACCACGTCATCGATTTCACCCGCTGGGAATTGGGGCCGCCGCAACTCGCGGTCATAACACCGGGGCAGGTGCATCATTGGGATGCCCGCGATCTCAGCGGATTCGTCGTGCTGTTCACCGACGATTTCCTGCTCGAACATCCGTCGGATCGCGAAACCCTGCGAAGGCTCAGCCAGCAGCCGTGGCGGCTCGACGAACGCGCGGCCGAGGAGACGGCGCGGCTGGTCGCCGAACTCGACGAGGAATTCCGTTGTGGCGGGCAGGGTACCGATTCGGTGCTGCGGGCGCTGATGCACGTGCTGATCGTGCGGGCGGGACGGCTTCCCGGGCTCGCGGATCCGCGTCCGCCCGCGAGGGCGCAGGCCGTGGGCACGGAATTCGCCCGGTTGCTCGGCCGACCCGATCTCGGGCTCTGGTCGGTCGGCGCGCTCGCGGAACGTATCGGGGTCACGCCGGGATATCTCACCGACGCGGTGAAAACGGCGACCGGCCGGACGGCGGCACAACTGATGCGCGAAGCGCGGACACGGGAGGCGAAACGGTTCCTGCTCGGCACCGATCTCACCGTGCGGCAGGTCGCCAGCCGGGTCGGTTTCGCGGATCCCGCGTATTTCTGCCGGTTCTTCCGGCGGGAAACGGGGTTGAGCCCCGGTGATTACCGCCGGACCGGAGACTCGCCCCCGGAGATTCACCACGACTGACCACCCCAGTCCATCGTCCGCAGCTGATCTTCTCCATACCGTCGAGGGTGATTCCCGAAGCCCCCACGAGGAGCAGGTATGGACGAAGAGAACAAGCTCAGCCGAAAGACTGTGCTGAAGGCCGCGCTCGCGGCGGGTGTGGCGGCTCCGGTCGCGTTGATCGGCGGTCCCGCACTCGCGCGCACCACCGTCGAGAGCGGCAAGACACCCGAGCTGACCCCGTACTGCGACGACGGGGACGACCCGACCATCCCGCAGACCGAGGGTCCTTACTTCAAGCCGAATTCCCCGCAGCGCACCTCGCTCGTCTCGCCGGGGACGCCGGGGACGCGGCTCACCGTGTCCGGCTACGTGTTCGGGCTCGGCTGTCTGCCGATCGCGCGGGCACTGCTGGACTTCTGGCAGGCGGACGTCAACGGCGCCTACGACAACGTGGGGTACACCTTCCGCGGTCACCAGTTCACGAACGACCAGGGCGCGTTCTCGCTGAGCACCATCGTGCCCGGCCTGTACCCCGGCCGTACGCGGCACATCCACGTCAAGGTCCAGGCGCCCGGCAGGCCGGTGCTGACCACGCAGCTCTACTTCCCCAACGAGCCGCGCAACAACACCGACACGATCTTCGACCCGCGGTTGCTGATGACCGTCCGGGACGCGGGCACGGCCAAGGAGGCCGCGTTCGACTTCGTGTTGAACGTGCCGCAGACGCCGACGTCGACCTCGCGGCCGACCAGTACGACGCCGACGACGTCGACTTCGACCTCCAACCCGCCCGGCGGGACGACCTGGGCGGCGGGAACCGGCTATTCCGCGGGCGCCCGGGTCACCTACAGCGGTCGCGGTTATGTGTGCTTGCAGGCGCACACCGCCCAGCCCGGCTGGGAGCCGCCGTCCACACCCGCGTTGTGGCGCGCGGAGTGACGGACAGCCGCTGCGGAGGGAGATAAACGCGGGTGGACTCCCGCCGCCGGGTCCCACACCCCGGCGGCGGGGTCCACCCGCTTCCTCATGGGGTGGGGTTTTCCTCACCCCAAGTAGGAGCTTTGCTTCAATGCGCCGGCCCCGGCCCGCGGACGATGATCGATTTCGACATCGGAGCGAAGGGGTGAACGGTATGACGAACGGCCGGAAGCGGTGGGCGAGACGGGGAGTGGTGGCCGCCGCCGTGATGGTGACGGGAGCGGTGCTCGCTCCCTTGGCGAGTCCGGCACTCGCGGCGGAGACGACCACGACCTGGCGGGATCCGGTGCGGTCGCTGGACCGGGTGGCGTATCCGCTGCGCTCGACCGAACCCGGCCGGAACACCGCCGATCTTCGGGCACTGGGCGGGATGATCGCCGATGCGAAGGTGGTCGGCCTCGGCGAGGCGACCCACGGCTCCCACGAGTTCTTCACGATGAAGGAGCGGGTGTTCCGCTACCTGGTGGAGGAAAAGGGGTTCCGGGCCTTCGCGCTGGAGCTCAGCTGGTCCGCCGGCCTGGAGATCGACGAGTACGTCCAGACCGGGCGCGGTGACGCCCGTGAGATCGCGAAGCGCACCCTGGCCGGGTCGCCCTGGGACCGCGAGGAGTTCGTCAGCCTGATCCGGTGGATGCGCGATCACAACCGCGCGCACCCCGACCGCACGGTGCACTTCGTCGGCGACGACCTCGGCGCGCCTTCGGTGAACGACGCGTTCTTCGCGCGGATCACCGACTACATCGGGCGGCATCATCCGGAGGCGCTGCCCCGTCTCAACGAGCTGTACACGGGACTGCGCCCGATCGACGACGCGTTCGCCTACCTGCGCAAACCCGTCGACGAGCGAAGGCGGCTCGCCACGCAGGCGGAGCAGGCTTTCGAGCTGGTCAAGGGCCTGACCGGCGCGGACGCCTACGGCTGGACCGAGCAGCACGCCAGGTTCGTCGCGCAGACCGCCCGCTTCCTCGCCGTCGACCTCGCGGATCCGAAGGGGCTGCCCGCGGCCCAGATCCTGCGCGATCAGGCGATGGCGCAGAACGTCGCCTGGTGGCAGCGGCGGACCGGGCACAAGATCCTGCTCTCCGCGCACAACGCCCACGTCGCGTACATCCCCGACATGCCGTCGATCTACCCGAAGACCCAAGGCGCCTTCCTGCGCGAGACGCTGGGCCGCGGCTACCTGCCGATCGGGTTCAGCTTCGACGAGGGTTCCTTCCTGTCCAAGGACACCGCGGTGGGCGGGGAGTGGAAGCGGTTCTCCGTCCCGGCCGCGCCGTCGGGGACGAACGAGGACACCCTCGACCGGGTCCGGTTCGACGACTTCTACCTGGACCTGCGCACCGCGCCGCCGGCCGCCCGCGCCTGGCTGGACACCGCCCGGCCCACCCGCACCATCGGCACGCTGTTCCCCGTCGACCCGGCGGACATCTCGCTCGGACGCTCCTACGACGTCGTCATCCACCTGCACGACGTCCGTGAGGCCGATCTGAGAAGGTAGTGACGTCGCGCCCGTTTAGGGGTTTTTAACCCGTTTCACCTGGCGTGCCGCGGCGGATCTCGGTAGTAGTCGAAGTGTTCCGGTACCCCCTTGTTCCAGTACCCAGCGGAGGAAATCCCTGATGTTCAAACGGATGCTCAGCGCCTTCGGGGTCGGCGGTCCGTCCGTCGACACCGTGCTCGACTCGCCGCACGCCGTTCCCGGCGAGGTGATCACCGGCCAGGTACGCATCCAGGGCGGTTCGAGCGACGCCCAGATCGAGGAGATCCTGCTTTCGCTGGTCACCAGGGTCGAGGTCGAGCACGGCGACCACGAGCGGGCCGGGACCGCGGAGTTCCTGCGGGTCAGCGCGGGCCGCAAGGTGCGGGTGACGGCGGGGCAGCTGACGACCGTCCCGTTCCAGCTCGCCCTGCCGTGGGAAACGCCGATCAGCGCGGTGGGCGGGCGGGAGCTGCCGGGCATGGTCGTCGGCGTGCGCACCGAACTCGTCATCGCCGGCGCGCCGGACAAGGGCGACCTCGACCCGGTCCTCGTCGGGCCGCTGGAATCGCAGGACCGGGTGCTGGAGGCGTTCGGCGAGCTCGGCTTCTCCTTCCGCAGCGCCGACGTCGAGGCCGGGCGGTTGCACGGCGTCCGGCAGGAGCTCGGGTTCTTCCAGGAGATCGAGTTCTTCCCGCCGTCGCGCTACGCCGGCCGGGTCAGCCAGGTGGAGCTGACCTTCGTCGCGAGCCCGGACGACCTCGTGGTGGTGCTGGAGGCGGACAGGCGCGGCGGCATGTTCCGGTCCGGCGGTGACTCCTTCGGCCGCTTCCACGTTTCGCACGAGGAGGCGCTGCGCACCGACTGGGCTGCGGCCATCGACGGCTGGCTGGCCAAGGTCGCCGAATCCGGCGGCGGGCACGCCATGTTCGGCGGGCACCAGGAGCACTACGGCCACGACTACGACCACCACGGTCACCACGGCAGGCGCGGTCCGGGGATGGGCGGCGTGATCGCCGGTGCCGCGGCCGGTGTGGTCGGCGGCATGATCCTCGGCGAGGTCATGGAAGACGTCTTCGACGGCGGCGACGAGGGCTTCGAGGAGTGATCCGGCCTCTGGGCACACCGGCTCCGGTGTGCCCAGAGCTCACTTCGCGGTCAGCGGTGCCAAAGCCGCGTCGATCGCGTCGGTGAGCCGGTGCGGATCCGCCTCCGCCCTGGCCACCACGTGCAGTCCCTGCATCACGACGAGCAGGAGCCGCGCCTGCGTCGCACAGTCGACGTCGGCACGGACCTCGCCCGAGCGCTGGGCGGCCTCGAGTCCTTGCGCGATACCGGTTTCCAGTGCTTCGAATCCACTATGGACCAGCTTCTCGGCGGCTTCGTCGGCGGGAAGCAGTTCGGTGGCGGTGTTGCCCAGCAGGCAGCCGCGCCCGGGGTTCTCCCGCGCGGCTTCCAGGACGCTGAGCAGAAGTTCGCGCAGATGCGCGAGAACGGGACCTTCGGCGAGCGCGGCCGCCTGGCTTCGGGCGCCGCTCGCGTAGAGTTCCAGCGCTCGCAGGAAAAGCGCGTGCTTGTCGCCGTACGCGGCGTACAGACTTCCCGGCAGGATGCCGAGTTCGTCCTTCAGATCCCGCATCGACGTGGCCGCGTAACCCCGCCGCCAGAAGACGTCGAGCGCCCCTGTGATCACTCGGTCCTCGTCGAAGGACCGCGGCCTTCCCGTGCGTGGCATGGTCGCATCGTACGACTTCTTGACAGTGCGTTCAAGAAGTGTACGTTGACTTCTTGTTCGATCGTTCAAGAAGTCGATCCCGAGGAGTTCACATGGGGCGTCTCTTTCTGCACACCAACGTTTCGCTGGACGGCTACATCGCCGACGCCGCGGGCGACATCGACTGGCGATTCGCCGACGACGAGTTCCAAGCGCATATCGACGAACTGCTGGAGTCGATCGACGGGATGGCCTTCGGTCGCAAGGCCTACGAGGAACTCGCCGGCTATTGGCCGACCGCCGGTGACGAGGTCTCGGCCACGCAGCGGCGGCGGATGCACGAGCTGCCGAAGTACGTTCTCTCGCGCACGCTCCGGACCACGACCTGGCACAACTCGCACCTGGTCGAAGACGCCTCCGCGCTCGCCGATCTCGAAGGCGACATCGCCCTCTTCGCCGGGGGAGGGGCCGCGACTTCCGTCGCCCGGCTCGGGTTGCTCGACGAAATGCGGCTCGTGGTGAACCCGGTGCTCCTCGGCGGCGGGACGCGACTCTTCGATGGCGAGTACGCGAAGACGGCCTTCATGCTCGTCGACGACCGACGGTTCGCTTCGGGCGCGCTGCTGCTCACCTATGCCGTGGCAGCGGGGTAGGTTCAGGTGTACCAGGTGGGCTCCGGGAGTTCGTTCAGCAATGCGTACGCACCGACTTCGCGGCGCTTGTAGGCCACCGGATCGTGCAGCGAATGCGTGCGCAGGTTCCGCCAGAACCGGTCCAAGCCGTATTTCGTGGCGCTCGCGCGGGCTCCGGTCAGTTCGAAGATCTTCGTGCCGATTTCGAGGCCGGTTTCGATCGCACGCTGTTTCGCGGCCGCGATGAGGACCGCGACCTCGCCGCGGGCCTCGGGTGTCAATTCCTCGCGCGGCGCGTGCAGCACGGCCGAAATCGCGGTTCCGGCCTTGTCCGCGAGTGCCTCGGCCGCCCACAGTTTCGACTGGAGATCGCCGTAGCCTTCGAGGATGTACCACTCTTCACCGGCGGAAGTCTTGTCGTCGCCGCCGTACGGCCAAGCACGGGTGTGCTCGCGGGTGTAGGTCAGCGCGGTTTCCAATGCCCCTTGGGCGATGCCGAGGTAGAAGTTGGTGAACACCAGCTGGATCGCCGGGACGTTGAGCGTGTTGTAGGTCAAGGGGTGGAACTTCTTGTCGACATAGCCCGCCGCGCTCGCCCACGGGACGCGGACGTCGGTGATGGTCACGCTGCCCGATTCGGTGAGCCGCTGACCGATGTTGTCCCAGTCGTCGTGGAAGACGATACCGTCCTGTTCGGACGGAACGATGGCGAAGACGTGCTCCTCGGTGCCCTCCAGGACACCTTCGAGCACGGTCAGATCGGAGATCTTGCTGCCGGTGGAGAACGACTTGTGTCCGTTGTAGACGATCTCGTCGCCGTCCTCGGTGATCTTCAGGTCGGAGTCACGCGGGTTGACCGCGCCGCCGAACACGAAGTTGTTCCGCGTGTACAGTTCCTCGACCGCGGCGATCTGGTCGTCGGTCGCGACCAGGCGCGCGGCCCACGCCCAGAGGTAGTGGTAGCCGAGCAGCTGGCCGATCGAGCCGTCGCCGCGCGCGACTTCGCGGATCACGCGGTAGGCGGTCTCCCAGCTCTGGCCGCCACCGCCGTGCTCGACCGGGCCGAGCAGGGTCACCAGACCGGAGTCCTTGAGCAGCCGCACTTCCGCGTGAGGCGTCTCGTTCTTCCGGTCGCGTTCGGCCGCGTCCACCGCGAGTTCGGCGGCGACCTCCCGTGCGGTGGTGAGCCATTCACTGGCGGATCGGACGCGGTTCTCGGTCGTGGTCATGGGTGAATTCCGTTCTGTGCGAGGGCGAACGGGTTTCCGGGCAGCACGCGGCGCCCGGAATTCCCGGGTGTTTCCGAAATGAGCGGACACTGATTCAGGCCGGACAGCGCATGCGTCCGAGTAGAGCAGTGGCGTTACGGGGTGTCAACGAACGTCCGCGCTCTGAGACCGGGGTAATCTCCGGTCGTGCCGGATCACGTTGATCACATCCTTCGCCAGTGGGCCGAAGCCCGTCCCGACCTGGACGTTTCCCCGATGGGCGTCATCGGGCGGCTGACCAGGCTGACCCGGGTCCTGGAAGGCGAGCTGCGCAAGACGTTCGCGCGTCACGACCTCGACCGGTCGTCGTTCGACGTCCTGGCGACCCTGCGCCGGGCCGGCACGCTGACTCCCGCCGACCTGATGCGCTCGGCGATGATCACCTCCGGCGCGGTCACCCAGCGGCTCGACCGCCTCGAACAACGCGGCCTGGTCGTCCGTCTGCCCGACGAGACGAACGGCCGCCGCGTGCTGGTCGACCTCACCACGGAAGGCCGCGAACTCATCGACCGTGCCCTGCCCGATCACGTCGACACCGAGCATCGGCTCCTGAGCGCGGTCAGCGCCGAGGAGCGGGACGAGCTGGCCGTCTTGTTGCGAAACCTGTTGCAGTCACTGGGAGATGTCGCTCTCGACGACTGACGCACGCCCTCTCGAGTACTCGTTTGACTTAGCGCTAAGCATCGAATAGCTTAGCGCTAAGAGGTTCGCGGGGTTGTCCCGCGCGCCGTCGATCCTTCTGGAGCGAAGCATCCCAGGGCCGGAATCGCCGTGCCCGCAGGGGTTTCTTCGTCATGCTCGTGAATCGAGAGAGAAGAAATGGTCACCCGAACCGAAAACGCGCACTCGACCCGGAAGGGCTGGGCGGGGGTCGCCGCCATCACCGCCAGCCTGTTCGTCTTCCTCACCACCGAACTGATGCCCGTCGGCCTGCTCACCCCGGTGAGTACCAGCCTGGACATCTCGGTCGGCGCCGCCGGCCTGATGGTCACGCTCTACGGCGTCTCGGCCGGGCTCGGCGTGCCGTTCGTGGTCGCGTGGACGCGGCGGATCAACCGGCGCGTCCTGCTCTCCACGCTGCTCGCCATCCTGACCGCCGGCAACCTGATCACCGCCCTCGCACCCGGATATCCGCTGGTACTGGCGACCCGGCTCGTCATGGGCTTCGCCAACGGCGCGTTCTGGGCCATCGGCGTGGGGATGGCGATGCGGATCGTCCCCGGCCGACACGCCAACCGGGCGGCGGCGGTCGTGATGTCCGGTATCTCCGTCGCCACCGTGCTGGGGATGCCGCTGGGCACCATCCTGGAACGCCTCGTCGGCTGGCAGGGCACGTTCCTGATCTGGAGCGGGCTCAGCGTCCTGGTCTTCCTCGCCGTGCTCGTCCTGGTCCCGTCCCTGCCGTCGGCGAACGCGGTCCCGGTCCGCGAGGTCTTCGGCCTGCCACGGGTGAACGCGCGCCTGCGGTCGGTCCTGATCACCGTGGTCCTGTTCGTGCTCGGGCACTTCGGCGTCTACACCTTCATCCGTCCCTTCCTGGAAGGCACTTCGTCGGCGTCGCCCGCTTTCGTCACGGTGTGCCTGATCGTCTTCGGTGCCGGTGGGGCGGTGGGGAACTTCGTCGCGGGGCATTTCGTGGCGAAGAACGTGCTCGTCAGCTTCGCGGTCGGGGCCGCCGGACTCGTGGCGTCCCTGGTGCTGCTGCTCGTGGTCGGCCACGCGCAGGCGGGGGCGCTGATCGCGCTCGTGCTCTGGGGACTGTCCTACGGCGTGGTGCAGCTGAGTCAGCTCACCATGACGCAGCGGTCCGCGCCCGACACGTTCGAGGCCGCCATGTCGCTCAACACCTTGGCCTACAACACTTCCATCGCTCTGGGGGCGTTGTTCGCGGGCTTGCTCGCGGACCACGCCGGGATCACCAGTGTGGTGTGGTTCGGCGTGGTGCTGACCGCGGCGTCGCTGCTGTTCACGGTCGGCACCCGCCGGACCTGATCAGAACCAGTGCAGGCAGTGCGGAGGACGCTCGGTGCCGAACAGGGCGTCGGCGAGCGCGGCGGCCTCCGGGTGATGGGCGCGGATGTGGCCCGCCCGCACGAGGGTGCTCGGGGTGGTGCCGCCGAGATAGATCGAGCCCAGATCGCTCACGTCCAGGGACAGGTCGGGTTCCCGCTCCGTCGGGACGCAGGCCGCCTCGCCGTCCCGGACGGTGAGCAGGTAACGGCCGTGCTCGCCGAGCGCCGGGTCGCCGACGTCGAGGACGAGCTCGCCGTCGGCAGGCCAGCCGCGGGCGGTGAGCGCCCGGGGGATGTCGAGCAGCCGCACCCACAGCCAGTCGGTGTCGCCGCCGAGTTCCCCGGCGCGGAAGTCTTCGAGCTGCCAGCGCAGCGGATCGTCGAGCGGGCGGTGCTTGAACACGACTTCGGTGACGAGGTCGTGCCCGAGCAGGAACCTGGCCAGCGCCGTGGACACCGAGTCGTCGGTGGCGATGGTCTCGTCGACGGTCAGCGTGGAGGGTTCGGTGAGCGAGTAGGAGGCGTAGCCGTCGGGGACTCCGTCGGCGTCGCGATGCACGGCGACATGACGTTGTGCCCGGGAGATCGGGGGCTGCCCGGCCCCTGCCTCCCACCAGCCGTGCGGGCGCGACAGCGCGCCGGGCCGGGAGCGGCGATACCGGTCGTAGACGGTTTCCAGGATTTCGCCGCAGTCGGCCCGGCGCAGCACTTCGATCGAGCCGGCGGTCACCCCGGCCGTCCGGGGGACGGCGAAGGCGGCCCGGTGGCGCTGCACCGTCAGGCGCCGGGTGTAGGTCGCCGGTCCGTAGCCGAACCGGCGGTAGATCAGGGCCTCCGACGCCAGCAGGACGGAGAGGAACTCGCCCCTGGCCCGGAAGTCGGCGAGCTGGTGCCGCATCATCGCGCTGAGCACGCCTTGGCGACGGTGCGAGGGCAGGACGCCGACGGCGGTCACGCCGGCGGCCGGGACGACGACCTCACCGGGCAGGGTCAGCTCGAAGGAGTACGCGGCGGCCGTGCCGACCGGCCGCCCGTCCTGGGTCACCGCGAGCAGGCCTCGGTCCATTTCGAGCGCGGACCAGGTCTCGCCCGCGGTGTCCGGGAAACGGGCGAACGCGGTGAACATGGTGTCGACGAAGACGGCGCGGTCGTCGGCGGTCGTGGAACGGATCTTCATGGGCACAGTGCATTGCCGTACCCCGGCGGCGTCAAGCGATTTGCGGCTCCAGGAACCCGGCGTACCGGCCGCCGAGCCGGGCCAGTTCGCCGTGGCTCCCTTCCTCCGCGATCCGGCCGCCGTCCAGGAAGACCACGTGGTCCGCACGTTCGACGGTGCGCAGCCGGTGCGCCACCATCACCACCGTCCGGCCCGCCATGAGCCGCTCGATGCCCTCGTGAACGGCCGCTTCGTTGACCGGATCCAGCGCCGAGGTCACCTCGTCGAGCAGCACGATGGGCGCGTCCTTCAGCAGTGCGCGCGCGATCGACACCCGCTGGCGTTCCCCGCCGGACAGCAGGGCGCCGCCCTCGCCGACGTGCGCGGACCAGCCGCCGGGCAGCCGTTCGATCACCTCGTCGAGGCGGGCCGCCGTCGCCGCGACCCGCACGTCCGCGTCGTCGGCGTCCGGACGGCCCAGCCGGATGTTCTCCTCGATCGTGCCGTCGAAGAGGTAGACGTCCTGGAACACGATCGCGATCCGGGACATCAGGTCATCGGTGCTCATCGCGCGGACGTCCACCCCGCCGACCCGCACCG
Source organism: Amycolatopsis sp. WAC 04169 (assembly GCF_003947535.1). Classification (NCBI taxonomy): domain Bacteria; kingdom Bacillati; phylum Actinomycetota; class Actinomycetes; order Pseudonocardiales; family Pseudonocardiaceae; genus Amycolatopsis; species Amycolatopsis sp. WAC 04169. Next base: position 510,844 of record NZ_QHJI01000006.1, on the reverse strand, counting down.
CGCCCGAATCCACGTCGTGGAACCGGGCGAGCAGTTGCAGCACCGTGCTCTTGCCGGCACCCGACGGGCCGACGATGGCGAGCTTCTGTCCTTCGTGGACGGTCAGCGACAGGCCGTCGAGCACCGCGCGGCCGCCGCGGGTGAAGGCGGCCGACTCGAACTCCAGATCGTGCCGCTCCGGCCGGACCGGTTCCGGCGGCTCCGGCAGCGGTTCGGTGCGCAGCAGCGCGTCGAGCCGCACCAGCACCGAACGCGCGCCGCGGAGTTTGCCGCCGATGTCCGTCAGCGAGAGCAGCGGATCGGCGCAGCGCGTGGCCAGGACGAGGATCGCCACGACCTCGGCCGCCCCGATCTCCCCGCCGAGCGCGAGGAAGGCGCCCAGCGTCAGCAGGACGGTGAACAACGCCTGCACCGTGAACGTCAGCCCCACGACACCGGGCAGCGCCGACAGGATGGACCGGCGGTTCGCCCGCTGGAGGTCCTGTAGCGAGTCGTCGAGCAGTCGGAATCGTTCCGCGGCCCGCCCACCGGCCCGCAGCACCGGCTGGGCCTGCAGATACTCGATGACCCGGCCGGTCGCCTCGGTGCCGCGCCGGGAGGACTCTTCGTCGGCGGCGGCCGTCGAACGGCCCGTTCGCACCTGGATCGCCACCACGACCGGGACGGCGATCAGCGAGGCCAGCCCCAGCCGCCAATCGAAGGCGAAGATCACGAGCACGATCGTCAGCGGGGTGACGCACGCGGCCACGAACGGGGCCAGCAGATGCGCGATCACGCCCATCGCCTGCAGCACCCCGGGTCCGGCCAGCGCCGAAACCTCACCGACGCGGTTCCCGCCGTACCAGCCCATCGGCAGCCGGGCGAGATGGTCGCCGAGCCGGTGGTACATCCCGCGCAGCAACGTCGTCCCGGCGCGGAAACCGGAGAGATCGGCGCGGTAGCGCAGGATCGCGAACACCGAGAAGGCCGCGCCGAACGCGATCAGCCACGGGACGGCGTCGCCGGGAGTGTCCCCGAGCAGCGCCCGCAGCAAGGGGACCAGCAACGCGTAGGACAGTCCTTCGACGATCCCGGTCACCGTCATCAGCGCCACGGTCCGCCGCACGGGTGGGGCGTGTTCGGGGCCGAGGACGCTCAGCAACATCCGGATCATCGAGGTTCCCCCTGTGGTTCGGCGGCGTGCCGGGAACGCCAGAAGGCGGCGAATTTCCCGTTGCCGGTCAGCAGATCCGCGGGCTTGCCGCGTTCGGCGATGGTGCCGTTCTCCAGCAGTACGACGGTGTCGGCGTCGACCACCGTCTCCAAGCGGTGCGCGATGACCAGGAGCGTCCGGTCTTCCCGCGCCGTCGCCAGCGCCCGGCGCACGGCCAGTTCGGTCTGCGGGTCGGCGAACGCGGTGGCCTCGTCGAGCACCAGGACGGGCGTGTCGGCGAGCAACGCGCGGGCCAGCGAGATCCGCTGGGCTTCCCCGCCCGACAGGCCGGTTTCCTCGTGCAGCACCGTTTCGTAGCCACGCGGCAGTTCGAGGATCCGGTCGTGGATGTTCGCCAGCCGGGCGGCGCGGACGACGTCGTCGAGATCGGCGTGCGGTACGGCCAGCGCGATGTTGTCCGCGACCGACGCGCGCAGCAGCCGGACGTCCTGGAACACGAAGGAGACCTTGCGGTACAGCTCCTGGCTGCCGATCTCGCGCAGATCGACGCCACCCAGCAGGACCTTTCCTTCCGTGGGGTCGAAGAACCGCGGCAGCAGAGTGACCAAAGTGGACTTTCCACTGCCGGACGGCCCGACGAGGGCGGTGACCGTGCCCGGTTCGAGCACAAGATCGATACCGTGCAGGACTTCGCGATCGGCCTCGTAGCCGAACCGGACGTCGCGAAGCTCGACCCGATGCCCTTGCGGCACAAGGGGATTCTCCGGCTCCGGCAGGGGTTGGACGGCGAGCACGTCGCGGATCCGGCCGGTCGCGCGCCGGGCGGCCTGCAGCTCGTCGAAGCCGTGGCCGAGCGCGGCCACGGGGGCGGTCAAGCCCAGGCCCAGCACCAGGAACGGCAGGAGATCGACCGGGGCGAGGCCGCCGCCGGTGATCAGCAGCGTGCCGCCGATCAGGACCACCAGCAGGACGAACGGCGGCGACAGCGCGAGCTGCATCCCCGCCGCCGGACCGGCCATCCCTCGCACCCACCGGGTGAAGGTGGCGACGAAATCGTCCGCGGCGGTGCGGAACCTGCGATGGGCGCGGCCCGCTCCGCCGAACGCCTTGACCACGGCGATGCCCTGGACGAATTCGACGACCGAATCCGAGATCCCCGCCATGCCGCGGTCGAACTCCTCCTGCTCACGCAGCCGGGAGGGCGTCATCATCAACGGGACCAGCGCCACCGCGAGCACCACCGGGATGAGCGTGATCAGGGTGAGCCGCCAGTCGATGGTGAGCAGGTAGCCCAGCGACACCAGCGGGACGACGAAGGCGGAGACGAGCTCGCCGGGCGTGTGGGCGATGAACGGGTGCACTGCGCCGACGTCCTCGCCGACGACCTTGGCCAGCTCGCCGGTGCGGCGCCCGGAGAACCAGCCGATCGGCACGCGGCCGAGGCGATCGGCGAGCAGACGGCGGAAGGTGAGCTGGACCCGGCCGTCGAGCAGATGCCCGATCCCGGACGACGCGGCCGTGAGCACCAGCCGGACGAACAATCCTGCCGCACCGACGATCACCGCGGTCCAGACCCGGCTCTCGTCGACCGGGCCGGGCGCCAGCAGCGCCCTGCCCAGTTCGACGACCGCGAGCAGCGGCGCCAACCCCGAGACGGCGCCGACGATCTGCAGGACGACGACGGCGGCGAAACTTCCGGCGAACGGGCGCAGCAACCTGGCTGTCGTAGGCGTCGTCATGACTCGGCCAGCGCGCGGCGCAGGACGCCGCCCAGTTCGTCGATCTGGCGGCGGGACACCTCGGCGGACAGGATCGCCTGCGAGCCGTGGAAGGTACCCGGCCAGTGGTGCAGTTCGACCGAAACCCCCGCCTGCAGCAGACGGAGCGCGTACTCGATGTTCTCGTCGCGGTTGGGGCAGAACTCGGCGGCGGCGACGTACGCGGGCGGCAGCCCGGAGAGATCGGTGGCCCGCGAAGGGGCGGCATACGGCGAAGGCGCGGGCTTCCCGGCCAAGTAGTGCCCCCACGCGGCGGTGATCTTGGCGCGGTTCATCCACGGCGTGTCGGTGAAGTTCCGCGCCGACCACGACTCCTGCCGGTCGTCGAGCCCCGGCTGGTTGAGCAGCTGGAAGCAGATCCGCGGGCCGCCTTCGTCGCGGACCCGCAAGGCCGTCGCCGCCGCGAGCCCGCCGCCCGCGCTGTGCCCGCCGACCGCGATCCGGTCGGGCGAGACGCCGAGCTCGGCCGCGTGGTCCGCCGTCCAGTTCAGCACGGCGTAGGTGTCGTCGAACGCGGCCGGGAACGGGTTCTCCGGCGCCAGCCGGTACTCCACCGAGATCACCACCGCTTGGGACGCTTCGGCGAGCCGGGCCGCCCAAGGGTGCTCGGTCTCGAGGTTGCCCATGACCCAGCCGCCGCCGTGCAGCCAGATGATGGCGCCCTGCGCCTCCCGAGGCCGGTAGATCCGGATCGGGACGCCGGGGTCGCCGGGCACCGTCCGGTCCTCGACCTCCATGGCCGACGTGTCGGGCCGCGGCACCGACGTGGCCAGCTTCGCGAGCTTCTCGCGATCGGCGATCGGGTCGTCGAGATTCGCCGCGGGGAACAGGGCGATGAAGGCTTCGAGTTCGGGATCCATGACGATGATCCTTCCGGCTTCCGGCTTGGAGGGCGGCCGCCATCCGTCGCGTGTGATCGCCCCTCCGTGCGACGATCGCCGCGTAGGCTCGCCGGCATGGAGGCACTGGCCGCGCGGTTGTCGCATCTGGATCCCGACGTCGAGGGCGTGATCCGGGTCGTGATGTTCTACGACACCCTGATGCGGCGGCGGGTCGATCTCCCCGCCCTCGCCCGCGCCACCGCCGGGCTGGCGGAATGCGCGGCGGGCATCCGGCTCCACAGCACCGGGCGCACCATCCGCATGGCCCCCGACGGACGCGAAGCCGCTCCGGCCTCCGTGCCCGTGTCCATCACGACGGTGGTCACCCTCGACGACGAAGAGATCGGCACGGTCTGGCTGGAACGCGAGGGCGAGCCGGGTGCCCTCGACGAAGCGGTGCTGGACCGCCTCGCGATCGCCGTCGCGACGGTCGTCGAGCGGTACGGGCCCGCCCGCACCACCATGGCCGATCCGGCGCTGGTGGAACTCGTGATCAGCTCCGCCAGCGACGACGCCGCCAGGAACCGGGCCTTGCGGCTGCTGGGTTTCCCCGGCGACGCGCCGATCCGCGTGGTCGCCGTCCGGTCCGGCCTCGCGCTCGAGAAGATCGGGGGCCTGATCTGCCAAGGGCGCCCGGTCAAGGCCGCGTCACTCGGCGACGTCGGCATCATCCTGGCCGCCGCGGTGGATCCGGCCCGGTTCCCCGAAGACGTCCGGGCGGGGATCGGCGATGCCGAATGCCCGCATCGGTCCTGGCAGGACGCGACGACGGCGCTGCGGTTCACGACCGCGCGCCGTCCGGTGATCCACTATCGCGACCTCGGGGCCCTCGCGCTGCTCGCGCGGATCCCGGAGGAGGACACGCGGGCCAACGCCGACGTCGTCGCGATCACGAAACTGGCCGCGGATCCGGAGGACCTGCGGACGCTGGACGCCTACTGCGCCACGGGTTCCGTGCGCCAGGCCGCCGATTCCCTGCACCTGCACCACAGCAGCGTGGCGCGCCGGCTGACCCAGATCGGCAAAAGCCTGTCCGTCGACTTGACCGACCCGCTCGGCCTGACGCGGGTGAGGCTCGCCCTCACCGCTTGGCGCCTGCTAGGCGAGTGACTACCTAATGATCTTCGCCGGGCCGTCGAAATAAATAGGTAGCCCACGCGAACTTTCGTCGGTTTCCGGCTTCCCTTGGCACGACACAGAATCAGCGCGTTCGTCCCCACTGAAGCGGCCGGATCCCCGCCGCAGAAATGAGTCGGAACATGCGACTGCGCTCTCTTGTCCTGGTCGCCGGCACCGCGTTCATGGCGCTGCTCGGCTCGACCGCCCCCGCCGCGACCGCCGCCGAGCCCTCGGGCGTGCAGCCGATGATCATCGGTGGTCAGTACGCGCAGAACGCTCCCTGGGCGGCCAGGCTGTTCGTGAACGGCCAGCAGAACTGCACCGCCACGATCATCGCGCCGCAGTACATCCTCACCGCCAAGCACTGTGTCGCCGGCAGCGGCAGCTACACGTTCCGCATCGGCAGCCTCGACCAGCAGAGCGGCGGCACCATGGCCACCGCGGCGAGCATCACCCGTCACTCGGGCGCGGACCTCGCCATCGTGCGGCTGACCAGTTCGGTCAACGCCACCTACTCGCCGCTCGGCACCACGAGCAATGTCGCGGTCGGGCAGAACGTCCAGGTGTACGGCTGGGGTGCGACGAGCCAGTGCGGCTCGGAGATCAACTGCCAGTCCCGCTACCTGAAGGTCGCCACCGTCCGGGTCAACTCGGTCAGCTGCAGCGACTACAACGGCGGGGTCGCGGTCTGCGCGAACCGCGTCGACGGCATCACCGCCGGCGGTGACTCGGGCGGCCCGATGTTCTCCGGTGGCCGCCAGGTCGGCGTCGCCTCGACGAGCGACCGGTCGAACAACACCGCGTACACCAACATCACCCGCTACCGGAGCTGGATCCAGCAGATCGCCGGAGTCTGACCGCCTTCGTGAGTGGTGAGGACGGTTGGAACAGTCCTCACCACTCACGAGCGTTAACACCGATCCACCGCACCCTATTTGTCAATTGACACTCAACTCCGGGCCCATCGACGCGATAATGTGGCGGTCGGCGCCGGTGGGTCGGCGCCATGGACCTTGGGAGGGGGCCAGTGGCGCGACCGACGCGGGCTCTCGATCGCACGATCGTCGTGGTGGACGTCGTGGGGTTCACCGCGCCGGACCGCAACCGTCTCGACCGGCTCGCCGTGCACCAGGGCATGTACGAGGTCTTGAAGATCGCGTTCGCGGAAAGCGGTATCGACTTCGATTCCTGCGCGCACGAGGACCGCGGCGACGGCGTCTTGATCCTGCTTCCGCCCGGAACGACCAAAAGCCTGGTCGCGGACCTGCTCCCGGATCGCCTCGGGGTCGCCCTCCGCCGGTACAACCACACGCGGACCCCGCAGGCCCAGATGCGGCTGCGGGTGAGCCTCAACTCCGGCGAGGTGATCGGCGACGGCAACGGCTGGGTCGGGGACGCGGTCGATATCGCTTTCCGCATTCTCGACGCGCAACCGGTGAAGGAGTCCTTCGCCGAATCCGGTCGGATGATCGCTTTCATCTCTTCGGAGCGTTTTTTCGCGGACGTCATCGAGAAGGACCCGGGCTTGTTGCCCGAGTTGTACACTCCGCTACCTGTTTCGGTGAAGACGTTCACCGGAATGGCTTATTTACGGCTGCACGGGGAAGTCATCGCGGATTCGGCGGTGGTGCGCGCCGAGGATCTCCTCCCTGCCGACCTGGCGGGTCCCGTTCTGGAGTTGATCCCCCGCAAGGATCTGGTGGGCCTGTGCCGTCATCTGACCGGAATGCGAATCCCCAATCCGGCGGTCATGGTGAGCCGTGCGCTCGGGCCCGCGGTCCCGGCGCCCCGGTTGGACGGCGTCACCGACGCCTGGGAGATCTTCCAGCTGCTCACCGACTTCAACGCGGGACCGGACGGGATCCCGCCCGCGTTGACCTTTCTCGGGCTGCTGGCCGAAAACGCCGGCGGCAAGCCGAATCCGATGATCGAGGGCTGGCTGGCGAACCAGGCCAGGTCGCTGCGGCTCGCCCCGGCGCTGGGGAATCAGCGGCTGACCAGGCCGCCCATTCCGGATCGCCCGCACCTGCATTTGCTGATCATGCTCGAACCGGTTTCCGCGGATCCGACGCGGTGCACGCTCGCCTTTTGGCGGCAGGACGATCCGGAGGTCTGGCCGCCGTCGCTCGGCGGTGTGCGCGAAATCGGAATCGACGAGGTCGAGCTCAGGGTCGATGACGTCATCCTGGAGACCGAGGGTGTCTGGTCCGGCCAGAGCATGTCCGCGTCGGTGGAATTCCTCCTGCCGAGGACGTTGATCAATTTGCCGGTGCAGCGATGGGCGAAGGAACACGACACCGGTCAGCCTCAGCCGTTGCGCTACGGGTACCGTCTCGGAATACGGTCTTTGGAGAGGATGCGGGCGAGGCATTGGCATCGCGCATGGCACGTTCGCTGGGATTCGATGGTGAAGGACCCCGCCGCCGACCGGTTGCACTATTCCGGTCGCCCCGAGGTCGAGGATCACCCGATCGACGCAATACTGAGCGACGAACATTGGGTCGGTCTGGTATTGGCGAAACCGCCGTCGCCCCAAGCGAAACCGGACGGTGCGCCGGACGAACTGACGAGCGCGCTCCGCAGTGGGCTGCCGGTCGTGCTGTGGCATCCGGACGCGGAGCCGGAGACCCTGCGCGAGTTGCTCGACTGGGTATTGGCCGCGGAGAGCGGTTTCAACGAACTTCCGGATCGCCGCAAACTGGCGAATTCCGGTATGGCGGTACCGTTCAAGAATTCTCTGGCTCACGATCTGGTGGTAATGTGGGACGACCCCAAACGCGTGATCGTTCTGGACCAGCCGTTGATCCCGACTCGACTGTAAGGGGATGCCGCGGATGAGCGGGAACGATCAGGACGCGGCCGTGGACGGCCGGACTCCTCGGCTCGACGCACCCGATTGGTGGATCTACCGGGGCACCGGTATGCCGATTCACGACATCGACCTCGCGCAGCTTCTGCCCGCCCCGCCACCGTGGCGGTCTTATCGCGGTGACCCGCCACCGGAGAACGACGTACCGCCGCCGGACGACGGCGAGGTGGAACGTCGTCTCGGCACCGCGTTCACGCTTTCGGAGCAGAACGCCGACGCGGGCGAGCTGAACATGGTCAACGCCGCCCTGTACTTGCGGCGTCCGTTGCTGGTCACGGGAAACCCGGGAACGGGGAAATCGAGCCTCGCGTACCGGATCGCCAGGGAACTGGGGCTGGGCAGGGTGCTGCGCTGGGCGATCACCAGTCATACCGCGCTGAGTTCCGGGCTGTACGGCTACGACGCGATCGGCCGGGTCCAGGCGGCCGCGACCAGCCAGGCCCAGCGCGGCGGCGAGGCCGAAGAACCCCCGATCGGTGATTTCGTCCGGCTGGGCCCGCTGGGCACCGCCTTCCTTCCCAGCAGGCTGCCGCGCGTCCTGCTGATCGACGAACTCGACAAATCCGAGGCGGATCTGCCCAACGATCTGCTTTCGATCTTCGAGGACGGCGAATTCTCCATCGAGGAATTGACGCGCGTGCGCAACCGGCATCCCGAAGTCACCGTGCACACCGCCGACCCGCAGCGCACCGCCGTGGTCCGCGACGGCCGGATCGCCTGCCACGCCTTCCCGATCGTCATCATGACCAGCAACGGGGAGCGGGAATTCCCGCCCGCGTTCCTGCGCCGCTGCCTGCAGTTGCGGATCGAGAACCCGGACGAGGAGCAGCTCGCCGCGATCGTGGCCGGTCATCTGGTCGGTGAAAACGGAGAACACCGGGACAGGCTCATCCGGGAATTCGCCGAACGGAGCAAGGCGGAAGGCGGGCTCCCCACCGACAGGCTGCTCGACGCCGTCTATCTCGCGACGTCGGGCGCGTACCAGCCGGATCAGGAGGCATGGCCGCGGCTGGTGGACGCTCTGTGGCAACGACTGACGGTGCGGTGACATGGAGGGGCCGGGCGGTGTGTCCGACTCGCGTTCCGCCCCGGTGGCGGAGCGGTTCGGCTTCGAGGACCTGAACTGGACCGACGTCGCCGACATCGTGTGGCTGGCCGCGGCCATCTCCCCACGGCGTGCCGGCGGTGCATCGGCGCCACCCGAGGAGCCCGAACGGACGCACGAAGACGTGCGGATCCGCAACGCGCCTTCCGAACGCGGGGAAATTCCGGAACTTCCCGAACCGGAGCCGTCCCGGCTCGTCGACGTCCCACCGGAGGAGGCCGCCGACGGTCAGGTCGTCGCGATCGAGGCCGTTCCCGGTGAGCTGCCGGAACCCGCGGTGGACGGCGACGGGCCCGGGGGAGCGGTACTCCTCGAATCGCTGGAGTACTTCCGTGCGCTGAGAATCCTGAAACGGGAGATGGCTTCGCGGCGACACAACAATGTGGTCCTGGACGAAGTGGCGACCGCCGTCCGGGTCGCGGAGACCGGACGGTGGTGGCCGGTCACCCGATCGAGAAAAGAGCGCTGGCTGGACCTGACGCTCGTCCTCGACAACGGTCCGTCGATGGCCTTGTGGCGCCCCAGGGTGTCCGCGTTCGTCGAATTGCTCGGACAGGTGGGTGCTTTCCGCACCATTCAGGTCCGGCTGTTGGAAACCGCCAAGGACACCGAAGAGGATCTCGTTCTTCGTGGTGGCACGCCCGGCGCGCCCGCCCGGGATCCGGACGAGATCGTGGATTCGTCGGGGCGGCGTGTGGTGTTGCTGCTGACCGACGGTGTGGGTGACGCCTGGCAGAAGAAGGACGCCCTCTATCCGATGCTGGCGCGGTGGGGCAGGAAGATGCCGGTGAGCATCGTGCACCTGCTCCCGCAATGGCTGTGGGGCCGGTGCGGTATGAGTCCGCACAAGGCGCGGTTGAGAGTGCCGAACGCGGTGGCGCCCAACGGCCGCTGGAAATGCGACCTCGCGGACGCTTGGCTCGAACCAGGCTCGAAAGTGCCGGACCACCTCGTCCCGGTGCCGGTCCTCGAACTGCGGCCGAGGTCGCTGGGCTGGTGGGCCGGACTGATGACCGGCGAAAACGACGAAGCCGTGGAAGGGACCGTTGTCCTCGCCTCGGAGCGGATTTCCGAGTCCGATTTCGATGACCCGCCGGTAACTTTGTCACCCGCCGAAAGAGTGCAACGATTCCGCAGTGTTGCGTCGCCGCCGGCGCTACGCTTGGCGCAGTTGCTCGCGGCGGTACCGGTCCGTCTCGATGTGGCGAAGCTGGTGGGACAGGAATTCGTTCCGGAAGCGGGCCCGGAACACCTCCTCGAACTTTTGCTTTCGGGGATGATGTACGCTCCCGCACTCAGGGAGGGCGAGTCCACTTGGGACACAGACGGGGTCTTCGCTTTTCCCGAGGCAGTCCGGGAACTGCTGCTCAGCGGCGCGCGGCGGTCGGAAACGGCCAAGGTCGTCCGAGTGGCCGCCACCCATTTCGGGGACCGGATTGGGCTGATCAAACACCTCCGAGACGCCATCGCCGACCCGAACAACACACCGGACCCAGACCTCACCCGCGAGTCCCCGGCCGATGTGGAGCTGGAAACCGCGCTCATGAGAGCCCTTTCCGGGCCGTACCTGTCCCGGGCGGACCGGCTGCGGAACGCGGCGGCAAGCCAAGTCCTCCAAAAACACCTATCTGAATCAAAGACTGAGAGCTCGATGATGCCTGAGACGGCCGAACGTCCACCTGCCTCGACGCCTGTGACACAGGGACGCTCGCCTTATCTCACTGAGCCCGAAGCGAACGAGCCGACCACCCGGATCGTGCATCCCTCGGCGTCGGAAACCTCCCGGAGCTTCCCCACCCGCCAGCCCGACGACCCGCCGCTCGTCTTCGGCAACGTCCCCCCGAGGAACCCCAACTTCACCGGTCGCGACGAATTGCTCGACCAGCTCACGAAGCGGTTGAGCAGTGGTACCACCGCCGTGCTTCCTTCGGCGCTGCACGGTCTCGGTGGTATCGGCAAGACGCAGATGGCCGCCGAGTACATCTACCGGCATCTCCAGGATTACGACCTCGTCTGGTGGATCGACGCCGCGCACACCACCCAGATCCGCGCCGGTCTCACCGAACTCGCCGGAATCCTCGGCCTGCACGGCGCGTCCGAAGCCAGTGTCGCGGTCCCCGCGGTCATCGAGGCACTCCGGACCGGGCGCCCCTTCCGCCGCTGGCTCCTGGTCTTCGACGCCGCGGAAAGCCCGGAGACCGTGCTGCCGTTCTTCCCGCGCAACGGTCCCGGCGAAATCCTGATCACCTCGCGGAACTCCGACTGGGCGGGTATCGCGCGCCCGCTGGAACTCGCGGTGTTCAAGAGAGAGGAAAGCGTCGAGCTGCTCGGCCGCCGCGGTCCGGAGATCGACCCTGCCGACGCCGACCAGCTCGCCGAGAAGCTCGGCGACCTGCCCTTGGCCGTGGAGCAGGCGGCGGCCTGGCGCGCGGTGACCGGGATGCCGGTGCAGGAATATCTGCGCCTGTTCGACGAGTCGGTCGAGGAAATCCTCGACACCGCTTCGGCGCCCGACAACGAGGTATCCGTCGCCGCCGCGTGGAACGTTTCGTTCGAGGAACTGAAGACCCGCAACCCGGCGGCGCACCAGATCCTGCACATCTGCGCCTTCTTCTCCCCGGAACCGATCTCGCGTGACCTGCTGACCGGGGTCAACCGGGTGTCGATCTCGCCCGAGCTCGACGCCGCGCTCCGTGACCCGATCAAGCTGGCGCGCGCCATCCGTGACATCAACCGTTATGGCCTCGCCAAGATCGACCACGGGAACAACACCCTTCAGCTGCACCGGCTGGTGCAGCTGGTGCTGCGCAACCGGGTCATGGCCCGGCAGGTGCACGCGCGCATGCAGCACGGTGCCCACCAGCTGCTCGCCGCGCTGGACCCCAACGACCCCGAGTCCAGCAGGCACTGGTCGCGCTATCGCGAACTGCTGCCGCACGCCTACGCGGCGAACGTCCTGGACTGCGACAACGACTGGCCGCGTCAGCTCTACATCAACCTGATGCGTTACCTCTTCGAGTACGGCGATCACGAAGAAGCGGCACGGCTCGGCCTCGAAGCGCGCAAGCGGTTCACCGACGTCCTCGGCCCCACACATCCGCAGACCCTCGAAGTCTCGTCGAGGCTCGGGCTCTACCTGTGGGCGATCGGCCGGTACTCCGAAGCCGCGGAACTCAACCAGCGCACTCTCGCCCTGCGTTTGCAGATCTCCAGTGAAGAGAACGAGGAGACCTTCGCGCTTCAGCGGAACATCACGATCGATCTCCGGGCGCAGGGTGATTTCGCCGCGGCGACCAAACTGAGCGAAGAGATCTATCACAAGGCCAAGCGGATGTTCGGTGAAGACGACCCGGAGACGCTCTACGCCGCGTATCAACACGCGATCAGCCTGCGGTTGGCCGGTGCCTACCGGGAGGCATTGGAACTGGATCAGGACACCCTACGGCGGCGGATCGAGGTTCTCGGCCGCGATCACGTTCGCACCTTCAGCGTCAACAGTTCGGTGATCGTCGATCTGCGCGAAGCGGGCGAATACGGCCAGGCCCGGATTCAGCAGGAGAGGCTGACGGAGAATTTCGTCGCCCGCTTCGGCGGGGAACAGCTGGACGCGACCGTCAACTCGTTCCTGCTTTCGGTGACCAGGCGGAAGGACGGCGACCACCCCGGGGCGCTCAGCTTGTCCACGGAGGCCCTCAAGAGGTTCCGGCTCGCTTATGGCGACGACCATGGCACGACGATGGCCACGGCACTCGCGCATTCGATCGATCTTCGCCACTCGGGTGATCTGGCCGCGGCGAAGAAGCTCGGTGAGGGCACCTTCGAGCGGTACCGCGGCGGTCTCGGCGAATATCATCCGCACACGCTCGCGGCCAACGTCAACCTGGCGGTGACGTTGCGCCTGATGGGCGACCCCACGGCCGCCCGCGTCCTCGACGAGCGTGCCCTCGAGCAGTTCCGCGCCACCATCGGCCCGGACCATCCCTATGCCATCACCGCCGCGATCAACCTGGCGAGTGACCTGGCCGCGGTGGCTGAGCTCGACCGCGTGGTCGAGCTGGGACGAGACGCGATCGAACGTGGCACACAGGTGCTCGGCGAGGATCACCCCACGGTCCTGGCGGCGTCGTTCAACCTCGGCTTGGATCTGGCCGCGCTGGGTCGGACGGAAGAGGCCGCACCGTTCCGCGACCCGATCCTGGCGCGGTACCGCCGGATCTTGGGCGAGGCCCACCCGGGAACGCAGGCCGCCGGTCGCGGTGCCCGGGCCAACTGCGACATCGACCCGATCCTGATGTGAGTCAAGCCGGCACGAGCTGCCCGATCCAGGAGGCGAGTTCCTCCACGGTCGGCGGCCGCGTGCCGGATCGTAAGGACCGGTGCACCGCGCGGACCAGTTCGGGACAGTGCAGCAGGGCGCGGGCGGCAGGGTGGAGGCCTCGGGCGGAGAGCGCGAGGCCCAGCCCGACCAAGGAGCTCGGCCGGTCCGGATCCGCGGCGAGCTCCCGCCGGTAGCCCTCGACGGCTTCGAGGTGATCGCCGGCGGTGTAGGCGATGTCGGCCGCGGTGGCGCCGGGTACCGTCAGCGGTCGCCCCGCGCCGCCGAGCGCGAGCCGGATGAGGTCCGTCCTGGCCGGGGACCAGGCTCCGTCCGGTATCGGCGTCGGAGGAAGGCTTGTCGCGTCGAGACTCGCGGGAGGCCTCGATCTTCCGCTGAGCCACGCCGCCGCGAGTTCGGCGACCACGGACGGGTCCGGACGCAGGTGCCGGGCTCGCCAACCCGCGCGGTGATCGCGGCGGGCGGCGGTGGCAAGCTCACTCGCCTCCGCCGAGACCGGCTCGCTCTGCCACGGCCCGAGGCGTTCGGCGACGCCGTCGAGAAACCGTCGGCCGGCGTCGGTCAGCGTCGAGTCCACGCGCAGCACTTGCAGGGTGTGCCACGTTTGCTCACGCCAGTAGGCGAATTCGAAGCCGGAGCGCAGGGGACTCGTCCCGTCCCTGGCCAAGGCACGCCAGAAGGCGGTGACGCCGAAGAAGGCGTAGACCCCTTGAAGAGCGCCGCTCAGGGGACGTGGATCGTCTCGCCAGGCCACATAGATCCGCTCTCGAGGGTCCGGCTCGTACAACTCGACGAGATGCAGCAGACCGCCGAGCACGATGTGCTGGAATTCGTGGATCAGGGTTTCGGCGAGCGACGCTCCGTCGGTGGGCAGTCCGACGACCGCGCTGCCGAACGCCTCCCCGGTCGACGCGCTCGGATTGCGGAAGAGCACCTGAGGTTTCGGAACCAAGGACGCCAATCCCACCGGCATGATGCGGGCCAAACCGGGCAGATGGGTGGCGACCAGGCGGCAGGCTTCATCGATCAGCCGCTGCCAATTCGCCAGGTCTTTTCCTGGTAGCCGTTCCGGCGGGATCGGTTCGTAAAGTCCACGGTAGGGATCGAGGTCGTCGAGCCACAACGAGAACCGGTGAGCGCCGACGTGACTCCGTACCCGTCGGATTCCCCACCAACCCGGGGCGTCGACGTCGGGTGCGTCCGGCAGGTGAACCGTCGTGCCGGCGTTCGACACGGAGTACCGGCCGTTCACGCCACGCACGACGACCGAAGAAAACGTTTCGGTGTCCGGAAATCGAGCCATCCCGAGGGAAGGGAGCATGGCGTTGCCGTGCCACGCCGGGATGACGGTCTCGAAGTCGAGCTCCGCCCGGATCGCCGCGGTCGCCGCGATCGCGTGCGCGTGCCCCAGGTGCATCCACAAAGGACCAACGCCGTCGATTCCGTTGCGGAGCAGGCGAATCGTATAGCCCGCCCAGCTTCCGGTATACGGATTGGTGAGCATCCTGTTCACCGAACGGGGTGCTCGTGCCTCGGCACGGGCGAGGAGTTCCCAAGCGGAATCCAGCGGCGGTAACGGGCCTGAATGATCCGGTGTCTTCGCGGCTTCGGTCAGCAAGGCGTGGATCAGTAGTTTGCGACGGCTTCGTTCGGCTCGTCGCAGCCGTCGTGCCATGTCCTCGTCGCCGTCGAGACGCGCGAGCGCATCGAAGTCCCGCCAAGACAACCGGTGGAACGCGGGACGCGACCCGGCCGATGGCGGCATCAGTCGATCCGCTCACCGTTGTTCCCGGTGCCGCTTCTGTAGCGTGCGCGGACAAGGGTGGTGCGTTCGACGACATGGTGAGCCGAATGGCGGAAGGCTTCGCCGTCCAGCTCCCGTAACGCGGTGAAGGAGACCGCGTCGAGATCGAGCAACGCCGATTCGATGTCCGGTTCCGTGTCTGCCGAGAAAGAACTCATCGTGCCGATTCCCTCCACCCGTGAAACGGTTGCGAGAGTTGAACCTCGCTCAGGATAGCCGAGATTTCGCGCCGGATCAGGCCTCGGCGGCCGGTGGAGGCCGTCCGGCCGCCAATTCCCGTAGTGCGCGAGGGCTGGTGATGGTGACGCGCTGACGGGCGGTGCGCACCACGCCCAGTCGCCGGAGTTCGTCGAGGCCACGGATCAGGGTGCTGCGCGAGACGCGCGCGAAGCCCGCCAATTCTCCTTGGTTGAAGCGGAGATCGATCTGTTTCCCGGCTGTCCAGTCGACAGCGTGCTGCAACGCGAGTTCCAGGAGAACGGCGGCGAGGCGTTGCGGGAAATCCGGACCGCCGGATTCGAGACGCAGCCGGTCGGATTGCTGCAGCCGGATCGCCGCGGTTCGGAAGATTTCCTCGGCGATACGCGGCTGGTCGCGTAATACACCGAGGAATTTGTCCCTCGGCACGACGAGGGTGTGCACCTCGTCGATCGCCGACATCGTGGCGGAACGGGGGAGTCCGCTGATCGGGGCCAGTTCGCCGACGATTTCCGCGGGACCACGGGCGGCGAGCGGGGCGTCCTCGCCGCGGTAGTTGGTGGCGCTGATCTTCACCCAGCCGTGCAGGACGACGAACATGCTGGTGGGCGGACTGCCCTGGAGGGCGAGGATCTGGCCGGGGCGCCACACTTTCAGGTGGCCGGCGCGCCGGAGGGCGGACTGTTCGGCCGGGGTCAGCCGCCGCCAGGTGCCGAGACTCCCGTTTTCAGCCGCGGGGGAACCGGTCATCGTGGCCCTCCGGTTCCCCGGGAACCGGATCGGTGCTGTGTTCCATATGACGCATCAGCCACTCCCCCGACTCGTCAGCATGGTCAGTGGGCAGAACGACCCGGAAGTTTCGAACCGCGACCGGTAATTGTGCCAGGCACGGGGTGACTTCACCAGGCCTCGGGCCGGCGACGGGGGAGGGTGTCATGCGCAGTGCGGAAAGTGTCATGGGACGGCCGAAGGATCACCGCAACGTGCCGGTCGGGCAGAACCCGCGGACGCCCAAGGCGTTCGGCCGAAGACCGGCGTTCTTCGCGCCGCACCCGCCGCTGATGTCCGGCGGGTGGTATCAGGGCGACGACCACGAGGTCGTCGGCCCCGGGCGGTATCCGGTTCCCCGTCCACCCGCCAAATCGGCGAAGGCCGCGTTGCTGTGGGCACTGTTCCTGGGCCCGCTGGGCCTTTGTTACGTGTCATCCGTCGGTGGGCTGATCGCGACGGCGGTCTCGGTCACGGCGATCACCTTCGGCGGCGCCGCGCTCGTGGCGGTGATCTGGCCGGTCGTCGTGGTGCTTTCCCTGGCGGCCTTGTCCGGGCGTCCGGACGACGACAGGAGATGACGTCCGGCCGGTTTCCGGCCGGATGACCGCGGTGGGGGACGCTCAAGGGGGGCGGCCCCCACCGCGGTTCCCCTCGTGAGTGCCTGGCGCCGCACTCGCGTGATTGAAGGCGGAACTCGCGTGATCAGGGGCGGAACACTCGAGTTCCGCCTTCAGTCACGCGAGTTACGTGCCCGATCACGCGAGTCACGCCTGTGTTCACGGACTTTCGATCAGAAGGTACTAGGACACGGTTGGCTCCAACCGTCCCCACCACTCACGAGGGTCGCGACCCTCCGAAAGTCGCGTCATCTTGCTCCGATCATGCAGCCCCTGGGCCGAACCCTTGAACCGATCAGGCACCTATGTTTCTATCTGCTCGATAGTCCGAGCAAAGGTGCAGTTTCGAACACGATCGAACGGGTTCAACGCAATTCCTGGAGGGCTCCGTGCGCCGTCGTACCCTGCTGAAGGCCGCTGGTGCGGCTTCCGCGTTCACCTTGCTTCCGGCGAGCGTCCGGCAGGCGCTCGCCGCCGAGGCGCCGACGGGCGGGCTCGACGTCATCGAGCATGTCGTGGTGTTCATGCAGGAGAACCGGTCGTTCGACCACTATCTCGGGACCTTGCGCGGCGTACGGGGTTTCAACGATCCAGCCGCGATCAAACTACCGTCGGGGGCGTCGGTCTTCCAGCAACCCGACGGCACGGGCACTCTGCTCCCGTACGCGATCGACGATCAGTTCATGGCCGACGTCGACCACAGCTGGTCCGGCGGGCACCGGGCGTGGAACAAGGGGCGTCACGACGCGTGGCGTGCGGCCAAGGGCGTCCGGTCGCTGACCTATCACACCCGTTCGGCACTGCGGTTCTACCACGAACTGGCCGACGCGTTCACCCTCTGCGATGCCTACCACTGCTCGGAAATGGGGCCCACCAACCCGAATCGGCTCTACCTGTTCACCGGCAAACTCGGCTACGAGCCGGACGGCACGACCCGGGCGATCGGCAACGACGCCTGGCAGAACCCCGGCCACACCGGCTACACGTGGAAGACCTACGCCGAGCGGCTCCAGGCCGCCGGCCGCAGTTGGCGCGTTTATCAGGAATGGGACAATTACGGCGACAACTCGCTGGACTATTTCAGCAGCTTCCTCGCCGTCGGAACCAAGGCACTGTCGAAGGTGAAGGACTCGGCGGGCAAAGCCTTTCCGAAGCTGGAGTACTTCTACTACGCCCTCGATTCGGCTTCGGCTGCCGAGCGCGCCCGGCTGCTCGACGGACTGGCGGCCGGTGTGGCGACACTGACCGCGTCCGAACGCGCGTTGTACGACCGCGGACTCGCCCGGGTCGCGCCGAAACAATTGCTGAGTGCTTTCAAGGGCGATGTCGACGCGGGCAGGCTGCCGTCGGTGTCGTGGATCGTCGCGCCGGAATCCCAGACCGAACATCCCGCGTGGGGCCCGAACACCGGGGCCGATCTGGTGAAGTCGATCCTCGACACGATCGCGTCCGAACCCGAGGTGTGGAACAAGACGTTGTTCCTGCTGACCTACGACGAGGACGGCGGTTTCTTCGACCACATGCCGCCGCCCGCGCCGCCGGCCTCCGACGACGCGGGCAAGAGTTCCGTCGCCACGACCGACGAATTCGTCTCCGGTGAGCCGATCGGGCTGGGCATACGGGTGCCGATGTTCGTGATCTCGCCGTGGAGCCGCGGCGGGAAGGTGTGTTCGGAGGTCTTCGACCACACTTCCGTGCTGCGCTTCCTCGAACAGTGGAGCGGCGTCGCCGAGCCGAACATCTCGCCGTGGCGGCGCACCGTCTGCGGTGACCTGACTTCGGCGCTGGACACGACGTCGCCGAGCGCGAGCTATCCGGTGCTGACCAAACCGGTGCCGACGAGCGGGCCGTGGAACACCCAGCCGCAGCCGCCGTCCGTGCAGAAGCTTCCCGTCGCGGAGACCGGGGTACGCACCGCGCGCCCGTTGCCCTACCGGCTGGCGGCTTCAGGGCGGGTGACGGCCGAACGGTTTTGGATCGACTTCGCCAATACCGGAACAGCGGGCGCTCACTTCTCCGTGTACGCCAACGCGCACCGGACCGACGGGCCGTGGCGCTACACCGTCGGCGGGAACGCGACGCTTGCCGATTACTGGCAGGCCGGTTCCCCGAACGGTGCGTACGACCTCACCGCGCACGGCCCCAACGGTTTCCTGCGCCGGTTCGCCGGAAACCGGATCACCGCGACCACCGGCGGCAAGCCGAATCCGGAAGTCGTGCTGCGGCCGGGTTCCGGCGTCGTGTACCTGAAGATGACCAACGCGGGCGCCGCCTGTGAACTGACCGTGCGGACGGGGAACCGGGGCGGTGGACCGTGGACGTACACGGTCGCCCAGGGCGCGACGGTCGAGGACTGGTTCAGCACCGAAGGCGGCATGGGCGGCTGGTACGACCTGACCGTTCAGGGGCCGGATGGCTTCCTTCGCCGCTTCGCGGGCCATGTCGAGACGGGCGCCGAGACCATCAGCGACCCGGTCATGGGCTCCGGGCCGCTCACCGTCACCGTCCGCTCGGCCGACAGTCAGGAGGCCGTGGGGGAGAACGGCGCCGCCGCGAACGCCGTCGACGGGAACCCCGCCACTCACTGGCACACCAAGTGGTCCGGTGGGGAAGACCCGCTGCCGCACGAACTGCAACTCGATCTGGGTGCCGCCCGCACCGTGACGGGTTTGACCTACTTGCCGCGTCAGGACGGTTCCGACCACGGGCGCGTCGGTGGCTACGAAGTCCATTTGAGTGCGGACGGCTCGGCCTGGGGGAGTCCCGTCGCCGCGGGTACCTTCGCGGACGACGCCGCCCGGAAGACCCTGCGGTTCTGGCCGGCCAGGGCGCGGTATGTGCGGTTCCGCGCCCTCACCGAGGCGGGCGGACGCGGACCGTGGACGTCGGCGGCGGAGGTCACCCCGCTCGGCTGGACGTGACGCGCCCGGGGTCACTCCAGTGACGTGTCTCCGAAGTGTTCGAGCAGCAGCCGCAGACCGCCGATCAGTTCGGCCCACTGCGCCGGTTTCAGATCGGGCAGAAGGTCGGCTTCGTTCTCCAGGTGGAGCACGAAGACCTCGTCCACGACCTGGCGTCCCTTGCCGGTCAGCCGGATCTTGACCGAACGGCGGTCGTCGCTGTCGCGCACCCGCTCGACCAGGCCTTTCGCCTCCATGCGGTCGATGCGGTTCGTGATCGCCCCGGAGGTGACCATCGCGGCCTTGAGCAGCGCGCCGGGTGTCAGGCCGTCGGCTTCCCCGGAGCGGCGGAGCGTGGTGAGCACGTCGAACTCCCACGACTCCAGGTCGTGCTTGGCGTTGAACTCCTTGAGCTTCCGGTCGAGGATCCGGGAAAGCCGCTGAACGCGACCGACCACCTCGGCGGGCCAGAGCTTGTCTTCGAGGTCCGGCCGCTCGTGCCGCCAAAGCGCGATCACCGCGTCCACCGCGTCGGCCATGACGCCCTCCAATCGTCTCAACATTAAGAGACTTGACATTGACAGAAGTCGCTGGTGTTATCTCAACGTTGAGATTATCAGTGAGGAGACATCATGGCGATCATCGCCGAGCGGCCCGTCGTCCCGGCGGAACCGGCGGCCGCGAAACCGACGTTGCGTGACGCCGGGCTGGCCGCGCTGGCCCCGGCCAGCTGGGGGACCGTCTACGTCGTCACCGCGACCCTGCTGCCCCCGGACCGGCCGTTGCTGGCCGCCGCGCTGCGGGCGCTCCCGGCCGGGCTGCTCCTGCTGGCACTGACCCGGCGGCTCCCGCACGGGTCGTGGTGGTGGAAGACGACGGTGCTCGGGATGCTCAACTTCGGCGCCTTCCTGCCGTTGATCTTCTTCGCCGCGTACCGCCTTCCCGGCGGGGTCGCCGCGACCCTCGGCGCCCTGCAACCCCTGCTGGTGGCGCTGCTCGCGCTCCCGATGCTCCGCGTCCGGACCCCGGCGCCGATCCTGCTCGCGGCGACCGCCGGCGCCGGTGGGGTCGCGCTGCTGACCCTCACGTCGGAAGCCCGGCTCGACCCGCTCGGACTGGCCGCCATGCTCGTCGCCGTCGGGCTGATGGCCGTTTCCCTGATCCTGACCAAGAAATGGGGCCGCCCCGGGCATCCGCTGGCGATGACCGGCTGGCAGCTGACCCTCGGCGGCATCGTCCTCGCCCCGGCGACGCTGCTGTTCGAAGGCCTCCCGGGCTCGCTGACGATGGCGAACGTCATCGGCTACGGCTACATCGGCATCGTCACCACCGCGCTGGCCTATCCGCTGTGGTTCCGCGGCATCGACCGGCTCGCCCCGGCGTCGGTCTCCCTGCTGACGCTGACCAACCCCCTGGTCGCCACCGCGGCGGGATTCCTGGTGCTCGGCCAGACCCTCACCGGCTGGCAGCTCACCGGATTCGCCGTCGCGCTCATCGCGTTGACGCTCAGCCAGACCCTCGCCCGCCCCAAGAACTGAAGGGGGAGGCGGATTTCCTTGCGCAGCCCGGTAATTACCCGAAGGTATAGCCGCGCTGCTCCACGCTGGTACGAAAAGGACGCGATCGCGAACGCAGCGAAGTCTTTTCGTGCCCGATCGTGCACTATCGGCCAGTGAATCGCGCATTCCAGACTGGGAGTCCGGCGGAAATCCAGGAGGAATCATGACCGAGACCGTGACCAGCCGCAGCTTCGAAGCCGTTGAAGGAGAAGAAGGACAAAAACTCCCGGTTCCCGACGACGCGAAGCGTGGCCGGTTCAAACTGCGAGGCGGGCAAGGAGGACACGGAAACGCGGATTCCGGCGGTCCCGGTCACGGGGCCGAAGTCGAGGCGACGGTGCCGGTCAAAGGCGGCGAGATACTGATAGTCCATGTCGGGAAACAGGCCGGTAGATCCGGTGGTTTCGGATTCACCATCGGCGGAAGAGGCGGTTCCGGGGAAACCGACTCGGGTCGCAACGGCGGTGGCGGAGGTGGCTCCAGTGCGGTCTGCCGTGGCTCCGTGCCCTTGATCGTGGCGGGCGGCGGAGGCGGGGCCGGCGGCGGCTCGCTGGTGGCCGGCGGTGGCGACGGCGGCGCGGGTGACGCGAAGCCGCACAACGGCGGCAAAGGCGAACGCGGAACGCTCGGCGTCGGCGGCGACGGTGGAACCGGGGGAACCGCGAAAACCGGCAAGGGTGACAACGGCCAGGGAGCGCCGGGAGCGTCGACGGCCGGTGGCGGCGGTGGCGGCGGCGCGGGATACGCGGTGAAGGGCGGCGGCGGAGGCGGGGGTGGCAAATCGGGCACCAACGACTCGGCCGGAGGCGGCGGTGGGGCCGGAGCTTCCTACGTCGTCGCGGGTTCGGTCGACGCGTCGATCCGCAAGACCGGCGCGAAGGGGCACGGAAAAGTCGAATTGCTGGAGTGGCTCAAGAATTGACCACGAGAGCGGCCCTCCCCGCCAGGCAGGGGAGGGCCGCGGTGCCGGCACCTATTTCGTCCAAGTGACCGGAAGCTCGTGCACGCCGTAGATGTTCATGTCGGTCTTGAGCCTGACCTCCTCGGCCGGAACGGCGAGCGCGAGCGTCGGAAACCGGCGCAGCAGCCCCTCGAAACCCGCGCGCATCTCGATCCGCGCCAGCTGCTGGCCGAGGCACTGGTGGATGCCGTGCCCGAACGACAGCAGACCGCGGGCGTTGCGGTGCAGGTCCAAGGCGTCGGGGTTTTCGAACCGCCGCGGATCACGGTTGGCGGCCAGCAGCGAGATGATGACTGTCGACCCCGCGGGGATGGTTTCGCCGCCGAGCTCCAAGTCCTCCGTGGCGTAGCGGAAGAAGATGTCGGCGACGGACAGGTAGCGAAGCAGCTCTTCGACGGCGCCGGGGAGCAGCGCCGCGTCGGCGCGCAGTTCGGCCAGTTGCTCCGGGTGCTCCAGGAGCGCGAAGGTGCCCAGCGCCAGCATGTTCGCGGTGGTCTCGTGGCCCGCGAACAGCAACAGGAACGCGGCGCCCGCCAGCTCCTCGATGGTGAGGTCTTCGTGGCGCCCGAGGTCGGACAGGATGTCGTCCTCGGGCGTCTCGCGTTTGCGGGTGACCAGTTCGGTGAGGAACGTGTTCATCCCGATGAAAGCGGCCATCTTCTCCTCCAGCGTCTGGTCCCTGACCATGAGCTGCGCGGAGTCGGCCTGGAAGCTCTCCCGGTCCTCGTAGGGGACGCCGAGCAGTTCGCAGATCACCAGCGACGGCACCGGCAGCGCGAACTCCTTGACCAGGTCGATCGGCGGAGTCAGGTTCGCCATCGCGTCCAGCTGCCGTTCGGTGACCTCGACGATGTGTTCTTCGAGCTGCTTCATCCGCTTCACGGTGAAGGCGCCGGTGAGCCGCTTCCGCAGCCGGCCGTGGTCCGGCGGATCCATGGCGACGAACATGCCCGGCGTCGGCGGGGACGGTTCGGTCTGGACGGGGATCCCCGGCGTCTCGTACGGCATGTGCAGGATGCCGATGTCCTGGCGCGAGCTGAAGCGGGTGTCGGCCATCATCTGCCGCACCTCGTCGTAGCCGGTGACGAGCCAGCCCTCGTGACCGTCGGGGAAGAGCATGGGACTCACCGGGCGGGCCTCGCGCAGCCGGGTGATCTCGCGGGGCGGGTCGAAGGGCCCCGCGTCGCGCTCCATCGGGAGGCCCTGCGGGACGGGAACCGTCTGAGTCATCGCTTCGCCTTTCGTGGTGGTTGTGACGGCCACTTTCCCCGCGGGGCCTGACATCCGGCTGACACGGCGCTGACACCGCCCGTGTCAGCGGCGTGGCGGAGCCGTGTCAGCGCGGCCGCCCAGAGTGGTGCCCATGAACGACACAGCGATCGCGGTCTCCGGACTGCGCAAGACCTTCGGCGACAAGGTCGTGCTCGACGGTATAGACCTCGAAGTCCAGGCGGGCACCATCTTCTCGCTGCTCGGCCCGAACGGGGCGGGGAAGACCACGACGGTGAACCTGCTGACCACCCTGATGAAGGCCGACGGCGGGACCGCGAAGGTCGCGGGCCACGACCTCGTGACCGAGGCGAAGGCGGTGCGCGCGGCGATCGGCGTCACCGGCCAGTTCGCGGCGGTCGACGAACTGCTGACCGGCCAGGAGAACCTCCAGCTGATGGTGGACCTGAGCCGCGGCACCGCGGGCAAGAACGTCGTGTCCGAGCTGCTGGAACGCTTCGACCTGGTGGAATCGGCGCGCAAGCCGGCGTCGACCTACTCCGGCGGCATGCGGCGGAAGCTGGATCTGGCGATGACCCTCGTCGGCGATCCGCGGATCATCTTCCTCGACGAGCCCACCACGGGCCTGGACCCGCGCAGCCGCCGCACGATGTGGTCGATCATCCGCGAGCTGGTGGCCGGCGGCGTGACCGTCTTCCTCACCACCCAGTACCTCGAAGAAGCCGACCAGCTCGCCGACCGGATCGCGGTCCTCGACCAGGGCCGCCTGGTCGCACAGGGCACGCCCGCCGAGCTCAAGCGCCGGATGCCCGGCACGCACGTCCGGCTCCGCTTCACCACCGTCGCCGAACTCGACGCGGCGGCGCGGATCTTCCCCGGAGCCGCCCGCGACGACGAGGAGCTCGCCCTGCGGATCCCCAGCGACGCCGGGACGAAATCCCTGCGCGCGCTGCTCGACCGGCTCGACGAGTACTCCATCGCCGCCGAAGAGTTCTCCGTCCACACCCCTGATCTCGATGACGTTTTCCTCGCCCTGACCGGCCACGACACGGAGGCAGCAAAGTGAACTCCCCCTCGACGGTGATGTTGCGCCGTAACTTCAAGCACCTCGTCCGCAATCCGACCTCGGTGTTCAACGCGATCCTGATGCCGGTCGTGATGATGCTGATGTTCGTCTACGTCTTCGGGGACGCGTTCAGCGTCGGCGTCGACTACATCGACTACGCGACACCGGGATTGATGCTGCTGGCCGTCTGCTACGGCCTCGGGGCCACCGCCACCGCGGTGAACTCCGACATGACCAAGGGCATCATCAACCGGTTCAAGGTCATGGACGTCTCCCGAGGCGCGGTGCTGACCGGGCACGTCGTCGCCAGTGTGCTGACCAACCTGGTCGCCATCGCGGCGCTCACCGGGGTGGCCTTCCTGCTCGGCTTCTCCCCGGCGGCCGGTTTCCTCGACTGGCTCGGCGTGGTCGGCATCGTCGTCCTGCTCGGTTTCGCGGCGGCCTGGCTCACGGTCGCGCTGGGACTGGCGGCGAAATCCCCGGAAACCGCGGGGATGGCCTCGGTGCCGCTGGTCATGCTGCCGTTCTTCAGCAGCGCGATCGTGCCCGCCGAGAAGATGGGGCCGGGGCTCCGGGAATTCGCGGAGTACCAGCCGTTCACGCCGATCATCGAGACGCTGCGCGGGCTTCTCGACGGGGCACCCGCCGCGGGCGACGTGCTCCCCGCCCTCGGCTGGTGTGCCGGGATCGCGCTCGCCGGATACCTGTGGGCGTCCTCGACCTTCAAGAAGCGAGCGTGACCTCGGCGAGCTGTCTCCAGTCCGCCACAGCGCCTTCTCGCGCCGCCTCCGCGAACTTCGCTTCGCCGAGGCGGCGCAGCACTGTGGTCTCGATGCGGGTGACGTCCGGACGGGACCGGTCCGGCAGCCCGCGCAGTTCGTCCGCCGCCCCGAGCAGCCGTGCGGCCTGCTCGGGATCGTCCAGGCGCAGGGCCAGATCCGCGATCCCGACGAGCACGTGGGCGATCAAGGGCTGGAAGTGCACTTCACGCGCCGCCTGGTAGGCCGATTCCCGGTGCTCACGGGATCGGTCGAGGTCGTCGGTGAAGTAGCCGCGAAGGTCGTGGGTGACGGCGCGGACGTGTCCCAATCCCGCTTCGTCGCCCATCACGGTCGTCGCGAAGTCGAGCTGCTTCGCCGCTTCCTCGGTTTCGCCACGCCAGTGGAGGAGTTCCGCCTGCGAGAGGGCGAACATCCCCAGCGCGCCCGGCCAGGTGACCCGCTCGGCGCGCCGTTCCGCGTCGGCGGCGGCCGCCGCGCTGGCTTCCTCGTCGCCCATCAGCCAGAACAGCTGTGCCTGCCGCGACCGCAGCCGGATCAGGTCCTCGACGGAGCCGACCTCGGTCACCACCGTGACCGCCTGTTCGTAGTACTCGCACGCGGTGGCGAACTCGCCGCGCGTGGCGATCCGGTCCGCCAGTTCGGTCAGGGCGAAGGAGATCCCGAACCGTTCGCCGATGGCCCGGAACTCGGCGAGCGCCCCCGCGAGGTACTCGTCCGCCTCCCGGCCGGGATGGCCGAGCGAGGCCCGCATCTTGCCGAGGTGCAGCCTGCCCAGCGCGCGGACCCAAGGGTTTTCGTCCGACAGCACCGGTTCCCACGCGGACAGCGCGTCGTCGCCGGCCAGCATGCGTTCCAGCGGGACGACGAGGCCCAGCAGCGGATGCTTCTTCTCGGTGCGCGTGCCCAGCCGGTACGACTCGTGGATCCACTTCGCCGCGGTGTGTTCGTCGGCGAAACCGGAGCTCACGAAGAGCGAGACCAGCCCGTACACGACGGCCGCGATCTCTTCCGGCACCTCACCAGGCGTTTTGACGGCCGCGCTGACCAGCTCCATGCCTTCCGTGCGGTGCCCGCTGAGCCACCAGTACCAGCCACAGGCCGCCGCGAGCCGCATCGCTTCCGGTGCTTCGCCCGCCGTGAGGGCGCCGCGCATCGCGGCGGTGATGTTGTCGTGCTCGGCGTTGAGCTTGGCGAGCCACTCCAGCTGCTCGGCCTGGCGGAGCATCGGCTCGGCGGCCTCGGCGAGATCGGTGAAATACGCGAGATGCGCGTGGCGCGCCAGCAGTGTTCCGTCCGCTTCGGCGAGCCGTTGCGCGGCGTACTCCTTGATCGTGCCGAGCATCCGGTAACGCGGCGCTTCGTCGCCCGCGGAGACCAGCAGCGACTTCTCGGTCAGCGTGGTGAGCAGTTCGAGGACTTCGTACTCCTCGACGGCTTCGCTCACGCAGACACGCTCGGCCGCTTCCAGGCTCGCCCCGCCCGAGAACACGGAGAGACGGCACAGCACCGTCCGCTCGGCTTCGGACAGCAGCTCCCAGCTCCAGTCGACCATGGCGCGCAACGTCCGGTGGCGGGGCAGCGCGGTCCGGCTGCCGCCGGTGAGCAGGCGGAACCGGTCGTCGAGGCGGTTCGCGAGCTGCTCGATCGACATCGTGCGCAGCCTGGCCGCGGCCAGTTCGATCGCCAGCGGCATCCCGTCCAGGATCCGGCACACGTGCGCCATCGTGGCCAGAGTGGTCTTGTCGGCCACGAAATCCTTGCGCACCGCGCTCGCCCGGTCCCGCAGCAACCGGACGGCGGGGGAGGATTCGATCTCGCCGGGGCTCGCGTGCCGGTCCGGGACGGCCAGCGGCACGACGTGCCACAACGTCTCGCCGGTGATGCCGAGCGGCTCCCGGCTCGTCGCCAGTATCCGGAGACGGCGGCATTCCCCGAGCACCCGGTGGGCGAAGGCCGCGGCCGCCTCGATCACGTGTTCGCAGTTGTCCAGGATCAGCAGGACTTCCCGGTCGCGGATCGCGGCGACGACCCGCTCGACGGGTTCGGCGTTCGAAGAGTCACCGAGCAGCGCGTCCCGCAGGCCCAGCGCCGCGAGCGTCGCTTGGGCGACGTCGTCGTCCGGGCCGATGGCCGCGAGCTCCACCAGCCACGCGCCGTCCGGCAGGTCGCCGAGCACGGTGCGCGCGGCTTCCGTGGCCAGCCGGGTCTTTCCCGAACCGCCGGGCCCGATCAGGGTGGTGAGCCGGTGATCGGCGACGAGCTCGCGGACCTTGGCGACGTCGTCGTCCTTCCCGACGTAGCTGGTCAGCTCGGCGCGCACGTTGGTCTTGCGGTTCTCCTCACGCCGTCCCAGCTCACCGCGCAGCAGCTGGACGTGCACCGCGGACAGCTCCGGCGACGGGTCGACGCCGAGGGCGTCGGCCAGGGCTTCCCGCGTGCGCTGGTACACGAGCAGGGCTTCGGTGTCGCGGCCGGTCGCCGCGAGGGCCCGCATAAGCGCGGCGACGAGCCGCTCGCGCAGCGGGTGCGCGGCCACCAGATCGGTCAGCTCGGTGACCAGGTTCGCGCCGTGGCCGAGGTCGAGTTCCGCGTCGAAGCGGTCCTCCAACGCGGTCAGGCGAAGCCCTTCGAGCCGGGTGACCGCGGCGTCGAACGCGCCGCTGTCCTGCAGGCCGACGTCCTGCATGGCCGCCCCGCGCCACAGGTCGAGCGCCTCGCGCAGCCGCCTCGGCCCGTCGTCGCCGCGGGCCTGCTCGATGAGCCGCTCGAACCGCACGGCGTCGACGTCTTCGGGCGCCACCTTCAGGCGGTAGCCGTCGGTCTGTCCCTCGACGACGCCGTCCGGAAGCACCTTCCGCAGCCGGGAAACCAAGCGCTGCAAGGCGTTCGTCGCGTCGGCCGGCGGCTGCTCGCCCCAGATCCAGTCGACGAGCGACGCTTTCGGGACCACCCGGCCCGGATCGAGCGCGAGGGCGATCAACAGCCCGCGCAGCCGCGCCCCCGGCACGTCGGCGAGCCCGCCGTCGTCCGTGTGCACCTCGAAGGGCCCCAGCATCCCGATCCGCATTGGGCCGATTTTGCCACGGGTGACCAGGGGACTTACGACTCGCCGGTGATCCTCGCCGAACCGATCGAAGCCGCGGTGATCGCCCTGGCGGCGGCCTGGGTCGACGAACCGGAGTTCAGGCCGGTGAGCGAAGCCCGGTCGAGGGCGTGCACGACGAACTCGTAGGTGTTCACAGTCGAGGGCGAGCACGGGCCCTGGTAGCCGTAGAGGCTGGCGCTGCCGCGGTAGTAGACCTGCCTGGAGCCGGCGGGCACCGGCGGCCGGTAGACGTGCTGGACGTTCTGGGGGAGCGAAGCCGTGGCCGCCGGGATGTCGTAGATGACCCAGTGGATGAGGTTGGCGTTGTCGAGGTCGCGCATGACGATCGCGTAGCTCTTCGCCGCGGCGGGGGCACCCGACCACGCCAGCGGCGGCGACTCGTTCTTCTTGGCCGGATCGTTCCCGCCGCCGCTGGTGCACTCGTGCACCTTGGGCATGAGACCGCCATCGGCGAACGCGGTGCTGGACAGGGTGAACGCGTTTTGTGTCGCCGACGCCGGCGCGGAAAGGCAGGCGGCGCCGAGGGCGAACAGGGCGCAGAACACGATTCTCGTTGCTCTCACTGGAGTCTCCCGAGGCCGTTTGTGGTTCTCGTGCGCGGAATTCAGCGTAGGGAGCCCGGAAAGCGGCGGCTAGCGCACTTTTCCGGCCGAACGAGGTGTTTTCCCCGGGCTCAGGCGCGTCTCATGCGTGATCAGAGGCGGAACTCGCGTGATTGAACGGCGAACTCGCGTGATTGGGCGGCGAACACACCGGGAACCGGTCCGCCCGCGTGATCGCCGTCCGGACACGCAAGTTCCGCCTTCAATCACGTGAGTTGCGCTTTCAATCACGCGAGTTCCGCCTCGGGTCACGCGTAACGGCTCAGGCGCGCACGAGCACCGAGAAATAGATCGGTTTGCTGGCCGGGAAGAGTTCCCGGTTCTCTTCGTCGACCATCTTCCAGAAGACCTTGCAATCGACGGGCGCGGTCGGCGGGGCGCTCACGGTGACCGTCACCTGCACGTTCCCCTGCGGGGCGGTGTCGTTGACCGGGATCCGGTCCGGGGTGCGGCAGGCGCCGGGCGCGACCGGGAGGTCGGTGCGGCGCAGATACCGCTTCCGCCATTCGACCGTGCCGGTGTTCTTGAGCTCCCACACCTTCACGAACTGGCTGCCCGGTTTGACCACGGTGTCGTCGGGGATGGTGACGTCGGCGACGAACTTGCTCGCGTCGCCGGGGTGGGGCGGCCCGGACGGCTCCTGCGCGTCCGGCAGCAGGACGATCACGACGGCGGCGATCGCGACGACGGCGACGAGGGCGAGCGCCACCAGGAGGAGTTTGGACCGCGACCGCGGCGCGGGATCCGGTTCGCGGTCGGCGGAGAGCACGAGCTGGACGCCCTGCCATCGGGCGTGCCATTCCTCTTCGTCACCGTCGCAGGCGCGGACGAACTCCCGGACCGTCTCCCAGGGCTGCAACCGCTTGCCGGTGACGGTGAGGTGCAGGGTTGCGTGGGACACCGCGCCGGACTTCGCCGCCATCTTCCGGAAGGACGGCTCCCCGGCTCGCGTCCGCAGCTTCCGCAGCTCGTCCATGAACGCTTCGAGCTCCGGCGCCCGTTCTCCTGTTCGCGGTTCCGGCACGCTCCCCCTCGCGATCGTGTCCAACGTGACAACACTTTTCGTCACTCTTCGCGGCTTGGTGACTATATCGCGAAGAGTGTCCGGATCGCCGCGCTGACCAGCGGGATCGGCCCGCCGCGGGCGTTGTCAAACGCTGTCAACCTGCGGTTTCTGACGTCAGACGTTCCGTACAGGCGGTTCCGGCTGACACCGCGTCCGGGCCAGTGTCGGTCACGAGCTGCTCACGGGGAGCAGCCATCGAGTGAAGGAGCAGTCATGCGCAAGGTGGCAACCGCCGCGATGTTCGCCGCTCTGTCCGGGGCCACGCTGGGGATGACGGCGGCGCAGCCCGCGGTGGCCGCACCATCGGTCAATATGGAGGCCGTGGTCAAGGCGGCCATGTGGGATCCGTACAAGGCCGACCAGTCGATCACGCCGGGCTCCGGTGAGAGCGTCAAGGTGGTCGAGCAGGCGCTGGCCGCGAAGAACCTGCTCGACAAGAAGCAGGTGGACGGGCACTTCGGCACGTCGACGGTGACCGCGTACCAGAAGTACCAGAAGTCGCTGGGGCACAGCGGCCTCGCCGCGAGCGGTCTGCCGGGCAAGGGCTCGCTGACCGAACTGGGCAAGGGCCGCTACACCGTGACCGCGCCGATCAGCGTCGGCTCGAAGACCAGCCTGGACGGCAAGACGGTCAACAAGCGCACCGCCGACATGATCGCGGCCGCGGAAAAGAAGGCCGGGGTCAAGTTCACCATCACGCAGGGCTCGTACAACGCCGGCGGTGTCGGCGCTTCGGGTGGTACGCACGACGGTGGCGGAGCCGTCGACATCTCGGTGAACAACATCTCGAACAAGACCGCCGCGGTGAAGGCGCTGCGCGAGGTCGGGTTCGCCGCGTGGCACCGCACGCCGAGCCAGGGCGACTGGGTGGAGCACATCCACGGCATCGCGATCAGCGACACCGACATGTCGCCGGAGGCGCAGGCCCAGGCCGGTGACTACTTCAAGGGGCTCAACGGCCTGGCGAGCCACGCCAAGGACGACGGCCCCAAGGTGAAGAAGGTGACCTGGGAGGAATTCAAGCGTGGGTGACGCCACGGCGTTCCGGACGGGGCGGGCGGCTTCGGTCGCCCGCCCCGTCAGCGCGGGCCGGTCCGCCGCCAGTGTTCGGCCGCCTCGCCCATGTCCTCGCGCAGATGCCGGAAGAACCGGCTGGTGGCGTCCAGCCGGGCGCCTGCCGGGCCGTCGAGCAGGGCGGCGCCTCGGCGGGTGACCTCCGCCCATTGGGTCATCGCTTCGAGACTCGTCTGCCAGGCGCGGTAGCCGAAGTCGTCGTCGATGACGTATCGCTGCCGCCTGCCTTCACGCTCGCGGGTGATCAGGCCGCGTTGTTCGAGCCAGCCGACGGCCTTGGACACCGACGCGGGACTGACCTCCAGCCTGGCGACCAGTTCGGCGGCGGCACCGCCACCGGTGTCCGCGGTGAACAGGCACGCCAGGACCCTGGCCATCATGGCCGGGACGCCGGTCGCGGCCATCGTTTCGGCGAATTCGGTTTCGAAATCCCGCAGCGTTTCCGGGGGCCGAGGGGTGCCCGGCGGCGGGCCGGGTTTGCGGCGGCGCGCCCGCCATCGCGTCGCCTGCTGCGCCTGATCCGCCCCGTAGCCGTGGGCGCCGCCATTGCGGGCCACCTCCCGGATCACGGTCGATTTGGGACGTTCCATCCGGCGGGCGATTTCGGCGTAGGCGAGCCCCGCCGACAGGCCCGCCGCGATCTGCCCGCGCTCGTCGCGGGTCAGGCGGTTCCCGGGCATCCGTCCCCCGGTGCATTCAGCCGCATGGTCATTGCATCGATTCCCCGTTCTGTGTTGCAGGAGAAAGAAAAACGAGCCTACCGTTTCGTCGTGACCGAAAAACTCAGAAGGGTGTCCGAAATGACGGCCAAGGTATGCCTGGTCACCGGTGCTTCGTCGGGGATCGGCCACGCCACCGCGCTGGACCTCCTGCGCGCCGGGCACATCGTCTACGGCGCCGCGAGGCGCGTGGAGAAGATGGACGACCTGCGCGAGGCGGGCGGCCAGGTGCTGAAGATGGACGCCAGGAACGAGGACGATCTCCGCCAGGCGGTCGGCACCGTTCTCGAAGAACGGCAACGGATCGACGTCCTGGTCAACAACGCGGGGACCGTGCTGCACGGGGCCGTCGAGGACGTGCCGCTCGACAGCGCGCGTGACCAGCTCGAAGTCAATCTGCTCGCGCCGGCGAGGCTCGTACAGCTCGTCTTGCCTGCCATGCGGGCTCAGCGATCCGGCACGATCGTCAACGTCTCGTCGATCGGCGGCGAGATCGCCTTGCCGTTCGGCGCTTGGTACTACGCGTCGAAGCACGCCCTCGAAGCCTTTTCCGACACGCTTCGGATGGAGGTCGGGCCCTTCGGCATCGACGTCGTCATCATCCAGCCGGGCATCATCAAAACCGAATTCGAGGACCAGACTTCCGCTCAGCTGCGGGAGAACTCCGGCCGAGGGGCGTATCGGGAAATGGCGGAAGCCATGGCGCGGCACGGGGAAACCGGGCTCAGCGACGGCTCCGACCCGTCCGTGGTCGTGGACGCCATCCGCCGCGCCATCGAGGACGGGAAGCCGGAGACGCGGTACGCCGTCGGTCACCTCGCCGAGCAGCTCCTGGAGCTCAACAGGACGCTGCCGGATCGCGAGTTCGACCAGCTGGCCATGCGCGCGACGAAGTAGCTCAACCGCTCGGCTGTTTCTCGACGACCCTCCGGCGGCGAGTGCGCGCGACACCGATCCACAGCAGGACGGTGACGACGGCGCCCGGCGCCGCGGTCAGGTACACCGGCCAGGCGCGGAAGCCGGACATCCACAGCATCGTGACCAGGCCGAAGGTGATCAGTGTCCAGATCAGCGCGAGTGCGCCGCCTCGCCGCCGCCACCGGGCGGTGAGGCCGCGCAGGCTGTCCCCAAGTCGGCTCACACCCGTGGATACCCGCTCATCGCCTGGTCAACCCCCGGAAATCAGGCGCGGAGATAGCCGGTGATCATCGCCACGAGCTCGTTCTCGAGCCGCGTGACGTCGATGGAGCCGGGCGCGGCGATGAGCTGGTGCACGGTCAGCTCCACGGTCGACGCGACGAGCCGGGCCGCGGTCTCCTTGTCCGCCACGCGAACCTCGGGATGGCCGTGGAGCAGGTCCCGCAGATCGCCGATCATCTCCCATTCCAGCCGGGTGATCCGTTCCAGCAGTTCGCCGGAGCGGGGCGCCTGCTCGATCATGATCTGCAGCAGCCGCGGATCGTCGAGATGGTTCTCGATCACCGTGTGCACGAAATCCCGGATCACCGTCTCGAGTGGCTCCGGCGACTCCTTGTAGCGGCGCAGCGTCTCGGTCGCCCGGTCGCCGTCGAGGTGGCGGGTCAGCAACTCGGCCAGGATCGCGTCCTTGTTCGGGTAGTACTGATACAGCGAACCGATCGAGATCCGGGCCCGTTCGGCGATCCGGTTCGTCGTCCCCGCGGCGTACCCGTACTCGGCGAAAACGTGAGCAGCCGCGGTGAGGATGCGCTGCCTGGTGAGCTCGGCCCGGACCTGGCGCGGCTGTTTACGTGGCTGAAGCCGTCGTTGCTCCGACGTCATGACACTCCCGGTGAAGCGGCGCGAAAGCGAGTAGCGAGCAGACTGAACAATTGCTCATAATTGTGCCATGACCAGCACAGAGACGCGTCCGCGCCGGCTTTCGCCCGAGGAGGTCCGTGCCCGGCTGGGGGAGCCGGAGGCCATGATCGAGGCCAAGGTCCACCACCGGATCGACCGGCACGGCCACCGGTTCATCGCCCATGCCCCGTTCGTGGCGATGGCGACGTCGGACGCGACGGGCCTGCCCGACTGCTCACCGCGCGGCGACTACCCCGGCTTCGTCAAGGTGCTCGACGAGCGCACCCTGGCGATCCCCGACCGGCCGGGCAACAAACTCGCCGATTCCTTCCGCAATCTCGCGGAGAACGACGGGATCGGCCTGATGTTCGTGGTCCCCGGCGTGCGGGAGGTGTTCCGGGTCAACGGTCGCGCCTATCCCACCGACGAGCCGGACGTGCTCGCCAGGATGCGCACCGAGGGCAAACCGGCGGTGCTGGCGATCATCGTCGAGGTGGAGGAGACCTTCTTCCACTGCGGCCGCGCGCTGATCCGGTCCCGGCTCTGGGATCCCGCGAGTCAGGCGCTGGCGGACGAATTGCCGTCCGTCGGCGAGGTCGCCGCCGAGCAGATGGGTCCCGGCGTCGATCCCGCGGTGCTGCAGACCATGCTCGAAACCGGCTACCGGCAGTTGTACTGAGGTGATCCCGTTGATGCAGAAGACCGTGCTCGACCGCGTGGATCCGGTCGCCGAGGGTGTCGTCTCGCTCGTGCTGCGCGGAGCCGACGGCCCCTTGGCACCCTGGGAGCCGGGCGCGCATGTCGACCTGTCCCTGCCGAACTGGCTGACCCGGCAGTACTCCCTGTGCGGGGACCCGGCCGATCGCGGCAGTTACCGGGTCGCCGTCCGCCACGACCGGCTGAGCCGGGGCGGTTCGGAGTACGTCCACCTGTTCCTGCGCGCTGGCCGGACCCTCGACGTCTCGTTGCCGCGCAACAACTTCCCGTTGCTGCCCGCCCCGGAGTACCTGTTCATCGCGGGCGGGATCGGCATCACGCCCCTCTTGCCGATGCTCGCGGCGGCGGGTGACTCGGCCAGGTTGGTGTACGTGGGCCGGTCCGAAGCGACCATGCCGTTCGCCGCCGAACTCAAGGCGGAATACGGCGACCGGGTGCGTCTGCACGCGGGCGGCAGGCCGGACTTCGCCGCGCTGGCGGCCGAACTCGGCCCGGACGCGCTGGTCTACTGCTGCGGCCCCGCGCCGATGCTCGACGCGGCCGAGGCGGCGTTCCCCGCGGACCGCCTGCACCTCGAACGCTTTCGGCCGGTGGTCAAGGAATTCGGGCCCGACGTGCCGTTCGAAGTGCGTTGTGTCCGCTCGGGCCGGACGGTGCCGGTCACCGCGGAGGAGTCGCTCCTGGACGCCTTGAATCACGCGGGCTTCCGGATCCCGTCCGGGTGCCGTGAGGGCGTTTGCGGGAGCTGCGAGATCGGCGTCGTCGGCGGGGAACCGGAGCACCGCGACGACATCGGGGCGCCGGACGGGCGGATGTACTGCTGTGTCTCACGTGCGGCTTCGCGGCTGGACGTCGACCTCTAGGCTCACACGGATGGTGGAACCCGCATACGATTACGAACTCGCCGCCGTACTGCCCGCGCTGAAGGGGAACGTGCCGGTCGGCATGACGGCGGATCAGCTGGAGCGGTACCGGGCACTGCCGTTCCCGACGATCGAAGAACAGATCGGCGACCGCCAGGTCACCTGGACCGATCACACGATCCCCGGATACGGCGGCGCGGAGATCACCGTCTCGGTCATCGCGCGCCGGGATCATCGCGGCGGCGGGCCGGGGATCTACCACGTGCACGGCGGCGGGATGGTGATGGGCGACCGGTTCGCGTCGGTGGGGCCGCTCGTCGAATGGGCGATGAAATACGACGCCGTCGCGGTCACCGTCGAATTCCGCCGCGCACCCGAACATCCGGATCCGGTGCCGGTGGAGGACTGCTACGCCGGGCTGGAGTGGATGGCCGCGCACGCGGACGAGCTGGGCTTCGACCCGGGCAAGCTGGTCATCTTCGGCGGCAGCGGCGGAGGCGGTCTCGCCGCCGGGGTCACGCTGCTGGCGCGCGACCGCGGCGGGCCGGCGCTGTGCGGGCAACTGCTCCAGTGCCCGATGATCGACGACCGGAACGACACCGGGTCCGCGCGCCGGTACGACGGCGTCGGC
Organism: Amycolatopsis sp. WAC 04169; assembly: GCF_003947535.1. Lineage (NCBI taxonomy): Bacteria > Bacillati > Actinomycetota > Actinomycetes > Pseudonocardiales > Pseudonocardiaceae > Amycolatopsis > Amycolatopsis sp. WAC 04169. The sequence goes on along the minus strand of NZ_QHJI01000006.1, from coordinate 475,119 downwards.
GTCTGGGACCGGACCAGCAACCTGACGGCGTGGACGATGGTCCTCGGCGACCGGCGAGGCGGCCCCGACGTCTCGCCGTATGCCGCCCCGGCCCGCGCGACGGATCTCAGCGGACTTCCGCCGACGTTCATCGACGTCGCCGCCGCCGAGGTGTTCCGCGACGAGGCCGTGGCGTACGCGAGCGCGATCTGGGCGGCCGGGGGAGAGGCGGAATTGCACGTGTGGGGCGGCGCTTTCCACGGCTTCTACGATTTGGCACCGGAAACGGCCGTCGCCCGATCGTGTCTCGCCGCCCGGGATTCCTGGCTGGACCGGCTGCTCGCCGGACGTGAATGAATTTCCCCGAATTGCCGCCGCACCGGGCCGGTGTAACCCTGGTCATACCGAACGACACCACCACCACGAAGTACAGGAGTCGTTATGACCACCACCGAAATGCCCGCCGTCCACGAATGCACGGTCAGCGGATGCTCGTACAACCACGACGGCTGTCACGCCTTCGCCATCACGGTGGGCGGCGGCAACGGATCGGCCGATTGCGGAACGTTCGTCCCGCTCAATACCAAGGGCGGACTCGACCGGGTGACCGCGCAGGTCGGAGCCTGCTCCAGGTCCGACTGCCGCCACAATTCCGCGCTGGAATGCACCGCTTCGAGTGTCCGGGTGGGACCGGGCGAGGGTGACCACGCCGCCAACTGCCTGACCTACGCGCCTTAGTCGCCTAATTGCGCGTGAAGGCCCCCTTCCCTCGGCTCAGCCGAGGGAAGGGGGCCTTCACGCGCTTGGGGGCGAGAAGCCGTCAGGCGCCGGTCTGGTCGCAGCTCGCGGCGTCGGTGCCCAGCACCGGGCCGGTCACCGGACGGTTCGTGATCGGGATGGTCTTCTGGGTGGTCAGCGCGCCGTCGCGCAGGGTGTACACGGTGCGCGTGCCCGAGTAGGTGAGCGGGTCGGCGCCGACGTCGTCGGCCTCGGCCGCGACGGTTTCGAAGGTGCGGCCGCCGCCGTCGAGCGGAGTGCACTGGTAACCCAGGTGGGCGGCGACGCCACCGCCTTCGGCGACGGACAGCGGCTTGTCGTCGTTGCCGACGACCTGGGCGAGGTCGCGGCCGTCGTAGTGCAGCGCGGTGAAGAACGTGGTGTTGGCGCCGACGGATTGGGTGACGATCAGTTCCGCGCGGCCGTCGCCGTTGAGATCGGTGACGCGCGGGGCCGCGAGCGGGACGGAGCTGTCGGCGCCGAGGTGGATCGAGGTGAAGGTGCCGTGCACGGTGGCCGAGACGACCTGGTCGCCGGGGCCGGTGAGCTGCGCGGTGACGGTCTCGATCTCCCCGTCGCCGTCGAGGTCGGCCACGGTGGTGACCGGGTCGGCGGAAGGCGCGCTCGCCAGCGCCGGGACGACGGCGGCCAGGCTCAGCGCCGCGACGACGCCGGTGATGGTGGTGGTGCGGATGATGCCGGTGTGCTTCATGGTGTTCTCCCTCCCAGCCTCCGGTGAACTTTTCACCGAAAGTGCTCTCATGAAGGGAGACGGTTGCGGATCAGGGACGTGCAGTGAGGGTGTGATGTGCCACACAAACGCAACCCGGGTGGCCCGCCCCGGAGAGCGGGCCACCCTGGCTCAGCCGATGGCCCACGCTTGCAGCGCGGAGCCCGTGTCGGCCTGTTGCGTCACGGCCGCACCGTCCGAAGTGGACGCTGTGGTCAGCAGCAGGCCCGAGCGGACACTGGCGATCTTGTAGGTGCCGTTGGGCTGTTTCGTCGCGTTCCAGCGCTGGTTGGCCCCGCCGGTGCACGTCCACTGGATGACGCGCGCGCCCGCGGTGGTGGCCCCGCCTTCGACGTCGGCGCACAGTTTCGAATGCGCGTTGGTCAGCGTGTAGGAACCGTCGGACTGCCTGGTGAACAGCCACTTCTGGTTGGCGCCGCTGTTCGGCGTCCAGGTGACCAGCGGGGTTCCGGCGGTGGTCGAGGAGTCCGGGTCGTCGAGGTTCTTGCCGGACGCGGCCAGGGTGTGGACGCCGCCGAGAGTGCCCGCGCCGGCGTCGGTGAACTTCAGCGTCTGCTCGGCCGCGGTCCGGCCGCCGCCGACGGCGTTCCCGGTGGTGTCGGTCCAGGATCGCAGCGGGGTGGTCTCCGCCAGGCGTGACGCCTTGCCGGACAGGCCGAGCACGAGGCCGCTGTAGCGGTTCACCAGCCGGAAGGTGCCCTTGTCCACAGTGGACGGGATGACGAACCACTGCTGTCCGACCGTCGAAGCCGACGTGACGGTCGGTTTCGCGCCCCACGCCCGGCCGGCCTGTACGGCGTCGACGCCGAGGAGCTGGCCCGTGGCGGCGTTGGCGATGCGATACGAACCGTCGCCGTCGGAGGTGAACTGCCACGCTTCGCGGTCGGATCCGGTCGTGGTCGTGACCGACGTCGTCGCGGTTCCGGTGCCCTGCGCGAGAACCCGGCCGTCACCGAGGCCGATCCGGTACTTGCGGGAAGTGTCCACAGGGGACGGTGCGGGCGCGGACGACGTGATGGTCTGCGTGGTGTACTCGCCGCCCGCGTTGTTCGAGCAGGCCACCGCGCAGTACGACCGGAACTGCTTGCCGATGATGGTCGAGTTCGTCTTGTTCGCCGCGTCGACGAACCAGCGGTACCACGACTGGTTGGTGTAGCTCCCGGTGTCGCCGATGAGGCGCCATTTCTGCGTGGTCAGATCGTCGGTCACGTAGTAGCGCTGGGGGACGACGCTGTCCACGGCCTCCGGCGCGCCGATGTAGAGCCCGAGATGCGCGTTGTAGGCGATGTTCATGATGAACAGATCCGACTTCTTCGGCAGCTGTCCCGCGGCGATCTGCTGGGTGACGTTGCCGGGGTTGGCCGGGTCGTAGTCGTCCGCGACGGGTGTGTAGCCGGTGTCGCCCGCGGCGGACACGGGGACCATGTTGCTCTCGCGACCGCCGACGCCGGGCTGGCTCCAGCCGCCGTCGAACCACTTCTGCCACGAGCCGGACGCCATCTTGGCCGAGATCGGCGAACGCGCGACGTGGGCCAGCCCGGTCATCGGGCCGCCGGCACCGGCCTTCGGCACGATGCGCGAGCCGTAGTAGACGTAGAAGTAGCCGGAGGCGGTGTCGACGAACAGGCGCGGGTCGCCGTCGCCGTAGTCGAACGTCTGATGCGGGAACGCCGCCGTGTCACCGCGTTTCGTGCTGTACGGCGAAGTGATCGCGTGGTCCTTGATGGTCCAGGTCCTGCCCTGGTCCTTCGAGACGGCCATGTCGATCGCGTCGTAGTGCGAGAACGAGTACGCGCCGAACGGTTCGGGGGTGAACTCGTTGTGGATCAGGCCGTACCAGTCGCCGGTGTCCGGATCGACCCACGTGCCGACAAGGTCGCAGAAATTGCGCTGCGAGTAGCCGGAACCGGCGGGCGGGTCGGTGGATTCCTTGCCGGTGGGGCTGTTGTTGCAGCGCCAGGTGGTGTCGTCGTTGCGGTCGGCGGGATTCGCCGGGTTCACCGCCGAGCTGATCGGGTTCTTGGTGAAGCTGTCGAAATCGCGTCCGCTGTAGAAGTCCCATTCCCGCGGCTGGTCCGCGCCGTAGAGCGCGGCCGCCTGCTGGAAGTAGAACGTGCCGTCCTTGTCGACATAGGTACTCGCCGGGGTGTCGGTGGTCGGGCTGAACGACTTCTTGGCGTCGACCGTGATGGTGTACGTCGCGTCCGGCGGCGCGGCGTCGGACGACACCGGTACCACCGTGGTCGCCGCCACGGCCAAGGCCGCGGCGCCGAGAAGAGGCAGGGTCCGCATGACTCTCTCCCAAGGGTGACCCGCACCACAGTTGGCGGGGCGGTCGCCGATGTTATGAACGTAATTGCGCGTAAGTCAACGCTTTCAGTCAACTTCAAGCGTCGGCCATGCACTTATTGCGCGGAAAGTCCAAGCGGTCCGATACGGAAGTCCAAGGCGGTCAGTCGGGTACCAGCGGCGGGTCGTCGGCCGGGGGAACGCGCGAACTCCAGCCGCCGGGCACGGCCTGGACGCGCGACTCGCGGAAGCGCGCGGGGGAGACGCCGGCCCGGCGGGTGAAGAGCCTGCTGAAGTACGCGGCGTCCTCGTACCCGATCGCCTGCGCCACCTCCTGCACCGGCATCCGTGTGGTGGCGAGGAGTTCCTTGGCGCGGTTGAGGCGGAGGGTCAGCAGGTGATCCTTCAGTCCCGTCTCGGTGCTCCGGCGCACGGCGGTGCGGAGTTCGGGCAGCGTCATCCCGCGCCGGGCCGCGATCTCCGCGACGCTGAGCGGCAGCAGCGCGTCCTGCGCCAGCGCCTCCAACAGGGGGCCGTCGTCGGGAGTGCTGTCGGCGGCCCGCCGCAGCGCCACCAGCAGGTGATGCACGGCCGCCGAGGCGTCGACCTGGGCGAGCGGGCTGCCACCGCGTGCGCAGCGCACGATCCGGCTCACGATGTCGCGCACGGCCTCGACGTCGCCCAGCGGCACCACCGGCGTCGCGGGCGTGACGTAACCGAGTTCGACATAGGCGTCCACGGCACTGCCGTCGAAGTCGACGAAGCATTCTTCCCAGCCGTGCGCTGGATCGGGCGCGTAGTGGTGCCCGACGCCGGGGACGAGCCACAGCAACGCGGGCGCGACGACCTCCTGCCGTTCCCCGCCCGTCACGGCGAACCAGCCGCGCCCCTTGGACACCACCACGGCCACGTAATGGTCGAGCACGCGCGGCCCGACGGCGGGCAGGGCGCCGTGCTGCAGCCCGACCCCGAGGCACACCAGGCCCAGCCGTCGGTGCACGGCGGACGGTGTGAAGTACCGCATCCAGGTCCGGTAGCCCATCCCCGCATCTTCGCGCAATCAGCCCAAAGCGGCGTCGAGGGTGACCGCCGCGTCGATCAGCGCGAGATGGGTGAAGGCCTGCGGGAAGTTGCCGAGCTGTTCGCCGCTGGGCGCGATCTCCTCGGCGTAGAGGCCGACGTGGTTGGCGTAGGTCAGCATCTTCTCGAACGCCGCCCGCGCCTCGTCCAGCCTGCTCGCCCGGGTCAGCGCGTCGACGTAGGCGAAGCTGCACAAGGAGAAAGTGCCTTCCGTGCCCGCCAGGCCGTCCGGGGACGCGGCCGGGTCGTACCGGTGCACCAGGCTGTCGACGACCAGATCCTTCCCGATCGCGTCGAGCGTCGAGAGCCAGAGCGGATCCCGCGAGGGGAGGAAGCCGGTGCGGGGCATCCGCAGCAGCGACGCGTCCAGTTCGTCCCCGGTGTAGTGCTGGACGAACGCCTGCCGCGTCCGGTGCCAGCCCTGGTTCAGGATCTGGTCGTAGATGCTGTCGCGCTGCCACGTCCAGTCCTCGACCGGGGCGGGGCGGCCGTGGGTGCTCGCCATCCGGAGGCCGCGGTCGAAGGCGACCCAGCTCATCAACCGGCCGTAGGTGAAGGACCGGCGGCCGCCCCTGGTCTCCCAGATGCCCTCTTCGGGCTGATCCCAGTGTTCGCCGAGCCAGTCGAGCGCCGCGCGGACCGCGGTCCACCCGCGATGGGGCAGCTCGAAACCCGCGCGGTCGGCGGCGTAGACGCTGTCCATCGCCTCGCCGTAGATGTCCAGTTGCAGCTGCCCGGCCGCGTCGTTGCCGATCCGGACCGGGCTCGACCCGCGATAGCCGGACCAGTGCGGGAGGTCCTCCTCGCGGAGATCCGTCGCGCCGTCCACGCGATAGAGCACGGCCAGCGGCCCGCCGCCCCCGTTGCCGCCTTCGCGGATCCGGTCGCCCAGCCAGCCACCGAACCGGGCGGCCTCTTCGGTGAAACCGAGCGCCAGCAGCGCGGAGACCGAGAACGACGCGTCCCGCACCCAGGTGTAGCGGTAGTCCCAGTTCCGTTCCCCGCCGAGTTCCTCCGGCAGCCCGAGGGTCGGCGCGGCGACCAGCCCACCGGTCGGCCGGTAGGTGAGCAGTTTCAGGGTGATCGCCGAGCGGGTCACGATCTCGCGCCAGCGGCCGCGGTAGGTGGAGCGGGCCAGCCACGAACGCCACCAGCCCACCGTGCCGTCGAAGAGAGCGGTGAACTCGCGGAGCCGGATCTCCCGCGGCGGTTCCGCGGTGTCGGTTTCGAGGACGACGCCCCGGACCTGTCCCGCCGCGAGACTCAGCCGCAGATGCGCGTCGCCGCCTTCGAGCCGCGTCTCGGCCAGGTGCTCGTCGCCGGGTTCGCGGACCGGATGCAACGTCAGCGACAGTTCGCTCGACACGAAGACGACACCGTGCCCGAACGGGATCGCCTCGTGCGGACGACGGCCGTAGTCGAACCGGGGCGCGACCTCCATCTCGAAGGTGACGCTGCCCCGGACGCAGCGGACGAGGCGGGCGATCCGGTGCCGGGCGGTCGCGGCGCCATCACGCGGGGGCATGAAGTCGACCACTTCGCCGATCCCGTCCGCGCCGGAGAACCGGGTGATCAGGACCGCGGTGTCCGGGTAGTACATCTGCCTGCTCGTGTACGGCCCGCTCGGCCGGATCCGGAACCGGCCGCCGCGTTCGTCGTCGAGCAGCGCGCCGAAGACCGACGGCGCGTCGAAACGCGGACTGCAGAACCAGTCGATCGACCCGTCGGTGGTGACCAGCGCGGCGGTCTGCAGGTCGCCGATCAGGCCGTGGTCGGCGATCGCGGTTTCGGGCATGGCGTCTCCTCGGGTATCGGGTGCGGTCGGTGATCACCGTCGTCCGGCCGGGTGGCCGCCGCCTCATCCGCCCGGGGTGAGGTGGCCCGGTGGTGGCCACGACACCGTGGGCGGCACCCCGACCGGAAGGCCGCGCCGATGCTCGTACCGCCCTTGGCCCTCGCCCAGTTCGCCGCCAGTTACGCGGCGACGACGATGACCGTGGCCGTGAGCGTGCTCGCCGCCGATCTCGGCACGACGGTGCTCGGCGTCCAGACGGCGATCACGTTGTTCACCCTCACCATGGCGACGCTGATGGTGCCCGGCAGCAAACTGACCGACGTCCTGGGGCGCAAGCGGTGTTTCGTGGCCGGCCTCGCCGTCTACGGTGCCGGTGCGCTGCTCGCCTCGGCCGCGCACGGGCCGGTCGCCTTGGTGCTGGGGTATTCCCTGCTGCAGGGCGTCGGGTCGGCGCTGATGATCCCGCCGATCTACATCCTGGTGACCGTCGCCAGTCCCGACATCGAAACCAGGGCCCGCCGCTTCGGCGTGGTCTCCGGCGCGGGCGCGCTCGGTGCCGCCGCCGGTCCGCTCCTCGGCGGGCTGATCACGACGTGGCTGGGCTGGCGGTCCTCGTTCCTCCTCCAGGTGCTGATCGTCGGCGTGATCGTCCTGCCGGCGCTGCGGATCGCGGAACCGCCGGAAACCCCCGCCCGCACCCCGTTCGACGTCGGCGGTGCGGTGCTTTCGGCGGTGGGCCTGTTCTTCGTCGTGGCCGGTGTGCTGCGCCCGGCCTGGTTCCTCATCGGGCTCGGCGCCGCGATCCTGGTCGCGTTCCACCTCCACATCCGCGCGCGGGAACGGGGCGGCCGCGAACCGCTGGTGTCCCCCGCGCTCTTCCGCGACCGCGTCACCCGGCTCGGCCTGATCACCCAGCACGTGCAGTGGCTGATCCTGCAGGGCTCCTTCTTCGTGATCGCCGTTTTCCTGCAACAGGCCCGCGGGTACGACGCCGTCGAAACCGGGCTGACGCTGACACCCGGCACGATCGGCATCCTCGCCGCCTCGGCGGCCGCGGGACGGATGGCCCGGCGGCACGCGCAGCGCCGTCTGATCCGCGGTGGTTTCGTGCTCGCCATCGCCGGGCTGCTGCTCATGCTCCTGCTGGTGCGGGCGGATTCAGGGGTGGCGAGCACGGTGCCGGGGCTGTTCCTGCTCGGTGCCGGGGTCGGGATCATGCTGACGGCGTCGGTGAACCTGGTGCAGTCGCGCAGCCCGGACGCGGCCCAGGGCGACATCTCGGGGGTCTCGCGCGGTGTGTCCAACCTGGGTTCTTCGGTGGGGACGGCGCTCGCGGGTTCCGTGCTGGCCGGGGCGGCAGGCCACGGCTTCGCGTGGGCACTCGCGACGGTGACCGCGACCGGGGTGATCGGCCTGATCGCGGCGTTGCTGCTGCCCGCGCGGTAGTTCCACTGTGGACGAACGCCGGTGCCGCACGGCGGTCACGATAACCCGCAGGGCGATACCGAGCAGCAGCAGATTCGCCACCATCTGGATCATCGCGAGGATCCGCGCCGTCGCCGAAACCGGTGCGATGTCCCCGAAACCGACCGTCGTGAACATGGTGACCGTGAAGTACAGGGCGTCGGTTCGCGTCAGCTCCGTGCCGAACGAACCGGGCCGGTCCTGCCCGAGCACGTAGTAGACGTCGGCGAACAGGAGCAGGAACAGCGGCACGACCAAGGCCAGTGCCTGGATCCCCTGCAGGGCGGGGAACGGCGAGCGCAGGATCATCCGCACCTCGCCGACGACGACCAGCACCACGATCGCGAGGCCGCAGGCGAAGGCGGCCACCGTCCAGGGACGCGGCCCCTGGTCGACGGGGAGCAGGTAGTACAGGCACAGCAGCGCGGTGACGGTGAGCAGCGGCCGCAGCACCGCGAGATGGACGAACCGCCAACCGGCCGCCATGCTCCCTCCTCACGACTCGGTGTCCAGCAGACCGCGCCGGAGCGCGATCGCCACGGCGTCACGCCTGCTGCGGACGTCGAGCTTCGCGTAGATGCCGCGGACATGGGTCTTGACGGTGTTCGGCGAAACCGTCAGATCCTGGGCGATCTCGTCGATCGACCGCTGGGTCGGCAGCAGGCGCAGCACATTGCGTTCCCGTTCGGTCAGCGGCGCCGGCATCGGCGGGGTCCGCGACTCGCGGCGCCGGGCGAGCACCTGGCAGGCGAACCGCTCACCGGCGCCGAGTTTGCCCAGCCGCGCGGTCAGGAACGCGATCACGTCGGAAGGGGCGAACACGAACGGGAACCGGACGTCGCCGGGTTCGGCGGCGCGCAAGGCGTCGTCCAGTGACCGCACGGCCCGTTCCGGTGCCCCGGCCGCGAGCGCCGCCCGCACGCCGATCAGTGACGCCTCGATGCCCGACCACGGCAACAGCATCGGCGCGCCGTCCTCCGACAACGAGCGCAGCACCGCACTCGCCGCTCCCTGCCTGCCGAGCCGCAGCTGGGTCCGGGCCCGCATCAGCAGCAGTTCGCCCGAACCGGCGATGATCGGCTGGGCCCAGCGGAATGTCTCCCGCGCTTGATCGGCCGCGCCGAGCCGTAGCGCCGCACGGTGTTCCAGCACCGCGCACCACGCCGCGTGTTCGGCGGAGAAACTCCGCCCGGTGCCGAGCCGGGTGCGTGCGCGGCGCATCCTCCGCAACCCCGAATGCCAGCCGCCGAGCTCGAATTCCGCCGCGCCACGCAGGGTTTCGGCGATCAGGCCCAGATTCGTGGCCGCGCGGGCAGGCGCGTCGCCGAGCATCCGGCCGATCTGTTTCGCGTGTCCGACGCATTCGGCGGCCTCGCCGCGCAGCAAGGAGCCGTAAGCGAGCTGAGCGGACACCTGCGCACCTTCGAGCGAGCGATGCGGGTCGTGTGCCGCGTGCCGGGCCTGCACCCGCCGGGCCAGCGCCTCCATTTCGCGGTAATCGCCGTCCGACCCGGCCAGCCCGCTCAGCGCGACAAGGCATTGCGTGGCCAGGAAATGGTGCCGCGCGTTCGCGGCGGACCCGGCGACACGGGCCAGCGCGGCCCGGGCGGAGGCGCGATCACGGCGTGCGGTCAGGACACCCACCCGGTGCAGGGCCGCGAGCCCGCTGAGGCCGGTGTCCGCCGCCAGATGCTCGTCGACCTGCTCCGCCGCGCGGACGGCCTGTGCCGGGCCGCGATCGATCTGGGCCAGCCGGGATCGCACCAGTTGCCGCAACACGGTCAGCTCCGCCTCCGGTTCGGCGGGCCAGGCCGCGTCCGCGCAGCTCAGTTGCGACTCGGCCGCCGTCGGCTCACCCCGTTCCAGATACAGCGCGGCCGAGACCAGCGAGAGCAGGGGAGAGGCCACGGCCCGCCGCTCGCCGAGAACGGCGAGCGCGAGCCTCAGGACGTTGTGCTCACCGCTGAGGAACAGCGGCACCGCGTGGCGGCGCGAAAGTTCGCCGACGCGGGTGGTGTTCCCCGAGCGGACGCTGTGCAGCAGCGCGGCGGCGGCCTGGTCGTGTTCGGCGAACCAGCGCGCCGCCGCGGCGTGCAGTGACCTCGTCCGGTCCGGATCCCGGCGCAGCAACTCGGCCCGCAGGTAGGTGCGCAGCAGGGGTGGGACCCGGTGGCACGGAGGGGTTCCGGCGGAATGGACCACGCGCGCGGGTTCACCGAGTTCGCGCAGCAGCGCCTCCGCGTCCGGCCGGTCCGTCAACGCGGCCGCCAGCCCCGCCGGGACGTCGTCGCAGATGCTGATCGCGCGCAGCAGATCCCGGTGGACGGCGGACAGGGGAGCGAGCACCTCGTCGGTCAGGTAGTCGAGCACCGCCCGGTCCCGTCCGGCGAAGAAGTCGGCGAGATTTCCTTGACGTGCCGCCGAAGCGGCGGCGAGACGCAGTCCGGCCGGCCAGCCGTCCGTCCTGCTCACGAGCAGCCCCACCTGATGGCGCGGGATACCCGGCCCGATCGCCGCGATGAGCGCCTCGGCCTCCTCCGGCGAGAAGCGCAACCGGTCCACGCCCACTTCGAAAAGCCCACCCGCGACCCGGGCGCGCACCAGCGGCAGCGGTGGCTCCCGGCGGCTCGAGATCACCAGCCGCAGCCCCGACGGCTGATGCCGCAGGAGCGCGCGTACTCCGCGCCAGGTGCCGGGATGGGTGATCTCCTGCGCGTCGTCCAATACCAGCAGGACGGGTTCGTCCACCGTGTCCAGCGCGTCGGCCATCGTGGCCAGGAAGGCGAGGTCCGTGCCGGGGGACGCGGGGACCGCCAGCGAGCGCAGCGGATTCCCCGCCGGGATCCGGGCGCAGCCGCACAGTGCTTCGAGGACGGCCGACCAGAACAGCCGTTCGTCGTCGTCCTCCGCGTCGGCGGACACCCAGGCGACCGCCCCTCGGCGGCGGGCCGCCCACTCGGCGAGCAGCACCGTCTTGCCGAGACCCGCGGGCGCCCCGACGAACACCAAGGCGTGTTCTCCCGCTTCGTCGAGAGCGGCGAGCAAACGTGGCCGGGAAACGAGATCCGGTGGCGGATCGGGGATGGTCACCTTTGTCCTCGGGACCCGTCTTCGCGGCGGAATATGCTGATCCTGCATCATGCGCCAGCCTCCTTTGCGGCCAGTTTCACATCGTCGGAGCGGATCCTGCCAGGCAATTCGGCGGTCTCACCCGCGCTGGGCGAGGAAAAGGGCGAGCGCACCCAGAATCGTGTGCCGCGTGATGGCCAGAGGAGATTGCCGGAGAAAAGAGAATGGCCGGAAACGGCCCACGTCGGTATTCGTCGCTACACAGTTCTTCTGGATCGGTCCCGTCGAGTTCGCGGCACTCGACCTACTGGGGACCGGCCGGGTCGGACCCGAGGCGGGGTTCTTCTCGCTCGCCGTCCTGCTCGCCACCCTGACCTCGGTGACCTCGATCCGGCTCGCCGCGCGGGCCGGTCTCGACCTGTTCGCGCGGCTGCTCTTCCTGCCGTGGCACACCTGGTCTTCGATCATGGCGGCGGTCGACCTGGTGGTACTGGCGGCGGCCTGGTTCCTGGCCGGCCGGGGAAAGGGGAACCGATGAGCCCGTTGGCCGGAATGAATTACGTCTTCCGGGGCAGCGGCCGAATCCCCGAACAGGCGAACCGGGCGGTAGACGATTTCCGGGGAATGTTCGTCGTCCCGATCGGCGGCGAGCTGATCGTCTTCGGCACGGTGACCGAGCAAACAAGCGTTTCGCGAATTCTGTGCGCGCTCGAAGCACTGGGGATGCGCGTGGACTCCGTGCACCGGGTCCGTGAACTGCCCTCGCGGGTTTTCCCGATCGCGAGGTGAATCGGGAAAACCCGCGGGCGGGATCAGAGCCGTTCGGGGAGGGTGAACTCGCCGAACGCGGCACGCAGCCGCGCCTCTTCCTCGTCGGTGAGATTCGTGGTGACCAAGGCGGCGCCGGTCTCCTTGAACGGCTCGGCCACCCGGTCGAGCACGGCACCGTCCGCCATCACGAACAACGCGGACGTGCCCGGCGTGACCTTGGCCCGGACAGCGGCGATGAAATCGTCGTCGATGCCGACGCGGGACAGCGAGCCGGTCAACGCCCCGATCGCCGCGCCGACGGCCATTCCCAGCAGCGGCACCAGGAAGATCAGGCCGAACAGCAGTCCCCAGAACCCGCCGCCGAGCGCGCCGGCGCCGGTCAGCGAACCGAGGTCCTTGGTCTTCGGCTTCTTCCTGCCCTCGGGCCAGGTGACATAGGCCGCGTCGGCGATCTTGATGAGCTGTTGTTTCTGCAGTCGTTCCAGCAGCGCGAGCGCGTTCTCCGCGCCGTCCGCGGTGGGAAAGGCCCATACGGTCAGCGAACTCATGGTGTGTCCTCCTCGGTCGGGATCGGTGCTCGGAGGCCGCACTGTGCTCCGGGCGGCGCCACCGCCGCATCGCCCGGGCCGGATGAGGCGGTGCGGCGCGGATGCGGCCCTGATCTCACCTGGCGCGGGCGAGGCCCCCGGCACGGTGGACCGACCATGATCGCCCGGGTCCGCAGCCCCCGCTTCCGAAAAGAGGGACCATGAGCGAAAGAGCGCATCACTGGACCACCACGGCGGGTACCGGCCCGTCGTCCCCGCCGGAGCACGCCGCGAGGGCGTCGCGGCGATCGGGCTGGGTGTGGTTCGCCGCGTCGATCACCATCATGGCCGGCCTGTTCACCGCGGTGGAGGGGCTGGTCGCGCTGTTCGAACAGAACTACTACCTGCTCGGCCCGTCGGGGCTGCTCGTCTTCGATCTCGGCGCCTGGGGCTGGATCCACCTGATCGTCGGGGTCCTCGCCGTGTTCGCGGGGAGCGCGTTGTTCACCGGGTCGCCGTGGGCCCGCGTCGTCACCGTCCTGCTCGCCGGGTTCAACGCGTTGGCGCAGCTGGTGTTCCTGTCCGCGTACCCGATCTGGGGCGTGGTCGTCATCGCCCTCGACGTCCTGGTGATCTGGGCGGTGCTCGTGCACGGGGACGAGACCTCGGACGAGCTCTGGTGATCCGCTGACCAGTACAGTCGTGGCCTCGCCGGGGTCGCGATCCTTCGGACGATCGAGAGGTTGACTTGCCCGCTCGAACGACATCGCGGTCCTGGCGGATCCCTTCGGCCAAGGTGACGGTGCCGCGGGTGCCGGGGATCTTCGTCCCGCGCGCCCGGCTCACGGCCCTGTTCGACCGGGCAGGCACCCGGCCGGTGACCGTGCTCCGGGCGCCCGCCGGCTCCGGCAAGACCACCGCGCTGGCCTGCTGGGCCCGCGATCGTCGTGACGTGGCCTGGGTGTCGCTGGACGACGACGACAACGACGAACGCCGGCTGTGGTCGGCCGTCCTCCTCTCGCTGCGCCGGAACCTCGGCCTCCCGGAGTTCCGGCTCGGACCACCGCCACCCGGGCGGCGCACCGAATTCCTCGCCGATCTCGGTGACGTGCTCGCCGGTCTGCGTGAACCGGTGTGGCTGGTCCTGGACGACGTCCAGGAGATCTCCCGTCCGGAGCCGGTGGAAGCGCTCGCCGCGCTGGCCCGGCACCAGCCGCCGATGCTGCGGCTGGTGCTGGCCACGCGCGTCGAGCCGAAACTGCGGTTGGCCCGGCTGGAGGTCGAAGGCGCGCTTTCGCGGCTCGGCGCCGCCGAACTCCGCTTCAGCGTGGAGGAAACGGCGAACCTGCTTCGCTCCACCGGGGCCACGGTGGGCGAGGACCGGGTCCGCGAACTGACCGAGCGCACCGCGGGCTGGGCCGCCGCGCTCGGCTGGGCCGCGGTCTCGGTACGCGAGGCCGAGGACGCGGACGGGCTCGTCGCGGCGGTCGGGGGCGACGAGCTCGCCGTGGCCCGGTTCTTCGCCGACGAGGTGCTCTCGCGGTTGCCGCCCGCGACGTCGGATCTGCTGCTGTGCGTCAGTGTCTGCGACACCGTGAGCGCGGCGCTCGCGGCGCGGCTGACGGGTTCGCCGGACGCCGGCGTGACGCTGGACGAACTGGAGCGCGAGACCGGGCTCGTCGTGCGCACCCCGGCCGACACCTACCGGCTTCCCGCGCCGCTGCGCGGTTTCCTGCAGGCGGAGCTGACACGCCGGTCCCCGGCACGGGCGCGGCGGCTGCAGGGGATCGCCGCCCGCTGGTACGCCGGGCAAGGGCGGTTCGGCGAAGCGCTGACGCACGCCGTCGCGGGCCGGGACCGTCAGGGGGCCTTGCGCCTGGCGCGCGATCACGCGGTGCGCCAAGTGCTGGCAGGCGACGGGAAACTCGTCCGGGGCGCGCTCGCCTATCTGGGCGAGGGGGCGTTGAGCGCGAGCCCCCGGCTCCGGCTGGCGTCCGCGCTGGAACACGTCCAGCGTGGGGAGTTCACCGCCGCCGCCACCGATCTCGGCGACGACGGACTGAGACGGCTGGCCGCGCCCCATCTCGCGCTGGTGACGGGGAACGGCCCGCCCGAGAGCACGGTGACGCGCTCACCGGAATCGGTCGCCTGGGACAAGGTCGAGCTGGTCTGGCGGGCGCTGCACCGGGGCGCCCGGCGGCACGCCGTCGCCCGTGCCGAAACCGCGCTGCGCCTCGCCCACGGCGAACGGCTCGAACATCTCGTCCTGCACAGCAGACTCGCGCTCGCTGTCGCGACGGCGCTGCTCGGCGACCACACGGCGATGCGGCGCGCGTGCATCGGAGCGCTCGCCGTCGCCCGGCGGCACGGCTGGTGCCGCTCGCCGGGGGTCGCCGAATGCCATCTGATGCTGGCTTACGACGATCTGATGCGCTTCGAACCGGTGGCGGCGGCGGGTGAACTGGCCAGGGCTCCACGAGCGGAAGTGCCTGTCTCCGCACCGGTTCTCGGACCGCTGCGGGGCTTCTTCGAAGGCATGGTCCGCTTCGACGGCGGCGACCGGGCGGCGGGCTCGCAGGCCATGCGGGCGGCCCGGCGGCGGCTCGCGGATCTCGAACTGCCCCGCGAACTCATCGGGATGTGCACCGTCGTCGAGCACCACGCGGCGCTCGTGGTGGGCGAAGGTCTGCACGCGGCCGAAGTGTTCGCCTGGGCGCAGGAGAGCTTGTCCGGCACCGCCGAGCTGGCCCTGCTCCAGATCCGCGCCCACCTCGCCGTCGAGGAGACCGACCTCGCCGAGAAGGTCCTGCGTGCCACCGAATCCGCTCCCGCGTTGCTGCCGGCCACCCCGGTGGACACCCGCCTGGCCGAGACCGCGCTCGCGTTGCGGTCCCACCGGCGGACCCTGGCGCTGCAGGCGCTCGACCGCGCGCTCACCCTCGCCAGGCCGCAGCGGCTGATCCGCCCGTTCGCGCTCGCCGAGCCACGGGTGAGGAACCTGTTGATCGACCATTCCGGTGGTTTCGGCTCACTGGACCGTTTCGCGCAGACGGTCCGCGGGCGTCTCGTGCCGAACACCCCGCCCAGCGAACTGACCGATCGCGAGCAGGTGGTGCTGCGGCGGTTGCCGTCCCAGCGTTCGCTCGACGAGATCGCGTCGGATCTGACGGTGTCGGTCAACACGGTGAAGACCCATGTCCGGTCGATCTACGGCAAGCTCGGGGTGAACAACCGCCGGTCGGCCGTGGTGGTCGCGCGCCACCACGGCCTGACCTGAGCGCGCCGGTCAGCCCTTCCGGCGATCCGGCGAGCACAGCAGCGCCTCGGCCCAGCGGGCACGCGGATCGACGTCGATGAGCAGCGCCTTGGCCAGCAGCGTCGCCGGCACGGCGAGGACGGCGCCGAGCGGGCCGAGCAGCCAGGTCCAGAACACCAGCGCGAGTACGGTGACCAAAGTGGACAGACCGACGGACTCGGCGACGAACCGGGGCTGGATCAGCGACTGCACCACGAAGTTCAGCAGTACGTACACGACGATCGTCACGAGCATGGCGCGCCGGCCGCCGTCGAGGAGTGCGATGAGCGCGGGCGGTGCCACCCCGATCACGAAGCCCACGTTGGGCACGTAGTTGGTGACGAAGGACAGCAGCCCCCACAGCACGGCAGCCGGGATGCCGAGCAGGGCGAGCGCGATCGTGTCGAGTATCGCCACCGCTCCGCCGAACACCGTCGTCACGACCAGGTATCTCCTGGTGCCGAAGGCGAACCGCCGCAACGCCGCGCCCGCCCACGGCCGGTCGCGCGCGATCCGGCCGAGCCGTTGCCCGGCCCACGCCGATTCGGTGCTCAGGAAGAGCATCAAGGCGAGCAGGAAGGCCAGGTTCGTGACCAGTCCGCCGACGCCGGCGAGCAGGGATCCGGCGAAACCGATCAGCTTGCCCGTGTCCATAGTGGACAGGATCTCGCGCAGTTGTGGTTCGCCGACCCCGAACCGGCCGAGGAACGCCGCTCCGTCCCGGAGCAGTTCGTCGGCCTGCCCGGCGTAGCGGGGGAGCAGGGCCGAAAGCTGCGCGAGGGAGATCACGACCACCAGGAAGAGCGCGAGCAACGCGGCGTAGACGGTGGCGACCAGGACGGTGACCGTGAGCCAGCGGGGGAAACCCTTGCCGCGCAGCCAGGTCCGCACCGGGTCGAGGGTGATCACGATGACCAGGGCGAGGAACACGGGCCCGGCGAGCCAGGCGATCGCGTTCAGGCCGGCCAGTACGACGACCGCGGCGGCGGAACCCAGCAGCACCACCAGCGCGCGGGGAAACAGTGTGCCGGTGGCGGGAGGTGGCGCCGGAATCGGTGGCGGCCGTCTCGTGAAGCGCGGGGTTTTCTGTCGCCCGCTGGTTTTCCGGCGGCGGAACCGGTACGCGGGTGAATCGCCGAACGATATTCGCACCATGCGGCACCTTCCAGGAGGCGGATCGGTGTTCCACGGTGGCAGGCCGCCGGTTTCCGAAGATCACCCGGAGCGGGCGAAAAAGCGCGCGCGGCCGCCCTTTCGGTCGCGCTTCGGCGCCTGCACGATCATCGAAAGTTCCGGTATACGTGGAAGGGAGGGCGCCGCCGGGGAGGACGGCATGGCGCTTGAAGCAAGGGGGAAATACCGATGTTCGACGCGCGTCTCGTCGCTGATCAAGTCAGCCCGATCGCCAAACCGAAGATCAGAATTCTGTTCTACACCGATGTCGTCGGCTTCACCGGGAACGGCGGCTTCTCGCTGGGAATCGTCCGTGATCTCCTTTTGGGGAATCAGCCCTTCTTCGCCGAGTTCGAGATCGATCTGATCAACCGGCACGAGGGTGGGCACGCCGCCAACAAACTCACCACCGAAGTGCTCGGCCGGTACGAGCAGGTGTGGTTCTTCGGCATCCTGCAGTCCAACATGCCGGGAGAGCCCGAAAACGAGCTCGTGGACGAGGAGGTCGCCGCGCTGCGGACGTGGATGGACGCCGGTGGTGGCGTGCTCATCTGCGGCGACCACTCGAATCCGCGCCCGCCGGGAGCGGATCCGTCGCTGCCCGACTACCTGAACCTGGGCCGGGCGCTGGGGCACCGGGTCCCGCGCGCGGGTGAGCTGCGGGTGTGGAACGACCGGCCCGACGCCAGTATCGAGTTCAGCCACAACACCCACCAGCCGGATCCGTGGGGCAGTGACATCAACAATCCGATCCCGAACGATCTCGACCCGTACCCGCAGGAGCTCATCCTGCGGAAGCGGTTCGGCAGGCCGCACGCGCTGTTCCAGGGCAGGCGGGGACCGATCACCGTCTTCCCGGATCACATGCACGAGGGACAGCTGGTCATTCCGGAACAATTCCCGGCGGACGTCTGGCCGTCCGGGCGTTCGGGACAGCCGAAGCCGGAAATCGTCGCGCAGGGCACCGACAAACGCAACGGGCAGGTCTACGGCGTGTCCTGTGTGTACGACGGCGCGGCCGCCGGCGTCGGGCGAATCGTCGCCGACGCCACTTGGCACCACTATTTCGACATCAACCTGTGGGGTTTCGAAAAGGGCGGCGAGGTGCTCGATCGCCTCACCGAGTACTACGTGAACCTCACGCTGTGGTTGGCGCCGAAGCCGGTCAAGCTGGAAGTGAACGCGCAGCTGCTGTACTGGCTTTCGCGCAATATGAGCGTCCGCGCGGTGCTGCCGGAGGGGTTCCGGGTGCCGGGGATCACCGCGGCGGGCCTGGTCCGCGAAGTCGGCGGGCAGAGCGTGCTCGACGATCTCGTCTGGCCGCTGGAAGGGGCGCCGGGGGTCCCCGAAGAACTGCTGCTCGGCGCCGTCGTCAAGGAATCCGTCGCGGCGCTGAGCGGAGGGGACGTCGAGACGTTCGACGCCGTGGACGTCGTCGAGCGGGGCCTGCGGGCCGGGGCCGAGGAGTACGCCGCCGAGCTGCGAGCAGCGCTCGACGACGTCGAAGGCCTGGGCCAACGCCTGGCGCAGGGTATTCGCTGATCGCAATTCCGTGAAGGCCTCCTTGAGGGACCCAGAGTCCCTCAAGGAGGCCTTCACGGACTCGCGCGGTCACACGATCGAGGCAAGAGGCCCGTCTCGCCGCGTTCCGCGGGTATCCCCCGGGAAACGGAGGAGGCAACGATGCCCGACAACGAACTTCCGGGTTTCCTGATCATCGGCCTGATCTTCGTCGTCGCGGACGGCCAGATCCTGTACCGCGGCGCCCGCCGCTTCCTGACCGCGCCGGACGCCCGGGAGGGCAGCGGGTCGGTGGCCTGGATGGTGGTGACGGTCTTCCATCTGGCGGCGATCGGGATGCTGGCGCTGCTGGCGGTCGTGGCCCCGGACTGGTCCGGTTCGACGGCCGCGTTCGTCGGCAGGCTGGGCGTGTTCCTGCTGCTCATGGCGGTCGCCCACGTGCTCACCCTGTCCGTGCTCGCCCGGCGGCGCGAGGACGACGTGGCGGTCGGGGCCCGGCGGCGGAAGCGTGCGGACGACCGTGCCGACCCCGAGCAGGAGCCCACGGTCACCCCGGTGCCGGGGCAGGAGGGCCGGAACCCGCGGGTGAGCCCGGATCTCGGGGACCAGGGTCCGTATCGGGCCTGAGCCCGAGCGCGAGGTGGAGCTGGCGCGCCCACCAGCGCACCTGCGCGGACGAGTCGTCGGCTGCGGTGAGCCCGGCGCTGCGCCGGAAATCGCTCCCGTACAGGGGCTCCGTGGCCATCGCCTGGTGCAGGGCGGCGACGGCGAGCCGCGTGTCGTCGAGTGAGCCGCCGGATGGCCGGAGCCGGTGGAGGGCGTCGACGACCGGGTCGAGCATCCCGCTGCCCGGGTCGTGCCAGCCCGCCGCGTGCAGTGCCACCGCGAGCTCGCCGTAGCCGTCTCGGTACAGCGTGTGGAGGGCCTCGACGAGTCCGAGCAGGTCGGCCTCGTGGTCCAGCCAGCCGGCGAGAAGGCCCTGAAGCGCGTCACGGAGACGGCGGCCTCCGTGCCGGAGGAGTTCGGCGAGCAGTTTCTCGCGGTTGCCGAAGTGATGGGCGACGCCGGCGTCGGTCATGCCGACCCGGGCGGCCACGGCGCGCATCTGGACGGCGGCCACGCCGGACTCACCGAGCAGGGAGGCCGCGGCGTCGAGGATCAGCCGCCGGGCCTCTTCGGGCGCTCGTCGGGCTCGGGAGGTCGTCACGACCGGGATCGTACCTTGATGCGCCAAGGTAGATGCGTTACCTTGACGGTCCAAGGTAAGGGGGATGCCGTGAGTACCGAAATCAGTCTGGACCTGGGCGAAGTCATCCTGCGGGGCACGGTGGCCGGCGTCGGTCCGACGGTGCTGCTGCTGCACGCGGGCGGAGAACGCCGTGCGGTGTGGGTGCCGGTCGCCGCGGCACTGGCCGGGCACGGCTTCCGGTCGGTGGCCTTCGACCTGCGCGGACACGGGGACAGTTCCGGCCGGGCGACCACGCTCCGCGCGCTGGCCGACGACGTGGCCGGGATGATCGCGAGCCAGCCCGCGCCCGTCGTCCTCGTGGGCGCGTCGGTCGGCGGCCTGGCCGCCATCGCGGCGCTCGCGGATCCCGCCGTCGCGGCACGCGCGTCCGGTCTCGTGCTCGTCGACGTCGTACCCGACCTCGAGCCGGGCAGGGCGCGCTCGTGGCTCGACTTCCATGGGCTCACCGGCCGGTACACGCGCTTGGTGGACGACGTTCTCGGCTCGGGCCCCGCCCTGCTCGCCACGGCCGGGGCCCTGGACCTGCCGGTCCTGGTGGTGCACGGCGGACAGGGGTCGCCGCTGCGTGACGCCGACGTGGGCCGTCTGCGCGCTGCCAACCGCCGGGTCGCCGTCGTCCGGGTTCCGGCGGCGGGTCATCTCGTGGCGAGGGATGCTCCGGAACAGCTCGCGGACCTCGTGTCCGGATGGCTTTGTGGCATCGGTCACGGGGCGGTTTCGACGTCCGGGGTGGGCGGGCAAGATCTGCGGTAGAGCTGTACGCCGCAGGTGAGCGACAACGACATGCACTCGGCGCTACCAGTTGGTAACTTATTGTCGGGGCATCGAAAACCCCATAAGAAGCGGCAACAACGCGCTGCCTACAATGTCGGGCATGACCTACAGCGAACCAGCGCGATCAGCTGCCCCCCGCACCGGATCGCCGGCGTCCGCCTCCTCCTCGGCCGTCTTGGCGAGGGGAATCACGATTTATGGTTGCGGATCGGACGAGGCCGCCTTGTTCCGGGAGATGGCTCCTCGTTTCGGCGTAATGCCGACCATTGTGGACGAGCCGGTATCCGAGGACAATATCGGGCTGGTCTCCGGAAATCGATGCATCAGTATCGGTCACAAGACCAAGGTCACGAATTCCATTCTTCTCGCCCTCGCCGAAGCGGGCGTGGAATACATCTCCACCAGGAGCATCGGCTTCAACCACATCGATGTGGAATACGCGGCGAGCGTCGGTATCACCGTGGGCAATGTCGCCTACTCGCCCGACAGCGTCGCCGACTTCACGCTGATGCTGATGCTGATGGCGGTGCGCGACGCCAAGTCCATCATCCGCCGCACCGAGGTGCACGACTACCGGCTGAACGAGGTGCGCGGGAAAGAGCTGCGCGATCTGACCGTCGGAGTGGTCGGAACAGGGCGGATCGGGGTCGCGGTGCTGGACCGGCTGCGTGGTTTCGGCTGCCGGGTGCTGGCCTACGACACGCTGCTGACCGCCTCGGCCGATTACGTTCCGCTCGACGAATTGCTCCAGCAGAGCGACATCGTGACGCTCCACGTGCCGCTCAACAAAGACACCTATCATCTTCTCGACCGGAAGAACATCGAGCGGATGAAGGACGGCGCGTACATCATCAACACCGGACGTGGCCCGCTCATCGAAACCGAAGCCCTCATTTCGGCGCTGGAAGACGGCAAACTGGGCGGAGCGGCATTGGACGTCGTCGAAGGAGAGGAAGGCATCTTCTACGCCGACTGCCGGAACAAGCCGCTCGAGAGTGAAACGTTGCTGCGGCTGGAAAAGCTGCCGAACGTGCTCATCAGTCCGCATACCGCCTATTACACGGACCACGCACTGAGTGACACTGTTGAAAACTCCATCATCAATTGTCTCCAATTCGAAAGCGGGAAGTAGTATGGGTAGGCTGAAAATCGGAATTCTGTTCGGCGGGCTTTCCGAAGAACATCCTATCTCCATCAAATCTGCGCGCGAGGTCCAGAAGCACCTCGACCTCGAGAAGTACGAGCCGTACTACATCGGGATCACCCAGAGCGGTTCCTGGATGCTGTGCGACGGCCCCGCCGAGGACTGGGAGAACGGCAACGTCCGCCCGGCCGTCCTGTCGCCGGACCGCGGTGTGCACGGCCTGCTCGTCCTGGACGAGGGCAAGTACGAGACGATCGCCCTCGACGTGGTGCTGCCGGTGCTGCACGGCAAGTTCGGCGAAGACGGCGCGATGCAGGGCCTGCTGGAGATCTCCGGCATCCCCTACGTCGGCTGCGACCTCCCGAGCTCGGTCATGTGCATCGACAAGTCGCTCACCTATTCGGTCGTCCGCGGCGCGGGGATCGCGACGCCGACCTTCCACATCGTCACGCCGGACAACGACGTCGACCCGGACGCGCTGAACTACCCGGTCTTCGTGAAGCCCGCCCGCTCCGGCTCGTCGTTCGGCGTCAGCAAGGTCTCCTCGAAGGAAGAGCTGCCCGCCGCGCTGGCGGAGGCGCGCCAGTACGACGCGAAGATCCTGATCGAAGAGGCCGTCATCGGCAGCGAGATCGGCTGCTCGATCCTCGGCGACGGCGAGGACCTGTTCGCGGGCGAGGTCGACCGGGTCGCGCTGACCCACGGCTTCTTCAAGATCCACCAGGAGAAGAGCCCCGAGACCGGTTCCGAGAACTCGAGCTTCATCGTCCCCGCCGACATCCCGGACGCCTCGCGCGACCTGGTCCAGGAGACGGCCAAGGTCATCTACCGCGCGCTGGGCTGCAGCGGGCTCGCGCGGGTGGACCTGTTCCTCAAGGAGGACGGCAGTGTCGTGCTCAACGAGGTCAACACCCTGCCCGGCCTGACCTCGTACAGCCGTTACCCGCGGATGATGAACGCCGCCGGCCTCTCGCTCGGCGACGTGATCGACCGCCTGGTGAAGCTGACGCTGGCGGGCGTGACGAATGAGGGATGATTTCGTCTTCGTCGACGAGGTCGTCTCCGGAATCCGCTGGGACGCCAAGTACGCCACGTGGGACAACTTCACCGGCAAGCCGGTGGACGGCTACCTGGTGAACCGCGTCGTCGGCACACGTGCGTTCTGCGCGGCGCTGGAAAAGGCGCGGGACAAGGCCGCGGAGCTCGGTTTCGGGCTGCTCCTTTGGGACGTGTACCGCCCGCAGCGCGCGGTGGACCGCTTCATGCGCTGGGCGGAAGAGCCCGAAGACGGCCGGAAGAAGGCCAGGCACTACCCGAACATCGAGCGGCCCCAGATGTTCGAACAGGGCTACGTGGCCACCAAGTCCGGGCACAGCCGGGGCAGCACGGTGGACCTGACGCTCTACCGCCTGGACACCGGTGAGCTCGCCGACATGGGCGGCGACCACGACCTGATGGACGTCGTCTCGCACCACGGCGCCGACGGTGTGCCGGAAGAGGCGACGAAGAACCGCGCGCACCTGTGCGCGATCATGGAGGGCTCGGGCTTCAAGTCGTACGAGTGCGAGTGGTGGCACTACAACCTGAAGGACGAGCCTTACCCGGACACCTATTTCGATTTCCCCATCGAGTAGGAGAGCCGGTCGGCCACACTGATGCCGCGGGTACCCCGAGTGGTGCCCGCGGCATCGCTGTCACTGCTCCTCCGCTCGCTCGGGGTGAGCTTGCCTCCGGGTGAAAAGAAGGCGAACCCGTTCGTGGCCGAAGTTCACTTTCGCATCCCCCGCTTTGCTCTCGGCGCCCGCGTACCGATGAGAAGTATCCGGTAGCGAACCGAACAAAGGGGGCCCGGCTCGACCGTTCGTGTGAATAAGTGTCGAAGGGCGGGATCCGGTGATGGGATGTCACGGTCATCCGGCCGGAGAGGCGAAACAGGCGAATGGGTTAAGAAGAGCCCGCGAACAGCCTAGGCCGTTACCCCTGTGAGCAGCGTATGCGGGTGTCCAGTACTGATCCCGGGTGACGGAGTCAATACCCTGAGTGGAAGCTGCGAATAGTGATCTTGAGGAGCTTCGACACTGCGAATTACGCTGTTCGTCAATTGCCGACAACGTTTGATCGTGCCATGCTGCAAAGGTGTGCGGCTCGCTGGGGATCGTCAGAGCGCGCACGCACTGGGGATCGAGGGGGGGACGACGGTGACTCGCGACTGCGAGGAAGTCTTAGACCGACCGGTGCAGCACTGATCGGAACCCTAGTCGAGAACCAGGATCTGAACCTTTCGAGAACTCGCCCTGCGGGTGGGGACCGGCTGCTTCGGGCTGAACGGGTGTAAGCCCTTGCCGGACCGGAGCCGCCGAGCGTACGTCTTGATCGGAGCCTCATCCGGGGCGCGGAAACCCTTCCCGTTCCGGTGGTTCCGGGGAATACGCGCCGCCATCGGTCTTCCGAAAACCGTGGTGGCGTTCGAATAGTCCTCATCGTCGAGGACGCCCGCCGCGCGGACGAGAAGCGCCCGGACGGGATCGTGGTGTCCAACCACCGAAACCAAGCAGTTGGACGGTGGGTTCCAAAGCCATGTCACGAAGATGACGCATAAGAGATTCAGTGGGGGCTAGGTGGATCCGACGAGAGTAGACCTGTCCGCTCTCCCGGTAGTCGAAGTCGAGCTGTCGCGGCTGTCGTCCGTGTGCTCGCCACGAACTTCGGGCGAGGATCCGGACCATGTCGAGATGTTGCTGTCGACGGAATGGGAACTTCCGCCCATTCTCGTGCACCGGCCGACGATGCGGGTGGTCGATGGCCAGCACCGGCTGAAGGCGGCGCGGGTCAGGGGTGACACGAAAATCCAGGCACGGTTCATCGACGGCACCGAATCCGATGCCTTCGTCCTGGCGGTGGCGGCGAATATCCGGCACGGTCTGCCGCTTTCGCTGGCCGATCGCAAACGAGCGGCCGTCCAGATCATCGGGACGCATCCACAGTGGTCCGATCGGCGCGTGGCGTCGGCGACGGGTATCTCCGCCGGAACGGTGGCGGACCTGCGCAAACGCGGTGGAGAGAACGGAAGCGAGGCCAGGATCGGACGAGACGGGCGGATCCGGCCCGTCGACAGTTCGGAGCGGCGGCAACTCGCCGCCGACCTCATCCGCAACGATCCGGGGCTCTCGCTCCGGCAGGTCGCCAAGCAGGTCGGCATCTCGCCGGAGACGGTCCGGGACGTGCGGGGACGGCTGGAGCGCGGGGAGAACCCGACCCCGGACGGCAGCAGGAGGTCGCGGACCAAACAGCATCCGCTGAGCCTGACCGAGCCCGATCTCGGTCACGCGCTGGACCGGGAGCGGCTCGCCGTACTGGAGAAACTCAAGGCGGATCCCACCCTGCGGTTGAGTGAGGTGGGCCGGATCCTGTTGCGCATGCTCACCATGCACTCCATCGACGGGCAGGAATGGGAGCGGATCCTGCGCGGCGTCCCGCCGCATCTGTACGGCGTGGTCGCCGGATTCGCCAGGGATCACGCCCGGGTGTGGGCGGGGTTCGCGGATCACCTGGAGAACCGCGCGACCGATCTCGCCACGGGGGCGATCGCGTAACGCGGCTGCTCGGCGCGAAGGGGACTTTCCCGTGCGGTGCGCGGTGAAGGTCCCTTTCGTGTGCGCGGTGTCCAACCCCACCTTGGACACCGGATCGCGGTGCCAAGGTCACCGGCTCGACATCGCCAGGTGGGCGGCATAAGAAGTGACGGTGACCATCGAGAAGGCGCTTGTCGTCGGTACGGGACTGATCGGCACCTCTGTCGCGCTGGCGCTTCGCGAACGCGGCGTGGCGGTGTATCTGTCCGATGTGGACGCTCGGGCCGTCCGGCTGGCGCGGGACCTCGGCGCCGGCCGGGAATGGACCGGTGAGGAAGCCGACCTGGCGCTGATCGCCGTCCCGCCGCATCTCGTGGGTGAGCGACTGGCGGACCTGCAGCGGCGAGGAGCCGCGCGGGTGTACACCGACGTGGCGAGCGTCAAGGTCGACCCGATCGCCGACGCGGAACGGCTGGGCTGCGATCTGAGTTCCTATGTGCCGGGCCATCCGCTCGCCGGCCGGGAACGGTCCGGCCCGTCCGCCGCCCGCGCCGATCTGTTCCTCGGCCGTCCGTGGGCGATCTGCCCCGGCGCCGAGACGGCCGCGGATGCCGTCCGCCTGACGCGGGAACTGGTTTCGTCGTGCGGAGCGAGGGCGGTCACGGTGGAGGCGGCCGAGCACGATGCGGCGGTGGCGCTGGTGTCGCACGCTCCGCATGTGGTGGCGTCGGCGATGGCGGCGAGTCTCGCGGGCGGCGACGACGTCGCGCTGGGCCTGTCGGGACAGGGACTTCGCGACGTGACGCGGATCGCCGCCGGGGATCCCTTGCTGTGGCGAAGGATTCTCGCCGGGAACGCCCAGCCGGTGGCCGGGGTCCTCGACCGGATCGCGGGCGACCTCGCGGCGGCGGCCTCGGCGTTGCGGTCCGGCGATCTGGACGAGGTGACGGATCTGCTGCGGCGCGGGGTGGCGGGCCATGGCCGGATCCCACACCCGCGCGTCGTCAAAGCCGGCTGACCCGGCACGGAACACTCGCGTTTCGACCCCGCGTGAACGTGTCCAAGCGCGGAAAGTGCTCGCTTGGACTCACTCGTGGACATCGACTCGATTCAGCACGATTGAGAACGCCGACTTGGCTCGTGAGAGAGGTGACCGTATGGACGTGGTTCTGCGCTTCGAGGGGGTGGACAAGAGTGAGCACGATCCGGACCCCTGGGTGACGAAGGTCCGCAAGGGGACCGTGCGCCGGGTGCTCGCCTACTTCCGCCCGCACGTCGGCAAGGTGGCGCTCTTCGTGCTCGTCGCCGTCCTGGAGGCGCTGATCGTCGTCGCGACTCCGTTGCTGCTGAAGGAACTCATCGACAACGGCATCGTCAAGAACGACCTCGGGGTCGTGATCTGGATGGCCGCCCTCACCGCCGGGCTCGCCTTCCTTGGCGCGGCGCTGGCGCTGCTGTCGGGCTACATCTCCGGGAAGATCGGGGAGGGGATCACCTACGACCTCCGGGTCCAGGCACTCGACCATGTCCGGCGGCTGCCGATCGCGTTCTTCACCCGCACGCAGACCGGGGTGCTGGTCGGGCGGCTGCACACGGAACTGATCATGGCGCAGCAGCATTTCACCGGTCTGCTCATGGCGGCCACCAGCCTGGTCATGGTCGTGGTGGTGCTGGCCGAGCTGTTCTATCTTTCGTGGCTCGTCGCCGCGATCTCGCTGCTGATCATCCCGATCTTCCTCGTGCCCTGGATCCGGGTCGGGCGGGCGATCCAGCGGCGCAGCATCCGGCAGATGGACGAGAACGCCGGTCTCGGCGGGCTGCTCCAGGAGCGGTTCAACGTGCAGGGGGCGATGCTCTCCAAACTCTTCGGCCGGCCGGACGAGGAGATGGCCGAGTACACCGAACGTGCCGGGAAGATCCGCGAAGTCGGTGTGAGCCTTGCCGTCTGGGGCCGGATGGCCTTCGTCATGATGGCGCTGATGGCCTCGCTGGCCACGGCGCTCGTCTACGGGATCGGTGGCGGGCTCGTGCTCGCGGGGGCGTTCCAGCTCGGCACGCTGGTCGCCATCGCCACGCTGCTCGGGCGGATGTTCGGACCGATCACCCAGCTGTCCGGGATGCAGGAGCTGGCGCAGACCGTCGTGGTGAGTTTTTCCCGGGTCTTCGAGCTGCTCGACCTCAAGCCGCTCATCCAGGAACGCCCCGGCGCGGTCGCGCTGGAGAAGGACGTGGCGCCGGACATCGAGTTCGAGAACGTGAAGTTCCGCTATCCCACCGCGGACGAGGTCTCGCTGGCGTCGCTGGAGCATCTGCGGACCGAGCGGGAGCGCGGGGAAGTGTCGCCGGACGTCTTGCGCGACGTGAGTTTCCACGTGGGGGCCGGCACCCTCACCGCGCTCGTCGGGCCGTCGGGGGCGGGGAAGAGCACCATCACCCACCTGGTGTCCCGGCTGTACGACCCGAACGCCGGGACCGTGCGCGTCGGCGGGCACGACCTGCGGGACATCAGCTTCGCATCGCTGCGCGAAACGGTGGGCGTGGTCAGCCAGGACGCCTATCTCTTCCACAACACGATCCGGGAGAACCTGCTCTACGCTCGTCCGACCGCCACCGAGGAAGAGCTGATCGAGGCCTGCAAGGGGGCCCAGATCTGGGATCTGATCGAATCCCTGCCCCTCGGGTTGGACACCGTCTCGGGTGACCGCGGCTACCGCATGTCGGGCGGGGAGAAGCAACGACTGGCCATCGCCAGGCTGCTGCTGAAGGCGCCGACGATCGTCGTACTCGACGAAGCCACCGCGCACCTGGACTCCGAGTCGGAGGCGGCCGTCCAGCGGGCGCTCAAGACCGCCCTGCGGAGCCGGACGTCGCTGGTGATCGCCCACCGGTTGTCCACGATCCGCGAGGCCGACCAGATCCTCGTGATCGACGGTGGCGGGGTGCGGGAGCGCGGCACGCACGATGAGCTGCTGGCCGAAGGCGGCCTGTACGCGGAGCTGTACTACACGCAGTTCGCCGACCCGGCGAACGACGCGGCCAAGCCGGAAGTCGAGGAAGCCGAGCTTGACGAGCCCGAGCCTCAGCCGGCGATCCAACCCATCGGCTTCGGAGGATGACGATGAATTCCGCAGCGCGGACCACACGGACGGTGCTGGAGCTGTTCGCGTCGCACGTGGACCGGACGCCCGGCGCGGTGGCCGTGGTCGACGGTGACCGGGTGCTGACATACCGGCAGCTCGACGAGCAAGCGAGCCGGTTGGCCGGCTGCCTGGCAGGCCGGGGCATCCGCCGCGGCGACCGGGTCGCGGTGATCATGGGCCGGTCGGCGGACCTGGTGGCGGCGCTGCTCGGCGTGTGGAAGGCGGGGGCGGCGTATGTGCCGGTCGACGCCGCCTATCCCGCTCCGCGCGTGGAATTCATGGTGTCGGACTCGGCTGCCGCGCTGACGGTGTGCTCGGCAGCCACCCGTGCCGCCGTACCGGCGGGGGTGGCGTCGCTCGAAGCGGACGCCGTCACGGACGAGGACGCGGGCGGCACTCCGGTCGCCGCGGCGCGCCCGGGGGATCCGGCGTTCGTGATGTACACGTCCGGCTCGACGGGTACGCCGAAGGGAGTGGTGATCTCCCAGAGCCGCGTCGCGGAGCTTGTGCAGGACCCGGGTTGGGAGATGGGGCCGGACGACGCGGTGCTCATGCACTCGCCGCACGCCTTCGACGCGTCCCTGCTCGAAATCTGGACGCCGCTGTCCGCGGGCGCCCGGGTGGTGATCGCCGAACCGGGCGTGATGGACGCCCGGCGCCTGCGGGAAGTGGCCGCCGCGGGAGTGACGCGCGCGTACCTGACCGCGGGGAGTTTCCGTGCGGTGGCCGAGGAATCGCCGGAATCGTTCGCCGGGTTCCGCGAGGTGCTGACCGGTGGTGACGTGGTGCCCGTGCACGCGGTGGAGCGCGTGCGGCAGGCATGCCCCCGGGCTCGGGTCCGGCATATGTACGGACCGACCGAAGCGACGATGTGCGCGACGTGGCATCTGCTGGAGCCGGGTGACGTGCTGGGGACGGTGCTGCCGATCGGGCGTCCGCTGGCGGGCCGCGCGGTCCACGTGCTCGACGAGTCGCTGCGGCCCGTCGGGCCGGGGGTGGTCGGCGACCTGTATCTCTCCGGAAGCCTGGCGGAGGGCTACTTCGGCAAGGCCGGGCTGACGGCGGAACGGTTCGTGGCGGATCCCTCCACGCCGGGGCAGCGGATGTACTGGACGGGCGACCTCGCCCAGTGGACCGCCGAGGGCGAGCTGCTGTTCGCGGGCCGCGCCGACAACCAGGTGAAGGTCCGCGGGTTCCGGATCGAACCCGGCGAGATCGAGGCCGCGCTCATCGCCCAGCCGGACGTCCAGGACGCCGTGGTGGCGGCGATCGACGGACGGCTCATCGGTTATGTGGTGGCGGGTGAGGACGTCGACCCCGCGCTCGTCCGCGAACGTCTCCGTGCGGTGCTGCCGGAGTACCTGGTCCCGGTCGCCGTGCTCGTGCTGGACGCGTTGCCGCTGACCGGCAACGGCAAGGTGGACAGGGCGGCGCTGCCCGCACCCGAGTTCACGGCGAGCGCCACGAGCCGGGAGCCCGCCACCGAGGCCGAGCGTGTCCTTTGTGGACTGTTCGCCGAGGTGCTCCGGATCGACCGGGCCGGTGTCGACGACGGATTCTTCGAACTGGGCGGGGATTCGATCCTCGCGATGCGCCTGGCGGCCCGCGCGGCCAAGGCCGGCCTGCTGCTGACACCGGTCCAGATCTTCGAGGAGACCACTCCCGCCCGGCTGGCCGCCGTGGCGCGGGACCTGCCCGCCGACCGGGCGGCCGACGGCGCCCTGCTCAGCCTGATCGAGGCGGAAGAGGCGGAGCTGGCACTCGCCGCTCCCGGCGCCGACGAGATCTGGCCGCTGGCCCCGCTGCAGGAGGGGCTGCTCTTCGAATCGATCCTCGACGACCAGGGCCCCGACATCTACCAGGTGCAGGTGATCCTGGAGCTGACCGGCGAGGTGGACGAGACCCGGCTGCGGGCCGCGTGGGACACCGTCGTCCGGCGGCACGACGAGCTGCGGCTGACCTTCCACCGGCTCGAATCGGGCAAGACCGTGCAGGCCGTGCACGGGGACGTCACCGTGCCGTGGCGGACGGTGGATCTGACCGGCGCCGACGACGTCGACACCGCCTTCGAAGCCCTGGCGATGCAGGAGCAGGCGCATCGGTTCGACCTCGCCACGGCGCCCCTGATCCGGCTGGTGCTCGTCCGGGTCGGGGAGGACCGGCACCGGCTGCTGGTCGTCATCCACCACATCCTGGTCGACGGCTGGTCGGTGGCGGTCATCCTCAACGAGGCGTTCGAGGCCTACGAGCCCGGCGGGCGGCTGCCGGAACGGCGGGAGGGCGCCGGCTACCTCGACTACCTGGCTTGGCTGGAAAGGCAGGACAAGGACGCGGCACGCGAGGCCTGGCGGGCGGAGCTGTCCGACCTCGACGAGCCCGCGCTCATCGCGTCGGCGTCGGCCGCGACGGACTACGACTACCGCGTCACCCACCTGCCGCCCGCATTGCACGACGGCCTCCTGGAATTCACCCGCGAGCACGGGCTGACACCGAGCACGGTGGTGCACGCCGCCTGGGCGATGGTGCTGTCGCGGCTCACGCGGCGGACCGACGTGGTGTTCGGCACCATGGTCGCGACCCGCCCCGCGGAACTGCCGGGCATCGAGTCGATGCCGGGCCTGCTGATGAGCGCGATGCCGGTCCGGGTGACCCTGGACGGCGGGCAGGCGGTCATGGACATGCTCACCGGGCTGTACGGCCGTCAGCTGGCCCTCATGCCGCATCAGCACCTGGGACTGCCGGAGATCCAGAAGGCGGCCGGACCCGGCGCGACCTTCGACACGCTGCTGGTGGTCGAGAACTACCCGCGGGAATACGCCGGCCGGTACAAGTACCTGCGCACGATCGAAGGGACCCACTATCCGCTGACCCTCGGCATCACCCCGGGGGACCGGTTCAAGATCCAGCTCGGCTACTGGCAGGGCCAGGTCCCGGACGCCGTCGCCGACTCGCTGCTGGAGTGGTTCGTCGGTGCCATCGGCGCCCTGGTCGCCGACCCCGCCGGCCCGGTGGGGCGGATCGGGGTGGGCACGGCCGAGGTCCGCGACTGGCGAACGCCGCTCGTGGCGGGGGAACCGCTGCACACGCTGGTGGGGCGGGTGGCCGCCGAGCGGCCGGGCGGCGTGGCGCTCGTTGACGGCGACGGCGAGCTGACCTACGCGCGGTTGTGGGATCTCTCGGTGCGGTTCGCCGCCGTGCTGCGCGCCCACGGCGTCGGGGCGGAGTCCCGGGTCGGCCTGGTGGTGGGACGGTCGTCCTGGTGGACCGTCGGCATGCTGGGCGTCCTGCTCGCGGGCGGCACGTTCGTGCCGGTGGACCCGGCGTATCCGGACGAGCGCAAGGAAACGATCTTCCGCAGCGCGGATCCGATGCTGGTGGTGTGCGCGGCGTCGACCCGGGGGACCGTGCCCGCCGAGTACGCGGACCGGTCGCTGGTGATCGACGAGGTCGAACTGACGGCGGCGACGGAGGAAGAGCTGCCGCGGGTGGATCCGCGTAGTGCCGCGTACGTGATCTACACGTCGGGATCGACGGGGACCCCGAAGGGCGTCGTCGTCACCCACACCGGGCTGGGGAACCTGGCGCTGGCGCATATCGAGCGGTTCGCCGTGACGCCGTCGTCGCGGGTTCTGCAGTTCGCGGCGCTCGGCTTCGACACCATCGTGTCCGAGGTGATGATGGCGCTGCTGTCGGGAGCCACCCTGGTGGTGCCGCCGGAGCAGGAGCTGCCGCCGCGGATGGCGATGTCCGAAACGCTGGCACGGTGGGACATCACGCAGGTGAAGGCGCCGCCGTCGGTGCTGGGCACGGTCGACGTGCTGCCGGAGCGGGTGGACACCGTGGTCGCGGCGGGCGAACTCTGCCCGCCGGGCCTGGTGGACCGGATGTCCGCGAACCACCGGATGATCAACGCCTACGGGCCGACCGAGACCACGATCTGCGCGACGATGAGCATGCCGTTGTCGCCGGGCCAGCATCCGATCCCGTTCGGCGGACCGGTTCCGGGAGTGCGCGCCTATCTGCTGGACTCGTTCCTGCGCCCGTTGCCGCCCGGCATCACCGGTGAGCTGTATCTGGCGGGCATCGGGGTGGCGCGCGGTTATCTGGGCCGTCCGGCGCTGACGGCCGAGCGGTTCGTCGCCGATCCGTTCGCCCCCGGTGAGCGGATGTACCGGACCGGGGACCTGGCGTACTGGACGGATCAGGGCGAACTGGTGTCCGCCGGGCGGGCCGACGACCAGGTGAAGATCCGCGGCTTCCGGGTCGAACCGCGCGAAATCGAGTTCGCGCTGTCCGCGTACCCGGGGATCACCCAGGCCACCGTGACCGTCCGCGAAGACCGCCTGATCGCCTACGTGACGCCGGGAGACATCGACACCCAGGCGGTGCGGGCGCATCTCGCGTCGCGGATGCCCCAGTACATGGTGCCCGCGGCGGTGGTGGCGCTGGACGTCCTGCCGCTGACGGCGCACGGGAAGATCGACCGGCGCGCGTTGCCCGACCCCGATTTCGTCACCGGGACGCCCGCCAGGGAACCCGCCACCGAGACCGAGCGGGTGCTGTGCGAACTGTTCGCCGGCGTGCTCGGGCTGGAGCGGGCCGGGGTGGACGACAGCTTCTTCGACCTCGGCGGGGACTCCATCCTCTCGATGCAGCTCGCGGCGCGGGCGCGGCGGTCGGGACTGAGTTTCACCGCGGCGGACGTCTTCGACGGGAAGACCCCGGAGCGCATCGCGCAGCTGGCGGAGGTGTCTTCGCCGCCGGAACAGGCTGCTTCCCCGAAGCCCGACGGTGCCGGCGACGTCACCTGGACGCCGGTGATGTCGCTGCTGGGCGACGGCGTCACGGGGCCCGGATTCGCGCAGTGGATGGTGGTCGCGACACCTCCGGACCTGACGGAAAAGGCTTTGGCGGCGGGATTCTCGGCCGTCGTGGCGACGCACGACATGCTGAGGGCCCGCGTCGTCGAAGACGGGCGCGGACGGCGGCTGGTGGTCGGCGAGCACGGGGCGGTGGACGCGGCCGGGTGGATCACCCGCGTCGGGCTCGACGGCCGTTCGCCGGACGAGGCCGTCGAGGACGCGGCACGCGAGGCCGTCGGCAGGCTCGACCCGGCGGCGGGGGTGATGGCGCGGGTCGTGTGGCTCGACGCCGGACCGGACCGGGCCGGCCGGCTGGTGGTGGGCGTCCATCACCTGTCGGTCGACGGTGTGTCCTGGCGGATCCTGCTGTCGGATCTGCAGTCCGCCTGCGAAGCGGCGGCCGAGGGGCGGACCCCGGCGCTGGAACCGGTGGGCCTGTCGTTCAAACGGTGGGCGAGCCTGCTCAAGGAGCAGGCGGTCTCCGCGGAACGGGTCGCGGAACTCGAGGCGTGGAAAGCGATCCTCGGACCGGCGGAGCGCGGGCCGTCCGCGCGCCGGGCCGCGGAGGGCGAAGTGCGCTCGCGGTCGTGGGTGGTGCCGAAGACGGAGACACGGGCCTTGGTCGGCCGGGCTCCGCTGGTCTTCCACTGCGGGGTGAACGACGTCCTGCTCGCGGGGCTGGCCGGAGCGGTGACCCGGCGGCGCGGTGGCGACGCGGTGCTGGTGGACGTGGAAGGCCACGGCCGTCATCCGGCCGCGGGGGCCGATCTGTCCCGGACGGTGGGCTGGTTCACCAGCGCGCATCCGGTACGGCTGGCCGTGGCGGACACCGATCTGGCGGACGTGCTCGCCGGTGGCCCGGCGGCCGGGCGGTTGCTGAAGCTGGTCAAGGAGCAGTCGCGGGCGGTGCCCGGCGACGGGCTCGGATACGGCATGTTGCGCTATCTCAACGACGTGACGGGCCCGGTACTGGCGGAACTGCCGTCGCCGGAGATCGGGTTCAACTACCTGGGCAGGTTCGCCACCGCCGAGAAGGGCGACGTGCGGGCCTGGCAGCCGGTCGGCGACCTCGGCAGTGCGCAGGAACCCGGAATGGGCCTGCCGCACGCGCTCGAAGTCAACGCGATCGTCCAGGACTCACCGGACGGTCCCGAACTGACGCTCCTGCTGGAATGGCAGGAAGACCGGCTGGACGAAGCCGAGGTCGAACGACTGGCCCAGGACTGGCTCGACATGCTGGCCGGGCTGGCCCGGCAGGCGGACGATCCCGCCGCGGGCGGGCACACCGCGTCCGATTTCGAGCTCGTCACCTTGGACCAGGCCGAGATCGAGGCCCTCGAAGCCGAATACGCGGACGCCGGCGGAGTGGCCGACGTGCTCCCGCTTTCGCCGCTGCAGCACGGGCTCGCGTTCCACGCCGGGTACGGCGGGGACGGGGTCGACGTCTACACCGCCCAGGCGGTGCTGGATCTGAGCGGTCCGCTGGACATGCTGCTGCTGCGGAAGTCGGTACGCGGGCTGCTGGACCGGCACCCGAACCTGCGCGCCGGATTCCGGCACGCCGCCGCCGGGCCCGCCTATCAGGTGATCCCGGGCGCCGTGGAGGTGCCGGTGTCCTTTGTGGACGCGACGGGGGCGGCGGATCCGGAGGCCGAGGCGACGGCGGTGGCCGAGGCCGAGCGGGCACGGCCGTTCGATCTGGCCAAGCCGCCGCTGCTGCGGATCACAGTGGTGGCACTGGGCCGGGACAGCCACCGCCTGGTGCTGACCAACCATCACATCCTGCTCGACGGCTGGTCGACGCCACTGCTGGTGGACGAACTGCTCACGCTCTACCGCGACGGCGCGGCCCCGTCCGCGCTGGCACCGGTCACCCCGTACCGGGATTACCTGGCCTGGGTCGGCGAAACCGATCGGGACGCGTCGATCACCGCGTGGCGTGAGGCGCTGGCGGGCCTGCCGGAACCGACCCTGGTCGCGGACGACCGGCCGGTGCCGGTCCAGGTGCCCGGGCAGATGTGGGCCGAGCTGGACGAGACGTTCGCCGCCGCCTTGACCGCGCGGGCCCGCGAATGCGGGGTCACGGTCAGCACGATGCTGCAGGCGGTCTGGGGCCTGGTGCTGGCGGCGACGACCGGACGCGACGACGTGGTGTTCGGGGCGGTGGTGTCCGGGCGACCGGCCGAACTGCCCGGGATCGAGACCATGGTCGGCCTGTTCATCAACACCGTGCCGGTCCGGGTGCGGACGCGGCCGGAGCAGACCTTCGCCGAGCTGGTGCGGCAGATCCAGGACGAGCAGATCGCGTTGCTGGCGCACCACCACGTCGGGCTCGCCGACATCCAGCAGGCCGCCGGGCTGGGCCGGTTGTTCGACACCCTCGTCGTCTACGAGAACTACCCCAGGCCCGACGAGACCGCCGACCCGGAGCCGGATCGGTTGCGGGTGCGGGGAATGACCGCCGCCGACGCCACCCACTACCCGCTGGCGCTGGCGGTCGTCCCCGGCGACGTCCTGCGCCTGCGGCTGGAGCACCAGCCCACGCTGTTCACCACGGAGCAGGCCGCCGCCGTGCTGGACCGCTTCACGAGGGTGCTCGAAGCGGTGGTCGCCGAGCCGCGGACGCCGCTCCCGGCGGTGCCGATGCTGTCCGCGGCCGAGCAGCGAGACCTGTTGGCGCGCAACGACACCGCGGTGGAGGTGCCGGACCGGACGCTCCCGGAGTCGTTCGCCGCGCAGGCCGCCGCCACCCCGGACGCGACCGCGGTGGTCTTCGAGGACCTGTCGCTGTCCTACGCCGAACTCGACGCCCGAGCCAACCAGCTGGCGCGCTGGCTCATCGAACGGGGCGCCGGGCCCGAAGGCCTGGTCGCGGTGCTGCTGCCCCGGTCGCTGGAACTGGTCGTCACGGTGCTGGCGATCACCAAGACCGGTGCTGCCTGGCTGCCGATCGATCCGGTCTATCCGGCCGAGCGCGTGTCGTACATGCTCGACGACGCCCGGCCGTCGCTGGTGATCACCGCCGCGGCGCTGTCGGCGTCGCCCGCCGGTGAGGTGGTGGCGGGAAGGCAGACGACGGTGGTGATCGACGATCCGGTGGCCGTCGGCGAGCTGGCGGCCCGGGATCGCGCTCCGGTGACCGACGCGGACCGCGTCCGGCCGCTGGATCCGCGTCACCCGGCGTATCTCATCTACACCTCGGGCTCCACCGGCAGGCCCAAGGCCGTCGTCGTCACCCACCGGAACCTGGCCAACTACCTGTTCCACTGTGGACGGAAGTACCCGGGCCTGCGGGGACGATCGCTGATGCATTCGTCGATCGCCTTCGATCTGACGGTGACCGCGCTGCTCACTCCGCTGACCGTGGGCGGAACGGTTCAGGTCGGTGCGCTGGAAGACCTGATCGGCACGGTGGAAAGCGCCCCGGCGCTGTTCCTCAAGGCCACGCCGAGCCATGTGAAGACGCTGGACACCGGTGCACGGGAGATCGCGGTCGCGGGCGACCTTCTGCTCGGTGGCGAGCAGTTGCCCGTCGACACGATCGCCCACTGGCGCCGGACCTACCCGAACACCGTCGTGGTCAACGAATACGGCCCGACCGAGGCCACCGTCGGCTGCGTCGAATTCCGGCTCGAACCCGGGCAGGCGGCCCCGTCCGGCGAGGTGGTGCCGATCGGCACTCCCATGACGAACGCGCGGGCGTTCGTGCTGGATTCGTGGCTGCGGCCGGTGCCGCCGGGCGCGGTGGGCGAACTGTACGTGGCGGGCGCGGGTGTGGCACGCGGCTATCTCGGGCGGCCGGGGCTGACCGCGACGCGGTTCGTGGCCGACCCGTCCGGGGACGGCGGGCTGATGTACCGGACCGGGGACCTGGTGCGGTGGAACCCGGACGGGAAACTGATGTTCATCGGTCGCGTCGACGACCAGGTGAAGGTGCGGGGTTACCGGATCGAGCCCGGCGAGATCGAAGCGGCACTGGTGGCACAGGAGCCGGTGGGACAGGCCGTGGTGCTGGCCAAGGACGGCGCCTCCGGCAAACGGCTGATCGGTTACGTGACCCCCGCCGGGGAGTCCGAAGTGGACGAAGCCGCGGTGCTCGCGGGCGTGGCCGCCCGATTGCCGCAGTACATGGTGCCGGCGGCGGTGGTGGTGCTGGCGGCGCTGCCGTTGACGGCGAACGGGAAAGTGGACCGGGACGCGTTGCCGGATCCCGATTTCAACGGACGCGTCACCGGAAGGGAACCGGTCACGGAGGCCGAGCGGCTGCTGTGTTCGCTCTTCGCCGAGGTGCTCGGACTGGAGCGGGCGGGCGCGGACGACAGTTTCTTCGAACTGGGTGGCGATTCGATCCTTTCGATGCAACTGGCGGCGCGTGCCCACCGGGCGGGAATGGCCTTCGGGGCGCGTGAGGTGTTCGAACAGCGGACCCCCGCGGCGATCGCGGCGGTCGTGGAACGGGCGGCGAGTGCTCCCGTCGCGAGTGAACACGCGACGTCCGACGTCGCTCTTCTCGAACTGGACCAAGACGAGATCGACGAATTCGAAGCGGAGTTCGAAAGCGGTCGCTGAGCCCGTGACGCCGTGAGGCGTACCGGGTCCAGATGATGCGAAAGCCACTTTCACAACCTTCAACGTTGCGAAAGTGGCTTTCGCAACGCTGGGCGGCGTTTGCCTTACCGCTCAACAGAACGACGCGGCTGGACATGTTGTCCGGCAAGGCCGGACCGGGGGATGATCCCTTCACTGGGGTTATTCCGTACAAGAAGGCGCACTCCTCGAACCGGCCGAGGCCGAATCGAGGATTTCGAGCCGAGCTCGACGAACTTCACACCCTTCGCTGATTGAGGGAGACATTGATGAACCAGTCGCGGATTGAGGAAATCTGGCCGCTGTCGCCATTGCAGGCCGGATTGCTCTTCCACGCGGTTTACGACGGCGAAGGGCCGGACGTCTACGTCGGCCATTGGATCCTGGACCTGGACGGGCCGGTGGACGCGGCCAGGCTGCGCGCGGCCTGGGAAGCGCTGCTGTCCCGGCACGCCCCGCTGCGCGCTTGTTTCCGGCAGCGCAAATCGGGCGAGACGGTGCAGATCATCGCCAAGCAGGTGGACCTTCCGTGGCGGGAGGTCGACCTCTCGCAGCTCGAAGATCCCGCCGACGCCGTGCGGGAACTGGCCGAGCAGGACCGGACGACCAGATTCGATCTGACGCGCGCGCCCTTGCTGCGGCTCACTTTGATCCGCCTCGGCGACGACGCGCACCGCCTGGTGGTGACCTGCCATCACACGATCATGGACGGCTGGTCGCTGCCCATCGTGCTGGCCGAGATGTCGAAGCTGTACGCGGCGGACGGCGCTCCGGCGGACCTGCCGGAAGTGACGTCGTACCGGGAGTACCTGGCCTGGCTGGGCCGTCAGGACAAGGAGCGGTCGCTCGCGGCGTGGACGGAACGGCTGGCGGGCGCCGAGGAGCCGACGCTGGTGGTGCCCGCGGATCCGGGACGGGCGCCGGCCGAGCCGGAGAGTGTCGAGGCCGGGCTGCCGGAGAACGTCACGCGAGCGCTCGGCGAACTGGCCCGTGCCAAGGGATTGACGCTGAACACCGTGGTGCAGGGCGCGTGGGCACTGGTGCTGGCGCAGCTGACCGGGCGGACGGACGTGGTGTTCGGGGCGGCGGTGTCGGCGCGTCCGCCGGACCTTCCCGGCGTGGAGGGGATGGTGGGGCTGTTCCTCAACACCGTTCCCGTGCGCGTGAGCTTGCAGGCTTCGGCGCCGGTCGCCGGATTGCTGACGGAGCTGCAGAAGCGGCAGTCCGCGCTCATCCCCGACCAGTACGTGGGGCTGGCGGACATCCAGCAGGCGGCCGGTCCCGGCGCCGTCTTCGACACGTTGATCGTCTTCGAGAAGTTCCACCACGATTCCGGGGATTTGGGCTCCGCCGAGACTTTCGGCATCCGGGTGCACCAGGGCCGCGTCGCCGCCCACTATCCGCTGACGCTGGTCGCGGTCCCCGGCGAGTCGATGTACTTCAAGCTGGACTATCTGACCGATCTCTTCGACCGGGACACCGCGCTCGCGATCATCGAGCGCTTCACCGGGGTGCTGCGTCTGCTGACGGACGCGGGCGAGGCCACGGTGGCCGACATCGAGGTGACGGGCCCGGCCGAGCGTGCCTTGGTGGTCGACGCCTGGGGCACGTCGTCCCAGGCGGCGCCGAACCGGACGGCGCCGGAACTGTTCGACGCGCAGGTGCAGCGCCACCGCGACGAGCCGGCGATCGTCGACGGTGACCGGGCGCTGTCGTACGGAGAACTCGCCGAGCGCGCGGAACGGCTCGCCGGTCACCTGCACGGCAAGGGAGTCCGGCGCGGCGACCGGGTGGCCGTGGTGCTGGACCGGTCACCCGAGCTGATCGTGACGTTGCTCGCGGTGTGGAAGGCGGGCGCGGCGTACGTGCCGGTGGATCCCGCCTATCCGGTGGAACGCGTGCAGTTCATGCTGACGGATTCCGGGCCCGCGGCGGTGGTGTGCGCGAAAACGTACCGGGACGCCGTGCTGGACGTCGGCCTCGAACCGATCGTGCTGGACGATCCCGGGACGCGGCGGGCGGTGGAGGAGAGTGCTCGCCGGTCGACGGCCACGAGCGGCCTCGACCTCGCCTACGTGATGTACACGTCCGGGTCGACGGGGACGCCGAAGGGGGTCGCGGTGTCGCACGGCGACGTCGCGGCGCTGGCCGGGGAACCGGGCTGGCGGGTGGGCCCCGGCGACGCCGTGCTGATGCACGCTTCGCACGCCTTCGACATCTCGCTGTTCGAGCTGTGGGTGCCGCTGGTGTCGGGCGCACGGGTGGTCTTGGCCGGAGCGGGCGCGGTGGACGGCGAGGCGCTGGCGCGTCACGTCGCCGACGGCGTCACGGCCGCCCACTTGACCGCGGGGGCCTTCCGCGTGCTGGCCGAGGAGTCTCCGGAGTCCGTCGCCGGGCTGCGCGAGGTGCTGACCGGCGGTGACGCGGTGCCGCTTTCGGCGGTGGAGCGCGTGCGGCGGGTGTGCCCGGACGTGCGGGTGCGGCATCTCTACGGCCCGACCGAGGCCACGCTGTGCGCGACGTGGTGGCTGCTCGAACCCGGGGACGAGCCGGGTTCGGTGCTGCCGATCGGACGGCCGCTCGCGGGACGGCGGGTCTACGTGCTCGACGCGTTCCTGCGGCCCGTGCCCGCGGGGGTGGCCGGCGAGCTGTACCTCGCCGGAGCCGGTGTGGCGCAAGGCTATCTGGACCGTCCGGCGTTGACGGCCGAGCGGTTCGTCGCCGATCCCTTCACGGCCGCCGGGCGGATGTACCGCACCGGGGACCTGGCGTACTGGACGGAGCAGGGCACGCTGGCGTTCGCCGGGCGCGCCGACGACCAGGTGAAGATCCGCGGCTATCGCGTGGAACCTGGCGAGATCGAGGTGGTCCTCGGCGGTCTGCCGGGGGTGGCGCAGGCCGTG
Organism: Amycolatopsis sp. WAC 04169; assembly: GCF_003947535.1. Lineage (NCBI taxonomy): Bacteria > Bacillati > Actinomycetota > Actinomycetes > Pseudonocardiales > Pseudonocardiaceae > Amycolatopsis > Amycolatopsis sp. WAC 04169. The sequence goes on along the minus strand of NZ_QHJI01000006.1, from coordinate 434,397 downwards.
GTGCTCCCGAGGGGCGAGCATCTGATCGGCTACGTGGTCGCCGAAGCGGGGCAGGACGCCGACCCGGAACGCCTGCGCGGGCAGCTCGCCGAGACCTTGCCCGAATTCATGGTCCCGGCCGTCGTGCTGGTGCTGGACGCCTTGCCGTTGACGGTCAACGGGAAGGTGGACCGGCGGGCCTTGCCCGAACCGGACTTCGCGTCGAAGTCGGCGGGCCGGGAGCCGGTCACCGACGCCGAACGAGTCCTTTGTGGAGTGTTCGCCGAAGTCCTCGGCCTCGACCGGGTCGGGATCGACGACAGCTTCTTCGAACTGGGCGGCGACTCGATCTCGTCGATGCAGGTCGCCGCTCGCGCCCGTCGTGAGGGCATCCCGCTGACGCCGCGGCAGGTGTTCGAGCACCGGACTCCCGAGCGCCTCGCGGTCTTGGCGCGGGAGACCGCCACGACGCCGCGCGCCGAGGCCGTCACCGGCGTGGGGGAGATCCCGCGGACGCCGGTGATGCTCGCCCTCGGGGACGACGCGCTGCGCCCCGGTTTCGCGCAGGTGCGCGTCGTCGTCGCTCCGGCGGGCCTGAACCAGGACACGCTGGCGAGCGCGCTGCAGGCGGTGCTGGACACGCACGATCTGCTGCGGGCGCGGGTGGAGCCGGACGGACGGCTGATCGTGCCCGAGCGGGGCGCGGTGGACGCGGCCGGTCTGGTCACGCGGGTGGCCGCCGGGACGGCGGAACTCGACGAGGTCGCCGAGCGCGAGCTCAGGACGGCGACGGGCACGCTGGACCCGTCGGCGGGGATCATGGCGCGGCTCGTCTGGGTCGACGCCGGGGACGCCGAGCCGGGACGGCTGGCCTTCGTGGCGCATCACCTGGCCGTCGACGCGGTCTCGTGGGGAATCCTGCTGCCGGATCTGCGGACGGCTTACGACGAGCTGGACTCCGGCCGGACCCCCGCCCTCGAAGCACCGGCGACGTCGTACCGGCAGTGGGCGCTGAGGCAGGTCGAGCAGGCGCACAGCGAGCGCACCGTGGCCGAACTCGAGGACTGGGCCGCCCTGCTGGACGGCGCGGACCCGGCCGTGGAAGAGGACACCGGACAGTCGTATTCGTGGTCCACCCGATTGACCGGCACCGAGGCGCGCAACCTGGTGACGCTCCTGCCCGGAGCGTTCCACTGCGGGATCCAGGACGTCCTGCTGGCGGGGCTCGCCGGTGCGGTCGCGCGGGTACGCGGTACCGGCGCCGGGCTGCTGGTGGACGTGGAAGGACATGGGCGCGAAGCCGCCGACGGCGAGGACCTGCTGCGCACCGTCGGCTGGTTCACCAGCGTCCACCCGGTCCGCTTCGATCTGTCCGATGTGGACCTCGCGGCCGCCGGGTCGTTGCTGAAGACGGTGAAGGACCAGATCCGCGCCGTGCCCGGCGACGGATCCGGCTACGGGCTGCTGCGTCATCTCAACCCCGGCACCGTGGCGACGCTGGCCGCGCTGCCGTCCGCGCGGATCGGCTTCAACTATCTCGGCCGGACCGTCCTCGCCCCGGAGGACACCGCGTGGGAGCCGGACGGCGAAGGGCCGCTCGGCGGCGGTCCGGACATGGTCCTCGCGCACGCCGTGGAGGTCAGCGCGGAGGTCCAGGACACGCCTTCCGGACCCCGGCTGGGGCTGGCCATCGACGCCCGGGACGCCGGCTCCGGCCTGGTGCAACGGCTCGGTGAGGCGTGGGCGGAGACGCTGACCGCCCTCGCGGCGCTCGCCGGGGATCCCGGTGCGGGCGGGCACACGCCGTCCGACTTCGCCCTCGTCGGCCTGACGCGGCGGGACGTGACGGAACTGGAAACCGCGGCGCCGGGGCTGACGGACATCTGGCCGCTGTCTCCGTTGCAGGAGGGCATGCTCTTCGAGCGGGCCTTCGACACCGACGGTGTCGACGTCTACCAGAGCCAGCGGATCCTGGACCTCGACGGGCCGCTCGACGCGGAACGGCTGCGCGAGGCTTGGACGCGGGTGCTCGCCCGGCACGAATCGCTCCGGACCGGTTTTCATCAGCTGGGGTCCGGCGAGACGGTGCAGGTCGTCGTCGGGGAGGCCGAACTCCCTTGGCGCGTGGTGGATCTGTCGCACCTCGACGAGGCGGCCGCGGCCGCGGAGGTCGAACGGCTCCTCGCGGAGGATCAGGGCAGGCGGTTCGACGTGACCCAGCCGCCGTTGCTGCGGCTGTCGCTGATCCGGCTCGGTGCCGCCCGGCACCGTCTCGTGCTGACGTCCCACCATGTCGTGCTGGACGGCTGGTCGACGCCGCTCGTCGTAGGTGAGGTGTCGGCCGCGTACGCGGGCGGGCAGCTCCCCGCGAAGGCACCGTCCTTCAAGGACTACCTGGCGTGGCTGGGCCGCCAGGACGCCGACGCGACCCGGGCGGCGTGGCGGGCCGAGCTCGACGGCGCGGACGAACCGTCCCTTGTGGACGCCGACGCGGGCAAGACGATGGTGATGCCCGGGGAGCACGCCGAACTGCTGTCCGAGGAGACGACGCGCGCGCTCACCGAACTGGCCAGGGCCAACGGGGTGACGACGAGCACGATCCTGCAGGCCGCCTGGGCGCTGGTGCTGGCGCGGCTCGCGGGCCGGACGGACGTGGTGTTCGGGTCGGTGGTGGCCGGCCGTCCGGCGGAGGTGCCGGACGTCGAACGCATGGTGGGGATGTTCATCAACACCGTCCCGGTCCGGGTGCGGCTCGACGGCGGGCAGCCGGTGCTGGAGCTGATCCGGGAGCTGCAGGGACGCCTGGCGGCGTTGACCGAACACCAGTACCTCGGCCTGCCGGAGATCCAGAAGGCGGTGGGCACGGGCGCGGTCTTCGACACCATCGTCATGATCGAGAACTACCCGCACACCGCCGACGGTCTCGGCGACGACGGCGGGGTCGCGATCAGCTCGGTCGTCACCCGCACCGGCACCGGTTATCCGCTGACCATGAACGTCAGCCTCGGGAGCCGCCTGCGGATCAACGTGTCCTACCGGCCCGACCGGATCGGCGCCGGAACGGCCGCCGAGGTCGCCCGGCAGGTCGTGCGGGTCCTGGACCAGGTGGTGGCACGGCCTTCGCTGCCGGTGGGCCGCCTCGGCGTGACGAGCGAACCGGCGCGCGAGTCGGTGGTGGAACGCTGGAACGCGACGGGCGACGCGGCCGACACGACGTCGGTACTGGAGTTGTTCCGGCGTCGGGCCGTCGCCTCGCCGGACGCGGTGGCGGTCGTGGACGGGGAACGCACCCTGTCCTACACCGGCCTCGACCGCGAATCCGACCGGCTGGCCGGATATCTGGCCGCCGCCGGGGTGCGGCGCGGTGACCGCGTCGGCGTGGTGATGGAACGCGGCGCGGACCTCCTCGTCGCCCTGCTCGCGGTCTGGAAGGCGGGTGCCGCGCAGGTACCGGTGAACGTCGGCTACCCCGCGGAGCGGATCGAGCGGATGCTGGCCGACGCCGGGGTGTCGGTCGCGGTCTGCCTCGAAGCGAGCCGCAAGGCGGTGCCGGACGGGGTCGAGCCGGTGGTCGCGGATCTGCCGTCGATCGACGGGACACGGCACGAGGCGCCGCCGGTCACGGTCGGGGCGCACGACGTCGCCTACGTCATGTACACGTCGGGATCGACCGGGGTGCCGAAGGGTGTCGCGGTGCCACACGGAAGCGTGGCGGCGCTGGCGAGCGACCCGGGCTGGTCGCAGGGCCCCGGCGATCACGTCCTGCTGCACGCGTCGCACGCTTTCGACGCGTCGCTGGTCGAGCTCTGGGTGCCGCTGGTCAGCGGGGCCCGCGTGGTGGTCGCGGAACCGGGCACCGTCGACGCGGAGCGGCTCCGCGAGGCGATCGCCCGCGGGGTGACCACCGTCCACCTGACGGCGGGTGCCTTCCGCGCGGTGGCCGAGGAAGCGCCGGATTCCTTCCGCGGGCTGCGGGAGATCCTGACCGGTGGGGACGCGGTCCCGCTCGCCTCCGTCGAACGGATGCGCCGGGCCTGCCCCGGCGTCCGGTTCCGGCAGCTCTACGGCCCGACCGAAATCACCCTCTGCGCCACCTGGCTCGTCCTCGAACCGGGGGCGGAAACGGGTGACACACTGCCGATCGGCGGACCGCTGGCGGGTCGGCGGGCCTACGTGCTCGACGCGTTCCTGCAGCCGGTGGCCCCGGGCGTGACCGGTGAGCTCTACCTCGCCGGAGCGGGGCTGGCGCACGGCTACCTCGGCAACCCGGTGTCGACTTCGGAGCGGTTCGTCGCCGATCCGTTCGCCCCCGGCGAGCGGATGTACCGGACCGGCGACCTGGCACGCTGGACGGAACAGGGCGAGCTGCTGTTCGGCGGGCGTGCCGACGCCCAGGTGAAGATCCGGGGCTACCGGGTCGAACCCGGCGAGATCGAGGCGGTGCTGACCGAGGTCCCCGACGTCGCGCAGGCGATCGTGGTGGCGCGGGAGGAACGTCCCGGCGAGAAGCGGCTGATCGCCTACGTGACCGCGGAACCGGGACAGGGACTGGAATCCGGCGCGGTCCGCGCGCAGCTCGCGGCCCGGCTGCCGGAGTTCATGGTGCCGTCGGTGGTGCTGGTGCTCGACGGTTTCCCCTTGACCATCAACGGAAAGATCGACCGCGCGGCCCTGCCCGCCCCCGAATTCGTCCCGGCGGCGGCCGGTCGCGAACCGCGCACCGGGACCGAAAAGGTGCTGTGCGACCTGTTCGCCGAAATCCTCGGGCTGGACCGGGTCGGCGCCGACGACGGTTTCTTCGAACTGGGCGGGGACTCGATCCTCTCGATGCGGCTGGCCGCCCGCGCGCGCCGCGAGAACCTCGTGTTCGGGGCGAAGCAGGTGTTCGACCACAAGACGCCCGCGGGGATCGCGGCGGTCGCCGAGCACGGCGGGCGGACGCGGGCCGAGGACGGCGAGGGCGTCGGCGAGGTCCCGTTGACACCGGTGGTGCGGTCGCTGCTCGAACGCGACCCCCTCGGGCTGACCCGCGGCGGCATGGCGCAGTGGGTGATCGTGGACGTGCCAGGCGACCTTTCCGTGCCCGCGCTGGCGGCCGGGCTGGGCGCGGTGCTCGACACGCACGACCTGCTGCGGAGCCGGATCGTCGCGACCGAGGGCGAGGAGCCCCGGCTGGTCGTGGCGGACCGGGGAACGGTCGACGCGGCGACGCTGGTCGAGCGGGCCGTCGCGGGCGACATCGACGAAATCGCGAGCGACGCGGCGGCACGCCTGGATCCCCTCGGGGGCGTGATGGTGCGGGCGGTCCTGGCGGACGCCGGGCGGCTCGTGGTGGCCGCGCATCACCTCGTGGTCGACGTGGTGTCGTGGCGAACCCTGCTGCCGGACCTGCAGGCGGCCTGCGAGGCCGCGATCGCCGGCCTGCGTCCGTCGCTCGAAGCGCCGGACGTCTCCTTCCGGCGCTGGTCGCGGACGCTGACCGAAGAGGCGGTGAACCGGACCGCCGAGCTGGCGACGTGGACGGAGATCCTCGACGGGGCACCGCGGCGGCTCGGCGAGCTCGATCCCCGGCGTGACACCGTGTCGACCGCGGGCCGCCGGACCTGGACCCTGCCGGCGGGCACGCTCGCGGACAAGGCGACCTCGGCCTTCCACTGCGGTGTCCACGAAGTACTGCTGGCCACCCTGGCCGGCGCCGTGACCGGCTGGCGCGGCGGCACCGCCGTCGTCGTGGACGTCGAAGGCCACGGGCGACAGCCCCTTGGCGACATGGACCTGTCGCGGACGCTCGGCTGGTTCACCGACGTCCACCCGCTCCGGCTGGACACGACCGGGGCCGACCCGGCCGACGTCGTGACCGGCGGCGACGCGGCGGGCCGTCTGCTGAAGCAGGTCAAGGAGAACGTGCGCGCGGTGCCCGACGGCGGGCTCGGCTACGGGATGCTGCGCCACCTCAACCCGGAGACGGCACCGGTCCTCGCGGCGCTGCCGAAGGCGGAGATCGGGTTCAACTACCTCGGCCGGTTCTCCTCACGAGCCGACGGTGGCGGCGAGCCTTGGCGGATAACGGGAATCGTCGGTGACGCGGCGGACGAGGCCACGCCTCTGCGGCACGTCCTGGAGATCGACGCCGTCGTGGCGGACGGCGCGGACGGTCCCGAGTTCAGCCTGACCGTGACCTGGGCCCGCCGGCTCCTCGGCGACGCCGAAGCCGAGTCGTTCGCCGACGCGTGGCTGGCCGCGCTGACCGGCCTCGCCGCGCACGTCGACGCCGGCGACGCCGGGGGACACACTCCGTCCGACTTCCCGCTCATCGCGCTGACGCAGCGAGAGGTGGCGCAGATCGAGGCCGCCGTGCCGGATCTGCTCGACATCTGGCCGCTTTCCCCGCTGCAGGAGGGTTTGCTGTTCCACTCCACCGGCGAGGACGGCCTGGACGTCTACGCGAGCATGCGGACCCTCGCCCTCGACGGCCCGCTGGACGCCGCCCGGTTCCGCGCGTCCTGGCAGGCCATGCTCGACCGGCACGCCGCCCTGCGGACGAGTTTCCACCAGCTCCCGTCCGGGACGGCCGTGCAGACGATCTCCCGTGAGGCGACGCTGCCCTGGCAGGAGACCGACCTGTCCCGGCTGCCCGAGGACGAGGCGCTGGCGGAATTCGACCGGCTCGCCGCGGCACAACACGCCGAACGGTTCGACCTGGCCAAGGGACCGATGCTGCGCCTGCACCTGGTGCGCCTCGGCGAACGCAGGCACAGGCTGATCTTCACGTCGCATCACATCGTGGTCGACGGCTGGTCGCTGCCGCTGCTCGCCACCGGCGTGCTGGCCGTGTACGAAGCGGGCGGTGACGCCCGGGCGCTGCCCCCGTCGGCGTCGTACCGCGACTATCTCGCCTGGATCGCGGACCAGGACAAGACGGCGGCGCTGGAGGCGTGGCGGACCGAACTGGCGGGGCTCGACGAGGCGACCCAGATCGTGCCGCCGGAGTCGATCCTCACCCCGCTCGCACCCGAACGCGTCAGGTTCGCCCTCGGCGACGAGCCGAGCAGGCGCCTGGCGGAGTTCTGCCGCCGTCACGGGGTCACGCCGAACACGCTCTTCCAGGGGATCTGGGCCCTGCACCTGGCCAGGCTGACCGGACGGCGGGACGTGGTCTTCGGCGCCGCGGTGGCCGGGCGTCCGGCCGACATCCCCGGGGTGGAGGCCGCGGTCGGCCTGTTCATGAACATGCTGCCGGTCCGGGCGCGCCTCATCGGCACCGAACCGGTCGTCGACATGCTGAAGAACCTGCAGGAGCGGCAGTTCGATCTGCTGCCGCATCAACACCTCGGGCAGGGAGAGATCATCAAGGCGGCCGGCCGGGGCGCGGCGTTCGACACGATCCTGGTGTTCGAGAACTATCCGCCCCCGCCGCCCCGGCTCGACGGCCCCGACGCGCTCGTCCTGAGCCCCGCGGGGAACTCGGACGACGACGGGCACTATCCGTTGTCCCTGCGTGCTTCCGTGGCGGGAGGTCCGGTCCGCGGTGAAGTGATCTACCGGCCGGACGTGCTCGATCGGGCCGAGGCCGAGGAGACGGTCGCGACCCTCCTCCGCGCACTCGAGCAGGTGCTGGCCGAGCCGCGGACGCCGGTGGGGCGGATCGGCCTGATCGGCCCGGAGCAGCGCCGCCTGGTGGTGGACGAGTGGAACCGGACCGGCACGCCGGTCACGGAGAAGACGCTGCCGGTGCTGCTGCGCGAACAGGCGGAGCGGACGCCGGACGCGATCGCCGTCCAGGACGCGGCGCGAAGCCTGTCGTACCGGGGATTGGTCGGCGAAGTGGAGTCGCTGGCGCGGCTGCTCTCCGAGGCGGGCGTGCGACGCGAAGCCCGGGTGGGGGTGCTGGTCGAGCGTTCGGCCGACCTCGCGGTGACCCTGCTGGGGGTCATGTTCGCCGGCGGGGCGTTCGTGCCGGTCGATCCGGACTATCCGCGCGACCGCGTCGAGTTCATGCTCGCGAACTCGGCGCCCGCGGTGCTGGTGTGCACGAAGGCGACCCGGTTGTTCGTGCCCGCGGAGTTCGCGGGCACGGTGCTGGTGCTGGAGGATCTGCCCGCCGCCGGTCCGGACGCCGCCCTGCCCGAGCCGGCGCCGGAAGACGCGGCGTACGTGATCTATACGTCCGGCTCGACGGGGGTGCCGAAGGGTGTCCTGGTCACCCACTCCGGTCTCGTCAACCTCGGCTACGCGCATATCGAGCGGATGGCGGTGACGTCGTCCTCACGGATCCTGCAGTTGTCCGCGATCGGCTTCGACGCCATGGTCTCCGAGCTCTACATGTCCCTGCTGGCGGGGGCGACCCTGGTCCTGCCGGACGCGGCGAGCATGCCGCCGAAGGTGACGCTGGGCGACGCGATCCGGCAGGCGGAGATCACGCATCTGACCGTGTCGCCGAGTGTGCTGGCGAGCGAGGACGACCTGCCGGACACGCTGCGGACCGTGCTGACGGGCGGCGAGGCGCTCCCGGCCGCGCTGGTGGACCGCTGGTCGCCGGGCCGCCGGGTGATCCAGGCCTACGGGCCGACCGAGACCACCATCTGCTCGACGATGAGCGCCCCGTTGTCCCCGGGACACGACCAGGTCCCGCTCGGCGGACCGATCCACAACGTGGGGCACTACGTGCTCGACGCGTTCCTGCGGCCGGTGCCGCCCGGTGTGGTCGGCGAGCTCTACATCACCGGTGTCGGACTGGCCCGCGGCTACCTCGGCCGCCCCGGCCTGACCGCGGAACGGTTCGTCGCCAGCCCGTTCGCGCCCGGCGAGCGGATGTACCGCTCGGGCGACCTGTTCCGCTGGACCCGGGAAGGCCAGCTGCTCTTCGCCGGCCGGGTCGACGACGAGGTCAAGGTCCGCGGCTACCGGGTCGAGCCCGCCGAGATCGAGGCCGTGCTCGCGGAGCATCCGTGGGTCGGCCAGGTGGCGGTCTCCGTCCGCCGGGACGGGCCGGGCGACAAGCGGCTGGTGGCCTATGTCGTGCCGTCGGCGGCCGCCGGCGAGGGGAACGGCACGCTGGCCGCCGCGCTGCGGGAGCTGGCCGCCGAACGCCTGCCGGAGTACATGATGCCCGCGGCGTTCGTGTCGCTGGAGAAGATGCCGCTCACCCCGAACGGCAAACTCGATCACCGGGCGCTGCAAGCCCCCGACTTCGCCGGGACGTCGGCGAAACGGGAGCCGCGCACGGCCGCGGAGGCGGCGCTGTGCGCGCTGTTCGCGGACGTGCTGGGGCTCGACCAGGTGGCTCCCGAGGACAGCTTCTTCGAACTGGGCGGCGACTCGATCACCTCGATGCAGTTGTCGGCGAGGGCCCGCCGTCAGGGGCTGGAACTGACCCCATGGCAGGTGTTCGAGGAGAAGACGCCGGAACGGCTGGCGCCGCTCGTCCAGGAACTCCCGGCCGAGGACGCGCCCGTCGCGGTACCGGAGCCCGCCGACGGCACGCTACTCGCCCTTTCCCCTGACCAGATGGACCTACTCGAGGCCGGGCTGTCCGGCGAATGACCCGCCTTAAGGAGCAGATCGTGACCGTAGACGACACTCGCGCGAAGCCCCGCTCGAGCGTGGAGGACGTCTGGCCTCTTTCGCCGCTGCAAGAGGGAATGCTTTTCCACACCGCCCTCGACAAGGACGGGCCGGACACCTACACGGTGCAGACCGTCTACGGGATCGACGGGCCGCTGGACGCGGGACGGCTGAAGGCGTCGTGGCAGGCGCTCGTGGACCGGCACGCCGCGTTGCGGGCCTGTTTCCGCTACGTCAGCGGCGCGCAGATGGTGCAGGTCATCGCGCGGGACGCCGAGATCCCGTGGCGGGAGACGGATCTTTCGGGACTGGCGGCCGACGCCGTCGAAGCCGAAGTCGACAGGCTGGCCGCGGCGGAGGTGGCCGAGCGGTTGAGCGTCGCAACGGCGCCGCTGATGAAACTGCACCTGATCCGGCTGGGCGAGGAGAGCCACCGGCTCGTGCACACCCTGCACCACGTGCTGACCGACGGCTGGTCGATGCCGATCATCCACCGCGAGCTCGCCGAGATCTACGCCGCCGGAGGCGACGCGTCCGGGCTGTCGCCCACCGTCTCCTACCGGGACTACCTCGCCTGGCTGGGACGGCAGGACAAGGAAGCGGCGAAGGCGGCCTGGCGGAACGAGCTCGCCGGGCTCGACACCCCGACCTTGGTCGTTCCCGCCGATCCGGCGCGCGTGCCGGATATCCACACCACGGTGGTCGAGCTGTCGGCGGAGCTGACCGACGGCCTCGCCCGGCTGGCGCGCGGCAACGGTCTGACCCTGAACTCCGTCGTGCAGGGCGCGTGGGCCGTCGTGCTGTCGCAGCTCGCCGGTCGCACCGACGTGGTGTTCGGCGCGACCGCTTCGGGGCGGCCCGCCGATCTCCCCGGGGTGGAGTCGATGGTGGGGCAGCTGCTCAACACCCTGCCGGTCCGTGTCCGGCTCGACGGCGCGAAGCGGGCCGTCGACCTGTTCGACGAGGTGCAGCGCGGCCAGGCGGCGCTCATGGCGCACCAGTATCTCGGGCTCCAGGACGTGCGGAGCGTCGCCGGCCCCGGGGCGGTCTTCGACACGCTCGTCATCTACGAGAACTTCCCCCGCAAGGGACTCGGGCGGCCGTCGGGTGACGGCCTGAACCTGCTCCCGCTGAAGCGGGGGAGCAACTCCTCGCACTATCCGTTCACCCTCGTCACCGGCCCGGGCGAACGGATGCCGCTCATCCTCGACTACGACCGGGGCCTGTTCGATCCCGCGGCCGCCGAATCGGTCGTCGGCGCGATGGCACGGGTGCTGGAGCGGCTGGTCGCCGAGCCCGACGTCCTCGTCGGCCGGCTGACCCTCGCGAGCGAGGCCGAACGCGCCCTGGTGGTGGACGGTTTCAACGCGACCGCGGGGCCGGTGCCGGGGGACTCCGTCGTCGAACTGTTCGCGCGGCGGGTGGCCGGGGCGCCGGACGCGGTGGCGATCATCGACGCCGGCGGCGCGAACCTGACCTACGCCGAAGTCGATCAGGCGTCGGATCGGCTGGCCGGGTATCTCGCCGGTCGCGGCGTCGGCCGCGGCGACCGCGTCGGCGTGGCCATGGAAAGGTCGCCGGAGCTGCTCATCGCGTTCCTGGCGATCTGGAAGGCGGGCGCCGCCTATGTGCCGGTGGACATCGAGTACCCGGCCGAGCGCGTCGCCTTCATCCTCGCCGACTCCGGCGTCTCGACCGTTTTGTGCACCGAGGCCACGAAGGCGGTCGCTCCGGAGGACGCGATCGTGCTCGACGCGCCCGGAACACGCGCTGCCGTGGACGGGTGCGCCGCACCGGGGATCCGGCCGCACGCGGACGATCTGGCGTACGTCATGTACACCTCGGGATCCACCGGCCTGCCGAAGGGCGTGGGGATCCCGCACGGGGCGGTCGCCGGGTTGGCGGGTGACGCGGGCTGGCAGATCGGCGAGGACGACGGCGTCCTGATGCACGCGACGCACGTCTTCGACCCGTCGCTGTACGCGATGTGGGTGCCGCTCGTCTCCGGCGCCCGGGTCCTGCTCACCGAACCGGGCGTGCTGGACGCGGCCGGGGTCCGGCAGGCCGTGCGACGGGGCGCGACCTACGTCCACCTCACCGCGGGCACCTTCCGCGCACTGGCGGAAACCTCGCCGGAGTGCTTCGAAGGCCTCATCGAGATCGGGACCGGCGGCGACGTGGTCCCCTTGCAGTCGGTGGAGAACCTGCGGCGGGCCCAGCCCGGCCTGCGCGTGCGCAACACCTACGGGCCGACCGAGACCACCCTGTGCGCGACCTGGCTGCCGATCGAACCCGGTGCCGTGCTCGGCCCCGAGCTGCCGATCGGCCACCCGATGACCAACCGCCGGATTTACGTGCTCGACGCCTTCCTGCGCCCGGTCCCGCCGGGTGTGGCCGGCGAGCTGTACATCGCGGGCACGGGGCTGGCCCGCGGCTACCTGAACAACCCCGGCCTGACCGCCGACCGGTTCGTGGCGTGCCCCTTCCTCCCCGGTGAGCGCATGTACCGCACCGGGGACCTGGCCCGCTGGACCCGCGACGGCGAGATCGTGTTCCTCGGCCGCGCCGACGACCAGGTGAAGATCCGCGGTTACCGGGTCGAGCTCGGTGAGGTGGAGGCCGTGCTGGCCGCCCAGCCGGGAGTGGTCGAGGCGGTCCTGCTGGCGCGTGAGGACCAGCCGGGCGAAAAGCGCCTTGTCGGCTACTTCGTGTCCGACGGCACCGACGCCGGGCCGGAGGAGATCCGGCGGCGGATGGGCCTGGTCCTGCCCGACTACATGGTCCCGATCGCGGTCGTGGCACTGCCCGGCCTGCCGGTCACCCCCAACGGCAAGGTGGATCGGCGGGCGCTGCCCGCCCCGGACCTCGCGGGACGCTCGTCGGAGAAGGCGCCGGAGAGCGAGACCGAAAAGGTGCTGTGCGCGCTGTTCGCCGAGATCCTCAGCGTCGAGCAGGTGGGGGTCGACGACGCCTTCAACGACCTCGGTGGCAGTTCGGCGCTGGCGATGCGGCTCGTCGCGCGGATCCGTGAGGAACTCGGCGAGGACCTGCCCATCCGGCAGCTGTTCTCCTCGCCGACGCCCGCGGGGCTGGCCAGGGCCCTGGCCGCGAAGTCCCGTCCCGTACTGGAAGCCGCCAAGCGGCCGGACCGGGTGCCGTTGACCGCCCGGCAGCTGCGGGCCTGGCTGCTGGCCGATCCCGGCGGGGAGACGGCGGGCCTGACCACCTCGGTCGCGCTTCGCCTGCACGGCAAGCTGAACGTGCCCGCGCTGGTGACGGCGCTCGGCGACGTCGCCGAGCGGCACGAGCTCCTCCGCACGACTTTCCCCGGTGACGCGCAGAGCGTGCACCAGCTCGTCCACGACACCCCGGCGGCCGGGCCCGTCCCGATCCCGGTGACCGAGGAGGCCCTCCCCGGGTTGCTCGCCGAGCGGCGCGAGGCCGCCTTCGACCTCACCCGTGAGGTTCCGTGGCGGTGCGATCTGTTCGAGCTCTCGGAAAAGGAACACGTGCTGCACCTCCAGGTGCACCGGATCCTGGCGGACGACGATTCGCTGGACGTGTTCTTCCGCGACCTGGCGGCCGCCTACGGCGCGCGGCGTGAGGGCCGGGTCCCGCAGCGGGCGCCGTTGGCGTTGCAGTTCGCCGACTACGCGCTCTGGGAGCGGCGGCTGCTGGAAGACGAGAACGAACCCGGCAGCCTGATCAACGAACAGTTCGCCTTCTGGCGGGAGAACCTGGCCGGTATCGACGGCGAGACGGTGCTCCCGTTCGACCGGCCGCGGCCCGCCGTCCCGTCGCGGCGGGCGGGCACCGTCGCGCTGCGACTGGACGCCGGCCCGCACGCCCGGCTGACGGAGGCCGCGGAGTCGGCGGGCGTGGAAACGTCGCGGCTGGTGCACGCGGCGCTCGCCATGCTGCTGGCCAAGTACGGCGCGGGCGAAGACGTGGTGATCGGCTCGGCGCTGCCCCGGGACGAGGAACTCTTCGACCTCGAACCGATGGTCGGACCGTTCACCCGGCCGCTCGCCGTGCGCACGGATCTCTCGGGTGATCCGACCCATCTGGAGGTCGTCAACCGGGTGCAAGAAGCCTTCCAGGCGACCGAACAGCATCTGGACGTGCCCTTCGAGCGCATCGTCGAACTGCTCGAACTGCCCGCCTCGCTCTCCCGTCATCCCGTGTTCCAGGTGGGTTTGCGGGTGGACGAGGAGGACATCGACGGCTGGACGGCGGCGGAACTGCCCGCCCTGCGCACCAGTGTCGAACCCGGTGGGGTCGATGCCATGGAGCTGGACCTGTCGGTCGAACTCACCGAGCTTTTCGACGACGACGACGAACCGGGCGGCTTCGAGGGCGTGCTGCGCTACGCCACCGACCTGTTCGACGAGGCCACGGCCGAGTCGGTGGCCCGGCGGCTGGTCCGCGTCCTCGAACAGGTGGCGGAGGATCCCGGGCGGCGGATCAGCGAGCTGGACCTCTTCCTGGACGACTTCGAACGCTCCCGTCCGCCCATCGCGCCGGCGCGCTGGGCCGGGGCCGTCCCGCAGGTGGTCGCCGGCGTGGCCGGGGACGGGCCGCTCGGCGCGCTCGTACTGGACGAGCGGTCGCGCCCCGTCGCCCCGGGCACCGTCGGCGAGCTCTACGTCACCGGTCCCGCGGTGGACGAGGGACCGGCCGATCTCCCGACCGTGCCGTGTCCGTTCGGGGAGGAGGGGCACCGGATGCTGCGGACCGGTCTGCTCGCCAGGAAGACGCCCGCCAAGACCCTGGTCGTCGTCGGCGAGCGGCGGCGGACGAGCTCTTCGGTGAAGACGGGCGACTTCGAGATCCTGCTGCCGCTCCGGACGGCCGGGGACCGGCCCCCGCTCTTCTGTGTCCACGCGAGCGGCGGGCTGAGCTGGAACTACGAGCCGCTGTTGCGTCACCTCCCGCCGAACCAGCCGGTCTACGGCGTCCAGGCCCGCGGTCTCGCCAGGACCGAGCCGCTGCCGGGCAGCGTCGAGGAGATGGCCGCCGACTACCTCGCGCAGATCCGTGCCGTGCAGCCGGAAGGGCCGTATCACCTGCTCGGCTGGTCGCTCGGCGGCCGTATCGCCCAGGCGATGGCCAAACTGCTGGAGGAGGAAGGGGAGAAGGTCGGCCTGCTCGCCTTGCTCGACGCCTATCCCGTCTACATGGGACGGAAGACGACCGGGGCGGCGAGCGAGGAAGAGGCGCTGTCGAAGCGGAACCAGGCGGACCTCGACCTCGCGGGCCAGCTGGTCAAGGGAGAGGCCGCCCGTGCCCGCCTGGAGGCGGTCATGCGCAACCTCTGGGACGTCGGGCCACGCCACGTCTCTTCCCCCTTCGCCGGCGACATCCTGCTCTTCGTGGCCACTGTGGACCGTCCCGAGCATTTGCCGGTTTCGGTGGCGAAGGCCAGCTGGAAGGACTTCACCAGCGGGACCATCGAGACCCACGACGTCCCGTCCAACCACTACGACATGGTGCAAACCGCGGCGCTGGGCCAGATTGGAGCCATCGTCGCCGAGAAACTCCGGCAGCGTCCGGAAGGTGAAAGGACACAACGATGACCAACCCCTTCGACAACGAAGACGGTTCCTTTTTCGTTCTGGTCAACGACGAGGGACAGCACTCGCTGTGGCCCGCCTTCGCCGAGGTGCCCGCGGGCTGGACCACGGTGCACGGCGAGGCAGGCCGCAAGGAATGCCTCGCCTACGTCGAGGAGAACTGGACCGACCTCCGGCCGAAGAGCCTCATCCAGGAAGCGGGCGCCTGAGGGCGCGTGTCCAGCCGCTCAACGCGGACGGTTGGACACGCCGCGACCTTCGATCACCGGCTGGATGAGGCGAAAGGACCTTGTGCAGTGTTCGAGGAGAAGAACGCCCTCCGGGGCACGGAGATCCACCGGAGAGAGCGCTTCGATCCGGGGCCGGAACTGCGCTCCCTGATGGCCGAGGGCCGCATGTCCGTGATGGAGTCCGAAGACGGCCCGGACGGGCGGACCGGGTGGCTCGCCACCGGGTACGAGGAAACCCGCCAGGTGCTCGGCTCGGACAAGTTCAGCGCCAAGCTGCTCTTCGGCGGCACCGCGGCGGGCCGGATCTGGCCCGGCTTCCTCAACCAGTACGACCCGCCGGAACACACGCGGCTGCGCCGGATGGTGGCGTCGGCGTTCACCTTCCGGCGCATGCAGGACTTCCGGCCGAAGATCGAGGCGATCGTCGAGGCCACGCTGGACGACATCGAGGCCACCGGCGGGCCGGTGGACTTCGTGCCGCGGTTCGCGTGGCCCGTGGCGACGACGGTGATCTGCGACTTCCTCGGCATCCCGCGTGACGACCAGGCCGACCTGTCCCGCGCCCTGCACGCCAGCCGGGCCGAACGGTCGGGCAAACGGCGTGTGGCGGCGGGGAACAAGTACTGGACGTACATGGGCCAGATCGCGGCCAAGACGCGCCGCGATCCCGGTGACGACATGTTCGGCGCCGTGGTGCGCGAGCACGGCGACGACATCACCGACGCGGAACTGCTGGGCGTGGCCGCGTTCGTCATGGGGGCGAGCGGGGACCAGGTGGCCAGGTTCCTCGCGGCGGGGGCGTGGCTGATGGTCGAGCACCCCGAGCAGTTCGCCGTGCTCCGGGACGAGCCGGAAACCGTCCCGGACTGGCTGAACGAGGTGGCCCGGTACCTCACCAGCGACGAGAAGACCACCCCGCGCATCGCGCGGGAGGACGTGTACATCGGTGACCAGCTGGTGAAGAAGGGCGACGCCGTCACCTGCTCGCTGCTGGCTTCGAACCGCCGGAAGTTCCCCGACCCGGAGGACCGGTTCGACATCACCCGGGAAAAGCCGGCGCACGTCACCTTCGGGCACGGCATCCATCACTGCCTCGGCAGGCCGCTGGCCGAAATGGTGTTCCGGGCGGCGATCCCGGGCCTGGCGCACCGCTTTCCCAAGCTCCGGCTGGCCGAACCGGACCGCGAGATCAAACTGGGCCCGCCGCCGTTCGACGTCGAATCCCTGCTGCTCGACTGGTAGCCCGGGCCGTTCCGTTGCCGGGTAAGGCGAAGCCGGCGCCGGCCCGGTCCGCGGACTGCGTTGCGAAAGCCACTTTCGCAACCTTCAACGTTGCGAAAGTGGCTTTCGCAATGTCGGGCCGGCCCGCTGTCGTGTGACTGGAGGGACGACACAGGTGACTGGATGGACGACAAGCACGTTCAGGCGGACGGATCGGCCGTGTTGGATGCCGTCCCTCCAGTCACGCGTGTCGTCCGTTGGATCACAGGTGCTGTCCGGCCAGTCACGGGAAATCACCATCTCAGTGGACGGCCGGCCCCGGCACGTCACCCTTTTCGCCTTCCCTCTCAACGACGGGAGCCGAGCGTGTCGCGAAAGCCACTTTCGCGACGTGTGATGTCCCGAAAGTGGCTTTCGCGACACGCTCGCGGACGGCCCGCCCATGAAAGCGCATGACACGTTCGCAAAGGAGTTCCCGTTGAGTGAGGACGACCCGCGCCCGCTGCACATTCGCAGACAGGGGCTGGACCCGGCACCCGAACTGCTCGCCGCCGGGCCGCTGACGAGGGTCACCATCGGCTCCGGAGCGGACGCCGAAACGCATTGGATGGCCACCGCGCACGCCGTCGTCCGGCAGGTGATGGGCGATCACAAGAGTTTCAGCACCCGGCGTCGCTGGGACCCGCGGGACGAGATCGGCGGGAAGGGCATCTTCCGGCCGCGGGAACTGGTCGGCAACCTGATGGACTACGACCCGCCCGAGCACGCCAGGCTGCGGCAGAAGCTGAACCCGGGTTTCACGCTGCGCAAGATGCAGCGGATGGGGCCGTACATCGAACAGATCGTGACCGAACGGCTCGACGAGCTGGAGCAGGCGGGATCTCCCGCGGATCTGGTGGGGATCGTCGCCGACAAGGTCCCCGGCGCCGTGCTGTGCGAACTGATCGGTGTGCCGAGGGACGACCGCGCCACGTTCTTGCAGTTGTGTCACGCGCATCTCGACGCCTCGCGCAGCCAGAAGAGACGCGCGGTGGCGGGTGAGGCGTTCTCCCGCTACCTGCTGGCGATGATCGCCAGGGAACGCAAGGAACCGGGCGAAGGGCTGATCGGAGCGGTCGTCGCCGAGTACGGCGACGAAGCCACGGACGAGGAACTGCGCGGCTTCTGCGTGCAGGTGATGCTGGCCGGTGACGACAACATCTCCGGCATGATCGGCCTCGGTGCGCTGGCCCTGCTGCGGCACCCCGGGCAGATCGCCGCGTTCCAAGGCGACGAGCAGCAGGCGCAACGGGCGGTCGACGAGCTGATCCGGTACCTGACGGTCCCGTATTCCCCGACTCCCCGGATCGCCATGCGGGACATCACCATCGCGGGCCAGGCGATCAAAAAGGGCGATAGCGTCATCTGTTCCCTCCCGGCGGCCAACCGGGATCCCGCGCTGGTGCCGGAGCCCGGACGCCTCGACGTCACCCGCGAGTCCGCGCCGCATGTCGCGTTCGGGCACGGTGTCCATCACTGCCTGGGCGCCGCGCTGACCCGGCTCCAACTGCGTACCGTGTTCACCTTGCTGTGGCGGCGTTTTCCCGAGCTGAGGCTGGCGGATCCCGCGCAGGACACCAAGTTCCGCCTGACCACCCCGGCGTACGGATTGACCGAGCTGATGGTCGCCTGGTGATCGGCGGCTCCGTCCACGCGAGGTCGCTGGACGTGCCGCCCGATTACCGGTCAAATTGGGCGTCGCTGTGTTCGGGCGGTCGAAGCCGAAAGACACTTTCCCGGTCTACCAAGGAGTTCCAGTCGGATGGGGCACGGTATCGAACAGGTCGCGCCACTCCTGGAGGAGCCCGCGAACTTTCAGCTGAGAACGAACTGCGATCCGCATACGGACAATTTCGCACTGAGGGCGCACGGCCCGCTCGTCCGGATAGCCGGCGATTCCTCGGCCCAGCTCGGCCGGGATTTCGTCTGGCAGGCCCACGGCTACGACGTCGTGCGCAGGATCCTCGGTGACCACGAGAATTTCACGACGCGCCCGCAATTCACCCAGGCGAAATCCGGGGCGCATGTCGAGGCCCAGTTCGTCGGGCAGATCTCGACCTACGATCCGCCCGAGCACACCCGGTTGCGGAAGATGCTGACGCCGGAGTTCACCGTCCGGCGGATCCGCCGGATGGAGCCCGCGATCCAGAGCCTCGTCGACGATCGTCTCGACATGCTGGAGGCCGAGGGATCGCCCGCGGATCTCCAGGGCCTGTTCGCCGATCCGGTCGGCGCTCACGCCCTGTGCGAACTGCTCGGCATCCCCCGTGACGACCAGCGCGAGTTCGTCCGGCGGATCAGGCGGAACGCCGATCTGAGCCGCGGCCTCAAGGCGCGGGCCGCCGACAGCGCGGCGTTCAACCGGTACCTGGACAACCTCATCGCCCGGCAGCGCGCGGAGCCCGACGACGGACTCCTCGGCACGATCGTGCGAGAGTACGGCGGCAACGTCACGGACGAGGAGTTGCGGGGCCTGTGCACGGCGCTGATCCTCGGCGGTGTCGAAACCGTCGCGGGGATGATCGGCTTCGGCGTGCTCGCCCTCCTCCAGCACCCCGGCCAGATACCGTTGCTTTTCGAAGGCCCGGAAAAGGCCGACCGCGTCGTCAACGAACTGGTGCGCTATCTGTCGCCCGTGCAGGCGCCGAATCCCCGGCTCGCCATCAAGGACGTGGTCGTCGACGGGCAGCTGATCAAAGCGGGGGATTATGTCCTGTGCTCGGTTCTCATGGCGAACAGGGACGAAGCGCTGACCCCCGATCCGAACGTTTTCGACGCGAACCGAACCGCTGTTTCAGATGTCGGGTTCGGGCACGGAATCCATTACTGCGTCGGTGCCGCTTTGGCCCGGTCGATGCTGCGGACGGCCTATCAGACTTTGTGGCGGCGATTCCCGGGGCTGCGGCTGGCCGTGCCCGTCGAAGAAGTGAAGTACCGCAGCGCGTTCGTTGACTGCCCCGATCAAGTACCGGTCACCTGGTGACGACCGGCCCGGCGAAGTGACACTCGACAAAGGAATGGTGGGAAATGTCGGTCGAAGATTTCGATGTTGTGGTGGCGGGCGGCGGGCCGGGTGGTTCGACGGTGGCCACCCTGGTGGCGATGCAGGGACACCGGGTCCTGCTGCTGGAGAAAGAGGTCTTCCCCCGGTACCAGATCGGTGAGTCGTTGCTGCCCGCCACGGTGCACGGGGTCTGCCGGATGCTCGGCGTCGCGGACGAGCTGGCGAATTCCGGGTTCCCGATCAAACGCGGCGGCACGTTCCGCTGGGGCGCCCGTCCGGAGCCGTGGACGTTCCACTTCGGGATCTCGGCCAAGATGGCGGGCTCGACGTCGCACGCCTATCAGGTCGAGCGGGCGAAGTTCGACGACATCCTGCTGAAGAACGCCAAGAGCAAGGGCGTCGTCGTGCGGGAAGGCTGCTCGGTCAACGACGTCGTGGAGGACGGCGAGCGGGTCACCGGCGCGCGCTACACCGACGCGGACGGCAACGCGCACGAAGTCTCGGCCCGGTTCGTGATCGACGCGTCGGGCAACAAGAGCCGGCTCTACACGAAGGTCGGCGGTTCGCGGAACTACTCGGAGTTCTTCCGCAGCCTCGCGCTGTTCGGCTATTTCGAGGGTGGCAAACGGCTGCCCGAGCCGGTGTCGGGCAACATCCTGAGCGTCGCCTTCGACAGCGGCTGGTTCTGGTACATCCCCCTGAGCGACACGCTGACCAGCGTCGGCGCGGTCGTGCGCCGGGAGGACGCCGACAAGATCCAGGGCGACCGCGAGAAGGCCCTCAACACCTTGATCGCCGAATGCCCGCTGATCTCGGAGTACCTCTCGAACGCGACCAGGGTGACCACCGGCAGGTACGGCGAACTGCGGGTGCGCAAGGACTACTCGTACCAGCAGGACAGCTACTGGCGGCCGGGGATGGTCCTGGTCGGCGACGCCGCGTGCTTCGTGGACCCGGTGTTCTCCTCCGGGGTGCACCTGGCGACCTACAGCGCGCTGCTCGCGGCCCGGTCGATCAACAGCGTCCTCGCGGGCGACCTCGACGAGAAGACCGCGCTGAACGAGTTCGAGGCGCGCTATCGCCGCGAGTACGGCGTCTTCTACGAGTTCCTCGTCTCCTTCTATCAGATGAACGTCAACGAGGAATCGTACTTCTGGCAGGCCAAGAAGGTCACGCAGAACCAGAGCACCGACATCGAGTCGTTCGTCGAGCTGATCGGCGGGGTGTCGTCCGGCGAGACCGCGCTGACGGCCGCCGACCGGATCGCCGCGAACAGCGCCGAATTCGCCGCCGCCGTCGACAAGATGGCGACAGGCGACGGCGACGACATGGTGCCGATGTTCAAGTCGACCGTGGTCAAGCAGGCGATGCAGGAAGCGGGCCAGGTCCAGATGAAGGCGCTGCTCGGCGAGGACGCCGAACCCGAGCTGCCGCTGTTCCCCGGCGGCCTGGTGACTTCGCCCGACGGGATGAAGTGGCTGCCTCACCACCCGGCCTGAAATCTCCGCACGCCGGCGGTGCGCCGGTGGTCGAGCACGAAACAGGGGTAGCGAAATGCGTGTGTTGTTGTCGGTGTGCGGAACCCGCGGGGACGTCGAGATCGCGGTGTCGCTGGCGGTCCGGCTGAAGGCGCTCGGCGTCGCGACGCGGATGTGCGCACCGCCCGCCGCCGCCGAGCGGCTGGCCGAGGTCGAGGTGCCGCATGTGCCGGTCGGCCTTCCGCAGCACATGATGCTGCAGGAGGGGATGCCGCCGCCGCCACCGGAGGAGGAGCGGCGGCTCGCGGCCATGACGGTCGAGATGCAGTTCGACGCGATCCCCGCGGCCGCCGAAGGATGCGTGGCGGTGGTGGCGGTCGGCGATCTGGCCGCCGCGACCGGCGTGCGGTCGGTGGCCGAAAAGCTGGGCCTCCCCTTCTTCTACTCCGTCCCGAGCCCGGTCTACCTGGCTTCCCCGCACTTCCCGCCGCCCTATGACGAGCCGACCACCCCGGGCGTGACCGACCACCGGACACTCTGGGAAGAGCGTGCCCACCGGTTCGCGGAACGGTACGGGGACACGCTCAACCGACGGCGGGCCGCGATCGGCCTGCCGCCGGTGGAGGACGTCTTCGGCTACGGCCACGGCGACCGGCCCATCCTGTCGGCGGACCCGGTCCTCGCCCCGTTGCAGCCGGACGTCGACGCCGTGCAGACCGGCGCGTGGATCCTGACCGACGACCGGCCGCTTCCCCCGGAGCTGGAGGCGTTCCTGGCCGCCGGCCCACCGCCGGTGCATGTGGGTTTCGGCAGTTCGTCCGGGAAGGGGATCGCCGCCGCCGCGAAGATCGCCGTCGAGGCGAGCCGTGCCCACGGCCGCCGGGTGATCCTCTCCCGAGGGTGGACCGATCTGCTCCTGCCCGACGACCGGGACGACTGTTTCGCCATCGGCGAGGTGAACTTCCAGGCGCTGTTCCCCCGGGTGGCCGCCGTCATCCACCACGGCAGCGCGGGCACGGAACACGTGGCCACGCGGGCGGGCGTCCCCCAGCTCGTGATCCCCCGGAACACCGACCAGCCGTACTTCGCCGCCAGGGTGGCCGATCTGGGGATCGGTGTGGCGCACGACGGCCCGACGCCGACCTTCGAGTCCCTGTCGGCCGCGCTCACCACGGTCCTGGCGCCGGAGACGCGCGCGCGGGCGCGGGCCGTGGCGGCCATGGCCCAGACCGACGGCGCGGCGGCGGCCGCGGAGCTGGTGCTCGCCGCCGTCGGCGGGAACCAGCCCGCCGTTCCCGCGTGAACCATCAGCGACCGGACGCCGGCCAGAACCGGAGAAAACGGGGAAATACGTGATGCGTGTGTTGTTGGCGACGTGTGGTAGCCGCGGGGACGTCGAACCACTGGTGGCGTTGGCGGTGCGGTTGCGGGAGCGCGGCGCCGAGGTGCGGATGTGCGCGCCGCCGGACTGCGCGGACCGGCTGGCCGAAGTCGACGTGCCGCATCTGCCCCTCGGTGCGTCGGCGCGCCCGTCGGCCGGGCAGGCGAAACCCTTGACGGCCGAGGACATGCTCCGGTTCACGACCGAGACGATCGCCACGCAGTTCGAGCGGATTCCGGCGGCCGCCGAAGGATGCGCCGCGGTGGTGACGACCGGCCTGCTGGCCGCCGCCATCGGCGTGCGGTCGGTGGCCGAAAAGCTGGGCATCCCCTACTTCTATGGCTTCCACTGCCCGAGCTATGTGCCGTCGCCGTACTATGCGCCTCCGCCGCCCCTCGGCGAGCCGCCCGCACCGGACGGGACCGACATCCAGGCGCTGTGGGAGCGCAACAACCAGAGCGCCTACCGGCGGTACGGGGAGCCGCTCAACAGCAGGCGCGCCGCCATCGGCCTGCCGCCAGTGGAGGACATCTTCGGCCACGGCTACACCGATCACCCGTGGATGGCGGCGGACCCGGTACTGGCCCCGCTGCAACCCACGGATCTCGACGCCGTGCAGACCGGGGCGTGGATCCTGCCCGACGAACGACCGATTTCCGCTGAGCTGGAGGCGTTCCTGGACGCCGGCCCACCGCCGGTGTACCTGGGGTTCGGCAGCCTGCGCGCCCCCGCCGACGCCGCGAAGGTGGCCATCGAGGCGATCCGTGCCCATGGCCACCGGGTGATCCTCTCCCGCGGCTGGGCCGATCTGGTCCTGCCCGACGACCGGGAGGACTGTTTCGCCATCGGCGAAGTGAATCAGCAGGTGCTGTTCCGCCGGGTGGCCGCCGTCATCCACCACGGCGGCGCGGGCACGACCCACGTGGCCACGCGGGCGGGCGTCCCCCAGATCCTGGTTCCCCAGATCGCGGACCAGCCCTACTACGCCGCCCGGGTGGCCGAACTGGGGGTCGGTGTGGCGCATGACGGCCCGACCCCGACCTTCGACACGTTGTCGGCGGCGCTCACCACGGCCCTCGCTCCGGAAACGCGCGTGCGAGCGGAAGCCGTAGCGGAAACGGTCCAGACGGACGGGGCCGCGGTGGCCGCGGACCTGTTGTTCGCCGCGGTGACCGGGAACCAGCCCGCCGTTCCCGCCTGATCATCACCAGTACAGAGGAGACCGCATGTCGACCACTTCCCGGTGCCGCATCTGTGACGGCACCGTCACCGAGTTCATCGATCTCGGACGCCAGCCGCTTTCGGACGCGTTCGTGGTTCCCGGCGACGAGAAGAAGGAGTTCTTCTTCCGGCTCGCCACCGGGATCTGTGAGTCCTGCACGATGGTGCAGCTGATGGAAGAGGTCCCGAGGGACCTGATGTTCCACGAGGCGTACCCCTACCACTCGTCCGGATCGTCGGTCATGCGCACGCATTTCCAGGAACTGGCCAAGCGCCTGCTGACCACGGAGCTGACCGGCGAGGACCCGTTCATCGTCGAGCTGGGGTGCAACGACGGCATCATGCTCAAGGCCGTGGCCGAAGCGGGGGTACGCCAGCTCGGTGTGGAACCTTCCGGCGGCGTCGCGGATCTGGCCGCGGCCAAGGGAATCCGCGTCCGCAAGGACTTCTTCGAAGAGGCGACGGCGGCCGACATCCGGGAGAACGACGGCCCCGCCGACGTGATCTACGCGGCCAACACCCTGTGCCACATCCCTTACATGGACTCGATCCTGAAGGGCGTCACCACGTTGCTGCGCCCGAACGGCGTGTTCGTGTTCGAGGACCCGTACCTCGGCGACATCGTGGAGCGCACGTCGTTCGACCAGATCTACGACGAGCATTTCTTCTTCTTCACCGCGCGCTCGGTCCAGGAGATGGCGCGGCGCAACGGTCTCGAACTCGTGGACGTCGAGCGCATCCCGGTGCACGGCGGCGAGGTCCGGTACACCCTCGCCCTCGCCGGGGCCCGTAAGCCGTCCGCGGCCGTGGCGGAACTCCTGGCGTGGGAGGCCGAGCGCAAGCTGGCGGAGTACGCCACGCTGGAACGCTTCGCCGCCAACGTGAAGCAGATCAAGGAAGACCTGATCGCGTTGCTGACCAAGCTCCGCGCCGAGGGCAAGCGCGTCGTGGGCTACGGCGCGACGGCCAAGAGCGCCACGGTGACCAACTTCTGTGGCATCACCCCGGATCTGGTGGAGTTCATCTCGGACACCACCCCGGCCAAGCAGGGCAGGCTCAGCCCCGGACAGCACATCCCGGTTCGCGAGTACCAGGCGTTCGCCGGCGACCACCCGGACTACGCGCTGCTGTTCGCCTGGAACCACGCCGACGAGATCATGAACGCGGAGCAGGCCTTCCGCGACGCCGGCGGGCAGTGGATCCGGTACGTGCCGAACGTGCACGTGAGCTGATCGCCATGACCCGAGACCTCGGCGCGGACCGGATCCTGGCGATCTCCCCTCATCTGGACGACGCGGTCCTGTCCTTCGGGGCGGGCCTCGCCCAGGCGGAACGGGACGGCGCGAAGGTGACCGTCCACACGGTGTTCGCCGGTACCGCGACGCCCCCGTTCTCACCGGCGGCGGACCGGCTGCACTCGATCTGGGGGCTGTCGCCGGACGAGGACGCGTCGCTGCGCCGCCGTGACGAAGACATCGCCGCACTCGGCCACCTGGGGGCCGAGTACCGGCACAGCCGGTTCCTCGACGCCATCTATCGCAAGGCGGCGGACGGCCGGTGGATGGCCGACAACGTGCCAGGACGGCAGAAACTGGCCATCGGACGGCTGTCATCGCAGGCCGATCCGCTGTTCTCCGCGGTGCAGGAGGAAATCGCGTCGGTCGTCCAGGAGTGCGACCCGACGCTGATCCTGACCTGCGCGGCCGCCAGCGGACATATCGACAACGAGATCACCCGGGACGCCACGCTGCTCGTCGCGCGGGAAAGGGAAATCCCGGTGCGGCTGTGGGAAGACCTCCCGCACGCGATGTTCGCTCAAGGGGAAGCCGAACTCCCGGAAGGGTTCCGGCTCGGCGCTCCCGAATTCGCCTCGGTCGAGGCGGACGCGCGGGCGCGGAAATTCGAGGCCCTGCTGCGCTATCCGACGCAGATGCGGATGCTCCACGGGCCGGACAAGGATCTTTTCGCGCAGTTGGACGGGCACGCCGGGAAGAACGGGGTGCGGTCCGGGTACGGCGAAACGACCTGGCCTGTCGTCTCTCGCTGAGACAAGGGCCGGACCAATCCGGAGAAGTACATCGATCAGGGGGGTTGTCCTCATGAGTGATCAGTTGACGCGTGGCCCGTTGCGGACCGCGTACGCCGACGTCCTGCTGGCTTCGGCGGGCGAGCGAGGCGTGCTGTGCGACTTCTACGACGAGGTCGCCGGGGAGATCTACCGGGATCTGGTGCAGGACGGGGACGGTGTCTTGGAAGCGCGGGCGATCGCCGCCCACGTCCGCCCGGGATCCGGACCCGTGCTCGAACTCGCGGCGGGTATGGGCAGACTGACGTTCCCGTTCCTGGATCTCGGCTGGGAGGTGACCGCACTGGAACTGTCCACCGCGGTGATCGCCGCCTTCCGGGACCGGCTGGCCGAGGCGCCGTCGGACGTCCGGGACCGGTGCACGATCGTTCAGGGCGACATGAGCGCCTTCTCACTGGGCAAGCGTTTCGGAACGGTGGTCATCAGCGCGGGATCGGTCAACGTCCTGGCGAGCTCCAGCAGACCGGGCCTGTACGCGTCGGTCCGCGACCATCTCGAGCCCGGCGGAAAACTGTTGTTCGGCGTGCCCAAGCCGCCGCCCGCCCGGCCCGGTCCCGAGTCGCTGGAGCGCAAGCAGGAGTTCACGGGCCGGAGCGGCAGGCGGTACGTGCTGCACGCGAGGGACATCCCGGCGGAGGAGACCCAGGAGATCACCATCCACCCCGCCGACGAGACGGCAGATCCCTTCCTCGTCTGCACGCACCGCATCTGGCATACCGCGGTGGAGCGGGTCGTGGAGGAACTGAAGCTGGCTGGCTTCGACGTGAACGCCCAGAGTACGTTCGCGTCGACCGAGGCCGGCGGGGGTGGCGACGACATGGTGCTGGTGGAGGCGATCCCGCGAGAGGTCACGGCAGACGCGAAGTGATGAGCGCGGCGAGCCTGCTCACGCCCTCCTCGATCAGCTCCGGCGTGAGCAGGCTGATGGACAGCCGGAGCTGGTTGAACCCGTCCTTCCCGCCGTAGAAGTGATGCATCGGGGTGAACAGCACACCGTGGTCGCGGGCGGCGTCCGCCAGCAGCTCGTCGTCGACGATGAAGGGCACGGTGACGGTGACGAAGAACCCGCCCGTCGGGGTGTTCCAGCGGACCCCGGGGCGGTCGCCGAGCCTGCGGTCGAGCTCGCTCAGCGTCAGCTGGAGATTCCGCTGGTAGATCGCGGTTTCCCGGACGTTGGCCTTGGTCAGGCTGTAGTCGTTGAGCAGCAGCTTCCCGGCGATCACCGCCTGCGCGATGGGCGAGGTGTTCACGGTGAGCATGCCCTTGAGCTTCGAGAGCTGGTCGGCGTACAGACCGCCGCCCGCCACCCGCTGATCCGCCACCGCGTAGCCGACCCGGGCGCCGGGCATGCCGGTCTTGGCGAAGGATCCGATGTAGACCACGTTCCCCGACCGGTCGAGCGCTTTCAGCGTGGGGAGGCGCTCGGCGCCGAAGAGCCCGTACGCGTTGTCTTCCAGCAGCAGGATCCCGTGGGCCGCGGCGACTTCGAGGAGCCGGTGGCGGGACGGCAGATCCATGCTGGTGCCGGTGGGGTTGGCGAAGTTGGGGGTCACGTAGCAGGCCCGCACCCGCATGCCCTGTTCGTCGGCGCGCTTCAGCTGGAGGACGAGATCCTCGGGGTCGATGCCGTTCTCGCCGGACCGGACCGGCCAGACCGGCGTGTCGGTGAGCAGCGCCGCCCCGGTCAGGCCGACGTAGGTGGGCGCCGGGGCGAGCAGCACGTCCCGCTCGTTCGCCCGCAGGGTGCGGAGCACCAGGAACATGGCCTCCTGGGCGCCGACGGTGACGACCACCGATTCCGGGGCGGCGTCGATGTTCTCGTCCTCGGCCAGGTTGCGGGCGATGATGTCGGCGATGATGCCCTTCGTGGTGCCGTACTGGAAAAGCGCGCGGGTGACGCCGGCCTCGTCCACTTTCCGGTCGCGCCGGAGATGCTCGCAGTACGCGTCGAGATAATCGTGGATGAGCCGGATGTCGAAAAACTCTTCGTATGGCCGTCCTGCCGCCATGGAAATGGCCACAGGGTATTCGTCGATCAGTTCATTGAGCAGATTCATCGACGAGATGGCCGGATCGGTGAGCGATCCGTGCAGCGTTTCCATGTCCAAATGGGTGGACAAAACGTTCGAATCCATAAATGCTAGGATTTCCACCCGGTGGCGAAGTGTCAAGCGAGGGTGTGGACGCGATTCGGCGCCGATTTTCCTTCATGTCCAGTACCGATTCCTTCCGGATAACGGATCTCCGAAGGTACGGTCACCGCAGTGCGCCGCGTAGCCGGGGATCGCACGTTCCACATCAGACGGAAACCGGTGGCCCGGGTGATTCGCGGCCGCCATGTCGCTGCGCGCCGTGGCTGTGCGGTGAGCGGGGAAGGACCATCATGCTGATGACAACCGAGAACGGGATCCGGTTGTCTTACCACGATCAGGGCAACGGCCCGGCCGTCCTGTTGCTGACCGGCACCGGCGCGCCGAGTTCCGTCTGGGATCTGCACCAGGTTCCCGTGCTCCGCGCCGCCGGATTCCGCGTGATCACCATGGACAACCGCGGGATCCCGCCGAGCGACGAGGGCACGGACGGGTTCACCGTCGACGACCTCGTCGCGGACGTGGCGGCCCTGATCGACTACCTCGACGCCGTGCCGTGCCGCGTGATCGGCACGTCGATGGGTTCGTACGTCGCGCAGGAGCTGGCACTCGCCCGCCCGGAACTGCTGGATTCGGTCCTGCTGATGGCGGCCTGCGGCAAGAGCAGCCTCGTCCAGCGGGAACTCGCGGAAGGCGAAGCGAAGCTGATCGAGCAAGGTATCGAGCTGCCACCGGCCTTCCTCGCCGCCGTCCGGGCCATGCACAACCTGGGGCCCGCGACCCTCGCCGACGACGACCTCGCCGGCGACTGGCTCGACCTGTTCGCCGCGGCGGGATCCTGGGGGCCGGGTGTGCGGCAGCAGCTGCTGCTGAGCGCGTTGCCCGACCGGCTGGACGCCTACCGCTCGATCAAGGTGCCGTGTCACGTCGTCTCGTTCGAACACGACCTCGTGGCGCCGCCGTCCGCCGGACGCGAGCTGGCGGACGCGATCCCCGGCGCGACCCACCGCACGATTCCCGGGTGCGGGCATTTCGGCTACCTGGAGAACCCGGAGGCGGTGAACCGGGAGCTGATCCGGTTCCTCCGCACCGAATCCCGCGAGACACTGGGGGAGACCGCATGACCGTCCTTTCGGCGGCCACGACACCGGCCCTGTTCGAGGCGACCGCAGCCGTGCTGCCGGATCGCCCGGCGGTGGCGATGGACAACACCACACTCACCTACGCCGAACTCAACGGCGAAGCCAACCGGCTCGCGCGACGGCTCGTGGCGCACGGCGTGGGCCCGGAGCGGCTGGTCGCGCTGGCCATGCCGAGGTCGATCGAGTTCGTCATCGCGATCCTGGCCGTGCACAAGGCGGGCGCCGCGTACGTGCCGGTCGACCCGGACTATCCGGAGGAACGCAAACGCCACATGCTGGACGACACGGCGGCGCAGCTCGTGCTGTGCCTGCCGGGGCAGGACGTGCCCGGGGACGGCGTCGTCCTGAGCGTGGAACGGGAACCGGGTCTGTCCGAGCCGAACCTGGACGACGGGGACCGCCTCGGCCCGTTGCTGCACGACCATCCCGCGTACGTCATCTACACCTCGGGCTCGACCGGGAAACCGAAGGGCGTGCTGGTCACGCATCGCGGCATCCCGAACCTGGCCGACGACTACGTGCGCCGCCAGGAACTGGTGCCGGACAGCAGGTTGCTGGCCTTCGCCTCGCCGAGCTTCGACGCCGCGGTCGCCGAGTTCTGGCCGATCTGGCAGGCCGGTGGCTGTCTCGTGCTGGCCTCCGCGCCGGACCTGGTCCCCGGTGAGCCGCTCGGGAGACTGGTGCGCGAGCAGGGGATCACCCACATCACGCTGCCGCCGTCGGCGCTGGCGCCGCTGGAGGAGGCGGGCGGCCTGCCCGCCGGGCTGACCCTCCTGGTGGCGGGCGAGGCGTGCCCGGCACCGGTGGCCAAACGCTGGTCCATGGACCGCGTGATGATCAACGCCTACGGCCCCACCGAAGTCACCGTGGCGGTGACCGCGAGCGAACCGCTGTCCGGTGAGGAGACCCCGCCGATCGGCAGGCCGATCACCGGTGTGCGCACCTATGTCCTGGACGAACTGCTGCGGCCCGTCCCGGACGGGGACGTGGGCGAGCTGTACACGATGGGTCCCGGCCTCGCCCGCGGATATCTCAGGCGGCCCGCCGCGACCGCGGAGCGGTTCCTGCCGGATCCGTTCGGCGAACCGGGCGGGCGGATGTACCGCACCGGCGACCGGGTGCGGCGGCGTCCGGACGGCCAGTTCGTCTTCGTCGGCCGCGTCGACGACCAGGTGAAGGTCCGCGGTCACCGGATCGAACCGGGCGAGGTGGAGTCCGCCCTGCTCGCCGTGGACAAGGTGGCCCAGGCGGTGGTGACCGCGCACGACAACCGGCTCGTCGCCTACGTCGTCGGCGCCGGGGGCGAACGCGTGACGGCCGAAGAGCTCCTCCCGCCCCTGCGGGAGCGGATGCCGTCCTACCTGGTCCCCGACGTGGTCGTCAGCCTGCCGAGACTGCCGGTCTCGCCGAACGGCAAGGTCGACCGGACCGCCCTGCCCACCCCGGAAGAGGAGAGCGCCGAACGCGCGGCGTCGGGACGGGCGCCGAGCACACCGACGGAAATCCTTCTCGCCGAACTGTTCGCCGACGTGCTCGGTGTCGCCAGCGTCGGGGTCGAGGACAGCTTCTTCGAGATCGGCGGTCATTCGCTGCTCGCGACCCGGGTGGTGAGCCGGATCCGCGAAAGCCTGAAGATCCGGCTGAGAGTGCAGGCCTTCTTCGACGCGCCGACCGTGGCACAGCTCGCCAAGGTGCTCGACGGCGCACTCACCTGACCTGGAGAACCTTCATGCAGACGACGAAAACCGTCGACCTCGGCGATCCCGATCTGTACACGACCCTCGACCGGCACGCCCGCTGGCGCGAGTACGCGGCGGAAGACGCGATGGTGTGGAGTGAGCCGGGCAGTTCACCCGGCGGCTTCTGGTCGGTGTTCTCGCACCGGGCGTGCGCCGCGGTGCTCGGCCCGTCCGCCCCGTTCACCTCCGAGTACGGGATGATGATCGGCTTCGACCGCGAGCACCCGGACAATTCCGGGGGCCAGATGATGGTGGTGTCCGAACAGGACCAGCACCGCAAACTGCGGAAGCTGGTGGGACCGCTGCTTTCCCGGGCGGCGGCGCGGAAACTGTCGGACCGGGTGCGGACCGAGGTGCGCGGCGTGCTCGACCGGGTGCTCGACGGCGAGGTGTGCGACGTCGCCGCGGAGATCGGCCCGCGTATCCCCGCCGCGGTCGTCTGCGAGATCCTCGGCGTGCCCGCCGAGGACCAGGACATGCTCATCGACCTGACCAATCACGCGTTCGGCGGCGAGGACGAGCTGTTCGACGGGATGACGCCGCGTCAGGCGCACACCGAGATCCTCGTCTACTTCGACGAACTGATCAGCGCTCGCCGCGCGAACCCCGGCGACGACCTCGTCAGCACGTTGCTGTCCGACGGCGAACTCTCGATCGACGACGTGGTGCTCAACTGCGACAACGTGCTGATCGGCGGTAACGAGACCACCCGGCACGCGATCACCGGCGCGGTGCACGCTTTCGCCGCCGTGCCGGGACTTCTGGACCGGGTGCGGGACGGCGACCTCGACGTCGACCCCGTCGTGGACGAGGTGCTGCGCTGGACCTCGCCCGCGATGCACGTGCTGCGGGTGACGACCGGCGAAGTCACGCTCAACGGCCGTGACCTCGAAGCCGGCACGCCGGTGGTCGCGTGGCTGCCCGCCGCGAACCGGGATCCCGCCGTGTTCGAGGAACCGGACACGTTCCGGCCGGGGCGGAAACCCAACCGGCACATCGCTTTCGGGCACGGCATGCACCACTGCCTCGGCTCCGCGCTCGCGCGGATCGAGCTGGCGGTCGTGCTGCGGGAGGTGGCCGGCCGGGTGTCACGTGTGGAGCTGGAGAAGGAACCGGCCTGGCTGCGCGCGATCGTCGTGCAGGGGTACCGGGAACTCCCGGTGCGGTTCACCGGACGCTGAGTCCTATGTGGACGAAAGTGTCAAACGGACACCATTGATGCGCAAAAGGATGCGGGTCATCCTTTGATCGAGGGTTACATCTATTCCACGGAGGAATGCCTTGTCTTCTCAGGAAAGCACGCAGAATTTCGAGATCGACTATGTGGAAATGTACGTCGCCAACCTCGAGGCGGCCGCGTCCGGCTGGATGGACAAGTACGGCTTCTCCGTCACCGCCACCGACCGGTCGGCCGACCACCGGAGCGTGACGCTGCGGCACAGCGCGATCGCGCTGGTGCTGACCGAGCCGCTGTCGGACCGGCACCCCGGGGCGACCTACCTGCAGACCCACGGTGACGGGGTGGCCGACATCGCGCTGCGCACCCCCGACGTCGCCGCCGCTTTCGAGGCCGCGGTGAAGGCGGGCGCGGAACCCGTCCGCGAGCCGGAGAAGCGGGCGGACTCGGTCGTCACGGCCACCGTCAGCGGTTTCGGCGATGTCGTGCACACCCTGATCCAGAGCGACGCCGCCGAGGAGACCCCGCGCGGCAAGGGCGGCGTGGAGCTGGGCGTGATCGACCACTTCGCGGTCTGCCTCAACGCCGGCGACCTCGGCCCCACGGTGGCGTTCTACGAGCGCGCGCTCGGCTTCAAGCAGATCTTCGAAGAGCACATCGTGGTCGGCGCGCAGGCGATGAACTCCACCGTCGTGCAGAGCACGTCGGGCGCGGTCACCCTCACCCTGATCGAGCCGGACAAGACCGCCGACCCCGGCCAGATCGACGACTTCATCAAGGAGCACCACGGATCCGGCGTCCAGCACATCGCCTTCACCAGCCCGGACGCGGTCCGCGCGGTCAAGGAGCTTTCCGCGCGCGGCGTGGAATTCCTGAAGACCCCGGACGCCTACTACGACCTGCTCGGCGAGCGGATCGAGCTGGAGACGCACTCGCTGGACGATCTGCGCGAGACGAAGCTGCTCGCCGACGAGGACCACGGCGGCCAGCTGTTCCAGATCTTCACCGCCTCCACGCATCCGCGTAAGACGATCTTCTTCGAAATCATCGAGCGCCAAGGCGCGGGGACCTTCGGCAGCTCCAACATCAAGGCCCTGTACGAAGCCGTGGAGCTGGAGCGCACCGGGCAGAGCAAGCTCGGCCCCGCCCGTCGATGACCCACGTCTGTCTCGACGACCTCGAGCGCGCGGCACGCGATGTCCTCTCCGGCGAGAACTGGGATTTTCTCGCCGGGGGCAGCGGCGCGGAAGCCTCCTTGGAGGCCAACCGCGCCGCGCTCGAGCGGATCTTCGTGATCCCCCGGGTATTGCGTGAGCTGACCGGCGGCACCGTCGAGGCCGAACTCCTCGGCGGTCGCGCCGCGCTGCCGCTGGCGGTCGCGCCCGTCGCGTACCAGCGGTTGTTCCACCCCGAAGGCGAACTCGCCGCGGCACGCGCCGCCCGGGACGCGGGTGTGCCGTACACCATCTGCACGCTGAGCAGTGTCCCGCTGGAGGAGATCGCGGCCGTCGGCGGACGGCCGTGGTTCCAGCTGTACTGGCTGCGGGACGAGAAACGCTCGCTCGACCTCGTCCGCCGCGCGGAGGACGCCGGCTGCGAGGCGATCGTGTTCACCGTCGACGTGCCGTGGATGGGACGACGGCTTCGGGACATGCGGAACGGCTTCGCGCTGCCGGATTCCGTGACCGCGGCCAATTTCGACGCCGGGGCGGCCGCGCACCGCCGCACTCACGGCCGGTCGGCGGTGGCGGAGCACACCGCGCGCGAATTCGCCCCGGCGACCTGGGAATCCGTCGAAGCGGTCCGTGCGCACACGGATCTCCCGGTGGTGCTCAAAGGAATCCTGGCGGTCGAGGACGCGAGCCGCGCCGTCGACGCGGGCGCCGCCGGGATCGTGGTGTCCAACCACGGAGGCAGGCAGTTGGACGGCGCCGTGCCGGGGATCGAGATGCTGGGCGAGATCGCCGCCACCCTTTCCGGCTGGCCGGGCGAACTGCTGCTCGACGGCGGGATCCGCGGTGGCGGCGACATCCTCAAGGCGATCGCGCTGGGGGCGTCGGGTGTCCTGGTCGGACGGCCTGCCATGTGGGGACTCGCCGCGGGCGGGGAGGACGGCGTCCGGCAGGTGCTCGACCTGCTCACCGTCGAATTCCGGAACGCCCTGGGCCTCGCGGGCTGCGACTCGGTGGACGCGGCCCGGCGGCTGGGCACGAGGGTCTCCCGCCGCGGCTGACGCCGTTGCCATTCTTACCCGAAGGAGGAAGGTGCTTCTCTCGCTTCCGGCGCCGGTCGCCCCGATCGCCGCCCACAGTCTCCTGCTGTTCTTGCTGCAGGTCGGTTCGCTGCTCCTGCTCGCCGTCGTCTTCGGACGGCTGGCCGCCCGGTTCGGGATGCCCGCCGTGGTCGGCGAACTGCTGGTCGGGGTGCTCCTCGGCCCGTCGTTGCTGGCATGGGCCGCACCGGGGCTGCACGGGTGGCTTTTCCCCGCCGTCACCGAGCAGTACCACCTTCTCGACGCCGTCGGGCAGATCGGTGTCATCCTCCTGGTCGGTTTCACCGGTATGCAGATGGACATGGGCCTGCTCCGGCGGCGGCGTGCCGCGGCGGCCGGAGTGGGCCTCGGCGGCCTGATCGTCCCGCTCGGACTGGGCATCGGCGCGGGTTACGTACTGCCCAAGATGCTGGTTCCCGAAGGCACGGACAGCACCGTCTTCGCGCTTTTCCTCGGCGTCGCGTTGTGCGTCAGCGCCATCCCGGTCATCGCCAAAACGCTGATGGACATGAAACTGCTGCACCGCAACGTCGGGCAGCTCACGCTGGCGGCCGGCGCGATCGAGGACGCCTTCGGCTGGTTCATGCTGTCGGTCGTCAGCGCGATGGCGGTCACCGCCGTGTCCGCGGGTGCCGTGCTGATCTCGCTCGGCTACCTGGCCGGCGTCGTCGTCTTCGCCCTCACCATCGGCAGGCCGCTGGTCCGGGGCGTCATGCGCACCGCGGCCCGATCCGACGGTGCGGGGCTCACCGTCTCCGCCGCCGTCGTCCTGATCTTCCTGGCCTCGGCCGGGACGCAGGCCCTCGGTCTGGAGGCGATCTTCGGTGCCTTCCTCTGCGGCATTCTGATCAACACCGCGGGCAAGGTGGATCCCGTCAAACTGGCGCCGCTGCGCACCGTCGTCCTGGCGGTCTTCGCGCCGATCTTCTTCGCCACGGCTGGATTGCGGATGGATCTCACCGCGCTGATCCGCCCGCAGGTCCTGCTCACCGGGCTCGCGGTGCTCGCGCTGGCCATCATCGGCAAGTTCGTCGGCGCGTACGCCGGCGCCCGGATCAGCGGCTTGAACAAATGGGAAGGGCTCGCGCTCGGCGCGGGACTGAACGCGCGGGGCGTCATCGAGATCGTGGTCGCCATGGTGGGGCTGCGGCTGGGCATTCTCAGCGTCGAGATCTACACGATCATCATCCTCGTCGCGATCGTCACTTCGCTGATGACGCCGCCGATCCTGCGGTTCGCGATGAAGCGGGTGGAACAGACCGCCGAGGAGGAGGTGCGGGAGACCGAGCACCGGGCTTGGGCCGCGGAACCGGCGAAGAACGAGCAGGAACATTCGCTCTAGCGCCCCGCCTTCTTTGCCTTTGGCCGTTGCTGTCCTGTGTGGGCTGAAGGCTCCCTTCGCCGCGTCTGATGCGACGAAAGGAGCCTTCACCACACCGCCGGCCGAACCCGGCCCGCAAGGGGATTGGACGATCTGGACCGTTCCGCCGGACCGAAGTTACCTTTCCGTCAGGGCGCGGAGCGTTGGAAGCGAAATTTCCGTTGGCACGCAAAGGGGATAGACGGCCATGACAAGGAGTCCTTCGACGCTGGTGCGCCCCCGCGACGGCCAGGATCACGCGGACCGTGTCGCCTTGTCCGCCGCGACCACCGATGGCGTGCACATGCGGACCGCCGACGTCCGCGCGTGGATCGCCGAACGCCGTGAGGCCAACGTCTTCCACGTCGAACGCATTCCGTTCGCCGCGCTGGATCAATGGGGTTTCGAGAACGGGACCGGCAACATCGCGCACCGGAGCGGACGGTTCTTCACCATCGAAGGGCTGCACGTGGTCGAGGCCGACGGCCCGCACGGCGACGGTCCCTACCGCGAATGGCAGCAGCCCGTCATCAAACAGGCCGAAGTCGGCATCCTCGGCATCCTGGCCAAGGAGTTCGACGGCGTCCTGCATTTCCTGATGCAGGCCAAGATGGAGCCGGGGAACCCCAATCTGGTCCAGCTGTCGCCGACCGTGCAGGCCACGCGCAGCAATTACACCAAGGCGCACGGCGGCACGAACGTCAAGCTGATCGAGTACTTCGCGCCGCCGGACCCCGAGCGGGTCATCGTCGACGTGCTCCAGGCGGAACAGGGGTCGTGGTTCCTCCAGAAGTCCAATCGCAACATGATCGTCGAGACCGCCGACGAAGTGCCGCTGTGGGACGACTTCTGCTGGCTCACCCTCGGGCAGATCGCGGAGCTGATGCACGAGGACGAGACGATCAACATGAACGCCAGGAGCGTGCTGTCGTGCCTGCCGTACCACGACAAGGCTCCCGGTGCCATGTTCTCCGACGTCCAGCTCCTGTCGTGGTTCACGAACGAGCGGTCGCGGCACGACGTGCGCGCCCGCCGCATCCCGCTCAAGGACGTGCGCGACTGGAAGCAGGGTGCCGAGGCGATCGAGCACGAGGACGGCCGCTACTTCAGGGTCCTCGCGGTCGCGGTGAAAGGCAGCAACCGCGAGAAGGTCACCTGGACCCAGCCGTTGATCGAATCCGTCGGGATGGGCCTCGTCGCGTTCCTCATGCGTGACTTCGGCGGCGTTCCGCACGTTCTGGCGCACGCCCGCGCCGACGGCGGGTTCCTGGACACGGTCGAGCTGGCGCCGACCGTCCAGTGCACGCCGCAGAACTACCTGCATCTGCCCGCCGAGCAACGGCCGCCCTTCCTCGACCTGGTCCTCGGCGCCCCGCGATCGCGGATCCGGTACGAGGCGATACATTCCGAAGAAGGCGGCCGTTTCCTCAGCGTCCAGGCGCGTTATTTGGCGATCGAGGCGGACGACACGGTCGAGCCTCCGCCCGGCTACGCCTGGATCACTCCGGGGCAGCTCACCGCGCTCACCCGGCACGGGCACTACGTCAACGTCGAGGCCCGCACGCTGCTCGCCTGCCTCAACGCCGCGGCCGCGCAGCCACGGGGCGGTGCCTGAGATGAAGACGATCACCGTCCTCGGCGCGTCGGGTTTCGTCGGCTCCGCCGTCGTGCGCGCGCTGGCGCGGCGGCCGGTCCGGGTGCGGGCGGTGGCGCGCAGGCGGATCCTGCCCCCGCCCGGCCGGGCCGAGATCACCGCCGTCGCCGCCGATCTCACCGACCGCGCCGCGCTCGCCGGCGCGGTCGCGGGCTCGGACGCGGTCGTCCACCTGTTGCTCGGTGACGGCGGCTGGCGTGGCGCCGAGGGCGCCGAACGCGTGAACGTGGGAATCCTCCGGGACCTCGTCGAGATCGCCGGCAGTGGCGACGGGCCGCCGCCGGTGGTGGTGTTCGCCGGCACCACCGCGCAGGTCGGGGTGCCGCCGCGGGAACCGCTCGACGGGACCGAACCGGACCACCCGGCGACTCCTTACGACGCCCAGAAACTCGAAGCGGAACAACTCCTCAAGAAGGCCACCGCCGACGGCCTGGTACGCGGGATCAGCCTGCGGCTGCCGACGATCTTCGGCGAGACCGCGGCCGAGGGCGCGAACCACGACCGCGGCGTGGTGTCCACCATGGCGCGGCGGGCGCTCGAAGGACTGCCGCTCACCGTCTGGGGCGACGGCACGGTGCGACGCGACCTGGTGCACGTCGACGACGTCGCCTCGGCGTTCATGGCCGCACTGGACCATCCGGACTCCTTGGTGGGCGGGCACTGGCTGATCGGTGCCGGTCGAGGGGACCGGCTGGGCGAGGTCTTCCGGCTCGTCGCGAAGGAGATGTCCGAGCACACGGGGAAAAGCCCGGTGGAAGTGTCCTGTGTGGAGCCTCCGGCGCACGCGCCCGAGACGGATCTCCGGAGCATAACCATCGATTCCACGCCGTTCCGTGCGGTCACCGGCTGGCGCCCGGAGATCTCGCTGCCCGAGGGAGTGCGCCGCACCGTCGCCGCTTTGACGTCATCAGTTCAGGGAAGGGTTCACACATGACCACGCGCGTATGGGACTACCTCGCCGAATACGGTGCCGAGCGGGCCGATCTGCTCGACGCGGTCGAGACGGTCTTCAACTCCGGGCAGCTCGTGCTCGGCGCGAGCCTGCGCGGCTTCGAGTCGGAATTCGCCGCGTACCACGGCGTCGGGCACTGCGCCGGTCTCGACAACGGGACGAACGCGATCAAACTCGCCCTGCAGGCGCTGGGTGTCGGGCCGGGCGACGAGGTGATCACCGTGTCCAACACCGCGGCACCGACCGTGGTCGCCATCGACGGGACCGGGGCCACCCCGGTCTTCGTCGACGTCCGCGAGGAAGACTTCCTGATGGACACCGGCCTGGTCGAGGCCGCGATCACCGAACGCACCAAATGCCTGCTGCCCGTGCACCTGTACGGCCAGTGCGTGGACATGGCCCCGCTGAAGGCGCTCGCCGAGAAGCACGGACTGTCCCTTTTGGAGGATTGCGCGCAGGCGCACGGGGCCCGGCAGAACGGGACGATCGCGGGGACGTTCGGCGACGCGGCCGCGTTCTCCTTCTATCCCACCAAGGTTCTCGGCGCGTACGGCGACGGCGGCGCGGCCATCACCTCCGACGAAGCGGTGGACCGGCGGCTGCGGCGGTTGCGCTACTACGGGATGGAAGAGCGCTACTACACGGTCGAAACGCCCGCCCACAACAGCAGGCTGGACGAGGTGCAGGCGGAGATCCTGCGGCGCAAGCTCAAGCGGCTCGACGCGTACACGGCGGGCCGCCGGGCCGTCGCCGAACGCTACGTCGAGGGCCTCGGCGACACCGACCTGAAGCTTCCGAAGACCACTCCCGGCAACGAGCACGTGTACTACGTGTACGTGGTGCGGCACCCGCGACGCGACGAGATCATCGAGCGGCTCAAGGCGTACGACATCCACCTGAACATCAGCTACCCGTGGCCGGTGCACACCATGACCGGGTTCGCCCACCTCGGCTACGAGAAGGGTTCCCTGCCGGTCACCGAGAAGCTGGCCACCGAGATCTTCTCGCTGCCGATGTATCCCGCGCTTTCCCCCGATCTGCAGGACAAGGTCGTCCACGCGGTCCGCGAAGTGCTGTCCAGCCTCTGATCACGCCGACCACGGGAGGTACCTGTGCAAGCACGCGAACTGGCCGTCGAAGGCGCGATCGAGTTCACCCCCGAGGTGTTCCCCGACGATCGCGGCCTGTTCCTCTCGCCATTCCAGGAAGAGGCGTTCACCGAAGCGCACGGTGGCCCGCTCTTCCGGACGGTGCAGACGAATCACAGCAGTTCCAAACGCGGCGTGGTGCGGGGCATCCACTACACCACGACGCCGCCGGGTACCGCGAAGTACGTCTACTGCGCGAGCGGTCAGGCGCTGGACATCGTGGTCGACCTCCGGGTCGGCTCGCCGACGTTCGGGAAATGGGACGCGGTCCTGCTGGACCAGCGGGACCACCGCGCGATGTACTTCCCCGTCGGCGTCGGCCACGCCTTCGTGGCGCTCGAAGACGACACCGTCATGTGGTACCTGCTCTCCACGGCCTACGACCCCAAGAACGAACTGGCCCTCTCCGTCCTGGATCCCGCGCTCGGGCTGCCCGTCGACCCCGGCGTCGAACCGATCCTGTCCGAACGCGACCAGGTGGCGATCACGCTCGCCGAGGCGGAACGACAGGGACTGCTGCCGGACTACGCCACCTGCGTGGAGATCGAACGGCGACTGTCCGAAGTACCCCAGACCACCTGAAAGCCCACTGTCCACTCCAGACCAGAGAAAGGTGAGATCGATGCGCGCTGCGCGGTTCAAGCAGCTGCTCCGGAGCAAATTGAGAACATGGGGATGGATGTATCGATGACTGCTCTAGCCGAAACCACCGCGGACCTCGCCGTCCACAATGGATTGACCGAGATCACCCGATTCGCCGGCGTGGGCACCGCGGTGTCCGAGTCGTCCTACTCGCAGTCCGAGCTGCTCGAAATCCTCGACATCGAGGATCCGAAGATCCGCTCGGTCTTCCTGAACAGCGCCATCGACCGGCGTTTCCTCACCCTGCCGCCGGAGGGTCCCGGCGGCGCCCGCGCGGCCGAGCCGCAGGGCGACCTCCTCGACAAGCACAAGAAGATCGCCGTCGACATGGGTTGCCGTGCCTTGGAAGCCTGCCTGAAGTCGGCCGGAGCGACGCTTTCGGATCTGCGTCATCTGTGCTGTGTCACCTCGACCGGGTTCCTGACGCCCGGCCTGAGCGCGCTCGTCATCCGGGAAATGGGCATCGACCCGCATTGCAGCCGCTCGGACATCGTGGGCATGGGCTGCAACGCCGGCCTCAACGCGCTCAACGTGGTCGCGGGCTGGTCCGCGGCGCATCCCGGCGAACTCGGCGTCGTCCTGTGCAGCGAGGCGTGTTCCGCCGCCTACGCGCTGGACGGCACGATGCGGACCGCGGTGGTCAACAGTCTTTTCGGCGACGGATCCGCGGCGCTCGCGGTCGTCTCCGGTGACGGGCGCGTGCCGGGTCCGCGCGTCCTGAAATTCGCCAGCTACATCATCACCGACGCGGTCGACGCGATGCGCTACGACTGGGACCGTGACCAGGACCGGTTCAGTTTCTTCCTCGACCCGCAGATCCCCTACGTGGTCGGCGCGCACGCCGAAATCGTCATCGACCGGCTTCTGTCCGGGACGGGCCTGCGCCGCAGCGACATCGGCCACTGGCTGGTGCATTCGGGCGGGAAGAAGGTGATCGACGCCGTCGTCGTCAACCTCGGCCTGAGCCGGTACGACGTGCGCCACACCACCGGTGTGCTCCGCGACTACGGGAACCTCTCCAGCGGCTCCTTCCTCTTCTCCTACGAGCGGCTCGCCGACGAAGACGTCGCCCGCCCGGGGGACTACGGCGTGCTCATGACCATGGGGCCCGGCTCCACGATCGAAATGGCGCTTATCCAATGGTGACGAGTAACGAAAGCAAGGGCGAGCCGATGCTGCGCTTCGACGGATCCCGTCCGCTGTCCGCCGCGATCGTCGAGGAGATCGACGCGCTGTGCGACCGGGCCGAGGACCAGCGTGAACCGGGACCGGTCACCATCCACGTCACGGGCGCCCCGTCCGACGGCTGGGCGAAGGGGCTGGCGGTCGGGCTCGTGTCCAAATGGGAGCGGGTCGTGCGCCGGTTCGAACGCCTCGGCAGGCTCACGGCCGCGGTGGCGTCGGGCGAATGCGCTGGAACGGCCCTGGACCTCCTTCTAGCCGCCGACATCCGGATCGCCGAACCGGGCACCACGCTGCGGCTCGCGTCGGCCGGCGGTGGCACCTGGCCGGGCATGACCGTGTACCGGCTCACCAAACAGGCCGGGGCGGCGGGCATCCGCCGTGCCGTGTTGCTCGGGGCCCCGCTCGGGACGGAGCGCGCGCTCGCCCTCGACCTGATCGACGAGGTGTCCGAAGACCCGGCGAAGACGCTGGCCGAGCTGAACGTCGTCATGGACGGCGCCGAGACGGCGATCCGGCGGCAGCTGATCTTCGAAGCGGGCTCGACCACCTTCGAGGAGGCGCTCGGCTCCCATTTGGCCGCGGCGGACCGGGCCCTGCGGCGGGAAGCCAAGTCGTGACGACGGATCGAACCGCTCTTTCGCCAGGGCTCGACCTCCGGGCCCTGGCGGGGGAGGCCCACCGGGTCGACGACGACGTCCGGACGCTGCGTGCGGCCTTCGTCGAGGCGCACGCCGAAGAGATCTACGCCGAACTGACCGACGGACGGACGCGGTACCTGCGGATGGACGAACTCGTCCGCGCCGCGGCGCTCGCCTTTCCCGGTCTGGTGCCTTCGGAGGAGCAGATGGCGGCCGAGCGTGCGCGGCCGCAGGCGGAGAAGGAAGGGCGCGAGATCGACCAGGGCATCTTCCTGCGCGGGATCCTGCGCGCGCCGAAGGCAGGCCCGCATCTGCTCGACGCCATGCTCCGGCCCACCGCCAAGGCCCAGCGGCTGCTCCCGGAATTCCTCGAAACCGGGGTCGTGCAGATGGAAGCCGTCCGGCTGGAGCGCCGGGACGGCGTCGCGCACCTGACCCTGTGCCGGGACGACTGCCTGAACGCCGAGGACGCCCAGCAGGTCGACGACATGGAGACCGCGGTCGACCTGGTGCTGCTCGACCCGTCCGTCCGGGTGGGACTGGTGCGGGGCGGGGTGATGAGCCATCCCCGCTACCTGGGGCGCCGGGTGTTCTGCGCCGGGATCAACCTCAAGAAGCTCAGCTCCGGCGACATCCCGCTGGTGGATTTCCTGCTGCGGCGGGAAACGGGGTACATCCAGAAGATCTTCCGCGGTCTGCTGACGGAAGATTCCTGGCATTCGAGGTTCACCGGCAAACCCTGGATGGCGGCCGTCGATTCGTTCGCCATCGGCGGCGGGACCCAGCTCCTGCTGGTCTTCGACCACGTGCTGGCGGCCTCCGACGCGTACCTCAGCCTGCCCGCGGCCAAGGAGGGGATCATCCCCGGCGTCTCCAACTTCCGGCTTTCCCGGATCGCCGGGCCGCGGGTGGCCCGGCAGGTGATCCTCGGCGGCCGCAAGCTCCGGGCGGACGAGCCGGACGCCCGCTCGATCGTCGACGAGGTCGTGCGGCCGGAGGAGATGGACGCGGCCATCGACCGCGCGCTCGCCCGGCTCGACGGGGAAGCCGTCGCGGCCAACCGGCACATGCTGAACCTTTCCGAGGAACCACCGGAGGAATTCCGCCGGTATATCGCCGAATTCGCGCTGCAGCAGGCCCTGCGCATCTACGGCGCGGACGTGATCGGCAAGGTGGACGGTTTCGCGGTGGGGTCGCGATGAACGGCGTCCGGTACGAGAAGAAGGACCACGTCGCCTACGTGACGATGGACCGGCCCGAGGTGCTGAACGCGATGGACCGGCGGATGCACGCGGAACTCGCCGGGATCTGGGACGACGTCGAAGCCGACGACGACGTCAGGGCGGTGGTGCTGACCGGGGCGGGGGATCGGGCGTTCTCCGTCGGGCAGGACCTCAAGGAACGCGCGCGGCTGACCGGCGAAGGCGTCGAGGCGTCGACGTTCGGCAGCGCGGGTCAGCCGGGCCATCCCCGGCTGACCGATCGGTTCACGCTGTCCAAACCGGTGGTCGCGCGTGTGCACGGCTACGCGCTGGGCGGCGGCTTCGAACTGGTGCTGGCGTGCGACATCGTCGTCGCTTCCGAAGAAGCGGTCTTCGGGTTGCCGGAGGTCCGTCTCGGGCTGATCGCCGGGGCGGGCGGCGTTTTCCGGTTGCCGCGCCAGCTTCCGCAGAAAGTGGCGATGGGTCATCTGCTGACCGGGCGCAGAATGGACGCGGCGACGGCACTGCGTCACGGCCTGGTCAACGAGGTCGTCCCCTTCCCGGAATTGGACCGGTGCGTCGCCGAATGGACGGACGATCTGGTGCGTGCCGCGCCGCTTTCGGTACGGGCGATCAAAGAGGCCGCGCTGAAATCACTCGACCTCCCGCTCGAAGAAGCGTTCAAAACCTCGTATCCGTGGGAAGAACGGCGGCGGACGAGCGCGGACGCGAGTGAGGGCGCCCGTGCCTTCGCCGAA
Source organism: Amycolatopsis sp. WAC 04169 (assembly GCF_003947535.1). NCBI lineage: Bacteria > Bacillati > Actinomycetota > Actinomycetes > Pseudonocardiales > Pseudonocardiaceae > Amycolatopsis > Amycolatopsis sp. WAC 04169. The sequence goes on along the minus strand of NZ_QHJI01000006.1, from coordinate 390,662 downwards.
AAACGCGACCCGATCTGGACCGGTCGCTGAATCCGGGTTGGACCGTTGTTCCGTGTGGCGGATGGTGGAAGATTCGGGGTAGGAGAATTCTCGCTCGAGTAAATGCCGGGTTTGCTTCTTAGTTCACCCGAGACCGCCGGCCGGGCCGGGAAATCCCGGCTTTCCCGCCCCCGGTGCCGGCAGAAACCCTGGATATCTGTGATGACAACCATCGCCACGGTCGAACTCGACAACCAGCGCATCGACCGGATGGTCCCGCTGGTCACCCCCGCCCTGCTGCACCACGAACTGCCGCTCAGCGCGACCGCGGCCGACACGGTGCGCCAAGGCAGGGAAGACGTCCTCCGCGTCCTCGACGGCACGGACGACAGGCTGCTCGTGATCGCCGGGCCGTGTTCCATCCACGACCCCGCCGCGGCACTCGAATACGCCGACCGGCTCGCCGGGCTGGCCGGCCGGTTCGCCGGCGAACTCCTGATCGTCATGCGCGTGTACTTCGAAAAGCCGCGCACGGTCGGCGGCTGGAAGGGGCTCATCAACGATCCGCACCTCGACGGCACCGGCGACGTCAACCGCGGGCTGCGCATCGCGAGGGATCTGCTGCTCGAACTCGCCGAGGGCGGTCTGCCCGCCGCGTGCGAATGGCTGGACACCACCATCCCGGCGTACCTCGCCGACACCGTCTCGTGGGGCGCGATCGGCGCGCGCACCGTGGAAAGCCAGAACCACCGGATGCTGGCCAGCGGTCTGTCCATGCCGGTCGGGTTCAAGAACCGCCGCGACGGCGACGTCACCGTCGCGGTCGACGCGATCCGTGCCGCCGAGGCCCGGCACGTCGTCCCCGGCGTCGACCCCAGCGGGCTGCCCGCGATCCTGCACACCGTCGGCAATCCGGACTGTCACCTCGTGCTGCGCGGCGGCAACAGCGCGCCGAACCACAACCCGGCGTCCGTCCGCGCGGCCCTGACCACGCTGCAGAACGCGGGCCTGCCCCGCCGGGTCGTGATCGACGCCAGCCACGACAACAGCCGCAAGGACCACCTCCGGCAGTCCGTCGTCGCAGGCCAGATCGCCGAACAGATCAAAAACGGCCAGCGCGGCATCGTCGGCGTCATGCTCGAATCGAACCTCCAGGCGGGCCGCCAGGACCTCCACCCCGACCGGCCGCTCACCTACGGCCAGTCCATCACGGACGCCTGCATCGACCTCGCCGCCACCCAAGAGGTCCTGCAGACCCTCGCCACGGCCACCGCCACCCGCCGCTCCGGAGTGCGCTGAAGTCGTGTGCGCCGTCTGATCACGCGTGATCGCCCTCCAATCACGCGAAATCGCTCTTCAATCACGCGAGATCGCTATCCGATCACGTCGGCGCAGGTCATCGCGGCGTTCGGCGCCGCGTCGCCCCGCGTGCGTTCGAGATGCGCCTCGCCCCAGACCCTGACCCCTTCGACCACCGGCCTGCTCACCCCGTCGGTCCACGGCGGGTTCCACGGCGACGACCAGCTTGGGGCCGTCCGATCAAGGTGCGTTTCCTCGTCTTCCGGCTGGGCGCGGACGAAGCGTGGTTCGAGCAGGCGTTCTCCGCCGACGGCGGGACGAACTGGGTGGTGAGTGGGGAGGATTTGGGACGTTGAGCGTCCCTAATCTTCCCCACATCGTCACCACCAGGCACGCCAATCCTCGTGCCGGCCAGGTGATTCGAGCGTGGAGGATTCAGGACACTCAACGTCCCAAATTCTCCACACTCGACCGTGCCGTGGCGAGCATGCGAATCACATTCGCCCTGCTCAGCCGTGGGGTACGCAAATACCGGCCCGTTCCAGCCCGAATCACCACTCACGACCACCCCTTGTGCGGGGCCGGCCGTTTCGCGTGACTGATTGGACGACACGCGTGAGCCGATGGACGACACACGTGACTGGATGGACGGCGCAGCGAGTCGTCCCTCTGGACACGCGTGTCGTCCCGTTGATCACGCGCGCCGTCCATCCGCTCACCGCGGTACGAAACGCCACTCACCCTCGGCCGACGCCATCCAGCAAAGCCAGCTCCGCCTCGCTCAACCGCAGGCCGCCCGCCGCGACGTTCTCCGCCAGGTGCCCGGGATCGCCGGTCCCGGGAATGGCGAGGACGTGCGCGCCCCGGTGCAGTGTCCAGGCGAGCCGGATCTGTGCCGGGGTCGCGTCGTGCGCCGCGGCGACCTTCGCGACCTCGGCCTCGCCACTAACCGGCCCGGGCGCGGCTCCCGGAATCGAGGTCGTCACGGCGAAGAACGGCACGAACGCGATGCCGAGCTCGCCGCACAGGTCGAGCAGGGCGTCGTCCTCGCGGTCGGTCAGGCCGTAGCGGTTCTGCACGCAGACCACGGGGGCGATCGACCTCGCTTCGGTCAGCTGGTCCGCCACGACGTTGGAAATGCCGAGGTGCCGGATCAGGCCCGCCTCGCGCAGCTCCGCCAGCGCGCCGAAATGCTCGGCCACCGAGCCGGGCTCCTTGCCCATCGCGGCACCCCAGCGCAGATTGACGACGTCGAGGTGATCGAGGCCGAGTTGCCGGATGTTCTCCTCGACCTGGCCGCGCAGCTGATCCGGCCGGGCGAAGGAGAACTCGCCGTCACGCGACCGGCCCGCGCCGACCTTCGTGGTGATCACGAGGTCGTCGGGATACGGCTGGAGCGCGGTGGCGATCAGCTCGTTCGCCGAACGCGTGGGCGTGAAGTAGAAGGAAGCCGTGTCGATGTGGTTGACGCCGAGTTCGATCGCGCGGCGCAGGACGGTGATCGCGTCCTCACGGCTCTTGGGTTTCTCGTCCCAGGGCATCCCGGTCAGCCGCATCGCGCCGAGGCCGAGGCGGTTGACGGTGAGGTCGCCGAGCCGCCAGGTGTCGTGAAGGTTCGTCATATCCCTCAGCGTCGTGACGCGCCCGCTCGTAGTCAGAAAATGGCAACAAGCTGCTACCTGGTCGCGTGGCTGGGGCAGTATCGGTGTCATGCGGACGAGTGATGCGGTGACGATCGTGCGCGGCGAGGAGGAGCTGTTCCGCCGGGTCGGGCACCTGTTCTCGACCGTGACGGACATGGCGTGCGCGGCCAACGACCTCGCGACCTGGGTCGCCGCCCACGGAGCTGGCGAGCTCGCCGAGCGCCGGGCGGGCCAGGTCCGGATCCGCAAGATCTACCGGGCCGGTCTGCTTCTCGACCCGGGCTCCGCGCAGGAGCTCGCCAGGGTCCGCGACCGGCACGGAGCCCAGGTCCGCATCTCCACCGAAGACCTCAACGAGACGATCGTCATGGACGGCAGGCTCGTCATCCTCGCCGGTGACCTCACCGCCGGGCAGCGCGGCTACAGCGTCATCACCCAGCCCGAAACCGTGCAGGGCGTGATGTCGCTGTTCGAGGCGGCGTGGCGATCGGCGACCGATCTCGCCGTCTTCGACGCGCGGGTGTCCGAGATCCGGCGGCTCGCGCCCGCGGTGCTGGACCTGCTCGGCAGCGGCGTCAAGGACGAGACCGCCGCCCGGACCCTCGGCCTCGGCGTGCGGACCTACCGGCGCCGGGTGGCCGAACTGATGGCCGCCCTCGGCGCCGAGTCCCGCTTCCAGGCCGGCGTCCGGGCGCGCGAGCTCGGGTTGGTCTAGACGCCCGCCCAGTCCGGCAGCGGTTCGCAGGTCTCCCGCCAGGACGGCGGCAGGCCCTCGATACCGACGCGGGTCGCGACGATGCCGCCGACGATGGCGCAGGTGGTGTCGATGTCGCCACCGGCGGCCGCCGTGGTCCAGAAGGCCTTCTCGTAGTCGTCGAGTTCGCGGGCCGCGACCCAGAGGGTGAACGGCACCGTGTCGTGGGCGCCGGTGTTGCTGCCGTTGCCCAGCTCCCGGGCGGCGGCCGCGATCGCGCCGGCCATCCCGTCCGGATGGGTGTGGGTCACCTCGGCCGAAAGCGCGGCCTGACGCGCATCGCCGCGCCGTTGCCCCAGGAACCCTGCCCGTCGAACAGATCCGCGATCAGTTCACGCCACGAGCCGCCCTCGCGGACGAGCCGGAGCAAGCGGTTCCTGGACGGGCCGTAGTCGCGAAGCTCGCGGCGAGCAGGTCCTGGTCGAGGACGGCGAAAACGGAGCACGCCATTTCGGCGTCGTCGGTCCATTGCCACGGGCCGGGCGGTGGTTGCCGCCGCATCCAGTGGTCGCGATTTCCGAGGACGAAGAACTGGGAACCTGGCAAAGCCCCGACCGGGTGAGCTTCGGCTCCTGCCGGTGGGTGCCGGGAGGGTAAGATCTCCCCGCCGAGGACGCCGTGGAAATCTGCCGGGAACCAACGCGCGGCCGGATGCGTCGGTGTACACGAACGGCGTCATCGCGTTTACGGAAACGGTGCGCACGCGTGGGTGGGAACTCATAGGGTGCGCGGTAGAGCAATATGGGTCAGGCAAGCACGGGCTGGAGGATCATTCATGACTCGCCGATTCGATCCAGAGCAGATCGCCGCGCTGGCCAAGAAGGTCGGCGGGCTCAAGGACGGCTACACCGGCACGGGCAAGGACCTGGGCGACGGCGACCCCGGAGCCGCTTTCGGCGATCTGAAGAACGCGGCCGGCACGGGGACCACCATCAAGGGTTTCCACCGCGGGGTGAACGCCGAACTGGCGGCCGCCGCGAAGCTCGTCGACGCCGCGTCGAACGCGCTGGCCAACGCCGCGCAGCGGATGCGCAACGACGAGGCCGCGGGTGTCGACACCCTCCGCGGCCACGCTCGCGAGCGGGACTGATCGGACTGAAGACGGGAACCAGGGGGATTTACCGATGACCACCGCGGAGCGGAATCCGAGCACGCTCGACGACCCGTCGCACGACCGCCCGAAGTCGCTGGACGCCATCGACAAGCACGCCCAGCAGACGCAGAAGCTCAACTCGGGCGCGGTCAACGACCAGGCCAGGAAGGTCGGCGGAGCCGCCACCAGGGCCAACGACCTCGGCGACGACCTCAAGGTCTTCCGCGAGGACGTCCTGCGCCACTGGGAGGGCAAGGACGCCGACGCCGTCGCCGACCACCTCGAAAAGCTCGGCAAGGCCAGCTACAAGGTCAGCGACAAGGCCGAGGCCGCCAAGAACATCCTGCAGCGCGTGTCGGAGATCCTGGACGACGTCAAGAAGAAGGTCGCACAGCTCGCCCAGGAAGCCAACGACAAGGACGCGGACAACCGGAAGCTGATCGACGCGGCCCGCCGCAGGAAGAACAGCTCCGAGGACGACAACGAGATCGCCGCGGCCGCGTCGGACATCGAGCGGCTCCGGACGCTCAACGAAAAAGATTCGAACGGCAAGAAGGACGAGATCGAGAAGGCGCTCGACGACGCCGAGAAGCAGATCGACGATCTCCTCAAGCCGCTCGGCCTGGAGATCGAAGGCGGTTTCATCGAGCTCATCCCCGCCGACGACGGCCAGACCACGGCGTCGAGCGTCAACGCGAAGCCGGTCAACTCCAACCTCAGCAGCACTCCCAGCTACGGCGGGGGAGACGGCGGCGGTGGTGGAGGCGGCGGCGGTGGCGGTGGTGGCCCCGCCGGGGTGCCGGGTGACGGCAGGCCCGCCAAGCCGATCGACGCCCGCGGCGACAACCCGGCGAAGATCGCGGAGCAGTTCCTCGGCCGCAACGCCGGCGACCTCAAGGGCAGCGGTGAGCTCCCCGCCATGCAGTCGTGGGTGCCCAACAACGTCAACTGCGCGAACTTCGTTTCCGGCTGTCTCGAGGCGGCGGGCCTGATCGACAAGGGGCAGGCCAGTGCCTCGGTCGCGGGCCTGACGGCCAACCTCGAAGCGGACGGCTGGCGGTCGGTGCCGCTCTCCGAAGCGAAACCCGGCGACGTGGTGATCTCGAACAACGGCGGGCACGTCGTGTTGTACGCGGGCGATGGCCAGTTCATCGGCTCGAACAACGTCAACCCCGACGGTTCGCAGAGGATCAGCATGGGCGGCGGTGGCGGCCTCGTGAAGATCCTCACCCCGCCGACCTGATCCGACAGAACGCCGTAGCAGCACCGGGCAGGCGGACGCGATCATTCGCGTCGCCGCCCGCCAGTGGGAGGTAGCTTGATGTACACCCCGTCCGCACGACCGTTTCCGGTGGCGCTGAATCCCGGCGACCCGGTCCGGGAAGCGGTGCTCCAGGCCGCCACCGCCCGGCTCGACGAGGAGTTCGGCGACCAGGTCCAGGTGGCCGTGGAACAGCTCGACCGGCTCGGTCCCTGGGTGTTCCTGCAGGGCACGATGCGCCCCGCCCAAGCCGGCCGTCCGTACTGGGCCGGCACCATCTACGAGAACCGCCGGGCCGACGGCGTCATGTCCGACGTCTACGTCGCCCTGCTCAAGAAGAAGAGCGAAACGAACGTCGACGACGACCCGCGGTCCTGGCGGGTGGCCAACTGCGCCATCGGCCCGACCGACGTCGCCTGGCTGACCTGGCCGGACGACTACGAGATCCCGCAGGAGCTGTTCGGGTTCTAGGCCCGCGCCCATTCCGGCAGGGTGCGGGCGACCTCGTCGGGCGAGGGCATCCGGGCGATCTCCCCGGCGATCGCCCGGGCCGCGTCGCGATGGTCGTTCCGCCCCAGCAGGGTCCGCGTGTGTCCGGTGACGGCTTCCGCGCTCAGCTCGCCGGGCTGAAGGCTCAGCGCGGCTCCCGCGGTGCACAGCGCTTCGGCGTTGGCGAAGTGGTCGGCGCCCTGGGGGAGGACCAGCTGCGGGACACCGGCGGCGAGCGCGCCGAGCGTCGTGCCGCTGCCGCCGTGGTGCACCACCACGTCGACGTGCGGCATCAGGTCCGGTTGCGCTACCCAGGCCCGCACCGTGACGTCGTCCGGGAGGGCGCCGAGTTCCTCCGGGCGGATCCGTCCCGACGCGACCACCACGTGCGCGCCGAGCGGCGCCAGCCCTCGGATCGCCGTGGTGAGCACTTCCGGCGTGCCGAACGCGGTGCCGAGCGTCAGGTAGATCAGCGGTCGCGCGGTCTTTTCCAGCCGCGCCGCCGGTTCGGAGAACGGAACGGGCCGCAGTTCGACGCGTTCGGCCGTCGCGAGGAATTCCTTGTCCTGCAAGGAAGGCGGGCAGATGTCGAGATGCGGCCGGCCGGGCCGCGCCGGTGGCTGAAGCCCGATCCCGTCGGGGAACATGCGGCCGAAACCGTGCCAGAGCCCCGGGATCCCGGCGCGTTCCGCGGCGACGGCCACCCCCGGTTGCCCCCATTCGTGCACGACGAGGTCGGGCCGTAGCCGCGCCATGTCCGGTTCGAGGTCCTCGGCGTAGATCTCGTAGAACGCGTCCGCCGGCCGGAACGGCCTGAGACCGTTCCGGAGCAGCGGCGGATGGACGTTCTCGCCGGCGGCGAACCACACCTCGTGCCCGGCGTCCCTGGCGGCGATCGCGAGGGGGATCAGCGGATAGGTGTGGCCGACCGACGCCAGGCTGGCGAAAAGGACTCGCATTCTCCAGATGGTAGCACCAGATGTTCAGAACATCTGAAACCTTCTTGGTCAGGGGCCCCTGGACGTCGAGCACCCGCTCGCGGTGACCGCTAGCGCGCCGCCACAATGGCGGCATTGACGGTCTTCGCGGTGAATTTCATGGCAGCCCTCCCCGGCGTGACCCGCCGGGGAGGGGCGCGGAGCGGGTTACGGGATCACGCGGTTGCGCAGATTGTTCGGGTACGGGCCTTCGCCGTGGATGTTCAGCTCTTTGGCCACTTCGAAGCTGTAGAACGGATGCGAGTTGAAGTAGCTGTCCAGATTGGTGCCGCCGAAGCAGATCAGATCCGCGCCGCCCCCAGCGTTGGGGCCGTTGCAGAGGCTCAAGGTCGGGTACCGGAAGGAATCCACCGGCCGGAAACCGGCGCCACCGGGACCGGGAACGGGCAGGTGTCCGATCAGCCCGCCGGGGTCACCCGGCCAGTTCGACTCGACGGGCTGCCGCCGCCCGTCGGCGAACAGCACGCCCTGGATGTTCCGTCCGGGCGGCTCGGTCTCCAGCACTGTGCCCGCGACGAGCGCGCCGAGGCTGAACCCGACGATGTACACCTTGGTTTCGAGGTCGCAGCCGTAGGTGACATAGAGGTTGTAGAGCGCGGTGCGGAGATTGGCGACACCGGCGTCGACGTCGGCGTACAGATTGACGTCGCCGGCGCTGTTCGGATACGGGATGCGCACCGGGTCGGCGCCGCCCGGCGCGAGCCCCCGGTCGAGCAGTTTCTGCGCGCCGCCGTCCTGATATCCCGGGACGACGAACATGACGGGCCCGCACGGACCGTCCGGCCGGGCGGGTGCCGCCTGCGCCGCGCCCGCACCGGCGATGGCGCCGGCCAGGGTGACGACGGACAGGACGGCGGTCGCGAGCAAACGCGCTCCGGTTCTTTTCATCGGTTTCTCCCCACTGTCGTATTGCCGCGCCGAACGCTAATGAGGGCCGATGAAATACCGATGAAATGCGCCGCCGTGCCCACCTTCGGGTGAATTTTCCATAAGAGGTGGCTTTTTGTCATGATGAACGGCACGGGATTTCGATTCGGGCAATGGCTGCGCGGACTCAGGCCCTGGTGTTGACGCTGACCGGACGAGAGCCGGTCGGCGGGGTCCAGCCCTGGAGGGTGGAGCGGATGCCGACGCGGGTGGAGCAGTTGATCACCTGGTAGTGCAGGTGATAGTCGGTGGCCGCGCCGGTCTTGCCCGACCAGCCGATGACCCGGCCCTGCGGGACCCAGGCGCCCGCGTTGTAGATGGCCCGGTTCAGGTGGATGTACTGCGTGCAGGTGCCGTTGGAGTGCCGGATGATCACCTCGATGCCGTTCTGCCAGTAAGGCGACCAGTCCGAGACGAGGATCTGGCCGCCCTGTGCCGCGGACACCTCGTAGTTGGCCGGGAGCGCGAAGTCCCAGGCGTACTCGTTGTAGGGACCGGTGTGGGAGAAAGTGCCCTCAGGTCCCTGGGAGACGGTGTAGGCCTCGCCTGCCGGGTACGGCAGTTCGTAGTAGTAGTCCGCGGCCGAAGCCGTGGCCGAGCCGGTGATGGTGACGCCCGCCGCCATCAGTACGGCGGCCGCCATCGTGACCAACCTGCGCGGTAGTGCATTTCCGCTCATATGCCCTCGCTTTCATGCGCTCGACGCCCTGCTGTCGGCCGGGCGTCCCTGACTAAACAGGCAGGCCACGGCCCGGACAATGGTTTGTTCAGGGCTTGCGCGCAGGCGAGGATCGGGCTATTTCAGCGGCGGCCGGCGGCCAGGATGACGAGGAATTGGCCGCCGCCCGGCTCGACGGCGGCGGTCACCGGCAGCCCCGGCACGAGCCGGGAGAAGCGGTCCACCAGCCAGTCGGCCGCCTCTTGGGCGTCCTGTTTCGTCGGGCAACGGGCCACCATTTCGCGGCCGCCCTTGCGCTCCAGCCGTCCGGCGACGGTGATCAGCGGCGCGGGTTCGACCACGTGCAGCCGGTCCGGCCAGGCGATGACCACCTTGACCGCGCCCTTGCGGGTGTTGCACCCGCGGTGCGCGAGCCGTTCGGCGATCTTGGCCTTCCGGTCCGCGGTCCGGCTGTCGACGCTCGGGCCCCGCGGGTCGTTCACCGACATGTCCGGGTCGACCGGTTCGTCGCACACCCAGCATCGCCAGCCGTCGCGTTCGGCCACGTCGTCGAGGAGACTCACCCGGTCAACCTAGCTTGAAATCGGCGAAGGCCTCCTCGGGGGACCCGAGGAGGCCTTCACGGACATGCCTACTTCGTGCAGTGGATCCCGGCTTCACCGCGGTACATCACGAAGCTGATCTTCACCGAGTACAGGTGGATGATCACGCACTGGTCCTGCGTGTACCCGTAGGCGGAAGCGTGGTCGTAGGCCTGCTGCAACGCCGTCCGCTTGGCCGAGGCCGACGTCTTCTCCACCGTGGTCCCGAGAAACGCCCGGGTCTCCTCGGCGCTCGCCGTCGACGGCGCGAGTGTCATGAGTCCCGCGAGGACCACGGCGGCCCCCGTGGCGCGGGCGATCGTCCTGTTCATGTTTTCCCCTCCTGGTTTCAGCGCTGGCAGTAGAGCCACACGGTGGCGCTGTAGTAGCTGGTCTGTGACCGGACGTCGGAGCTGCGGACGTAACACTGCGAGTCCAGCCAGCCCGTGTTGCGCGCGTAGGTGCGCGCGACCTTCTCCGCCGAGCCGATGGCGTCCGTCGGATACGGGCCGGTGCCGGTGCCGTAGAAATTCCCGGTCTCCACGGCGAGCGCCGGCTGTGCCGACATGGTCACCGCGGCCGCCACCAGTGCCGCCGCGGTCAGCAACTTCTTCATGGGAGATCCCCCTTCTGGTCGTCAGCCAGGATCGACTGACTCCCCTCAGTCATTCATCTCAGCTAACGTGGGAACCGTAGAGCGACGGCCGTCCGGCTGTCAACCCAGATGAACGAAGCGCCACAAGTCATTCATTTCAGCTAACGGAGGTGAAGATGACCGAACCACGGGCGACCACGCTCACCGACCGGATCGACCGCCTCTTTCAGGTGGTCCGGCGGCCCAACGGCGAGCAGCACAGCCACGAGGAGGTGGCGCGGGCCTGCCGGGAGAGCACCGGTGAGTCGTTTTCCGCCGCCTACCTCTGGCAACTGCGGACCGGCCGCCGGGACAACCCGACCAAACGGCACCTCGAAGCGCTCGCGGCGTTCTTCCAGGTGCCGCCCGCGTACTTCTTCGACGACGAACAGGGGAGGGCTCTTGCCGAGGAGGTCGAATTGCTGGGAGCGTTGCGCAACAGCGCGGTGCGCAACCTGGCGTTGCGTGCGGTGACGCTGTCCGAGGAGGGGCTCGGCACCGTGACCGACATCGTCGAGGCGATCAAGCGGCGCGAGTCCAAGCGTGACCAGGGGGAGTAGCCATGCTGGGCAGGAAGAGTGCGCTCTGGCGCAGATGTGAGCGCATCGCGGGCGGCGTGCGGCTGCCGGAGCCGTTCGACGTCACCACGTTGTTCGGCGAGGTCGCGGCGATGCGGGGGCGGCCCATCGAACTGGTGCCGCTCGCCGCGCGGCCGGGGGCGCCGTGCGGTGTACTCGCGGCCACCGACCGGGCGGACTACGTGTTCTACACGCGGGACACGTCCCCGTTGCACCAGCGGCACATCCTGCTCCACGAACTCGGCCATCTGCTGTGCGGGCACGTCGAAGGCGAGGTGCGGCCGGAGACGATCGCGGAGATCGTCGCGCCCAGCCTGTCGGTGGACCTGGTCCGCCGGGTCCTCGGCCGCACCACCTACGCGCGGGAACAGGAGAAGGAAGCCGAACTGGTCGCGTCGCTGCTCATGCGCCGCGCCGCGCGCACCGGGCCGGAAAACGACCGGCTGCGCCACGCCCTCGGTTCATGATCAGCTACCTGTCCGCCGCGCTGCTGGCGTTGATCGGGCTCACCCGGCTGATGACGGTCCGCGCCGGGCCGAGGTACCTGGCCACGTTCTTCCTCAGCATGGCGGTGGGCCTCGCCGTCTCCGCGGAGGACACGGTCCGGCTGCTCGGTGACGAACTGCTCCCGCGGCTGGTCACCAACGCGCTGCAACTGCTCGCGATGCGCGCGCTGCTGCAACTGGTCCGCAGCGCCCGGTCGCCGGAGAAGCCGACGCCGTTCTGGCCGATCGTGCTGTGCTGGGCCCTGATGGTGTTGTGCTATCTGGACTTCGCGCCGCATCGGCTCGAAGCGGGCACGTCCGGATTCCAGTGGCGCTTCAGCATCGTGGCCTATCAGGTGATCCTGACGACGTACGCGGTCACGTGCCTGGTGCTGTTCATCCGCACGCTCGTCCGCAGCGCCGCGGGCCGTCCACGAGGAGCGTTCCGGACCGGTCTGCGGATCCTGATCTGTGCCGCCGTCGTCACCATCGGCTGGGCGCTGTTCTCCGGGCTTCCCTCGCTGTGGCTGGAGATCACCGACCTCGCGGACCTCGATTTCATGCCCCGCGCCCGTCTGGTCGGGCTCTGCGCGATGGTGCTGTGGGTCCTCGGCGGGCTGTTCACCACCTGGGACGGCGCGCTCCGGATGGCGCGCGCGTGGCGGAGGATCCGGGCGGTGACACCGTTGTGGAAGGAACTCGTCGCCGCCCACCCGCAGATCGCGCTGCCCGTGCGGCACGATCTCGAATTCACCTTGTACCGCAGGGTGATCGAGATCCGTGACGGCCTGCTGGCGTTGCGGGCACACGTCCCGCCGCAGCTCGGCGACTGGCTGCGCACCCCGGTCGACGAGCCGACGCGCGCCGCCGCCGAACTCGCCGCGGCGCTGGTGATGCGGGAGGCGGGCCGGAGCTGGCCGGACAACCCGGCGGGCCCGCACCCCAGCGCACGGGACGAAAGTGCTTGGCTGAGCGCGGTTTCGTCCGCGTTCACGCGGTCCCGTGTCGTGCGGGAGGTCCGTGAACGCGCCTTGGCGGAGGCCGGTCGACCGTCCAGGGAAGAGCCGACGCTCAAGCACCGGTGACGTAGATCCGGGCGATACTCCCGTCCGCCCAGGACAAGCAGAGCCGATGCCCGGCGAAGTGGTAGACGACCGTGGCTTCGCCGTTGGCACGGTTCACCCAGCTGTCGTGCGGAACGGCCCCATGCGCCCGCACGAAGGCATCGACGGACCCACGATGCCCGCCGAGGTCGAGACCGGAGATCAGCCGGTCCGCGTCCGGGCAGACCCCGACATCGACACTGACCTTCGTCACCAGCCCGTCGAGCGCCTCGATGTAGACGCCGTCGGCGCTCGGCTCGTCGGGGACCAGTTCACTCCGCCGGACGGTCGAGCCGGGGAACAGCCGCCGAAGTTCCGCGTAGGCCGCAGAGTCCTCGGGTTCGCCCAGCGCGGCGCACATCGTGACGATGACACCGGTCAACGGCGTCCCGGGGGCCGGAAGCGGAACGGCCGCGGGCTCCTCGGTCTTCAGCGGTGCCGGCCGCGGGTCCTGCCCGCCGAAGCCCGCCACCCGGTCCCAGATCCAGTCGGCCATCGAGTCGGCGACGGGCTCGTCGGGCTGTCCTGGCCGGCGTTTCACCAGCTTCCCGAACGCGACGGCGACCAGGTAGGTCCCGGCGTCGTCGGTCATCACCTGCTCCCAGACCTCTTTCTCGGGCCAGTCGGGGTGCGCCGCCCGGTCGGCTTCGATCTCGGCGTCCATGGCGAGGATTTCGGCCGCCGACATCAGGCGGAACGACTCGGTCCAGCCCCAGGCGGCGCCGGAGCCGGGCGGCTGGCCGTCGTGCCAGGTGAGCAGATCCCTCGCGACCATGGAGCCGACCTTGTCCTCGCCTTCGGCCAGATCCGCGGCCGAGGCTCCCGGCCGTAGCGTGTCGCGCAGTTCGGCGGGCATCACCGCGTCCAGTGCCGCCAGCGCGGAGGCCAGGTCGATGCCCAGCTTCAGGTCGCGGATCTGCTGCCAAGCCATCTCGAGCGCGCCGGTGGCTTGGATGTCCGCCAGGGTGATGTCGTCACCGCGCGCCTTTTCGACGATCCGCAGCATCGTCCGCGCGGTATCCACCAGGGTCTGCAACAGGTCGTCGGTCGGGTCCTCGCGCAGCAGCCGGAGACCGAGTTGTTCGGCGTCGTCGAACCGGTATCGCGCCAGGTAGGCGTAGCCGAGCAACATGGCGACCCACGAGTCCGCCACGTTGGTCCGGATGGCCTCCTCGGCGGCGGGAACGAACCGTTCGGGTGGTGCGCAGCTGCCCAGCAGGTACTCCGCGCGTTTCGCCAGCGCCTTGGGGAGGTCGTCCGGCGCCGTCCGCGCGCACAGCGCCACCGCCTCGTCGAGTTGCCGCCACCCGGCCTCGTGCTCCCCGGCGCAGGCCTGGGCGTGGCCCAGTTGCATCCAGTCGTCCCAGTCCTCGTGGTTCTGGCCCAGTACGGTGCGCGCCCACCGCAGCGCCTCGTCGTGGTTGTGCTCCCCCGATTCCAGATGCCGGAGCGCACGAGCCGCCCAGATGAACCGGTTGTCGCGGCGACCGGCCACCCGGAGATAGAGGCGCCGCGCTTCGTCCGCGTCGCCGCAGGACTCGCGGTGATAGGCGAGCACCATCAACGCGCTGCTCCGCTCCGGCTGGGCCGCGAGCACCCGCACCGCCAGCTCGGCGACCCGGGGATGCGTCGGCTGTGCCTCGAGGAGTTCCCAGGCCAGGTCGAGGTCCCGCTCGACGGTGTCGCTCATCGCATGCCCCGCTTCACCCGGTACGCCCGGAGCTGGTCGAAGGTCCCGTCGTCGACGCCGAATTCCAGCACGGGCGCCACCTGGTCGAACCAGGAGGTGGTGGACGGGGTGATCCCGCCGACGGCGGCCAGCAGCGCGCCGGTGGTGACCGGCACCAGCTCGCCCTTGCTCATCGACTCGACCATCGCCTGCTGCAGCACGGTTGTCGTCAGATGGCTGAGATCGGCACCCGAGAACCCTTCGGTCGCCGCCGCGACGGCCACGACATCGACGTCTTCGGCGGGTTTGCCGTCCAGCGCGCCCTGGACGATCGCCGCCCTGGCTACCGCGTCCGGCGGCAGCACCAGCACCGTCTTGTCGATCCGGCCCGGCCTGCGCAGCGCGGAGTCGATGTCCCACGGCCGGTTCGTCGCGGCCAGGAAGTAGACGCCGTCGTTCGCGCCTGCCACGCCGTCGAGCTCCTCCAGCAGCTGCGTGACGAGCATCCGCATCGACTGCGACCCGCCGCCACCGGAGGTGCGCCGTCCACCGAGCGCGTCGAACTCGTCGAAGAAGATCACGCACGGTGCCGCCGCGCGTGCGTGGCGGAACACGCTCTGGATCGCCTTCTCGCTTTCCCCGATCCATTTGCTGAGCAGGTCCGCGAGGGTCACGTGGATGAAGGACGCGCCGAGATCGCCGGCGATCGCCCTGGCGATGAACGTCTTGCCGCAGCCGGGCGGGCCGTACATCAGCAGCGAGCCGCCCGGTTTCTGCCCGAACGCCGCCGCCAGTTCGGGATTGCGCAGCGGGGTGAGGAACGCGGTGTTCAGGTGCTGCTTGACCTCGGCGAGCCCCACGACGTCGGCCAGCGTCACCGCCGGGCGCTCGGTGTCCCACAGCGACGCCGAAGCCGCGGGGCTCGTGTCGTGACGGTCCTCATCGGACGGGGCCGCCACGACCTCGGCGGGCGGCGGGGCCGACGTCCGCAACCGCGCCGCCATCAGCCGGGCGCGCAGCAGGCGGATCCGCGCCGGATCGCCGCCGTGTGCCTCGAACGCCGTCAGTTCGGTGGCGGCGCGGTCCGGGTCCTGCTCCAGCAGCAGCGTGACGAAGTCCTCGCGCAGCGCCAGATTGCCGGGGTCGGCCTCCACTTCGCGGGCGATCACCTCGATGAAGCCGTCGTCGCTCACCGCGAACCTCCTTCCGCGAATGGTCCAGTGTCCGACCAGAGACAATCATCCCGGCGATCGTGGCGGACAGGCGGTCCGGTGAAGATCCCTGTCAGGGGTCAATCGGGGACGGTCCCTGATGTGCGGCGGCCTCGCGGGCTGGACCGTGATGAGGTGACAGCAAGGACAACGGAGTTACCCCAGCCTCTCGACCGTGCGATGTTCTTCGGCGGCAACGCGCCGATGGAAGGCGTGCTGAACTCACTGGCGATGGAACCTTTCATCACCGGGTCGCAGCCGCACTCACGAGCCGCCGAAATCACCGAGGTCTCACCGGACGCGACGCTGCTGCCCCCGGGAGTCAGCGCGGATCTGACGTACGAACTGGACGGACGACGCTCGCATCTCGCGTCCGGTCCAGAGTGGACACTCGTCGCGCTGCGCCGCCGCGCCGGCGCGGCGACCGTATGCGTATGCGCCACTTCCGGCGATCTGGCGGACGAGGTGCTCGCGGCGGCGGTCGGCACCGCGCGGACGGCTACCCCGGGCGAGTCGACCGTGCCGGTCGGATTCTGGCACGTGCAGGGCTGCGGTGGCGCCGGGCTGCGCGCGCCCAGGACGATGGACTTGCCGCCGTGGCAAGCGATCCGCGGCAACTACCCGCGGTCGGCGGTGACCGCGCTCGACACGCTCATGGCGGTGCGCCCGCAGGACATCACCGGCAGGCTGATCCTCCTCCACGGCCCCGCGGGCACCGGCAAGACGACCGCCGTCCGCGCGCTCGCACACGAATGGCGGGACTGGTGCCAGGTCGACAACGTCCTCGACCCCGAGGTCCTGTTCGCCGATCCGGGCTATCTGACCTCGGTGGTGCTCGGCGAAGAGCGAGCGGACAACCGGAAATGGCGGCTGCTGATCCTCGAGGACTGCGACGAACTCGTCGGCGCGGACGCGAAACGCGACTCCGGGCAGGCCCTGTCCCGGCTGCTCAACCTGACCGACGGACTGCTCGGCCAGGGCCTGGACATCCTGGTGTGCCTGACCACCAACGAGAACGTGGCTCGGCTGCACCCGGCGGTGGTCCGGCCGGGCCGTTGCCTCGCGGAGATCGAGGTCGGTCCGCTGCCGCGTGACGAGGCGGCCACTTGGCTGGGCGCGGACATCGGCGCCGAGGGAGCCACGCTGGCCGAGCTGTATCGCCTGCGAGCGGCGGTCTAGCCGTTTCGCCGGATTCCCGGGCGGCGGGCTGTTAGGGTCCGCGACATGCGGGTGTGGTTGTGCGGGCTGGTCGTGGGCGTGGTCGCGCTGCTCGGCGCGTGTTCCGGGGGCGGGGCGGGACGCGGCCAGGTGGTGTCCCCGGCGACGCCGACGACACCGTCCACGACGACATCCCCGACGACGACCGGCTCGGTGAAGACGACGACAACGCAGACCCCGGCGACCACCACCACGACCCGGGACACGCCGCACACCACGCGGACCACGACCTACCGTTCGCCGGCGACCCCGAAGCGCTACACGGCGCCGCATCGTCCGCCTACCCGCAGACGCTGACGTCCCGGTCGCTTTCACGCGAAGATCGCCGTGCGCCAGGGCTTACCGACGAAGGTACTAGGACTTCCGCTGCTTCCGCCGTGACGGGCGATCGGCCAGGGTCCCCGTATGCGCGTCCTTCCTGTTTCGCCGCGTGCCCGCAAGGCCGTGGTGCTCGGCCTGATCACCGCGGTCGTGCTGGCGGCGTCGGCCTACGGCCTCGATCGGCTGGTCAACGCCCGGACCTTCCAGTTCTACGGCGGCCTGACCCATCGGGTCGAGGTGCCGGACAAGGTCGTGGCCCTCACCTTCGACGACGGGCCCGACCCGGCGGGCACCGGGGAACTCCTCGACGGCCTGGCCACGGCCGGGGTGCCCGCCACCTTCTACCTGACCGGGCGGGAACTGGAGCGGCATCCGGACCTCGGCACGCGGATCGCCGCCGCCGGTCACGAACTCGGCAACCACTCCTACTCCCACGAGCGGATGGTCTTCGTGTCCGCCGAAACGGTGGCAGGCGAGATCGAGCGGACCGACGCGCTGATCCGCCGCACCGGCTACCGCGGCGAGATCACCTTCCGCCCGCCCAACGGCAAGAAGCTGCTGGCGCTGCCGCGTTATCTCGCCGAACATCGGCGGCGGACGATCATGTGGGACGTCGAGCCGGACTCCTACCCCGAGGTGGCCGCCAGCGCCTCCGGTATCGCCGAGCACACCGCGGACCACGTCAGGCCGGGCTCGATCGTCCTGTTGCACGGGATGTACCAGAGCCGGACCACGACCAGGCAGGCGGTGGTCCCGCTGGTCGAGCGGTTGCGCGGGCTCGGCTACCGGTTCGTCACGGTGTCACGGCTGCTGGCCCAGCGGCCGGGATGACCGCGCGGACCATCCAATGCCGCCCGCGCGGGCCGAACTCCAGCCGCCCGCCGTGCCCGGCCAGTTCGCCGGCGACGCTGGCCAGCCCGAAGCCGCTGCCGCCGCCCGGCCTCTCGGTGGCGGGGAGTTCGCTGCCGACCTCGACGTGCACGTCGTCGTCATGGCGCCGCACGGTGATCCTGACCCTGGTGCCGGGGCCGGCGTGCCGGAGCGCGTTCGTGGCCGCCTCGGCGATCACGCGCTCGGCCAGCATTCCGGCCACCCCGTCCGGCAAGCCGGTGGGTTCGTCCAGCACGAGCCCGGCGGCCCGCAGCCGCGCGAGGAGCTCGGGCAGTTCCGTGGGCGCGGGCGGCGGATGCTCGTCCTCGGCGAGGTCGCGGAGCGTCAGCCGGACCTCGGTGAGCGCGTCCCGGCCCGCGGTGAGGATCGTGTCCACGCGCTCACGGGCCGGTTCGCTGAGATCAGCGGTCGCGCGCAACGCCTCCGCCTGCACGAGCATCACGGTCGTGGTGTGGGCGAGGGTGTCGTGCAGCCGGCGGGCGGTGCGCTCCCGGCGTTCCGCGGCCGCGCTTTCCGCACGGTGGCGGGCCTGCTGCTCGACGAGCCGGGCGCGATCGGCCACGTGGCGCCGCCGCTCCAGGCCCATCGTCCACGCCACCCCGAACGCCACCAGCGCCAGCAAAGTGCCGTCCACCAGGCCCTTGACCTCGCCCATCGCCACCGCCACGGCGGCGGTCGCCCCGGCCGCGACCACCCAGCGCCCGGCACGGCCCGGCAGGGCGGCCACGGTGTAGAGCGCGAGCAACACCGGCACGTAGGCCACGTTGCGCGCCGGTCCCAGCAGCAGTTGCGCCACGGTCGCCGCGGCGACGACCGCGAGCACGACGCCGGGAGCCCGCCGCCGCGCGGCCAGCGGCAGTAGCTGCGCTGCGGCGGCGACCATCGCCTGCCAGCTCGCCGTACCCAGCCCGCTCGCCGAGAACAGCAACGCGACCAGCAGGATCATCCCGAGGTCCAACCGCGCGCGGAGATGATTGAGCACGTCCCGACAGTAGAGTGTGCGCCATCGAGGTGATCCCATGGTTCGTGTCGTCGTGGTCGACGACCACGCCCTGGTCCGCGAAGGGCTGGCGATGGTGCTGGCCGCACAGCCCGGCTTGACCGTCGCCGCGCAGTGCGCCGACGGGCCCGAGCTGCTCGGCTTCCTTCGCACCGCGCGGGAACCGGCCGACGTGGTCCTGCTCGACCTCTACCTGCCGGGCATGGACGGCTTGGAGACCTTGCGCCGCCTCCGCGAACAGCTGCCCGCACCGCCGCCCGTGCTGATGCTGACCACCATCGGGAGGCGGCACGAGATCCGGCAGGCGCTCGCCGACGGAGCCGCCGGCTTCGTGCTGAAGGACGCCACCGGGGCCGAACTGGCCGCCGCCGTCCGTGGCGCGCACGACGGGATGACCGTGATCAGCCCGTCCGCGGCGGCCACGCTGTGCGGCACCGGTGACCCCGGCCTGACCCCGCGCGAGCGCGAAGTGTTGTCGCTGCTGGGTTCCGGACTGTCCAATCGCGACATCGCGGAGCGGCTCGGGCTGGCCGAACGCACGGTCAAGGTGCACGTCGGCAACGTGCTGGCCAAGCTCGGGGTCACCAGCCGGACGCAGGCCGCGTTGCGTGCGCACGTTCTGCTCGGCTCGCGGGATTCGTGATCGATTCGAGCTTCGCCCTGACTTCGGCGCAGCGGGCCCAGCACGGGGGAGGGCGGGCCTACCCGTCACGCCAGTGCCGCCTTCCGGCCAAGCGAAGTCGCACACCTTGGTCTCGAACCGTGTCGAGGTCTCCATTCAGCGTGACCCACCTGCGTTCATTTCAGCAGTTCATCGAGGTGGCCATGCTGACCGGCCCGGCGTGAAATCCGGGACCGCTACGGTTGCCGTGGGGGACCGACCACCCAGGGGGACGAATGAGCGAGACGTTGGACGAGACCGTCGCGGGCATCATGGCCGGGGTCAGTACGACGATCGCCGAGGGCGACAGCATGTTCGCGGGCAACAACACCGCGCACTACATGAGCGTGTCCAGGGACGCGCTGCGTGCGGTGCTCGCCGCGTTGCAGGTGACGGGGCGGCCGGAACCGAAGCGGGTCTTGGACTTCGGGTGTGGTTACGGCAGGGTGATGCGTTCGCTGCGGGCCGCCTTCCCGGTGGCGGAGCTGATCGCGTGCGACATGGACCCGGCGGCGCTGGCCAGTTGCGCGGAGGCGTTCGGCGCGCGGGCGGTGACCGGTGCCCCCGACGTCGACGACATCGAGCAGGTGACCGAGGTGGACCTGCTGTGGTGCGGTTCGGTGCTGACCCATCTCGATGCCCCGGACTGGGGCCCGCTGCTGCGCTACTTCTCCCGCGCGCTGGCTCCCGGTGGCGTCGCGGTGGTCACCACGCATGGCCGCCGGATGGCGATGCGTGCCGAGGCGGGCAAGGACTACGGGCTGGACGCGCGTGCCACCGACCGCATGCTTGCCGCGTACAAGGCCTGCGGTTTCGGCTACAACGACTACGCGGGCAACGACGGCTACGGCATCTCGCTCAGTTCGCCCGGCTGGGCAGTGCAGCGCGCACTGGAGGCGCCCGGCCTGCGCCTCGCCGGATACGACGAGGCCGCGTGGGATCGCCACCAGGACGTCATGGTGCTGGTGAAGGACGCCAACGAGATCCTGAAGTCCGACCTGTAAACCCCTACCCCGTATCAGCTGTCCGTGAAGGCCTCCTTGAGGGACCCAGAGTCCCTTAAGGAGGCCTTCACGGCCTTTGCCGCACCCGGACGCTGTGCTATACCCTACGGGGGTAATGTAGTGTCGAACCGAAGGGTGAAAGCTGATGGACACCACCGTGTACACGGTCAAGGGCATGACCTGCTCGGGCTGCATGAACAAGGTGACGACGGCGGTGAACGGTGTCGCCGGGGTCAGCGAGGTGGACGCGGACATCGCGACCGGTGAGGTGACCGTCGTGAGCGAGGGGCCGGTCGACGCGCAGCTGGTGCGATCCGCGGTGAAAGAAGCCGGCTACGAGGTGGTCGGCTGACGGCGATGGCTGACAACGGAGCCGAACCGGCCGTCGTCGTCAAGGTCGTGGACAACGGGCCGTATCAGGTGAAGGGTCCCATCCGGCTGGTCGATCACGACAACAACGAATACGAGATCGGCGGCCGCACTCATTTGCTGTGCCGGTGCGGCAATTCGGCGAAAAAGCCGTTCTGCGACGGAGCCCATGTCCGGACCGGGTTCACGGCGACCAGGGCGGAATGAGAAGCGGGCGGGTGGCATGAGGTCACCCGCCCGCTCGTCGTATCGGGGGTATCAGGAGCGCACAAGGCGCGCGATCGCTTCGGAGGCTTCCCGGATCTTCCGGTCCGCCTCGGCGCCGCCTTTCGCGGCGGCTTCGACGACGCAGCCCGCCATGTGCCGCTCGAGGAGTTCGAGCGAGAACGATTGCAGGGCGCGGGTCGCCGCGGACACCTGCGTGAGGACGTCGATGCAGTACTTGTCCTCCTCGACCATCTTCTGCAGCCCCCGGATCTGCCCCTCGACGCGTCGCAGGCGTTTGAGCTGGCGCTCCTTGTCGTCGCCGTGATCGGCCACGCTCACTCCTCGAGTCGGGATTCGCGTACGGCTCAATCATGCCCGTCCGGCAGCGGTGCGTCGAAGGCGCCCGCTGTGGAGGCAGGTGGTGACATACACCACGGGGGTATGCCTGTTGCCCTACCCCCCTAGGGTATGTAGAGTCCTCGTCAGGAGGTCGAGATGCATGGATACACGCAAGGCAAAGACGAATACCTGACCCGGCTGCGGCGGATCGAAGGACAGATCCGGGGCCTGCAGCGAATGGTCGAAGAGGACAAGTACTGCATCGACATCCTCACGCAGGTGTCCGCGGCCACGAAGGCGTTGCAGTCGGTGTCGCTGGGGTTGATGGACGAACACCTCAGGCACTGCGTGTCCGACGCCATCGCCAAGGGCGGCGACGAGGCCGACGAGAAGATCAAAGAGGCGAGCGACGTCATCGCCCGTCTCGTCCGTTCCTGAAGCACCGCAACGAATCCGGAGGAGAAGAGCGATGAGCGAGACCACCTACACCGTCACCGGCATGACCTGCGACCACTGCGTCCGTTCCGTCACCGAAGAGGTCGGCAAGATCGACGGCGTCACCGGCGTCCGCGTGGATCTGCCCACCGGCGCGGTGACCGTGACCGGATCCAAGGAGCCCGCGGTCGCGGATGTGCGCGCCGCCGTCGAAGAAGCCGGATACGAGCTGACCGCCTGATCCGCGGTCCGCTCCCGATCGCGGGCCACGGCCCGCACTAAGGACTTCACGATGAACACAGTTGCGAAGCTCTCCGCCTACGGTGTGGCGCTTGCCCTGGTCGCCGGTGGCGCCTGGGCCGCAGGCACCGCTGTCGGTCCTTTCGCCGGCGCGGCCGGCCTTCCCGGCGGCGAGGACGCCGGGCATGGGGACGCTCACAGCGGCACCGTCGCGGAGGCGGCGCCGACCGACGAGCCCGGCGGGCTCGCGTCGTCCAGGGGCGGCTACACCCTCACGCCCACCACCACGACGCTCACGCCGGGGACGAACCAGCCCTTCTCCTTCAGGATTCTCGGCCCCGACGGCGCGCCGGTCACCGCGTACGACGTCGAACACGAAAAGCGGATGCACCTGATCGTCGTCCGCCGCGACACGGCCGGTT
This sequence comes from Amycolatopsis sp. WAC 04169, assembly GCF_003947535.1. NCBI lineage: Bacteria > Bacillati > Actinomycetota > Actinomycetes > Pseudonocardiales > Pseudonocardiaceae > Amycolatopsis > Amycolatopsis sp. WAC 04169. The sequence continues at coordinate 368,172 of NZ_QHJI01000006.1, read as the reverse complement.
TCCAGCACGTGCACCCCGAACTCGCGCCCGACGGCGTGTGGAGCGTCCCGCTGTCCCTGCCCGAGGCGGGCAGCTACCGCGTCTTCGCGGACTTCAAGCCGACGGGCGGCTCGGCCTCGACACTCGGTGTCGACGTCGCCGCGGCGGGAGAGTTCAAACCCGTCGAGCACCGGCCCTCTCGCGTCGCGGACGTCGACGGCTACCAGGTCCGCCTGGACGGCGAGCTGACGCCGGGCAAGTCGTCGAAGGTGACCTTGACGGTGACGAAGGACGGCCGTGACGTGACCGATCTCCAGCCGTACCTGGGCGCCTACGGGCATTTGGTGGCGCTGCGCGGCGGCGACCTCGCGTACCTGCACGTCCACCCGGACGGCGAGCCCGGAGACGGCCGCACGAAGCCCGGCCCCACGGTGACCTTCTTCGCCGAAGTCCCCTCGGCGGGGACGTACCGGCTGTTCCTGGACTTCCAGCACCAAGGGAAGGTCCGCACCGCCGAGTTCACCGTCGCCACCGCGGGAACGCCCGCTTCGGCGCCCCAGAACCAGACCCCACCCCCGGCGGCCGACGACGGCCACGGCGGACACGGCTGACCGCGAGCCGGAAAGGAGTGACCACGATGACTTCCGATCTGGACCAGGCCACCACGGCCGAGGTCGAACTCGCGATCACCGGGATGACCTGCGCGTCGTGCGCGATGCGCATCGAGAAGAAGCTGAACAAACTGGACGGTGTCACCGCCACGGTCAACTACGCGACCGAGAAGGCGAAAGTCACCTACAGCGGGGACATCGAACCCCAGCGGCTGATCGAGCAGGTGGAGGCGGCCGGTTACGCGGCCGCCCTGCCCGCTCCGCCGAAGCTGGAGCAGCCGGACGGGCCGGCCGAGGAGGCCGATCCGATCGCGCCGTTGCGCCAGCGGCTGATCGGTTCCACGGTGCTGTCGGTGCCGGTGATCCTGCTGGCGATGGTGCCGGCGTTCCAGTTCACCTACTGGCAATGGATCTCGCTGACGCTGGCCGCGCCGGTGCTGGTGTGGGCGGCGTGGCCGTTCCACAAGGCGGCCTGGGCGAATCTGCGCCACGGCGCGGCCACCATGGACACCCTGATCTCGATGGGCACGCTCGCCGCGTTCCTGTGGTCGCTGTACGCGTTGCTGTTCGGCAGCGCGGGAACGCCGGGGATGACGCACGCCTTCGAGCTGACCGTCGAGCGGATGGCCGGGGACGGCAACATCTATCTCGAGGTCGCCGCCGGGGTGACGACGTTCATCCTCGCCGGACGGTACTTCGAGGCGCGGTCCAAGCGCCGGGCCGGTGCCGCGTTGCGAGCGTTGCTGGAGCTGGGTGCGAAGGACGTCGCCGTGCTCCGTGACGGCAAGGAAGAGCGGATCCCGGTCGACCGGCTCGTCGTCGGGGACCGGTTCGTGGTCCGCCCGGGGGAGAAGATCGCCACCGACGGCGTGATCGTCGAAGGCAGCTCCGCCGTCGACGCGAGCATGCTGACCGGCGAGAGCGTCCCCGTCGAGGTCGGGCCCGGCGACGCCGTGGTCGGCGCGACGGTCAACGCGGGCGGACGGCTCGTCGTCCGTGCGACGCGGGTCGGCGCCGACACGCAACTGGCGCAGATGGCGAAGCTGGTGGAGGACGCGCAGACCGGCAAGGCGCAGGTCCAGCGGCTGGCCGACCGGGTTTCGGGTGTGTTCGTGCCGATCGTGATCGCGCTCGCCGTCGGCACGCTGATGTTCTGGCTCGGGGCAGGCGGTTCGGTCGCGGCGGCGTTCACCGCGGCGGTGGCCGTGCTGATCATCGCCTGCCCGTGCGCACTGGGGCTGGCGACGCCGACCGCGCTGCTCGTGGGCACCGGGCGGGGCGCGCAGCTCGGGATCCTGATCAAGGGCCCGGAAGTGCTGGAGTCCACGCGCTCGGTCGACACGGTCGTCCTCGACAAGACCGGCACCGTGACCACCGGGCAGATGTCGCTGGTGGCGGTCCACGTCGCCGAAGACGCCGACGAGGAGACGACGCTGCGCTTGGCCGGTGCGCTGGAGAACGCGTCGGAGCACCCGATCGCGCAGGCCATCGCTCGCGCGGCACGGGAGCGGGTGGGCGAGCTGCCCGCCGTCGAGGAGTTCACCAACGTCGAAGGCCTTGGCGTGCAAGGGATCGTCGACGGGAAGGCGGTGCTGGCCGGACGCAGCGCGCTGCTGGAGGAGTGGGCGCACCACCTGCCGCCGGACCTCGCGGAGAAGAAGGCGGCCGAAGAGAAGGACGGTCGCACCGCGATCGCCGTCGGCTGGGACGGGAAGGCGCGTGCCGTCCTCGTCGTCGCCGACACGGTGAAGCCGACCTCCGCCGAAGCCATCACGCAGTTGCGGGCGCTCGGCCTGACCCCGGTCCTGCTCACCGGGGACAACGAGGCCGTGGCCCGTGCGGTGGCCGCGGAGGTCGGGATCACCGAGGTGATCGCGGAGGTCCTGCCCAAGGACAAGGTGGACGTGGTCAAGCGGTTGCAGGGCGAGGGCAAGGTGGTCGCGATGGTGGGCGACGGCGTCAACGACGCGGCCGCGCTGGCACAGGCCGACCTCGGCCTGGCCATGGGCACCGGCACGGACGTCGCCATCGAGGCGTCGGATCTCACCCTCGTCCGCGGTGATCTGCGGGCGGCGGTGGACGCGATCCGGCTCTCGCGGCGGACGCTGCGCACCATCAAGGGCAACCTGTTCTGGGCCTTCGCCTACAACGTCGCGGCGCTGCCACTGGCCGCGGCGGGGCTGCTCAACCCGATGATCGCCGGCGCCGCGATGGCGTTCAGCTCGGTGTTCGTGGTCACGAACAGCCTGCGGCTCAAGGGATTCCGCAGCACGGCGAGCCTCCGCTGACGTTGCGAAAGCCACTTTCGCAACCTTCAACGTTGCGAAAGTGGCTTTCGCAACCTGCTCACCGCCGATCAGAACGCAGCAACGACAAAGGGCCGCCCCCGGTGCCGAAGCACCAGGGGCGGCCCTTGAACCGTCGTGAATCAGTGGTGGTAAGCGTGCACGACCGCGTGTCCGGCGCCGCGGCCGATGAGCCACTTGTTGACCGGCGTGGTGAGCAGGAAGGCGACGAAGAGGGCGAAGGCGAGCGCACCCCAGAACAGCCAGCTGGCGAGACCGGCCTCCATCGCGCCGGGGACGACGAGCATCACGCCGTTGTCGATGATCTCCATGACGATGATCGACACGGTGTCGGCGGCGAGCGCGACTTTGAGGGCCTGCTTGAAGCCGACGCCCGCGCGCAGGACGCCGCGCATCGTCAGGGCGTAGCCGAAGACGAACGCCAGCGCGACGGCGAGCACGATGGTGGCGAGGTTGCCCCAGCCCAGCGCGGTGCCGATCACCATGCCGAGCACTTCGCCGATGGCGCAGCCGGTGAGGCAGTGCAGGGTGGCCGACGCCGCCATACCCCAGGAGACCTTGCCCGGTCGGTGGTGTTCATGGCCCGCCTGTCCACCGTGGTGCTCGTGTTCGTGGTGCGAGTGGTCGTGCTCAACCGACATGGTCGTGTTTCTCCTTTGTGGACTGCTCGGCAGGCGCGGGTTCAAGGCCTGCGACGAGATTGAACGAACCGGTGAGCAGGTTGAGGGACACCAGTCCCACCGTGTCGGCGATGAGCTGATCGCTCCAGCCGTGTCGCCGCAATTCGGCGACGTCCTCGTCGCCGATCGAAGACGGTTCGGCGAGAACCCGCACGGCGTACGCGATCAGCGCGGCCTCGCGCCGATCGGTGGAGGTGCCCTGGCGGGCCAGCGCGATGTCGTTGTCGCTGAGCCCGGCGGCCTGCGCGGCCCGCGTGTGCGCCTCCAGGCACAGCGCGCAACCGATCCACTCCTGCAGGGCGAGTGAGATCTTTTCGCCGAGTGCCCGGGGAAGCTTCGCCCGCTTCATGGCACGCGAGAAGTCGAGATAACCCTGAAGGAGCGCGGGGGAGTTGGCCATCGCGGAGACCATCGGGCCCACCGAGCCATGCCGTTCGACGATGTCGCCGAGCAGCTCGGCGGATTTCGCCGGCGCGTCGGCCGGATCAAGCGACTTGAGACGCTGCACGGTTCCTCCTCGTCCTGTCGGTCGCCGGAACCTTATACCTGTAAGGGGTAACTGTCGAGCTCAGCCGGTTTCCGGCGTCCTCATTGCCGTGCAACGGGTTTCGCTATCGAAGAAGCGCGTGTGACGATCGCTACACTAATACCCCCTAGGGGTACTTGTGTAGCCCGCATCGATCGGTCTAACTTCAACTCCGCAATACCCCCTAGGGGTACCAAGATCCTGAAAGGACGGTCGTCATGGCGGAGACAACCCCGGACCCACGACGGTGGTGGGCGCTGGGACTCATCGCGTTGGCCCAGTTCATGGTCATCATGGACACCTCGATCATCGGCGTCGCGCTCCCGGCGATGCAGCAGGACCTCGGGTTCTCCCCGGGTGACCTGTCGTGGGTGTTCAACGCTTACGTCATCGCGCTCGCCGGGCTGCTCCTGCTCGGCGGACGCCTCTCGGACCTGTTCGGCGCGCGGAGGATGTTCACCGCCGGCTGGGTCGTGACCCTGGGCGGTTCCGTGGTCGCCGCGGTCGCGGGCACCGCGTGGGTCGAACTGCTCGGCCGGGTGCTGCAGGGTGCGGGAGCGGCACTGATCGCGCCGTCCGCGCTGACCCTGCTGATGATGTTGTTCGGCGCGCGTCCTCATGAGCTGACCAAGGCGCTCGCGCTCTACGGCGCGGCCGCTCCCGCGGGCGGCACCGCGGGGGTGTTCCTCGGTGGTGTGATCACCGAATGGCTGTCGTGGCCGTGGATCTTCTGGCTCTATGTCCCGATCTCACTGGTCGCGATCGTGGCGACCGGCAAGCTGATGCCGTCCGCCCCGGCCCGGCGTGGCTCGGTCGACATCGCCGGCGCCATCGCGGCGACCGCGGGCCTCGGCCTGACCGTGTTCGGTGTCGTCCGCGCCCCGGAAGCGGGCTGGGACTCGGCCGGCACGTGGGGCGCGCTGGCCGGTGGCATCGCCCTGCTCTCGGTGTTCGTCGCGATCCAGCGGAAGCGCGAGGTCCCGTTGGTGCGGCTGGGGATCTTCCGGACGCCGAACCTCGGCGGCGCGAACCTGGCGCAGTTCCTGCTCGGCGCGGCGTGGATCCCGATGTGGTACTTCCTGAACCTGTACCTGCAGCAGGTCCTGGGCTACGGCGCCTTCGCCAGCGGTGCGGCGCTGCTGCCGATGACGGTACTGATCGTGGTGCTGATGGTCGCGGTCGCGCCCCGGCTGATCGGCCGGTTCGGGCCGAAGAAGATGATCATCGGTGGCTTGTGGGCGCTCGCCGCGGGCCTGGTGTGGCTGTCGCTGGTCAGCCCGACGGGGAACTTCGTGGTCGACGTCCTGCCCGCGTCGCTGGTCGCGGCCCTCGGTCAGGCGCTGGCGTTCATCCCGTCACTGGGCACCGCGATCTCCAGCGCGAAGCCGGAGGAAGGCGGGCTCGCGTCGGGCATCGTGAACACCTCGTACCAGATCGGGTCGGCGCTCGGCCTGGCCGCGATGACCGCGGTCGCCGTGTCGGCCGGTGCGGGGCGGATCGGTGACCCGGTCGCGCTGACCGGCGGCTACTCGGCCGCGTTCCTCGGCGCCGCCGGGATCGCGATCGCCGGTGGCTTCCTGGCCATGGCGACCCTGCGCACTCCCAGTGAGGTCAGCGGAGGTGAACCGGCGGTCCGGCGATGACCGGCTGTATCCCCGTGTGGAGGGCGAGACCGATCCCGGTCCGCCCTCCACACGGCGTTTCAGGCAGGGGGCTCTTCCTGGAGCGCGCGGACCTCGACCCGGCTGCGCAACGCACGCGAGGCCTGCTTGGTCCATTCGATCGCGACGTCGTCGTTTTCGGCCTCGATGATCCAGAAGCCACCCAGGTATTCCTTGGCCTCGACGAACGGGCCCGGGGTCAGCACGGGGCTGTCGCCGGAGTAGTCCACCGTGGTCGCGGTCGACGGCGGCTGCAGGCCACCGGCGGTCACGAACGCGCCCGCCTCCTCGAGGGCGGAGTTGAACGCGCCGACCTCGGCGATGATCTTCTGCAACTCGGCGGGGTCCATGTCCGCCATCGTCGGCTCCTCGGCGGCGTCGTGGGGAAGGCTCAGGAAGTACTTCGTCATCGTCGGCTCCTCGTTGTCGGTGCTGTGCCGAAAACCTATGCGGGAGACCCCGGTCGGCGAATCAGTCATCGTGACCGGTATCCGATCACCGGACGAGGCCTGCCAGCTCGGCGCGACCGGTCACGCCCAGCTTCGGATACGCCTTGTAGAGGTGGTGGCCGACGGTCCGCGGGCTGAGGAACAGCTGCGCGGCGATCTCCTTGTTCGTGTGACCGGTGCCTGCCAGCCGGACGACCTGCAGCTCCTGCGGGGTCAACAGGGTGAGCGGGCCGCTGCGCCGGGGTTCGTCGCCCCGCTCGCCGAAAGCGGCCAGCTCGCCGCGCGCACGCTCGGCCCAGAGCTCCGCGCCGAGTCCCTCGAACGCGGACACCGCCGCGGCGAGATGGGCGCGGGCCTCGGTGCGACGGCGCTGGCGGCGCAGCCACTCGCCGTAGACCAGCTGGGTACGGGCGTGCTCGTAGGGGCCGCCGTGCCGCTCCTGGATCCGCAGCGCTTCGATGTACAGCGCGTCGGCGTCATCGGTCATCAGGGCCCGGCAACGCAGCGCGAGCCCGGCGGCGATCGGGCGGTCGACGTGTTCGGCCCAGTGCAGGAAGGCCGCCAACGGTTCGTGGACTCGATCCGGCTCGCCGGTGCGCATGGCGGCTTCCACCAGATCCGGCACCGCGCGCATCAGGAGATCGCGGCTCGCTGGTCCCTGGAACACCTTCTCGAGCCGGTCGGCCGCTTCCTTGAACCGCCGGGCGGAAAGGTCGAGCATGCCGAGGCCCCAGTCCGAGAGCTCGGCGTTGACCCGGTGCCGGGCCCGGGCGCGCGGGAGCACCTCCTCGGCAAGCGCCCGGCAGCGCGCCTCGTCACCCGACACGGCGTGCAGCCACACCTCGATCGACCGGTGTGCCAGGCGTTCGGTCGTGTTCCCGAGTTCGGCGGCCACGGCCGCGCCTTCGGCCACACACGCGCGGGCGTCGGCGAACTCACCGCGGAACAACCGCGCCACGGCGAGCACGTTCAGGGTGTACGGGACCCAGCCCAGCGCGCCGGTGGCCCGCACCTGGGCCAGCATGTCCTCGGTCCCGGCGGCGACGCCGTCGTCGTCCGCGATCATGAGCCCGCCGAACCCGGCCGTGACGCGATGCATCAGGTCGTTCCCGCCGCCGCTCTTGGTGGTGTAGAGATCGCGCATCGGGCCGACGGCCGCCTCCGGACGTCCGGCGAAGAGCTCCGCCCAGCCGAAAAGGGCGGTGACGATCGGTGCCCAGTCCTCCGGCGGGGTGAACCCGCGCATCAGGTCGACCACGCGCTGCAGCAGATCGTGCGCCGCTCCGTGCCGGGCGGCGTGCACGGCCTCGAAGAAGTTGAGCGCGGCGCGCTCCGGATCGGTGTCGCGCACCAGCTCCGCGGCCCCGATCGCCAGCTCCGCGTCGGCCCGAGGGGAGGTGCGTTCGTACTCCACGGCGCCACGCGTGTAGATGGCGTCGGCCCGGATGCCGGGCTCGGTGGTGAGCGAGAGCGCTTCGGCCGCCAGCCGGGCGGCGCGGTCGGCCTTGCCGGCGTCGAACGCGGCCTGGCTGGCGAGGGCGATACGCCGGGCCTTCAATTCCCGGTCGGCACTGAGCCGGCCGGCGCGGTCGTACGCGGCGGACACCGCCATCGCGCCGCCCCGGTGCCAGGCCCGCTCCGCCGCGCGTTCGAGTTCGGCGGCCACCGACTCGTCGGGGCTCGTGGTGGCGGCGGCGAGGTGCCACGCGCGGCGGTCCGCGTCGGTCTCCAGCGCGTCGGCGTACGCGCGATGCACCTCGATCCGCCGATGCAGCGGCGCGTCCTGGTAGGCGGCCGCCCGGACCAGCGGGTGGCGGAACGTGATCCGGCTGTCGATCCGGAGCAGCCGGTCGCGTTCGGCGGGCGCCAGGTCGCCGGGGGCGCCACCGAGTGCTTCGATCACGTGCAGGATGGTCGCGAGCGGCGCCGCCGTGTCGGCCGCCGCCGCCAGGAGCGCGCGCTGGGTGGGTTCGGGAAGCTCGACGATCTGGCGGCGGAACGCCTCCTGCACGCGGCGGGTCACCGGCAGCGGCCGGACCTGCTCGGCCGGGTCGGGCTCGTCGGTGTCGTGTGCCGCGAGCCGCGACGACCCGAGTTCGATGATCGCCAGCGGATTGCCGCCGGATTCCGCGAGGACCCGGGCCCGTACCGGTGCGACGAGTTCCGGCGCGTGGTCGTCGAGCAGGCGGGCGGCGTCGGGCGCGGCGAGGCCGGACAGGTCCACGACCTCGATGCCGGCGATCTCGAACGGCGCCGACGTCTCGCGCACCGCGAACAGCATCGCGATCCGGTCGGCCACGAAGCGCCGGGCCGCGAACAACAGCGCCTCCACGGAACCCTGGTCGAGCCATTGCAGATCGTCGACCACGCACAGCAGAGGCGTGTCCTCGGCCAGATCGGCGAGCAACGACAGGGTGCCGGCGGAGATCAGGAACCGGTTGGCCTCGTCCCCCTCGGCCAGACCGAAAGCGCATCGCAGCGCCGTGGCCTGCGGGATGGGCAGGGCGTCCAGCCGGGCCAAATGCGGAAACAGGAGCTGGTGCAGTCCGCCGTACGCCAGCTCGGAATCGGACTCGACCCCCGCCCCGCGGACCACCCGCATGCCCTCGGCTTCGGCGATCGACACCGCGTGGTCGACAAGGACCGATTTCCCGATGCCCGCCGCGCCCCGCAACGCCAGCACACCGCTTCGCGCGTCACGCGCGTTCGCCAGCAGGCGTCGCACCCGCGCCAGCTCGACGTTCCTTCCCACCAGCGACATGGGGTCACCCTAAAGGGGGCCGTCAACCGAGGTCGCAGAAAGCCTCGGCCAGTTCGTCCGGACGGCACGGTGCCCCGAAATGGTCGCCCACCGCCAATTCGGCCCCGGCGTCGAGCCAGAACCGCGCTTGCCCGGCGGTCGTCAGACCGTCCACGATCACGTCCGCGCCTGCCCGGTGCGCCAAACCCGGCAGCTCCCGCAGGAGGCCGGCCACCGGCGAGTCCGGCCCGGCCCCGTCCGACGGCTCGCAGTCCAGCCGCACGCCGTGCGCCGGCAGGCCGGCCAGCATGGCCAGCGCGCCGTCGCCCAGCCCGCGGACGCCGATCACCGGCCGCACGCCCAGGTCGGCCAGCGCCCGCAGGTTGTCCCCGGTCTCGCCGAGATCGGCGGCGAGGGCGAGCATGGGCAGCTCGATCAGCAGCCGCTCGGCCGGGAACCGCGTCTCCTCCAGTACGCCGACCACCCGGGTGAGCAGGTCCGTGTCGGCCGCCTGATGCGGGCTCAGGCTGACCAGCAACCGCAGGTCCCGGTCCAGCCGTTGCCGCCACCAGCCCACCTGACGGCAGGCGGTGCCCAGCAGCCACTGACCCAGCGGCAGCATCAACCCGGTGGTCTCGGCCAACTGTCGGCACTGCCGGTCGGACAGCGGATCCACCCCGGGAGGATCCCAGCCGAGGAGCACCTCCACCCCGTGCACCGCGCCGTCGGCCAGCCGCACCAGCGGCCGGTATCGCGCCTCGACGTCACCGTGCTCGAAAGCGCCCGGCATGGTCGCGGCCAGCGCGTCGGTCTCGCGGTCGAGCCGGTCCTGTTCGGGATGGGACAGCTCCCACTGCCCGTGCCCGTTGGCCTTGGCCCGGCGCAGGGCCTGGTGGGACTCGCGCAGCAGATCGGCGGCTTCGCGATCCTGGGCGGGCCGGCTGACCACGCCGATACTGACCGACAGGGCCAGCCCGTGCTCGTCCACGTAGGCGGGCTCGGTGAGTTCCCGGCGCAACTCGTGCACCAAGCGCACCGGGTCCGGGGTGTTCGGCGCGTTCTCCACCAGCACCGCGAACTCCGCACCGCCGAAGCGGGAGAGGAGGGCCTTCTCCCCGGCCAGCGCGGACCTCAGCCGCTGGGCCACGATGACCAGCAGCTGCTCGGCCACGCGTTCGCCGAGTCCGTTGCGCACCACCGCGAAAGCGTCCAACTCCAGCCGCAGGAGCGTCACGCCCAGCTCCGGGTCGGCCTTGCTCAGCGACGTCTCCATCCGCGTGCTGAAGCACTGCCGGTTGGGCAGGCCGGTGAGTACGTCGTGCAGGGCCTGCCTGCTGAGTTCGTTCTGCAGCAACAACAACTCGGTGCCGTCTTCGACAACGGTGACGAAATGACTGGGTTCGTCCCCGGCGCCGCGCAGCAGCGAGGCGGTCAAGGACACCGACACCGGCTCGCCGTCGCTGTGCAGCAGCCGCTGGGACTGCTGGATCCGCTCGACCTTGCCCGCCGTCAGCGCGCGGTAGTCCTCGCGCAGCACCGGCCGGTAGTCGGGGTGTACCAGCTCGAACAGGTCGCGTCCGGTCAGCTCGTCCGGGGCGTGCCCGAGCATCATACCCGCGGCGGCGTTCACGGTGACCAGCGTGCCGTCCAGTCCGGCGACCAGGATGCCGCTCGCCGACGAGGTCGCGACCTCGTCGAACCGCGCCTGCGCGGTCCGCAGCTCGTACTTGGCGTCCCGTACTGCCTTGAGCATGGACAGTTTCAGGCTTTCCTGCTGTGCCAAGGTGGCGTTCTGCGAGGCCACCACCACACTCGCGGCCAGCGCGCCGAGCACGCCCACCACGCGCTCGGCGAACTCTTCGGCGGGCTGGAATTCGGGCAGCGTGAGCAAGCCCTTGCCGAGGACGCTCATGGTGACGGTGATCGCCTGCCCGCTCGCGCAGTTCAGCTCAGCCAGCCGGGCGCCCGCGGCCTCCAGCGCACCGGTGCTGCCCGGCGACTGCTCCTGCCCGCTCTCGTGCACCTCGGCACACAGGGCGTCCAGCAGCGTGGCCAGCTCGGCCTCGAAATTCGCGTGCACCAGCGGGACGTAGCCGATCCCGCCGAGCAGGTAGGCCCACTTGCGCGCGAGCAGACCACGCTCGCGGCGCCCGGGTCCGGGCGGCGGCTCCGGGATCGGCGCTCTGCCGGGGTCGGTCATGGGTTCAGGACTTCCGTGCCACGCCTGCGTAGATCAGTTCATTCCACGCCGGGTCCTCGGCGATGTCGGTGGGCCCGGCGGGCCGCCAGCTGCCACAACCGACCAGGCCCGGCTCGACCAGCGTCAGATCCCCAAGCAGGCCAAGGACTTCGTCGTGGGAGCGGGTGTGCGGCACCTCGCCGCGCCGCGCGGCCATCTGGTCGCTCGCCACGGCGAACGACTCCTGATGCGCATCGGCCGAGATGTGCGTGAAGGCGAGCAGGCTCCCTGGAGCCAGAGGTTCCTGATAGGCACGCACCAGCCCGGCCGGGTCGTCCTCGTCCGGGATCCAGTGCAGCAGCAGCATGCACAGCAGGCCCACCGGTTCGGAGAAGTCGATCAGCCGCCGGACCTCCGCGCTGCCGAGAACCCCGGCCACGTCGCGCACGTCCGCGTGCAGGACCGCGGAGCGGTCGTCGCCCGCCAGCATCAGTTCCCCGTGCGCGACCGCGACAGCTTCCTTGTCGACGTAGACCACCCGGGCGTCGGGGGCTTCCCGCCGGGCGATCTCGTGCACGTTGCCCACGGTGGGGATTCCCGCGCCCAGATCGAGGAATTGCCGGATGCCTTGCGCGATCATGAATCGCACCGCCCGGCCGAGGAAGGCGCGGTTGAGCCGCACCGACTGCCGGATCCAGGGCAGGGTGCGCTCGAGATGATCCGCGGTAGTGCGATCTTTTTCAAAATTATGGTTGCCGCCGAGCCAATAGTCATAGATCCGGGCGACGTTCGGTGTGGCTGTATCGACTCCGGCCGGGACCCAGTCCCGTGTATCCGCCATCGCGCACCTCATCGGTTCGGGAGACGGAACAGCATACCCACTACCGTGACAATGGATTGATCCGTCTAACGTGGCCGGGTTTCTACCCGATCGGGTGCTGCCGCCACGGCTGCTGGGCCCGTACCGTGGCTGCCTTCCGAATTTCCGCCAATGCCAAGGAGTTCTCGTGCCCGTCGGGGTGGCACCCGGCCGATGGCCCGTGCTGGGACACACACTCCCGCTGGTCCGCCGTCCGGTCCGATTCACCGCCGGACTGCGGGAACACGGCGACGTGGTCAAGGTGTCATTGGGGCCATTGCAAACATATTTCCTCACGAATCCGGAATTAATTCACCGAGTGCTGGTGACGAACGGATCGAGCTTCGGCACGGGGATCATGTTCCGCAAATTCCGTCCGTACGCGGGCAACGGCCTCGCCTTGTCCGACGGACCCTTTCACCGCAGGCAGCGCAAACTGATGCTGCCCGCCTTCGACCGGAACCACCTGCGCCGCTACGCCGGGCTCTGGGTCCGGGCGACCACCGCCCTGACCGCGTCCTGGCGGCCGGGCGAGGTGCGGCGGATCGACGCGGACATGCAGGCGCTGGCCATGACCAACGTGGGCGAGGCGCTGTTCGGCACCGAACTGGGGGAGGCGGCGATCGGCGAGGCCCGCCGCTCCATCCCGCTGGTCATCCGGCTGGGCATGTACCGGGTGCTCTCCCCGGGTTTCGCGGAGAAGCTGCCGCTGCCGTTCAACCGCCGTTTCGACCGGGCCACCACGCGGATGAAGGCCGTGGTCCACGAACTGATGGCGGGCCGCGACGCCGACACCGATCACGGCGACCTGCTGTCCACGCTGCTGCTGGCCAAGGACGCCGAGACCGGGGAGCGGATGACCCGGGAGCAGGTGCACGACGAGGTGATGACCCTGCTGACCGCGGGCACCGAGACCACCGCGCTGATCCTGGCCTGGGCCTGCCACGAACTGGGCCGCAACCCGGATGTCGCGGACCGGATGCGGGCCGAGGTGGACCGGGTACTGGGCGGGCGCCCGGTGACCTTCGACGATCTGCCCGCGCTGGTCTACACCGGTCAGGTGGTCAGCGAGGTGCTGCGGCTGTACGCGCTGTGGATCCTGATGCGCCGGACCGAGCAGGAGATCGACCTCGGCCCGGTGCGGCTGCGGCCCGGCGACGAGGTGATGTTCAGCCCGCTCGCCCTGCACACGGATCCCCGGTACTGGGACCACCCGGACGTCTTCGATCCGGACCGCTGGGCCACCGACCGGGTACGGTCGTTGCCGCCGGGGGTGTTCATCCCGTTCGGCAACGGGATCCGGCACTGCATCGGCCACCTGTTCGCCCGGGCGGAGGTGGTCATCGGCCTGGCCACGATCTTCGCGCGGTGGCGCCTCGAACCCGCCGGCCCGGTCCGGGTGCGGTACACCACGATCGCCTACCCGCGCGGCCTGCCGATGACGGTGCGCCCGAGGGATTAGGCCCCACAAAGGAGAATTTCGTGCGTTTTCGCTTGCGTCGCCTCGCCGCCGCGGTGGCTCTGCTGTGCACGGGTGCGGTGCTCGTTCCCTTGCCGGCGTCCGCCGTCGAGGCGGCGTGCCAGGACCTGAACATCCCGGTGTCACTGGTGGACGTGCCCCTGCTGGGACTCAAGGACCAGACCATGTACGGCAGGCTGTGCGTCCCGCCGGGCGGAAGCCGCACCCTGCACGTGCTGGTGCCCGGCGGCACGTACAGCTCGGCCTACTACGACCCGGCCGGTCTGCCGGAGACCCGATCGTTCCGCAAGGCGGTGAACAAAGCCGGGTACGCCACCCTGTCGGTGGACCGGGTCGGCTCGGGCCGCAGCTCGAAGCCGCTGAGCGGGCTGCTGACCGCGAGCGCGCAGGCGAACGCGGTGCACCACGCCATCCAGGCGATGCGGACGGGCAGGGTGGGACCCGGGTTCGACAAGATCGTCCTCGTCGGGCACTCGCTCGGATCGGCCACCGCGATCATCGAGGCGGCCACCTTCCGCGACGTGGACGGTGTGGTGATCACCGGGTTCACCCACCGGGTCGCCCCGCTGACGGTGATGCCCACGCTGGTCGCGCTGGGCCCGGCGTTGCTGGACGAGAAGATGTCCAAGGTCGTCGGGCTGGATCCGGGCTACCTGACCACGACAGCGGGCATGCGATACACGGCTTTCCACGATCCCGGGCCGTTCGACCGGCAGGTCATCGACGTGGACGAAGCAGGCAAGGACCTGATCGCGACCGGTGAGATCATCGACGCCGTCCTGATCGGTTTGGTGCTGCCGTACAGCAGGCGGATCACCGCGCCGGTACTGGTCGCCATGGGGGAGAAGGACAACGTGTTCTGCGGCCCGCTGGCCAGCGACTGCTCCAGCGCGGAAGGCCTGCGGCAGGGCGAGGCCGGGTACTACTCACCCGAAGCGAGGCTGCGAACCTTCGTGGTGCCGGGCTATGGGCACTCGATCAACTTCGCGCCGAACGCGCCGCTGCTGCACGACGCGGTGACCGGCTGGGCGAACGAAATGGTCGGGAGATAGCGACCGCCTGGGTGATGACACCTCGCCGGCGGCCCGCCTACAACGTCCCATCGAATACGACAGCGCCGCCGGCGTCACGCGCTTGAATACCGACCCCTTGCGGGAACGGATCGTTCATGTCCTTCGGAAGGAAGACCACGAAGGTCCTGTCGACCACATCTGTCGTCGAGGTCCGTCCGGCGCCGAAGTCACAGGTCACCGTCACCGCCGTCTCCGGCAGCAGGGTCCCGGCGTACGGCGTCCGGGCCTTGCCCCGTTCACCACCGTCTTCCACGCCGCCCAGTGGCTGCATCGGGATGGTCCGGGGCCGCGTCGGCGGGAGCTCGAAATGGTCTTGGTAGACGCGCATCTTCGTCCGGCCGGGACGCCGCGGGTCCGGAACGGTCGTGCACGCCAGGCTCCGGTCGCCCAACCGGCCGAGTACGACCCGGTAGCCGTCCTTGTCCAGTAGCGCGCCCGGCCGGTAGCCCGCCGCGTCGGAGACGGCGTCCACCGCACCGGACAGGCATTCGTCGAGCGCCCGTCCCGCGGGCGAGGTCCGGTCGGCCGGGGCGACCGGGCGATCGACGGCCGAAAGCAGCGGTGGGGGAGCCGGCGGCAGGGCCGTGGTCGTCGCTCCGGCGGGTCCGTAAACGGACAGTCGCGTTTTCGCGGGGGCGGTCCAGATGAACGAGACGAACTGATGGGTCAGCGGCGAGGGCTCCAGGGTGTCCCCGCCGCCGGAGTCCTCGGCCTGGAAGGCGAGACCCGCACCCGGCCAGGCCGGATCCAGCACCCCGCCGATCAGTCCGGTCGCGCTCTGCAGGAGCAGCCCGGTGCGGGTGCCCGGCACATACGCGGGGGCGGCGTCCGGATCGGACACGGTCACGGTGGTCAGCGTCGTCTCACAGAACATCGGTTTGCCCGCCGCCGTCGCGGCGACGACCGAAACGCCCAGCATGACGTCGGTGAACAGGGGGACCCATTCCTCGCGCGGGGCCAGCCGGTCCGACTTGCCCGCGGCCCGCACCGCCGCCCAGCAGCGGTCGAGCGACGACGTCGCCAGCGCGGTGTCCAGAGTGAGTCCGCCGGCGGCCGGCTCGGGGCCGGGGGCCGCGCCCTGCTGACGGAGCGACTGCGCCCCGGCGGCGACGCCGGACGCGACGAGAACGACCGCCGCCGCGGCGGCGTACCAGACGCGTGCCTTCCGCCGCGGCTTCGCGATCCCCTCGCGGACCGCCGACCGCATCCGGGCGCGGACGTCGTCCGGCATCGCGTGGTGAGGCGGGTACACGGATTCGTCGCTCATTTCTCCTCCAGCAACGTACGCAGCCGGGCTCGTCCCCGGGAAAGATGGGCGCGGACGGTGACCTCGGCGATGCCCAGCAGCTCCGCGGCGTCGGCGATGCCC
This sequence comes from Amycolatopsis sp. WAC 04169, assembly GCF_003947535.1. Lineage (NCBI taxonomy): Bacteria > Bacillati > Actinomycetota > Actinomycetes > Pseudonocardiales > Pseudonocardiaceae > Amycolatopsis > Amycolatopsis sp. WAC 04169. The sequence continues at coordinate 352,260 of NZ_QHJI01000006.1, read as the reverse complement.
ACCTCGGCGGCCAGGCAGAGTTCGACGACCTCGCGCTGCGATTTCGGCAGCGACCGGACGGCTTCGGCGACCTGCTTCAGCCGGCGCTGGCCGTCGATCTTCTCGGCCACCGAGTCGGCGTGGTCGGATACGGCGGGCTGGGCCGGGATCTTCCCGAGCAGCCGCAGCCGGCGGCGAGCACCGCGGTGCTCGTCACGGGCGACGTTGGCCGCGACCGTGTAGAGCCAGGGCAGGGCGCTGTCCCGCACCAGGGTCACCTCGGCCCGCCGCCGCCAGGCGATGAGGAACGTCGTGGACGCCAGGTCCTCGGCGCTGCTCCACGAACCGGTCAGGCGATAGGTGTAGTTCCACAGCGCCTCGGCGTGCCGCTCGAACAGCTCGCTGAACGCCCCCTCGTCGCCGTCGGCCGCGCGGGCCCACAGTTCCCGGTCACCGGTCTGTTCCACCGGTTCTCCCAACCCGATCGCAAGGTTGCTCACGCCCTGGTTGTGGCCGGCACCGCTCGAACGTTGCGCGCAACTTCCCGGGCCGGAGGAGCCACATCGAGACATGATCATGGAACAGGTCCGGACGACGGACAACCAGGCGCCGCCCTGGCGGATGCCCCTGTCCACAGCGGTGCTCTCGGCGGTGGTGTTCCTGCTCGCCCGTCCGCATTTGATCGACGACACGTACATCACGCTGGCGTACGCGCGCAATGTCGCCTTCCACGGCCACTGGGGCCTGCTCGCCGACGCGACGTCGAACACCGCGACGTCGCCGGCGAACGTGCTCGTCTTGGCGGCCCTGACCACCGTCGTCCGCGATGCCGTCTTCGCCGCCGGAGTGCTGTTCGTGCTCTGCCAGGTCCTTCTCGCCCTGGCGTTGCGCAGGCTCGGCACGGCGTGCGGGTTGCCGTCCCGATTCCCCGCCCTGACGCTCTGCGCGCTGACCGCGAACCCGCTTCTCCTCTCGTCGATCGGGCTCGAGGTCGCCCTCGGCGCGGCTGTCCTGGGCTGGCTGACCGTGTTCGCCGTCGAGAAGAACCCATTCGCCTTCGGGGTGTCAGCCGGCTTGCTCGCCCTGGTCCGGCTGGACCTGATCGTGTTCGCGGTGGTGCTCTTCGTCTTCCTCCGTCCCGGCGTGGGACGCGCACTGCTCGGCGCCGGGCTGATCACGTTGCCCTGGTTCGGTTTCAGCTGGGTGGTGCTCGGCGCGGCGGTGCCGGACACCGTGGTGATCAAGACCCTCCAGGGTGCGCAACACGCTTGGGGTGCTTGGAACTTCGGCAACGGCCCGCTGTTCTACGCGCGGGTTTCACCGGTGATGGTCGTGCTGGCGTTCCTGCCCGCCGTTCTCGCCGTGGTGGCACTGGCCATCCGGCTGCGGACGAGCCCGGCGGGCCTGCGGCCGTTCGCGGCGCTCGCCGTCGGCGGCCTGCTCTACCACCTCGGCTACGTGCTGCTGGCGGTCCCGCCCTACCACTGGTACTACGGGCCCGGCCTCACCGCGGCGACCGTTGTCCTCTGTGCCGTGGCGGTTTCACACCGGTTCATGGTCAGCGGGGTGCTCGCGCTGATCGTCGCCGGTCTGATCGCGTACGCGGCCGCCGGACTTCCCCGTACGTACGCACCGTTCACGTCGAACTACACGTCGAGCGCGCAGTACGCCCGTATCGGGGCGGAACTGGGCACGCTCGCCGGAGGCCGGGTCGTCGGCAGCGCGGGCGAAATCGGCGTCCTCGCCTACAGTTGCGGCTGTCCGGTCGTCGACGTCTTCTCCGACCGCGGCCTCCTGCCCGCCGCGATCGAGGCGCGCGGAGAAGAGAACCGCTGGATTCGCGCGATGCTCCGCGTGAACTACGCCTTCTTCGACTTCGACGTCCGGCCACGGCGTCCCGAACTCCTGCTGCGACGGCTGGCGGCTCCTCCACCGGACGCGCTCGCGCACTGGACGCTCGATGCGCCGACTCTCGGGAAGCAGGAGTTGTATCTGGTGCCGAACAAGGAGTGAGGTGGTGCGGCTTCCAGGCCTCACACTGGTAGCCACCGTCGAGCTGGGAGTTGACGTGACATGGCGATCACGACGTGGGTTCAGGCGGCCGGAACCGTGTTGCTGGGGTTGGTCGGGCTCTGGTTCGCACACAACTACCGGCGGCAGATCCGGCTCAAACTCGCCGAACGTCAGGTCGAGTCGTACGTGCGGCTCTGGGCCCTGACCGCGCCCGCCGCCCCGTTCCGCGCTACTCCGTTGGCGCCCGTAGAGCTGAAAAAGCTTTACGACGACATGGGCAAGTGGTACTTCGACGACGGCGACGGCATCCTCACCTCGTCCGCGGCTCGCGATTTGTTCGTCGGCGTCCACGGCAATCTCGTCTGCCCGATCGGCGAGATGAAACCGGCCGTACTGGCCGCGCAACTCGCCGCGTTGCCCCCGGCCGACGCCGAACGCCGTCGCGGTTGCGCGATCATCCGCCAGATATCGCTTTTGCGAACCCAGCTGAAGAAGGATTTGGCCATGCACTTCGGCGTCGGTTACTACACCGACCTTCAGCCCGATGATCGAGCCTTTCTGGTCAGCTGTGGTTTGTCTCCCCGGCGACGGCCGTGGCGACCACGCCGGCTGCGTCCCGCGGACCGGCCACGTGTCAATTCATGCGTGTGCGGCGCCTGTCCGAGCTGATGCGGGACATCCTGAATACGATCAATCGCTTTCACGCGAACGAGTGAAAGCTCATCAGGCTCTGTGCGGCTGCGGGGACTATGGCGGCATCTTTGGCCGAGTGACGTGATCTGGGGAGGTCTCATGTCGCCTACCGCGCTGCATCGCACTGTTCTGGTTGTGGACGTGGAGCAATTCAGCGGCCGGAAGAATCCGGAACAGAGGAATGTGCGCACCGCGGTCTATGCGGCCTTGGCTCATGCGCTCGGCTCGCACTGGAGCGCCTGCCATCACGAAGACCGGGGTGATGGTGTGTTTCTTCTGGCGCCGGCGGACGTTCCGAAGCAGCTGTTCGTCGAGCGGGTTCCCGGTCGCCTGGTGAAAGCGTTGAACAGGCACAACCGGGCGCACGGGACCGGCGAGCAGATCCGGTTGAGGATGGCCGTGCACGCCGGTGAAGTCCTGCTCGACGAGCACGGCGCGACCGGCGTCGCGATCAACCACACGTTCCGGTTGCTCGACTCGCCGCCGTTGAAGGACGCCCTCGCCGGGTCGGCCGGTGTGCTCGCGGTGATCACCTCCGACTGGTTGTTCCGCGAAGTGGTCTGGCACAGCGCTGCCGACGAGACCCGCTATCGGCCCCAACGCATCCGGGTCAAGGAAACGGAGACGGTGGGGTGGATCTGCCTGCCGGACGACCCGTATCCGCCCGACGTCAGCCAGGCGGAGTGGCCGGAGGACGTCTGTCCCTATCCCGGACTGCGTGCGTTCCAACCCGACCAGGCGCGGTGGTTCTTCGGCCGTGAGGCCACCTTGTCGGTGTTGATGGACAAGATCGATCACCGCGGCGGGCCGGTCTTCGTCGTCGCACCGTCCGGTGCCGGCAAGTCGTCGCTGCTTCGGGCAGGCGTGATCACCGAAGTGGCCGACAGCGGACGCCCGTGGCTGTTGCTCACCCCGGCGAGAAAGCCTTGCGAGACACTGGCACAGCAGGTCGCGCAGCTCATCGACGGCAGCGTGGAGGACGTGCTCTCGGCGATCGGATCCGATCCTGCCCGGCCGGCGAGCATGCTGCCCGACGGGACCGTCGTCGTGGTGGACCAGTTCGAAGAGGTGTTCACCCTCTGCGCCGACGAGGCCGAGCGGCGGCGGTTCATCGCCGCATTGATCGCGATGCGGGCGGTTCTCGGGGTGCGGGGCGACTTCTACGACCACTGCCTCGCCGACGATCAGCTCGCGAAGTTCCTGCCGGCGAGCCAATTCAACCTCCAGGCGATGACTCCGGCCGGATTGCGGGCGGCGATCGAGCGGCCGGCTCGGCAGATCGGCGTCGACGTCGAACCGGGGCTGGTCGAGATCCTCCTGCACGAGATCGGGACGGACGCGGGCGGACTCCCACTGCTGGCCCACGCCTTGGCCGTGACTTGGCAGCGGCGCGCGGGCGACAAGCTGACCTTGGCGGATTACGACCGGGCCGGGCGGATCCAAGGCGCGATCGCGGCCACCGCGGACGAGGCCTACGCGCGTTGTTCGACGGCCGAGCAGCGCGTAATCTTCCAGCAGATCCTCATGCACCTGGTCGTGGTCAGGCACGACGCGCCGCCCGCCAGACGGCGCGCGGATCCCGCCGACCTCGTCGACGGCTTCGACGCACCGCGGACCGCCGAGACAGTTCTCGGCTGGCTGATCGAGAAACGTCTGGTCACGCTGGACGGCAACGCCGTCGAGCTTTCCCACGAAGTGCTGCTGCGGGCGTGGCCGCAGCTCGGCACCTGGATCGAGACGGGCCGCAACGATCAGGTCATCCGGCAGCAGTTGATCGAGGCCGCCGAACAGTGGGAGCGGGAAGGGAAACCGGTCGGATCGCTGTATCGCGGCGATCGGCTGGCCATCGCGCGGGGGTGGCGGTCCAGGAGTGAGCACCGCGCCGCCCTCACGCCGCTCGGAGCGGCCTTCCTCGGCGCGTCGATCCGGCACGAAAGCCGGCGGGCCAGAGTCCGCCGGACCGCGGTCACCATGCTGGCCGTCCTCGGCCTGGTCGCGTCCAGTGCCGCTGTCTACGCCTTCCAGCAACGCGACATCGCCCGCGAGCAACGTGACGCCGCGATCTTCAACAAGGTCACCGCCGAGGCGAACCGGATACGGACCGTGGACGTGTCGCTGGCGGCCCAGCTCGATCTCGTCGCCTACCGCATGCGCCCGGCCGACGCGGATACGGGCACCCACTTGATCGTCGACGCGAACGCGCCACTGTCCGCGACGTTGCCCGCGGGCGCCAAAGACGTCAGCGTGGTGGCGTTCAGTCCCGATGGGCGGACGCTGGCCACCGGCAGCGGCAGCGGCGACCGGCTCGTGCGGTTGTGGAACGTCGCCGACCCGGCCCATCCGGTGCTGCTGAACGAAACCATCAGTCACGGTGAGGCGACCCGTGCGCTGGCGTTCAGCCCGGACGGACGCACTCTGGGCTCGGGCGGCGCCGACAACACGGTGCGGCTGTGGAACGTCGCCGACCCGGCCCGCCCCGAGGCCCTCGGCCCGCCGATCACGGGGCACACCAAGACGATCCGGTCGATGGCGTTCAGTCCCGACGGGCGGACGCTGGCCAGCGCGGGGGACGATCGAACCGTACGGCTGTGGAACGTCACCGACCTCGCGCGGCCCACGGCGCTCGGCCCGCCGATGGCCGGGCACACCGACGCCGTCTACTCCGTGGCGTTCAGCCCTGATGGCCGGACTTTGGCTACTGGCGGCGACGACCGGACGATGCGACTGTGGGACATCGCCGCGCCGGACCGGGCCAAACCCTTCGGGCCACCGTTGACCGGGCACACCGGCGCTTTCCATTCGGTGGCGTTCAGTCCCGATGGACGGATGCTGGCCGGTGCGAGCAACGACCGGGAAGTGCGGCTGTGGAACGTCGCCGACCCGGCCCGCCCCGAGGCGGTCGGCCGGCCGATCACGGGGCATGCCGGCGCGATCCGGTCGCTGGCGTTCGGGCCCGGCGGGCGGACGCTGGCCACCGGCGGCGACGACTACACCGTGCGGCTGTGGGACGTCGCCGATCCGGCTCGCCCTTCGCCCATCGGTGCGCCGATCACCGGGCATGCCGATGGCGTCCGGTCGATGGCGTTCAGCCCGGACGGCCGCGTCTTGGCCACCGCCAGTGGCGACCGGGCGGTAAGGCTGTGGAACATTCCCGACACCGTCCTAACCGGACACACGAGGGAAATAAAGGCGTTGGCGTTCAGCCTGACGGGCGCATCCTGGCCACCGGCGGTGGCGACCGGACCGTCCGGTTGTGGACGCCTGCCGATCGACGGCAGCTGGGCCCGCCGCTCACCGGCCACCAAGACGACATCAACGCCTTGGCGTTCAGGCCGGATGGTCGCGTGCTGGCCACCGGCGGTGGCGACCGGACCGTGCGGCTGTGGGACGTCGCCGATCCGGCTCGCCCTTCGCCCATCGGTGCGCCGATCACCGGGCATGCCGACGGCGTCCGGTCGATGGCGTTCAGCCCCGATGGCCGCCTCCTGGTCACCAGCGGGGATGTGAAGGACGAGAACACCGCACGGCTGTGGGACGTCGCCGATCCGGCCGAACCCGTGCTGCTGGCCCGGATCGAGATCGGACCGGACGCCAACGCCTTGGCGGTGGCGTTCAGCCCGAACGGGAGAACTCTGGCGACAGGAACCGAATACAGCGACGTCGCGGTGCGGCTGTGGAACGTTTCCGATCCGGCCAAGCCCACCCTGCTGACCGGCCCCCTCAAAGGGCACCAGGACGACATACGCCGGGTCGCGTTCAGCCCGGATGGCCGGACCTTGGCCAGCGGCAGCGACGACGCGCAGGTGCGGCTGTGGGATGTCACCGATCCCGCTCACGCCACATCGCTCGGCGAACCTCTTGGCGGCCACACCAACCCCGTCATCGGGTTGGCGTTCAGTCCGGATGGGCACACGGTGGCCAGCGGCAGCGGCGACAACACCGTGCGGCTCTGGCGGACAGCCGACCGGACGCAGTCGGGGCAGCCGCTCACCGGACACCAGGCCGCCGTCAACACGGTGGCGTTCAGCCCCGATGGCGCCACCCTCGCCACCGGCGGCCAAGACCACACCGTGCGGCTGTGGAACATGACCGTTCCCCAAGCCGTGCACGGCATCTGCGCCGTCACGGGGAACACGCTCACTCGCGAAATGTGGGACAAGTTCGTGTCGGCCGAGCTGCCGTACAGTCCGCCGTGTTCCTGACCCGCTAGTGCTTCGCGACATGGGCGCCGCCGACCCGCCTACGACCACGCCACCTTTGACTTACCTCCCGATAGCCGGCTCCAGGGGAATCCGTTCAGCCGGACTTCGCGGCGGCCAGCCGGTTCAGCAGGCGGATCCGTCCCTGGTTGGGGACCGAGCGGATCGGGTGCCCGGCAAGGCCCCAGCGCCCGAGAAGGGTGTTCGCCGCGCTCCAGCCGGTGGCGGCCGCGCGTTCCATGAGGGCGACCGGGAGGTCGATCCGGATGCCGTCGCCCGCGAGCGCGAGCGCCGGGTCCGGGGTCGCCACCGTGGGCCGCCGGGCGAAGTCGCCGACGCCGAACAGCGGGCAGTCTTCGCGCCACAACGTGATGTCGCCGACCACGCGGGCGTCCCGGGTTTCCGGGTAGATCTCGTGAAGACGGCTTTCCAATGCCTTTTCCAACCCGCTCGAGTCCTCGGTGGCGGCCGCGTAGGCGTGCAGTTCGACGACCGATCCGCCGGTGCGCGCGGCCCAGCGCCGGGCTTCTCCCTCGTACCGGTCGAGCAGGCTGATGTTGTCCAGCGGCGGGATACTCCCGGTGCCGAGGAACGGTGACCGACGCGGCTCGACCGGGCGGTCCAGCCAGAGCCGCCGGACCAGGAAAGGCGGGGCGGTACGCAAACCGCCGACGTCGGCTCGCCAGGCCTCGGTGCCGACATCCGGTGAAGCGGCGACGATTTCGCGCAGGCCGGAGACGTCGCAGGCGAGGACCACGCCGTCGAAGTTCTCCGTCCGGCCGTCTGATTCGACGGCGAAACCTTCCGGGGTCCGGCCGAGGCCGGTCACCGCCGTGCCGGTGCGGATGTCGGCACGGCGGCCGGTGAGATGGTTCGCGAGCGGGTCCCAGAGCGCTTGGGGGAACGGCTCGGTCGGTACGTCGAAGACCAGGCCTTCGCTGGAGCCCAGGAAGTACAGGTGGAACATGGTCGCCAGCTCGGCGGCCGACAGTTCACGCGGGTCGGCGAAGAAGCTGCGCGAGAAGACCTCGAACGCGAGGTGCTTGGCGGCGGGCGGGAAGTTGATCGCTTCGAGGAAGGTCGAGGCGTCGGTGCGGTCGAGCCGGTGGTAGATCTCCGGCACGCTGACCGTCGCCAGCGGCAGTGCCTCGCGGCCGCTGAGGTGCAGCAGGTCCCGGCGGGTGAAGGTCGGGCTACGCCAGGCGAACGCCATCGCGTTCCACGGCGGGGTGCGCGGAAGTCCGGCGAAGGTGTCGATGCGGCCGTGTGCGTCCAGCAGCGGGTAATCGGTCAGCGGGGTCAGCCGGTCCAACCGCGGATCGGTGCGCGCGAGCAGGGCACGCAGGTTGTAGTACTGGCGGAAGAACGCGTGGAAGCCCCGGCTCATGGTCACCGCGGTGCCGTCCGGGAGCCGCTCCCGCCAGCCGCCGACACGCCCGCCGAGATGGCCCTCGCGTTCGAAGACGGTGACGGTGACGCCGCGTTCGGCCAGCCCGGTCGCCGCGGTGAGCCCGGCGATTCCACCGCCCACGATCGCGGCGGTGGGACGCCGTCCGAGCAGTCCGGCGTCGGCCAGCCCCGGCGGGGCCTGCCGGGTCACGCGACGGGGATCCCTGGGGCGGGTCACACCGGCTCCGAGGGCGCGGTGCCGACGACGGTGTGGACGATGTCCCGCTGCCAGCCGCCGACGGTCGCGGTGTGGACGTCGGTGAAGCCGGCGTCGGTGAGACGCCGGGCGAGTGCGGTGATGCCGTCGAATTCGAGGACGCTGCGGCGAAGATGACGGTAGAGCGTGGCGTCGCCGGTGGTGAGTTTTCCGAGCGGGATGATCACGCCCGCGCAGACGGCGTTCCAGACCCAGCGGGCGCGGCGGGAGTCGCCCACGGAGTACTCGTGCACGGCGATCCGGCCACCCGGCCGGAGCAGGGCGCGAAGCCGGCGTAGCTGTGTGGTCGGGTCGGTGAGGTTGCGCAGGAGGTACGCCGCCAGGATCCCGTCGAACGGACCTTGGATCCCGGCCAGTTCCTCGACCGGTGTGTGCACGAATTCGATGTTGCCGGGCCAGGTTTTGCTCCGGGCCCGCTCCAGCATTTCGCCGGACGCGTCGAAGGCGGTGATCCGGGCGTCCGGCAGCACCGACAGGAGGGCCGCCGTGGACGCACCGGTTCCGCAGCCGGCGTCCAGCACCCGTGGTCCAGGAGCGGCGAGCCGCTGGGCGGAAAGGCGCAAATGCTCGTGGTAGCCGGGATTCGCGCCGACGAGGCGGTCGTAGAACCGGGCTTCGGTGTCGAAGGCCGAAGGCACGGCCTCGCGCGGCAAACCGTTTCGCGCCATGGCGTTCATCGCGCTTCCTCTCGTGATCGGGCCCGTTCCCACAGCAGCAGCACGGCGGTCACCATCGCGAAGCCGAAGAGGAAGTCTTCGACCGGGATGTCCCACGGGAACCGCCAGCCGGTGATGTGTTCGGGCGCGTAGAGGACGATCGGCGCGGACAACTTCGTCAGCCAGCCGTCGACGGGGATCTGGAAGCCGGTGACGATCGCCATGGTGAGCCAGTAGGCGGGTTTGCGGAACAGCCCGGTCTTCAGCACGGCGAGCTCGAACAGTACGACCACGATCACCGAGACGACGGCCGGAACGGTGTAACCCCAAGGGATCATCGCCGGACCGCCTGCTTCCCGCGCCGCTGGACCGCGGCCAGGGTGAGCTGGACCGCTTCGTAGGTCAGCACCCCGCAGACCGGGATCACGACGAAGAACAGGATCTCTTCCTGCGGAAGGGAAAACGGCGCGCGGATACCGGTGACGAATTCGGGCGCGTAACCCCAGACCTCGCCGGCGATCGCCACCGCGTCCCAGACGAGGAAGACCACGGCCACCGGGAGAAGCGCGCGGGCGAGGCGTTTCGGCTGCCGGTAGACGCGGGCGCCCGCGAGTTCCAACGGCAGCGTCACCAGGACACATGCCGCCAGTACGAGCAGGTATTCGATCTTGCCCATCAGCCCACCGCCGACGGGGGAGCGGGATGTCGTTTCCGGGCCCACTGCGCACGAACGAGCGCGCCGCAGGCGACCCCGAGCCGGCGGCGCCGCGACACCTTCGCCCGGCCGGCGAAGACGTCGTGGCCGGCGTCTTCGATCCGGTCGAGGATCTCCCCGTACAGGGTCGCGGCGGTGGCGACGCAGGGCCGTGAGACCGGATGCAACATCGCGATGCCCGGCCATGCTTCGGCGTAGACGCGCCGGGTCACCGCGATCTGTTCCTTGATCGCGGCCCGGACGCGGAGGTCGGCTCGGCCGTGCTCGGCGCACCAGGAGAGCCGTTCGCGGTCGACGTCGTGTTCCTTGAGTTCGTCGGCGGGCAGATAGACCCTGCCGCGCTCGAAGTCCTCGGCGACGTCGCGGAGGAAGTTGGTCAGCTGGAAGGCCTTCCCGAGTGCGGCGGCTCGCGGGGCCGCCTCTTCGCGAGGCGCGACCGCGCCGAGGATCGGGAGCACCTGCAGGCCGATCACCTCCGCCGAACCGCGCACGTACTCGTCGAGGTCGTCCCTGGTGGCGTAGTCGGTGACGCTCAAGTCCATCCGCATCGACGTGAAGAAGTCGCGGAAGAGCCCTTCCTCCAGCTCGTACCTCGCCGCCGTGTCGATCACCGCCGTCAGCAGGGGATCGTCACTCGTACCCGCGGTCAGATCGGCGAGGAACCGATCCTCCACTTCGGACAGTCGCGTGGCGAGGGAGTCCGGGGAGGCGTCCGCGGCGGGCTCGTCGACGATGTCGTCGAGCCATCGTGCGAAACCATAGAGCGCGTGGACGGCGGGCCGTTGCGCGGGCGTCAGCATGCGGGTCGCCAGGAAGTACGTCCGGCCGTGCCGGGCGTTGACGTCGCGGCACCAGGTGTACGCGGCCCGCAGCCCGGGATCGTGGATTGCGGCGGCATCGAGTTCGCGTCGGGTCATCGGCTCGCCTCCGTGGCCAGGTCGAGGACGCGCGAACGGCGTCCGGGCACGCCGGTGATCCGGTCGGCGGCCAGCCTGCCGGAGATCAGCACGGTCGGCACGCCCACTCCCGGCACCGTCGCTCCTCCGGCGAGGACGACGTTCTCAGTGCCGCCCGGAAGATTCCGGGGGCGGAACGGTCCTGTTTGGACGAACGAGTGCGCGTAGCTGAAGGGCGTCCCGGCCACGTGCCCTCGGTCGGCCCAGTCGGCGGGGCTGATGACCTCGGTGAACTCGGGTTCGAAATCCGGGAGGAGCCGCTGCCGCGCGACGGCGAGGATCTCCTCCGCGTACGGCCCGGCTTCGGCGGTCCAATCCGCGGGGCCCCGGTCGAGATTCGGGACCGGCGCGAGGATCGAGTAGAGCTGACGCCCCGGCGGCGCCAGGCCCGGGTCGGTCGCGGTCGGCCGGGTGATCAGCAGCGACGGGTCGCTCATGCGGCGGCCCGTGGTGATGAGTTCGTCGAAGGTCGAGCGCCACCCGTGACCGAAGGAAATGGTGTGGTGCCCGACATCGGATCCGGTATCGGGGCCGCCGGTGTGCAGGATCAGCGCCGACGGCGCGGGCCGCAGCGGAACAGGCCGCGCCGGAGTCCGGCCGAGCAGCCGGTAGCTCTCGGGCAGCTCGGTCGTGAGGACGACGGCGTCGCACGGATGACGTTCACCGGCGGCCGTGCGGACGGCGTGGACCCGGCTGCCGTCGCGTTCGAGCGCGTGCACGGGGTCGCCGTAGTGGAAGGTGACGCCGTTCCCGGCGGCGACCCGGGCGAGCGCCTGCGGCAGTGCCGCGACCCCGCCGGGCGGAAAGTACACGCCGCCGACGGTGTCCATATAGGAGATGACCGCATACAGCGCCAGCGCCCGCATGGGCGACTCGCCCGCGTAGAGCGCTTGGAAGGTGAACACCCGCTTCAGCCGCTCGTCCGACAGGAAGGACCCGATTTTCGCGTCCAGCCGCCGGAATCCGCCGAGCGCCACTAGCCGGGCCAGATCCGGGTTGAGCATGCCCAGCGGTGAGTCGATGTTCGAGTCGATGAACCGGCCGAACTCGGCGTGGTAGAGCCGGGTCAGCCAGTCGCGCAGCCGGAGGTATGCCGCGGCCTCGGCAGGCCCGGCGAACTCGCGGACCGCGTCCGTCATCGCCGCGGCGTCGGTGTGCACGGGCAGGGTGCCGCCGTCGGCGAACTGCGCCAGGTAGGCCGGGTCGAGCCGGGTGAGCGGCAGTTCCCTGTCCAGTTCCGCGCCCACGGCGCCGAAGGTGTCCCGCAGGATCGACGGCATGGTCAGCACCGTCGGGCCGGTGTCGAGCAGATAGCCCTTGTGTTCGGCGCGCCCCGCGCGGCCGCCGGGGCCGGGGTCGCGTTCGAGGACGGTGACCTCGCGTCCGCGGCCAGCCAGGTGCAACGCGGCCGCCAGCCCCGACAACCCCGCTCCCACGACGACGATCCGGTCCGTCCTGCCGGGCACCGTTTTCACTGGTCGCGCTCCGTGCACCGGATGGCGAGTACGGCCAGCGCGTCCGCCGCCTCCTGCGGGACGACGGCCGGGTCGATCACCGCGAGCGCCTTGTCGGCGCGTTCCCGGATGAGTTCGCCGAGGCGTTCGCGTGCGCCGGTCGCCGTGATCAGTTCGCACCAGCGGGAGACGGCGTCGTCGTCGACCGTGGTCAGGTTCAGCAGTTCGGCGAGTTCGGCGCGCCGTCGCCTGTCGGCCATCTCCGCGGCGAGCACCACGACGCTGGACGCCTTGCGATCGCGGAGGTCCTGGCCGGCGGGTTTGCCGGTGACCGCGGGGTCGCCGAAGACACCGAGCAGGTCGTCCTTGAACTGGAACGCCTCGCCGACCAGGCCGCCGTACTCGGCGAGGGCGGCCATGACGTCCGGACCGCAGCCCGCCAGCGCGGCGCCGAACTCCAGCGGCCTGCGGACGGTGTAGTTGCCGGACTTCCGGCGCAGTACGTCGAGCAGCGCGTCCCAGCCGGGAAGCGTCCGGGCGTCGTTCACCAGATCGGCGAGTTGCCCCACCGCCAGTTCCGCGCGCATCGCGTCGTACCTCGGCCAGCCGCGCGACAGCGTTTCCGTGTCCAAACCGGACTCCCGGAGCAGCTGCTCGGACCAGACCAGGAAGAGGTCGCCGGCGAGAGTCGCCGCGGATTCGCCGAACCGGCCGGCGGAGCCACTCCACCCCTGCTCGGCATGCCACCGAGCGAATCGCACGTGCAGCGCGGGACGGCCCCGTCGCAGCGCCGAGGCGTCCATGACGTCGTCCTGCGCCAGCGCGAAACAGTGGAGCAACTCCAAGCTCGCCGCGGCACGCAGCGCGGCATCCGATTCCGGGCCTCCGCACCGCCAGCCGACGTAGGCGAACATCGGCCGGAGGAATTTCCCTCCGGCGAGGAACTGGGGGAGGATGGTTTCCGCGAGCTCGCCCTCGCCACGGCCGGAGAAGTGCTCGGCGGCCCGTGCTTCGACGAAACCGTGGGCTTCGGCGAGACAACGCCTGCCCACCTCGTCCAGCCAGGCGGTCCGCGCCTCCTTCGGCGGCACCGTTCCCGCCGCCATGGTCGACGCCATCCGCCTTCCCTCCGCCGTTCCGGTGATTTCGTTTCATAACCGATTCACGCCTGGGGTACCTTGTCTACTAGATCCAGCGGCGCACCCGCAACTCGAGCCATATCGGCCGGAGAGCAAGGAAATCCTGGGTTGCCCGGGATTCACCGGCTCAAACCCGGATCGCTCGCGGATCGAAGATGACCGTCTCGCGGACGAGCGTGGCCCGGACCCCGCCACCCTCAGGAGCCCGGTGCCCCTCGCACCGGGCTCCGGATGCCCGACGGCGCCTGGCGTGCGGACCGGTCCCTTCCCGGGGCCCCGCCGTGGCGCCGTCGGGCGTTCTTCGTTCCGGGGACGGTGTGCGCCTGCCCATGCCCGGTGACCTCGTAAGCTGCCCTTCGGGCGAACACTGGCACCGGGAACGTGGAACGGATGGATGTCGACGAGATGAGCGGCCGAGCCGGCGGTTCGTGGACCCCCGGCAAGGTCGCCGAGATGCTGGGTGTCTCGCCGGTCACGCTCCGTACCTGGGATTCGCGGTACGGGGTCGGCCCCACCATCCGCGCGGGTGGCCGTCATCGCCGTTACTCGGACGCGGATGTTCGCAGGTTGCAGCATATGCAGCGGCTGATCGACCGGGGGATTCCCGCCCGCGAGGCGGCCGCGGCGGCGTTCTCCGGTACCGGTGAGACGGTCCCGGACGTACCCGCCGACAGGCTGGTCGGCGAACTCGAGCAGGCCGCGGAAGACCTCGAATTCGCCTCCATCGCGGCGTTGCTGGACGAAACGCTCGGCGCGATCGGCGCGGCGGCGACGTGGGCCGACGTGTTGCTGCCGATCCTGCGCGGCCTTGGGGACCGCTGGTCCAGGGGCGACGTGTGCTTCGAGTCGGAATGGGCGCTCACCACCGAGGTTTCCCTGGCGCTGCAACGCTACGTCGCCCGCTTCACCACCGGGCCGTCCGAACGCGGAGTGCTCATCGCCTGCTGCCCGGGCGAGCGGCACAGCCTGCCGGTCGAGGTTCTCCGGGCGTCCCTGGCGGAGATCGGTGTCCCCGCCGTCCACCTCGGTCAGATGGTGCCCGCGGAGACCTTGGCCGGTCTGGCGTCCAGATTGGATCCGGTGCTGGTGGTGCTGTGGTCGATGTCCGCCGGCACCGTGGACGTCCTGCTGTGCGAGCGTCTGCAGCGGCAGGGGTCCGAGGTCGTCGTCGCCGGCCCCGGCTGGGAAGGACTCAACGTCCGTGGCGCGCCTTGGGTCAACGATCTGACCACCGCGCTGGACGTCGCCGCTGCCCACTTCAAAGCCTGAACCGTTGCGGGATCGCTTCAGGTGCCTGAGGATGGATCCGGAAGCGGACGCGGGACAGGAGGATTCCCCGGTGGATCTCAGGCGGCAGGTGGTCGAGCGCTGGCCGGCGAAATGGCCGGTCCAGCCGTTCCGGGAGCCGGCCTGGGCCCGGCAGGAACCGACCTACCGGGAATGCAGTCCCGCGCTGATCGATGCCGCGGTCAAACGGGCCGACGCACGTCCGGCGGGCAACTGGTTCGTCGTCGCGGCCAGCCGGGAGGTCGTCGCGGATCGGCCAGTCGGGCTGCGCGCCGGCGGCCGGGAACTGGTGGCGTGGCGTGGTCCGGACGGTGACCTGGTCATCGGCCCCGGCGCCTGCCCGCATCTCGGTGCTCCGCTCGATCAGGCTCGTGTCCATTGTGGAGAGTTGGTCTGCCGGTGGCACGGATTGCGGGTCGGGCCCGAGCGGCCGGGCTGGTCACAGCTGCCCTCCCATGACGACGGAGTCCTCGTCTGGGTTCGCCTAGACCGCTTCGGCGGCGAAACCCCTACCGAACGGCCGATCGTGCCGGCCCGTCCGGAAGGCGACGTCACCATCGACGCGGTCGCGACGCTGACCGGCACCTGCGAACCGGTGGACGTCGTCGCGAACCGGCTCGACCCTTGGCATGGCGCGTGGTTCCATCCGTACTCGTTCACCCGGCTGAAGGTGTTGTCGGCTCCACAAGGGAACGACGTCACCGAGGCCGAGGACAAGTTCGTCGTCGAAGTGACCTTCCGGCTCGCCGGGAAACTGGGCGTGCCGGTGATCGCCGAGTTCACCTGCCCCGAACCGCGGACGGTGCTGATGACCATCGTCGACGGCGAAGGCGCGGGCAGCGTGGTCGAAACCCACGCCACGCCGCTCGGGACCGGCCCCGACGGACGACCACGGACCGCCGTGATCGAGGCGACGATAGCCACGTCCGACCGTCCCGGTTTCGCCAAGGCCGCCCGGATCGCCCCGGCTCTGCGGCCCCTGATGCGCCGTGCGTCCGCGCGCCTCTGGCGGGACGATCTCGCCTACGCCGAGCGGCGCTATGCCTTGCGAGCGGGAGACGTCGCCGACGGGCGGGCATGAAACCGGCGTCGTGATCGCGAGTACCGCCCCTCCGAATGTGAAAATGGCGGTATGACGGAAGAATCCCCTGAGGCCGATTCGGATCGGCGGTTCCGGCTGGAGACGCTGTGCGATGTCGTCCAAGCCGAGCTGGCGGCCGCCGGGTTGCCGGTGGTCCCCGGTGGCCGTCCGACCGGCGTCGCCGGTGCGGTCGTGTCGGTCGACTTGCCCGATCTGCGCGGTGTGCTCGTCGGCTGGCAGGAGCACGCGCTCCTTCTTGACGCGGGACAGGAGGCATGGGCCGACGACCCGCACCAGGAAGGCGAGGAATGCGCCGCTTTCTCGCACTTGATGAATACGATCGGTGAGGCGATGGCCGAAGCGATCCGGAAGATCCTCACTGCGGCCGGGCTTGAGATAGAAGGCACTGACAACGACTACGCGCCTCACGAACTCCTGGTCACCCGGAGAGTGAGCACGTCGGTGTGGAGAGCACGACGGGATGCCCAGTTCACCCGGCGGTATGACTCGATGCGCGCGGCTTGGAAAGCGCGGAATGCGGCCAACTGCCCGAACCCCGACTGCGAGACACACCACAGCTCCGCAGAAGCGGGAGCGGATCTGTAGCGGCTGATGTTTCCTGCCCGCTTGACGTGATTCTCGGCAGGTGATCATCGAAGATCGTCGGACAAAAGAAAAACCCTCTGGGGTGTTCGCGGCCTGTGACGTCGCCACCGCGCTGGACAGGTGCGTATGGACTGCGGCTTTCGTGCACCTGTCATCGTTCTTGCGCTTGCAGTCGGTAGGGCGTACCTGTCTTGACGGCGATCACTCCGCCGATCGTGGCTCCGGCCGGTGCGACGGCTTGCCAGGCCATTCCTTCCGGCGCGGGAGTCTTCGTCCTGGCGGCCGAACTCGGCAGGCCGATGAGGCCGCCACCGATGACGACGTCGTTCTGATCGACGACGAGAACGCAGTCGGCCCGCGTGCCGCCGATGGTGGCCCAGCCGCTGAGGACTGTGTCTCCCGTCGGCGGAATGATGGTTTCGCCGCGAGTGTTCCCGGGTTCGGTGCCACGGGGGAGTGGGGCCGGCGTCGAGAGGTGGGTGCCGAGTTCGGGTCCGCCGCAGCCGAGGGTGAAGGTGTCGTTGAACGGGTAGGCGCCGAGTGAGCGGGCCGCGGGTGCGGCTGCGCGTTGGATGTGCAGGGCGTCGAGGACGGTGGGTGCGTCTACGCGCAGGGCGATGGCTGCGAGGTTCAAGGGGGCGTAGTCGTGCCGGACGCGTTCTGCTTTGGCGCCGCCGATGGCGTGGGTGACCAAGGCAACGGCCGCGGTGACGATCAGCAGCTCCCGTAGTGGCCATTGTGGACGGTTGATGGCCGCCAATGCCAGTAAGGCACTGGTGGCGAGCGCGCCGATGACGACGTACCTGCTGATGAGTCCGACGTTGCCGCCGGGTACCTGATCGGTCGTGCGGCCCAGCGCCAGCATGCCCGCGAGCAAGGTGGCGTAGGTGGCGAGCGCGATCCAGCCAGAGACCCGAGGACTTGCTTCCCGGACGAAGTGAACCAGGGCGGCGATCGTGATCCCGCCCGCGATCACCGCGACGACCGCGACGTCGGCCGACCACAGCCCTCCGAGCGCCGCGGCGAGAACAGACAGCCTGCCGTCGGGGTCGAACGCCGACGTGGCCAACGAGTGTTGACCGGGCGGTTTGGTCAGGAACCACGCCGTGACAACGAGAACTCCGATCACGCCAGGGATCAAGACTCGCAGGCGGGAGTCCTTGCGCAGCCAGGCGACCAGTGCCAAGACGAACCAGATCGGCAGCGCCGCGCCGAAACTGAGGCAACCCAGCGCTGCCGAGGCACCCGCTGTCCAGCTCATACCGCGATGTGCACAGGCGATCGCGAGCACGCAGAAGAAGACCGCAGGGATCCAGCTGATCCCGTTGGTGCCCTGCAACCACAGCTCCGCCGCATGAGAGCTGAACAGCAGCCATGAGAAGCCGGCCAGAGCAACGGATTTCTTCGTAGTGGAAAGAGAATCCGGGAGCATCGAGTACAGACAGGCCACGATCCCGGCCACGAGCAGCACCGTGAGCATGGTGAGGATCCGGTTGTCCCCGCCGAACCACGCCGCGTCCGCCCAGAACAACAGCGAAGGCAGGACGAAGGGCTGATCGAGGTGATAGGTGAACACCTGATCGAACAACAGATCGCCATTGTCGTCGGTGATTTTCGCCAGTACATGCCAGTAATCGAGCAAAACGTGCATTTTCGGAGCCCGCGCGGCGGTGAACAGAGCAAGCCCGAACGGGACGACCGCGAAAAGCCACAATGCGACCGGGCCGCTTCGCCGCCACAGGCGGGCCTGCGTGGGGCGCGGAAGTTCATCCGTATCCGCGGGACGAGCGGGGGCGTACTGGTTCAAGGATTTCCTATCTGGGTGGAATGAGCGCAGTGTCCGGAAAGTTGAGCGGTTTGCCCGATTCTGCTCCAGAACCGCTGTGACCAGTGTCTTTACTGGAGCCGTCGGTGCTTGGCAAGAGTGAGGTTCACCTCAAGAAGTGATGTAACGACTACCCGTGGTCGTGACGATGAACGGCTCGGTCGAGCGGATCATCCCTTCGATCACGCCCCGGTCCCCGACAGACCGAGGCGGCATTGCGTCGACGGCGTTCGCCGTCGCGATAGAGGGGGGCGTTCGTGTTTCTGTTGCGCCGTGAAATCGAAAGAACCGGGTGGATCAGAGCACTGATCTTCTTGCTGATCGCCGTCCTGGTAATCGGGAGCACGGAAATCGTCTCCGCTTTGCCGAAGGCCGCGGCGGCCGAGCGGATCGATCCGCGTGAGGTCGGCGTCCTGCCCTCCGACCCCGCCGCGTCGGTCCCGCCACAGGCACCGTCCACAGCGGATTTCGGAGCCACTACACGGCTTGACGGCGGTGCGGGCAGTCACTTCGACCCGCAGCGGTCGAAGCCGGTGTCGCGGTCGACGTTCGTCACCGAGTACGAAAACCCCGACGGCACCCGGTCGGTGCGGCAGTCGAACCAGCCCCTGAACGTGCAGGACGCTGCCGGGAACTGGCAGCCGGTCCAGACCACCCTGTCGACCGATCCCGCTACCAAGCGCGCCGACGCGGATCAGCATCCGCTGAGCCCGTCGCTGGCGACGAAGGCCGACGACAGTGCGGTGCTGCAGGTGGAGTCGGGTGGGCACACCGCGAGCCTCGCGATGGATAAGGCCGCTGGTTCGACAGCCGCGGTGAAGGGTGATTCCGTCACGTATCCGGAGGTCGCGGCCGGGACGGATCTGGAATACGAGGTCACGCCAGGCGCGGTCAAGGAGACCATCAAGCTCAAACGCCTACCCGCTGACGGCCGGTCGTCGTGGAAGTTCAAACTCAACACCGGTGGCCTGACCCCGAAACTGGAGAACGGCACCGTCGTCCTCGCCGACCAGGCCGGGGCGGCGAAGATCGTGATGCCGCCGATCGAGACCTGGGACTCCGCGGGCAACGGCGAGACCGCGCCCGCGATGACCGGCGGAACCTACTCCCTCGAGCAGGCCGGAACGGACTGGTGGCTCACCGTCGCCGTCGACGCGAATTGGCTGCGTGACCCCAAACGCGTCTACCCCGTCTATGTGGACCCGACCTTCACCTACGGGGTCAAGGAGTCCCATTCGTACCGTTCGGACGGCACGAACTGTGACGCCTGCGGCCTGCGGATCGGCAACAGCCAGGCCAAGGGCGACACCTACAACCGCAGCGTCTTCAACGTGGACTACACGCCGCTGTTCGGCAAGACCGTCGTCGGCGCCCGCATGGACCTGACCCGCAACACCAGCGTCGTCGGGTCGGTGAAGACCTGGAACGCGAACTTGCACCACGCGTCCGCCTTCAACTTCGACGGTGTCGGCGGCTACATGACCAGCGCCCTCGTCGGTGACGTCGGCAGCTTCGTCGGCGAAGGCTTGACCGGCTTCATCCGCGATCGCGTGAACGCCCGCGACGGCAGCGTGTTCTTCATGCTGATCGGCGCCGAGAACCCGGGAACCTGGACTTACAAGAACCTCAACGCCACCCTCACCGTCGACACCGGCAGTCCCGCCCCCGCGACCACACTTGCCGGCCCCGCGGACAACTCGGTGTCGACCACGCTGACCCCGACGTTGTCGGTGAAGCCGGTCACCGATCCCGATGGTGACGCGGTCAAGTATTGCTTCCGCATCGCAACCGGCGCGGACGGCAAGTCCGGCGTCGTGGTCGAATCCGGCTGCCTGGCCACTCCCATCTGGACAGTCCCGGCTGGAATCCTGCACGACGGTGTCGCCTACACGTGGCAGACCTCGACCTACAGCGGATCCACCACCACCACGCCCACGTGGATCGGTCACCTCAAGGTGGACCAGCGCATCGGTGACCACGGCCCGTCCCCGGTGGATGCCGCCGGGGACGGTCGACGTCAACCTCGCCAATGGCAACGTCTCCACGTCGCAGGCATCGCCGACCTTCACCACGGTCGCCGGTACGGCCGGTGTGACGATGACCTACAACTCGCAGCAGACTGAGAACAAGGGGCTCAAGGCATCGTATTTCGCCGACCTGTCCCACAACGGGCTCATCAGTGACGCGCAACAGCCGGTGCTGGTGCGGACCGAGCCGCAGGTGAACGTCGACTGGGGAAGCGACTCACCGTTCGCTCCCGCGCTCGCCGCCGACTGGTTCGTCACCCGCTGGGAGGGTTTCTTCCAGGCTCCGGTCGCGGGCACCTATCAGTTCGCCGGCGTGCACGATGACGGCGCCGTGGTGTGGATAAACGGCGCGAAGGTCTACGACGTAGGTGTTCCCAGCGACGTGAACTGGACACAATCCACCAACGTCACCCTGGCCGCGGGGCAGCGGGTGCCGATCAAGGTGGAGAACGCCGAGGCCACCGGCGCGGCGAAGATGCGCTTGTTCGTACGCACCGCGGACAACACCACGATCGCCCCGCAGATCGTCCCCGCGGACTGGCTCTACACCAACGATCTGCCCACCCTGCCGCAGGGCTGGACGCTCTCGGCAGACCTCGACGGCAACGGCTCGAGTTACACCGAAGCGAAGGTCGCGGACCAGACGATCGTGCTCACCGACGCCAGCGGCGCCAAGCACACCTGGACCAAGAAGAGCACCGGCGGATACACGCCGCCAGCGGAGGAGGACGGCACCCTCGCGCTCGACACCGCGGGAAAGATCACGATGACCGACGGCGGAGACGTCTTCGTCTTCCGCGCGGACGGCAAACTGGAAAGCCAGAGCAGCGTCAGCGACAGCCGCAAACCCGCTACTTTGCAGTACATCTACGACGGTGCGCCTTCGCGCCTTCGGGAGATCAAAGACCCGGTGTCGCAGCGGTCGCAGACTCTGCGCTACAACCGTGCGGGCGATGACTGCTACGGCGGTGTGACCCCGCCCGCGGGCGCCGATGCCGCCGCGCCTGCGCAGATGCTGTGCAGGATCAGCTACTGGGACGGCACCGAAACCCGGCTCTGGTACACCGGAGGCCGGCTGTCCCGGATCGAGGATCCGGGTTCGGAGGTCACCGATTACGGGTACAACGCCGCAGGTCTGCTGACCGCAGTGCGGTCTCCGCTGATCAACGACTGGATCGCGGCCGACCCCGCCGCACGCGCCGGAGCCACCGATGTCCGGTCCGAGATCACCTATGACACGACTTCGGGCAAGCCCAAGGCCACGAGCGTTCTCAGCCCGGCGCCGTTGCCCGGTCAAGCGCGTCCGCAGCGCGGCTTCGCCTACGACACCGCCGCCAAGACCACCAAGGTCACCGTCGCGGGCCTGAATCCCGCGAGCGGCTTCTTCTCGAAGGTCACCTACGACGACGCCGACCGGCTTCTGTCGACCACCGACGCCACCGGGAAGGTCACCAGCCAGACCTGGAACCAGAAGGACCAGGAACTGACCACCACCGATGCCGCAGGGCGGGTGTCCACCAAGATCTATGATCACGCCGACCGACTCGTGGACACCTACGGTCCCGCGCCGGGATCCTGTTTCACCGGACAGGTACCTACCGCGGCCTGCGCGGACTCCGTCCCACATAGTCGCACTGGCTACGACGAGAACGTCCCCGGTCTCGCAGTCGCCTGGTATGACAACGACAAACTCGCAGGCGTCCCCAAGGCCTACACCACCGGCCTCGGAGCAGCGGACGGCTCGTTCGTCAAGAACTGGAACAGCGACACCCCGACCGCCGGGATCCCGGCAGATCACTTCTCGCTGCGGGCGACCGGGGAGATCGTGTTCCCGGCTGCCGGGAATTACACGTTGCGCGTCCTGGCGGATGACGGAGTTCGGGTCTGGGTCGACGACCAGCTCATCATCGACGACTGGCGCAACACCACTCCAGCTTGGCGTCAAGGCGTCGTTCAGAGCGGCGCTGCCGGGCAGATCAAACGGATCCGTATCGACTACTACGAATTCGACCTGACGGCACAGCTCGAGTTGCACTGGACCGCTCCTTCCGGTGCCCAGCAAGCCGTGCCTGGCACCCAGCTTCGCCCCCGGTACGGACTCGCTACCTCTGCCACCACCTCGGAATCCGACGGTGTGCCCGACAAGGTCACGAGCACCCAGTACACCCAGCCAGGACTTGAATCCGTCTACGGACTGGCAACGAGCGCCACGGTCGGCACCGGTGCCGGCGCGGCGACGACCAAGAGCGGTTACGAGGCTCCCGGCGCGGGCTATCTCCGCAAGGTTTCCAAGACGATGCCCACTGGCGCCAAGACGACCTACACACATTACGGCGACACCGAAACCCGCACCAACCCCTGCGCCGCAGGGAGTTCCGCGGTCAACCAGGGCGGCATGCCGAAGCTCACGACGTCCGCCACGCCGGCCACTGGCCCGGCGCGTGTCGACGAGCAGGTCTACGACGCCTCCGGCCGGGTGATCGCCAAGTCCACGTCGGGTGACTGGACTTGTACGACCTACGACACCCGAGATCGGGTCGTGGAGGTGACGATCCCGGCGAACTCGACAACCGGGAAACGCACCGTCACCACCGACTACGCAGTCGGCGGCGACCCTCTCACCAGTTCAGTTTCGGACCTGAACGGCACCATCCTCACCCGTACAGACCTCCTCGGACGCACGGTTTCCTACACCGACGTCCACGGCACGAAGACCGAGAGCGCTTACGATCAAGCGGGGCGCATGTCGTCACAGCGGGTCACGCCACCCAATCCCGCAGACCCGCCTCAAATCAGTGAACCGACTTACGACGACGCAGGTCGTCTTCTGACCACCAAGCTCGACAACACCGTCCTGGCGACGTCGACCTACGACACTGCCGGTGACCTTGCGACAGTGAAGTACTCGAACGGATCAGCCTTGTCCGCGATCGGCAAAAACGCCGCCGGAGAGGTGACTTCTCTGACTTGGAGCACCAGCGACGGCAAGAATGTCGTGTCCCAGGTCCGCCGGACAAGGTCAGGAACTGTCATCGACGAGTCGCTCGATGGCGCCGATCCCCGGCCGGCGGGCCCCAACTATCTCTACGACTCCCTCGGACGACTGACCGAGGCGTACGTAGCCGGCCACCATTACACTTACGACTTCACCTCGAATGCACCTGCAAGCTGTCCGACAGGCACTCAGACCAACGCGGGTTTGAACACCAACCGGGTTCGGCTGCTCGACCAAACGACCGCCGGAACCGCCGAAACCGGCTACTGTTACGACGCGGCCGACCGCCTTCTGTCCACCATCGGCGCGGGCGCGATCAGCGGGTTCGCCTACGATTCTCACGGAAACACAACACAGTTCGTTTCCGGTGCATCGACCACCTACCTCGGCTACGACAGTGCGGACCGCCATCTCACGGCACGCGTCACCGGACCGGATCCGGCTGAGGTCACCTACCTCAGGGATGCCACGGACCGCATCGTCCGGCGCATGGTTTCCCAGGGCGATTCGGTCTCCGACGTGCAGTACTCTTTCACCGGAGCCGGAGACAGTTCGGCGTTTGCGCTGGGAAGCGACAAACGGATACTGACCCGGACCATGAGCCTTCCCGGTGGCGTCATCTACACCGCACGAGTAGCCAGTGGGACGGACCAGTCCACCTGGGATCTCCCTACGGTTCGCGGCGATCTGAGCCTCAGTTTGACGGTGACCGGAGTTCAGGCGGGGAGCCCGCGTACCTACACGCCGTTCGGAGAGCCGCTCGCTGCGGACGGCAGCGTGAATCCTGACAACATTCCCGACAACAAGCCGGGGCAAATGGATTACGGATGGCTCGGACAACACCAGCGCGGCACCGAACACGCGGGCGCCCTCGCGCTCGTCGAAATGGGCGCACGGCCGTACAGCCCGGTTCTCGGCCGGTTCCTAAGCGTCGACCCGGTCGAGGGCGGCTCCGCGAACGACTACGACTACGTCGCAGCTGACCCCGTGAACGCGACAGACCTCGACGGTACTCGCGTCCGGCACCGCAAGTACTACCACCGAAAGTACTATCACCGTTCCTACAACAAGCGCAGCTATCGCCATCGCGCCGTTCACCACAGGTACGGCCGCGCCGGCCAGCGCGGCTACCATCGATCGTCCCGGTACGCGCGCAACCATCGCGTCGTGACACGGCGCATGCACTACTCACCACGTCGGCGCGGCGGAGGCGGCGCAGGCGGCGGTGGATATTCGCTCGGTTTCTGCGACTACGCCAGCGCGGCACTCAGCGTCGGAGTCGGTCTCCTCGCGTCTCCCCTAGGCCTGTGGGGCAGTGGTGTGGCAGGCGGCGGAGTCGGCCTCGCCACAACCTATCGCTGCAACAATCCCAACGACTCGACCTATGATCCCTTCGACAAGTACAACTGGCCAACAGACTGAGCTGCCCGGGCCGCAGATTGGACGAAAATGTCAAAGAACAGCGCGGGCTACATCTTCCTGATAGTGCTGTGCGGAACAGGAGTCATCTTCTGGGTCAACCAGGCTCCTTCGATCGGGATTCCCCTGATCGGTGCCGCGATCGGCGCCCTGCTGGGCGCGGCATTTCGCTCGCGCAGCGCTAAACGACGAGATTAGTGCTGGGAACGGCAAGGTTTTCGTCGCCGCTGTTTCTCAAGGTGTGAGAGTTGCGATCTTGCCGTGGAATTACCGAGCTTGCGCAGCAAGGCGAAGTCGTGAGCGGGTGGATGACAGGTGTCTTCAGGCAGTGGCTCCGATTGATCGGTGATGCCGTCTAATGCGGTGTTGTCGGCTCGCGCGGTGAACCGATGGGATGGTTGGCGGTTCATCGGCGCAGGGGCCGCTTGTCCCGGACAAGTGTGGGCGCAGTAGCGGTTTCCTGCCAGGCTCCACTGGATCCCGAAGCCTTCCAGCGAGTCAGTCTCGCCAGTTCGACAGCCGCACGTGGAGACCTATAGCCACGTCGCCCTGAAGTCGAGCGCCGCTGGCGCAAAGCCCGCGAGCCCCGCGCGCATCGGCCCGGCGCCTGCTGCTGATCATCGAGCAGGCGCAGAGCAGCGAGATCGATCCCGCCGCGGATCTTCAGGTGATCACCGAAGATCATCGGTCCAACGAAAAAACCCTCCATGATCTGCGGGAGTTCCGCTGATCATGGAGGGTTTCGTACTGTGGAGCTAAGGGGACTCGAACCCCTGACCCCCTCATTGCCAGCGAGGTTCGATCAAGGCGCTGACCTGCGGTTATCGAGAACCCGCTAGTCGGCTGGTGCAGTTGTGCTCTGTCCGATGTGGTCTGGTGTCGTTGGGCGCAGTTGTAACCGACGGCGTGCTCCAGGACTGCTCCAGGAAAATTGGTGTGAGCGGCGGATTGATCGTGCACGCGGCAGGAGCGGCCGGCGCGGACCGTACCCCGTAGGGGACCAAAGGGAACAGGGCGACCTGGGGATGGGCGTTTTGCCGCTATACCAGCCTTACGGGAGGAACAGGAAGCCGAAACCACCAGCTACAACTACGACAAACAAGACATCATATCCGGCAACCGGCTGCGCTCCGCCCACGGCAAAGGTGTCCGGGCCATCCTGCACGCAGCCTTCACCATCTCACTCGCCCAGTACTGCTTCGACAACGACCTCCCCACCCCGGCTTCGTCATACTCGACTCCCCCCCTCGTCGTCTACCGGCCACCGGACCCGAACGACGAACCCGACAACAGCGGCGACATCCTCGACACCACCAGCCTCTCAGCCCGGTTCTTCGCTGATATCCAGACGAACTTCTCCGGCCAAATCATCATCCTGGAGAACCAGAACCCGCCGAACCACCTGGAGTCCGGGACACGGGACATCTCCTTCACCAAGAACGCAGACCACGGGCGCTACGGCTTGTTCCCCCGGGCGGGCACCGTCAGCTCAGAAGAAACAAGCGGCAAAACAGCCCTGTAAAGCACATTCACGCCAGCAGGATCTGCGCCGCGCCGAGCATGGCGGCCGCCCGCTACCCGCGGGCGGTCGAATCTGCCGCATTCGATTCACGAGGCCAAGCATTGGGCCGGCTAGTTTAGGACCTGGCGCCACTGGTGTGGCATGTCGTCAGTAGTGCGGCTACACCCCGTACGAGGCCGGGGACTTCGTGCAGGACATGTGGCTCGCCTTGTTCAGCCAGTTCGACAGGACCCGGGATGCCACGACGTCTCCGATTGGGCTCCGTTGCCGAAGTAGAGCCCGGCACGGCATGGCACGGCGCGACACCCGCCGCAGTCTGAGGTTCACGTTGACCTGCATGGATGGTCAAAATTCGGCATCTCGCGGCACTGGCTTACATGGCGGTGGAGGGGACTTGTAAACAGAAGGTCAGGGGTTCGAGTCCCCTTGGCGGCTCAAGATCAACATGGCCTTTGACCTGCTGATATGTCGCGTTATGCGAGTTGGATTCACATTTCCCTCGGCGCCATTGGGCTCCGTTTCGTCTCCGTTTTCACAGGCGTGCCGATTTCGGGTCGAGCCAGCTCAACATCGGGGACCCGCACGGCAACGGCTTCAGCGAGCTGGCGCGTCAACCCGATCGGTCCCTAGCCCTGCATCGGCGGGAACTCACAGGCTCTCCGCTTCCTTCAGCGTGATCGATATGAGATCGCCGCCCATGCTGTCGCGTTCGAGCTTGCTGCGGACGCGGCTGCGCCGCCACCCCGATGCCGTGTGCGTCTCCTCCAGATTGTGCCCCTGAGGACTGATCCACGTCCGGATCGCCAGCACTGTCCTGTCGAGCTCCACGAGCTTGAAGTAGTTGTACTTCCCGTCAACGGGGTCGAACATGTGCACACGGGCGGATTGGGTGGCCTCGAACCGGAGCCCGGCCTCCTCGGTGACCGGGCAAATCTCAGCGCTTCCATAGGCCTCAACATCGCTCAGTTCCCTCGAAGGCTCCCAGGCGAGTTCGTGGGTGAACGCCTCCTCATGCACAACGCCCTGCGCGTCAACCGATCGACGGCAGACCAGTGCTGGTTCCTCTACGCAGGGGAAGGCAGTCGTCATGATCGCGTAGTACTGGTACCGACGGTCCATCGAGTCCTCATTCTGCGAAAGCGGGCTAGCCCTGGCCACGCCGGCGTGCCACGATTTCCTTGAATCGTTCGGCTTCGTCCTCCGTGATCGGCTTCAGCCAGCCGCTCTTTCGCGCGTCGCGTACGTCCTGGTACAGATAGCTCCTCTCCCACTCGGAATCGAACGTGTACGACTGCTCCATGCTGTATCCCTGAGGGCTCTTCCACGTCCGGATGACCTGCCGCGCGTCGTCCAATGAAGTCTTGTCGTCAGCCAGCCAGGCAAAGTAGCTGTACCTCCCGTCGGCTGGTTCGTAACTGACGCCACGACCGCTCTGGATCTCTACGAGATTCAATGCCAACCTCGCTGAGATCGCGCGTGCCTCGGTCTCGAGCTGACTGGACTCTGCCTCGACCAACTCCGACGTGGCGGACCACGATGCCTCTTTGGTGTACACCTCGTCGTGCTGCCCGTCCTCGTCCACCCATCGACGGCAGATCTGTGTCGGCCCAAGTCCCAGGTCGTTGCCCCTGATGGAGATGGCGTAGTACTGGTACTCGGGACTCATGTGAACCTCGTCTCTCGATGCGACGCCTGCCCCCTGGCAGGCGTCAGGGGGCAGGTCTATTGTGGCCGTTGTCAGCCCCTGGGTACTTCCTCGATCAAGATCGCGCCGACAGGCCTCGGCACCTCGCCCCAGATCCGCCTTTTTTGCTGCTCGAGTTCCTCCTGCTCCTCTTGCAGGACCCTCAACCTCCCCTCTTTCTCCTCCCGGGACAAGTTCGTATCGTTCTCGATCACTTTCTGCGCGGCTCGGTTCGCTCGGCGGTCCTCGTAGTTCGGTGTTTCCAACGCCTTGGC
Source organism: Amycolatopsis sp. WAC 04169 (assembly GCF_003947535.1). Taxonomy (NCBI): domain Bacteria; kingdom Bacillati; phylum Actinomycetota; class Actinomycetes; order Pseudonocardiales; family Pseudonocardiaceae; genus Amycolatopsis; species Amycolatopsis sp. WAC 04169. Next base: position 324,069 of record NZ_QHJI01000006.1, on the reverse strand, counting down.
GTGGAGGCCGTCCGGCGTGTGGAATTGAACCTCGAACAGCAACCCATCAGGCGTCTTGAACGTGACGTTGATGCCAGGATAACCATCGGTCTTGCCGCCTTCTGCCATGTTTCTCTTCCAGAAGTTTTTCAGCCTGACGACCTGGTAACCCGGCCCGAACTCGTTCAGTGCGGCCAGTACGCGCGACGCGTAATCGTTGCTCGCGAATGAGATTGTGTACCGGACCGAATCGTTCATCTCGTTCGCGATCGCAGAGATCGGCTTGTGGCTGGCTCCAGCTGTCTCGGGTTGCAGTTCCTCGAACAGCTTTCGCTTGAGCGATTCTGCGGACTTGAGCTCGCTTCCTTGCTTGCCATAACGCTGTCCGCCGGTTCTAGCCGCAACCTGCTCGACGGACTTGGTGATGTCCGGCGCGGCCGTCTTGGCCTTGTCGAGCAGGTCGTTGGCCCACTTGTTCTCCTCCGGGCTGAGTCTGATCTTCAGCTTGCCGATGTCGTGCTTGTAGCCGTCCGGACCTTCGACCGGCTGGGGATAGCCGCCACCACAGCCAGCAGCCGCACGGGCAGCGACACCGACGACGCACTGCTTCGGCGGCTCGACTTTCAGCTTGGCGCCGTCGAGTTTCGCGAGGCCGTTCTCGATCCGCAGCGTGCCGCCTTCGAGGCGGATGGTCGCCCCGTCGACGAGGTTCGGCGATCCTTCCGGCCGGATCGTGAAGGGCTCCATCCTGTAGAGCCGCTCGTCGACGACCGCGATGGCACCGTCGAACTTGGCCTCGCCGTTGTCGAAGCGTGCTTTCAGGTTGAGGAGCTCACCGACCGCGTTCGGCAGCTTGTCGCGAACGGACTCGTGCAGCTTGACCGCATAGCGCTCCAAGCCGGCCACCATCTTCGACAGCGGGCCGGAGCCGCCGTCGATCTTCTTGGACAGTGTTCGAACGCTCTTCCACGCCGCGCCGCCGGTACCGCCCGCGTAGATGGTCGCGGCGGCGGCAGTGGCGTCGAACAGCAGTCCGCCGAACGCCTTGCCGGGGTTGGTCTGCCATTCGGGCAGGTTGATCCACATATATGGGTTCTCGATGGCGTAGATGGCGCCGTCGAGGATCGCCTTGCACTTGGACCAGTCACCCGAGTCAACGCCCGAGATGACGCAGCCGCCGACCTCCCACACGGTGACGAACGGGCTGACCGCGGCCTCGGCGAAGCCCTTGATCGCTTCCCAGGAGAATTCAAGGACCTTCTTTGTTTTCTCGTGGTACCGCGTGCAGGCTTCCTCGTCGATGCCGGAAGTGCAGAATAGCCAATCTTCGATGTAGTTGCCCACTGCGTCGAGGGCCGGGCCGATCTGGCGCTTGACCTTGTCCAGCTGCGCCTGGCATTGCGGCAGCGTCGTGGCCAGCTTGCACGCGAATGCGCCAGCCAGGCCTTCCAGCGTCAGCGCGTTCAGCTCTTGCCGCTTGCGCTCGGCTTCCGCGGTGGCGATCCGCACGGCCTCGTCGTACCGTTTGCGGACGTCGGTGACCTGGTTCAAGCGTTCGATGATCGAGTTCTGGAAGGCGTCGAAACCCTTGGCGACTTCCAGCGCGGCGCTGCGGAGCCTCTCCGCCGCTCCCGCAGCTTGGCCCGCCGCCGTGGCCGCCGAGGTGGCAGCGTTGGCGGACCGGGTCGCCAGCGTCGCGTCCGAACGGGCCGAGTTCGCCCACTGCGCGGCCGTGGCCGCCGAACCTGATGCGGCGTTCGCGTGCTGCGCCGCCGTGTTCGCCGCGTCGTTGGCTGTGAGTGCGTCCTGCGCGGCGGCGTTCGCCGCGTCGACGGCGCGGGCGGCCGCCTCGTAAGCCGGCTTGATATCGGCGACGGCCTCGTCTGCCGCTTTCTGCGCGCGAACCGCTGCTGCGGCGGCCTCGGTCGCCTTCTCTCGCGCGAGACGGGACTGTTCCTCGCTGATGAGTAGCGCTTCGGCAGTGCTTGCCAGCGCTCTGCGTGCGTCGGCGTTGATCCCCGCGTATGGCTTGAGGATGGCCTCCGCCGCCCGCACCGGGTCGATGACCAGCTCCGCGGAGGCGGCCGCGGCGGCCGCCGCGCGGTCGGCGATCATGGACTGGTATACGGACTGGTTGGCCTCACGCACTGCGGACTCGGCCTCGCGCTGCACCATCTCGGCCGCGTTGTTGGAGGCGACCGCTGCATTGGCGGCCTCTAACGAGAGGCGGTGCGTTTCGTCAGCGGCACGGCGTGCGGTCACCGCTTCCTGGTTCGCGCGCAGCGCAGCCTGATGTGCCTCGTTCGCCGCGTTCGTCGCTTTCTGCGCCTCGGCACGCGCGGTTGCCGCGGCGGCTCTGGCCCGGCTCGCCCACGCCTCCGACTGGGCGGCGGCGGCCTTGGCCTTGTTGGTCTCTCCTTCGATGCGCCGGTACTCGTCCCAGGCCTCGCCGCCGAGGTCCTCGGCTCGCTGACGCGCTTCGATCAGTTTCTTCTCGTAGGCGTGATAGACCTGGGCGTGCTGCCCGAAGAGACCCTCGGCGACCTCGAGTTCCTTCCCGAGCCTCGCGGCTTTCTGGACCGTCTCGTCCATGGCAGCCTTGTGCTGGACCGCGTTGTTGTAGGCGGTTGTGGCGTCTTTGGACTTGGCGATAGCGTGCTTGGCCGCGCCCTGCGCGTTCGCCCGCGCGGTGCGGGCGTTCGCTGCGTGTTGCTTGGCCTGCGCGGTCTTCTGGGCGGCGAGGTTCTTCTGCTGTTCGGCGCGGTCGCGGGCCGCGATCGCGATGTCTCGCTGGACCCTTGCCGCTGCGGCCAGATCGACCGCCTGCTGTGCCTGGCGTTCGGCTTCCGCGCGGTACTTGTGGGCGTTGTTCGCGTGTTCCTGAGCGTTGCGGTCCGCGTCGAGGGCCCGGCTGTCGGCGAGCGTCGCCTCAGCCGCGTGCTGTGAGGTCTCGGCGGCGAGTGCGGTCGCCTCGACCGCGTGCGTGATGCCGATGGTGACCTTGGCCCAGTCCAGGCCGTTGGTCAGGCCGGTCTCGACGAGGCGGGCCGCGGCGTTGTGGACCTGGGTGTTGATGCCTTGGGCTTCCAAGGCGATGCGGCCACCGCGCGCGGCGTACTCCGTCGCCTCGGCACGCAGTGCGTCGATGTCCTGGTTGCGCCCCTTGGCGCCGTTTGCGCGACCGGGCTTGTCCTCTTGAAAGATCTTGTCGGCCTTGTGCGCCGCCTTCACGGCCATCTGCATCGCGAACAGGCCGTCTTCCATGACCTTGACCGCGTTGATGTTCGCGCGCATGATCTCCGCGCGTGCGTCCGCCGCCGCTTCCGCGCGTCGGGCCAGGGCGTTGAGCTCGGTGATCGCCTTGTTGCGGTCTTCCAGCGCCTTCTCGATGACCTGCTGGAAGTCGTGGTCACGCTGATTCGCTTCGGCATAGCCGGTCAGGTAGAACTCGCGGATGCGGGCGTAGTCCCCGGTGAGCAGGATCGCTTCGCCCTCGACCTGCACTTGCGGTCCGCCGTGCGCGACCATGTCCCGCACGCGCCCAATGATGCGGTCCTGCTCGGCCTTCGAGTCTTCGGCGTCCTTCTGGTCCTGCTTCTCGGCGATCTCCTTGCCATAGGCGACGAAGTCGGCGATCACCTTGTCGTCGCCGGAGTCGAGCGCCGCCTGCGCCCCAGCACGCACATGCGGGCCGCCGGTCTTCGCCCAGCCCTGCACCAGCTCCCGGTTCTTCGCCGCGGTGACACGCTTGCGTTCCGCAGCTTTGGCCTTGGCCTCCGCCTCGCCGTAGTCGAGGAACCAGAGGATCTTCGCCGGATCGTTCGAGTCTAGTGCCGCCTGGGCGGCCTCTCGGACCTCGATGTCGGGCGCGTGCTTGGCGATGTCCTCGACCAGCTCACGGTTGAACTGGTCCTCGTCGTCTAGGGGAGGGGGGTCCTCCGACACGGCGGCCGTGGCCGCGACAGCCGGTGCCCTCGCGGGCCTCGCGGCAGCCTCGGCGGGGACAAGACCACCCAGCAGGGCCATGATCATCGTGAGGACCACGGCCATCACGGATCTGCGCCACACAATCGTGGCGCCAGCCGATCTCTTGTTCATGCGGTTACTGGTCCCCTCTGTCCCGATCTGTGGCCGCTGCGGCGTTCGCTCGTGCTTGTGCGGCGATCGCCTGCCAGGCGCCGGCTTGCTGGAGGGCCCACTCGGCCTCGTCGGCCCATGACGTGTTGCCCTGCTCGGCGCGGGCGATGACACTGGCCCAGTCCTGCCCGGTCGTAGCGGCGCGGGCGTGTGCGGCGACACCTGCCCATGCCGCGGCCTGAGCGGCCGCCTTGTCTCGTTCGGCCGCCCAGTCCACGGAGGATTGGCTTGCTTGGTCGTCGATCGAACGCCACGCGGCGATCGCGTCGGCGCGGGCCTTGCGGGCGAGTTCGCCGCTCGACTCGCGTTCCGCCTTCTCGGCGGCCAGCGCGGCCTCGGTCAGCAAGCGGATCTTGCTGTGCCAAACGGCGTTCAGATCGGTTGTGTTGCGGCGGAACGCCTCGTCGTCCAGCTTCGCGGCACTCGCCCAGTAATACTTGAAGAACAACCCGATCGCGACGTCGTCGCCAACCGACAACGCGCGTCCAGCGGCCGCGCGCACCTGGGGACCGGGATCGTGTGCGGCGAGCTCGGTCACGTAGTCACGATCAGCGCGGGCCTGTACGGCGATCTTCTCGTCGTACCTGTTGTCGTTGATACGGTCGAGTTCTTGCGCTTTCGCAAGCCCGTTCTGGACGTAGTCGGCTTTTTCACTGTCCGAGCCCAGCAGAACACGGGAAGACGTAGCGCGCACCGCGCTTCCGGGAATTGAAAACCGGTTGACATCGCCAATGTATCGGGTATTACGAGCTACGGTTTCCGCCGCTCGGGTTTTTGCCTTTTGATATCCGGAATCCAGGAATTCCCTGATCGCCTCGGCCCCTCTGGAACTGAGTATCGCGTGCCAGGCCTCGGCTGTTACTTCTGGGCGGTAGTCGCGCGTCGCGATCCGCCGAACTCGGCTGCGTTCCGCCTGTTCCACCTGGTCAGCCGGTTCGGTCGCGATGATGACGTCCCCGGCTGCCGCTGCGGGTGCGCCTGTCGAAACGATCCCTCCGGCAGCGACCGCGGTGGCCAGCGCCACGCGCAGGAGTGCATGACGGCCCAATTTGTTCCCCCTCAAATGAATCCCCCGAACAAACAGCCTGACGAGCGCAACGCTCGCATAATTCTTAGCACGCCTCGAACGCAGATGATCAGTGATCTAGACCACTCGCGGTTGCTGGCCCCGCGTAGAGCATGCCAGGGTTCAAGAAACAGTGACTAATGGCGTCAAGGCACCACTTACGGCGTAGTCCATCAGGCGCATTCGTTAGTCTCAAAGGGGGAGAATTCTTTGTCCAGAGTCAGTCTGGCCGGTCGCGGCGTGCGTGGAATCGCCGCACTGTCCATCGCGGTGACGTTGGCTGGTGGAGTCGCCGCGGCTCCAGCACAAGCGGCCGAGCCCACTCCATCCTCGGCGGCGTCCGCGCAGGCCGTGCAGGAGTCGACCACCGACGAGAAGGCCGCCGCCGCGCGTGAGCTCAACCTCCTCCTCACGCCCGAAATGGCGGTGATGAGCGACAAGAACTTCGTGATCACGTTGTGGCAGAAGGCCCGTGAAGGCAGTCAGGTCAAGGCTGCCGCGCTTAGGGCGTTCACCGACACGACCGACGAGCTCGCCTGCTACAACTTCATCAAGACCGGCATCTTCGATGCTGTCCGGCTCGACCAGATCGAGCTGGCGAAGAAGGCCGAGCGCGACCGCCAGCGCCTCGCCGCCGCTGCCGAGATCGGCTGGGTCACCGTCCCGCAGAGCCTTCTCGACGGCTCGCTGGAGAACTTCGTCTTCAAGCTGTGGGAGATGGCGGAGGAAGGCAGCGACGTCAAGAAGGGCGCGGCGGCCGTCCTGAAGACGGGTTCCACGGACGACCAGCGTCAGGAGTTCGTGGTCACGGGCATCTACACCGCGTCCGCCGCCGACAAGAAGCGCAAGATCGAAGAAGCCGAGCGACTCGAACGTGAGCGCCTCGAGCGCGAAGCGAACCGTGCGGCGAAGGAACGTGCCTGGGCCGCCGCGACGAAGGGGACCGCCACCGAAGAGCTCAAGAACCTGCCTGATCACGAGTTCATCTATGAGGTGATCAAGCGCGCCATCGGCCCCAAGGTCAAGGCCGCCGCCCAGACCGCGTACGACAGCCGTGACGCGGCGGCGTGGAAGGCGTTCATCTTCACTGGTGTGCACGAGGCACACCAGGTCGACATCGAGGAACAGGAGCGGCTCGACGCGATTGAGGCCGAACGTCAGATCCGGGTGATCCTCGACAAGGCCGAACGCGACGGCTACCAGCCGAACCTGGTCGCCGCGGCCCGGGCCGCCCTCGCGGGTACCACCGCCCAGCGCAACGAGTTCCTCCTCACCGGCCAGCACGCCGCAGCCAAGCTCGACCTGATCAAGCCCGCCGACAAGCGGGTCATCGAACTCCAGGGCATCCAGTCCGGCCGCTGCCTGTCGGTCGCCGGTCTGTGGGACACGCCGGGCCAGGGCGCGCTCGCCCCTGGCGCCAGCGGCGAACTGTGGGACTGCGCCCGCAGCCCGAAGCAGGTCTGGGAGCTGCAGGCCACCGGCGACAGCCAGTACCGTCTGCAGAACCTCGCGTCCAAGATGTGCTTGGACATCGCCGGTAGCAACGTGATCCAGAACCCGTGCAACGACCACACGAACCAGCGCTGGGAATTCCTGGAGAACGCCGACGGCACGTTCCAGCTGAAGAACGTCGGTTCCGGCCGGTTCGCCACTGCGGCCGACTCGGGCACCGGCAACGCGACCTTGATCGTGCAGTACACCAACACCAACTCGATCGACCAGCGGTGGCGCCTCATCGACCCGACCCACGTCTCGTGGACCGTCGAGATGCGACTCGGCACCATCCAGATCAAGGGTGTTCACTCCGGCCGTTGCATCCAGGTCGCAGGCCTCTGGGGCACGCCGAACCAGGGCGCCAACGCGGACCTTGCCGGCACGGAACTCTGGGACTGCGCCGGCGGCGTGAAACAGGTCTGGGAACTGGTCCCCTTGGGCGACAAGAAGTACGGTTTGAAGAACAAGAATTCCGGAAAGTGCCTCGACGTGCGCTACGGCGAGGTCGCCAACGGCACACCGCTGATTCAGTTCGGCTGCCACTACGGCGGTGCTCAGCAGTGGGTGTTCGTCCAGGGCGACAACAACACCCTTGGTCTCGCCAGCGCCCTGACCGGCAAATTCGCCGACGTCACCGGCTGGCAGACCGCCAACGGCTCGGGAATCTCGCAGTACGACGGCACGGGCTCGGTCAACCAGCGATGGACCATCATCCAGATGACCACCGCATAGTCACCTCAGCGAACGAACTGTGCGCCCGAGCGGGTGCACAGTTCGTTCGCTGATCCGTGGATCGACGTCCGGATAGCGACCGGCGCAGTGCAGACTCCGGCGTGTTCGTGGACGATGGTCTGCACCTCGACGAGCCCGGCAGCCTCGCAACCGGCAACTGCGCACCCGCCGGGGTGCTCCTGTGCCGAAGCAGTGCCCGACATGGGCAGGCACTACACGACACTCGAAGGTGAACGCCCCTCGTGTCAACCTGCGCGAGCGGTGCAGAGTGACTCTCGGCGACACCGGGTAGTCGCAAACTTTTAATCCGAGGGAAGCAGCAGCTCATCGACGTCGGCGGTCTGAGCGCTCCGTGTGCTCGAGGAGATCTACCCAGTTGGGCTACATAGCTGGAGCAGAGGATGTGACCCCATTTGGCAGGGTGAGGACGACGTGCTCCAGATTTGCTCCAGCTACTGAACAGTAACTGAAGTTCGGCGCGCCAATTCTCAAGTGAGGTCAACGAAAAAACCGCCCTACCTCGGCAAGTTTGCCAGGTGGGCGGTGTTTCATATTGTGGAGCTAAGGGGACTCGAACCCCTGACCCCCTCACTGCCAGTCAGGTTCACGCAAGGCGCTGACCTGCGGTTATCGAGAACTCGCTGGTCGGTTGGAGCAGTTGTGGCTTGATCGATGCGGTTCGACGTCGTTGGGTGCAGCTGTATCCGACAGCGTGCTCCAGATCTGCTCCAGGAGAATTTAGTGTGAGGGTCGGAATGGGTGCTTACCGCCTCGTCGTACTCGTCCTTCACCGCGGTGGCGGCATCGCTCGAGCTGGGGGTGTAGCTGTGATTCTGCCGCTACTGCTCCAGACGAGTGGCGAGGTCGAAGATAGCAGGTGGTCGTCTTTGCCCATCCAGCCCACAACTGTGCGTTAACCGCGTTCTCGCGCTCACGCGACTGCGGCAGATAGCTGGTACATGGCTAGTGCATGGTGGCCGGCAGTGAACCTGTGGATGACTGTTGTATTTCGATCCCGTCCCCGTGCGCGTACGCGTCAGCTCCTCGTTCGAGGACGAGGTGGACGGGGTGGTCTGATGTGCGACCGTCTTGCGCTCGAACACCGTCCGAAACCACGAACGGCCCAGGATGGATTGTGTAACGCGACCAGAAAGGTCGACGAGATGGCGAGTGTGGATGGTTCGTCCTGGCTTCCACGCGAAGTGGGTCGAGGTTGCGCGCGAATCCCTAGCGATCATGAGCCCTGGGGTCGGCAGGCCTGGCGTGAGTGTTTGGACACGTGTCGGAACGCGCGTTTGCATTGTCTTCGGCGATCGCATGATCGCGGAAGAGGCATTCTCCGAACCGGAGTGCACGCGACGATGCTGATTGTCCGATTTGTGCGCCGACGCGGCCGGGGTCCCGAGTGGGAGCAGTGAGCCACTATGGACGACATCTCACTTCTGAATACCTGTGTAGCGATTTCCGAACGGGTCCGGTCGGCTGTCCTTGTGTGGTTGGACTGCTAAGATCTTCGCTCGCGACTGTCGGCGCCAGGGAGGGGGCCCAGTGCGAAGAGGCCTGCAATTTCGTGTGCTCGGTTCGCTCGAGGTGGTCAACGACGGTATCTTCGTCCCTGTCAATGCGAGGAAGCAGCGCGTCCTCCTGGTCATGTTGCTTCTGTCCGCCAACAACCTGGTCAGCGCCGACGACTTGGTCGACCAGGTCTGGGACCAGGACCCGCCGCGGGGGGCCCGTGCGACATTGCAGACGTATGTGCAACGTCTGCGCCGGGTCATCGGCGAATCTGACCGGATTATCACTATGGCCGGCGGATACCGCATTCGGGTCGAGCCGGGCGAATTGGACCTGGACCGATTTCGGGAGCTGGTCGATCGGGCTCGGCACGCCGGGGAACTTGAGCGGCGGGTCGAAATTCTGCGCGAAGCTCTCGCGCATTGGCGTGGCGATGCTCTTGCCGACATACCATCGGATCTGCTGCGGACGATCCACGCGCCTCGGCTCGAACACGAGCGACTGGCCGCGCAGGAAGCCTGCTTCGATGCCGGGCTGAAGCTCGGACGGCATCTCGACTTGGTCATCGAGCTCCAGGCCGCCGCGGCCGCCGCGCCCCTCAGGGAGAGGCTGCACGGCCAGCTCATGCTGGCGTTGTACCGCTCCGGGCAGCAGGCAGAAGCCTTCTTGGTGTACAAGCGGATCAAGGAGGCTCTTGCCGAAGAGCTCGGCGTCGATCCCGGTGCTGAGCTGCAGCAGGTGTACGAGCAGATCCTGATGCGGGATCCGGCATCGGCGGTATCGTCGGTGGCCAGTGGTGACGAGGAAATCGTCTCCGGCGAGCTGGTGCCGCACGAGTTGCCGGCGGACGTGCCCGACTTCGTCGGCCGGGGCGACCTGGTGGGGAGGATCGAAGGCGTACTGTCGTCGGCTTCGACCGTTCCGGTCGTGGTGATCACGGGCTTGCCGGGTGCAGGCAAGACGGCGCTTGCGGTCAAGGTAGCCCATGACCTGCGCGGCCGGTTTCCCGACGGTCAGCTCCACGTTGACCTGCGCGGCCACGCAGCGGCGCCAGCCCTGACCCCGACTGAGGTGTTGGCCCGCTTCGTCATTGCGCTGGGCGCAGCGACGAAACGCCTGCCGTCAGGCCAGGAGGAGCTGGTGGCGCTCTATCGCACCTTGCTCCGCGGTCGGAAGGTGTTGTTCGTGCTCGACAATGCCGCCGGTCCGAACCAGGTGCGTCCGCTGCTGCCGAGCGCGCCGGGATGCGGGGTGATCGTGACCAGCCGGAACGACCTCCGAGGGCTGGTGGCCCTCCAGAGCGCGGCCCTGTTCCAGGTCGGCACGCTTGCCGATGAGCACGCGCTGACACTGCTGACCAGCATGATCGGCGCCGACCGGGTCGGCGCGGAGCCTGCCGCCTCACGCGAACTGGCCAACCTGTGCGGTTTTCTGCCCCTCGCCTTGCGGATCGCGGCCGCGAACGTGGTCAGCAGGCCGGGCTGCTCACTGGCCGAGTATGTTGCCGAGCTGCGGCGCGGCAATCGCCTGACGTCGTTGGAGATCGAAGGGGACGAGGAAGCCACCATTCGTACGGCGTTCCGGTTGTCCTATACGACTTTGGATTCCGCCGCAGCGCGGGTGTTCCGACTGCTGGGACTCGTGGCCGGACCGGACTTTTCGGCCGAGGCCGTCGCGGCGCTGGCCGGGCAGTCCGACTGCGCAGCTCAGCTCGAGCAGCTGACGGCGGCAAACCTGGTCATGCGGAACAGAGGGCCGAGGTACCGGTTGCACGACCTGTTGCGCGTGTTCGCAGTAGAGCGGTGCGCCGAGGACGATGGGCCCCCGGCACGGGACGCGGCGATGAGCCGGCTTCTCGCGTTCTACCTGCGGCACACCGAGTCAGCGGCTGACCTTCTGTACCCAACGTATGTGTGGCTTCCTCGACCGGAGGGGCTCACCAAGGCCAAACCGGGTGTCTTCGCGGGCCCCGGTGACGCGATCGCGTGGATGAACGCCGAGTGCGTCAACGTGCTGGCGGCTATGATCCAGGCTTCGGAGGGGCCCCACGTCCGGTTTGCCTGGTTTCTTGCCGAAGCTGTGCGGCCGTACCTGGTGACGAGCGGTCGCTACCGGGAGGAGGGGATGCGGGCCTTCGCTGCGGCTTTGCAGGCTGCGGTGGCCCAAGGTGATCTCGCCGCGGTCGCGGCGATTCATTCCTGCATGGGCTCGCTCAACTTCCGCCACGGAGACAACCAGGCCGCGTCACGCCACTTCACCAAAGAGCTCACAGCACACAGGGAGGCAGGACACCCCGAGGGACAGGCTCGTTCACTCATCGCGTTGGGCAATATGGACCGAGACGTCGGCAAGGTCGACTACGGCGCGGACCGGATCCGTGAGGGCCTGGTGTTGGCCGCAAACTCGGCGAACCTGCCTCTGCAACGCTTCGGCTGGCTCGGGCTGAGTTATGCCGAGCTGCTGCGCGGGAACCTCGACGAGGCCGAAGCGGCTGCGCGGCGGGTGATCTCCTTCCGCGACCTCTTGGACGAACGGGCCACGGAAGGCAACGTCCGTGGCATCCTCGGCGAGATCCTGCTGTTGCGCGGCCGCTGTCGCGAAGCCATCGAGCAGTTCACCCGATCCCTGGAACTGCTCCGCCGCGGTTCGGTCGGTCACTTCCAGGCCGACGTGCTGGGTCACCTATCCCGCGCCCACCGGGAGATAGGGGATCTGGTGGCCGCAGGCCAAAATGCCCGGCGGGCGCTGGGGATCGCCCGTAGCAACGCCGCCAGGGAGGACGAAGCGGAGGCGCTGACCGCCCTTGCTGCCGTGTGTGTGCTCGGCGGTGACCTGGACGAAGCCGGTCAGCTATACCGTTCGGCACTGGCTATGTGCCGGCAGATCGGGTATCGCAACGGAGAGATCTCCGCTCTCACCGGACAGGCGGAGGTCAGTCGCTCGACCGGCGACGTCCGGCTGGCGGTTTCGCTCGCCCGGAGAGCTCTATCGCTGTGCGAAGAGACCAGCCTGCAGATATTGCGCATGCGAGCGAAAGTGGTGCTGGCGCAAGCGGAGCTCGACGACAGAGACACCCATGCAGCGCAGAGGCTAGCCGAGTCGTCGTTCGCCGATGCCCGGCGGTTCGGGGCTCAGCTTGACCAGGCGCGCGCTCTGCGGGTTCTCGCGTTGGCGCGTCGTGTCGCCGGGGACACGGCCGTCGCCGACGAGTGCTGCCGACTCGCTGTCGAGTGCCTGCGGGGAACCGATCTGCCGGACACGTCCGCGCTCCGCCGGTCACTGGCTGACATCTGCGGCGGCTGATTGTGGCTTGGTGTCGACCCGCCGCCAAGCGAACCCGATCACGCCAGACGTCACCAGGCCGAGCAAGCCGGCCGCGGCGATGACCGTCGAAGGCGGGAGTACCTCGGCGAGAAGGCCGTAAACCAGGATCGCAGTCCCCTGCACCAGGCGTAGCAGCGCGAACACCAGCCCGTTCATCTGACCACGCATGGCTTCCGGGGTGGACTGCACCACTCCGGTCGTGACCGGTACCCAGAAGCACGTCGCGGCGCCGTTGACGAACCAGATGACCGCATCGGCGACGAGGCCGGGGTGCCAGGCGCACACGATGAACGGTGCCGCCGACGCTGCCGCGAGCACGCCGAGCAGCCGCATCCTGGTTTGTGGGCGCATCCACCTCGCCAGCGCCCACACCCCGATGACCATGCCGGCTGAGCCAATGCCCATCAGGGCCCCCGCAGCGGCCTCGGTACTGCCCGTCTCGACCGTGTAGGGCGCGACCAGTGCGGTCGCGACCATGCAGATACCGGGGATAACGGCGAAGGACATCAGCGTGCGCAGCCGCCGGTCGGCGCGGACCAGCCGGGTCCCGGCGGCCAGCGATCCCCACCATCGAGTGGCCTGTGGGGTGCCCGGTCCCGTCACCGGGCGGGATCGGACACCGAACCGGATCAGCAGCGCGGAACATATGAAGGTCCCCGCGTTGACGTAGAGCGCCGTGTTCATGCCGAGTTGCTGGACGACGGCACCCGCGCCGGTGAAGCCCACGCCGACGGCGAGGTTGGCCAGCATGGTGTTGGCCGAGGTACCGACCACGTAGCGGTCGCCGGTGAGTACGAGTGACAGCGTTGCCGCCTGCGCGCCGCGAAACGGCGCATCCAGCAGGCGCACCGCGAGAAGCAGGAGCCAAACCACCGCGAGAGACAGGCCGGACGTCGCCATCACGGCGACCAACACGGCCCGCAACAGGTCGGCGGTGACCATGACGGTCCGGCGGCTGAATCGGTCGGCGAAGCCGGACAGCAGCGCACCCCCGATCAGGTCGGGGAGGAACGTCAGGGCGTAGGTGACCGCCATGAGCGCGGTCGACTGGCTCGACGTATACACGCCGATGGTCACCGCACCCCTGGCCAAGAAATCACCTGCCGTCGACAGGCCGGACCCGCAGAAGATGGCCCGGAACTCCGAATTGGCGAAGACTTCCCGAAAAGTGGTCACCGTGTCTCCTGACCGTGTGATCTACTCGCGCTCCGATTCCGGCCGGGTTTCGGCGTAGGAGAGGAAAGTCGGGGTCGCGGTATTGCGCGACCCCGCGTGGGAGTCGGCGGGCGAGATTGAGAGATCAGCCGGCGTCGTGAATTCGGCATACGCCGCGAATAGCTCATCGGAGTGCATTGACGATACCTTTCGAAGAATTCGAGGTGCCTGTTGGCGATCTTCACCTTGCACGGGGGGTGCTTGCCGAGGCAACCTGCCAACAGGCGTGATCTGATTCACAAATCCGGGGATGTCGTGTTCCGGAAAACGCCGGTTGCGTCGATGTTGCCCTCGGCCAGGAAACGAGCCAGCTCATCTTCTCGGGTGCCCGGGGCGAGCAGTGCGTCGGCGATGATCCGTGACCGGTGTTCTCCGAAGCTGAGCCCACCGTGTCCTGGCCGAGAGTCGGCAGGATCCCAGGCGACCGCCACGCCGTCCGCGATCCGGTGCGCGTAGGCCGAGACCGCTGCACCGAGACCTCGCAGGCTGGACAGTTCCTGCACAATCCCCGGCGCAGCCGGCCATGCGTGTCGGCCAAGGTACAGGACCAGCGCGTCCCTGCGGGGCAGGTACAGGCTGACCTTCGCGCGGTAGGGGACGCCGAGCCTTCCGAGCAGAAGGAGGGCCGAATGCCACGCGGCGGTTGCCATGCCCTGCTCGACGAGGTGCAGGTAGATTCGCAGGACGTGGTCGCCTGACTCGAGGCCGTGCCCCGGCGGGCCGTCGACGAGGAAAAATCCCGGGGCGAGGTTCGGGCGGGCGCAGTTGATCCCGACCCCGGTGACCGCACCGGCCACCGGGGACTCGACTGCGGAAGAGGGCACGCGGACCCGGACACCGTCGATCTCGATGACGACTTCGTCCGGCGTCGCGAGCGAGCACACACGGCCGCGGGCGCGGGTGAGCTCGTGCGGCACCGCAGCGGCCAGCCGGTCGCGGAAACCGGGAGAGACCGAGGCTTCGAGGGCTGTCCCGACGTGGAGGGTGTCGTACAACGCCGTCGCGAGCTTCGCGCGCAGTTCGGCACGGCCGCCTGCCTGCAGGACCTGACCGGCGACGACCGCTCGGTTCGCCCGGGAGTCCACTTCGACGTCACGGAGCATGTCGAGCACGGTCCCGATCGACCCGCCGCCCGCAGGGAAGAGCATGGTCATATCGTCAGTCCCAGGGTGGCGGCGAACCGGCCGGGGTCGAGCACCAGGGCGCGGCCGATCCCGGCGGCGGCGCGCTCGACCGGCAGTAGCCGAGACTGCCCCTCGGCCGCCGCGAGCACCCGGTCGAGCTGGTGCCAGCCTGCGAAGGCCGTGGAACGACGCCCGAGATCGGTGTCCGGCTCCCGGCGGATTTCCCGGTAAGCCTGCCAGAACGACAGGATCAGCGGGCGCACTGCGGCGAACCGCGCGGCTCCTCTGGCGACGATGGCACCATGGTCGGGTGCGGCGTCGGGAGGCGCGATGCCCAGCGTGCTGCGGAACAACCATTCACCGACGAAGGCGCCGATATCCCGGGCCGGATCAGCCAGCCTGAGCTCGTCCCAATCGACGAGCTGGACATCGCTGCCGTCGATCACGAACTGGTCAAGCCGAAGGTCGCAATGCGTCGGGGTGTGCAGCGTTTCCGGAATGGCGGACAGGTGCCTCAGCGCCGCGATCAATGCCTCGTCCTTCTGCAGCAGCCGCCACAACTCGAGTTCGGCGGCGCACGCGTTGCGGTACACCTCCAGCGGCAGCGCGTCCATCTCACCAAGTGGCGGAAGCCGGGGAGACGAGACATCGAGCCAAGGCGGGGAAGCGGCGTCGTGCAGCTTCGCCACAAGCCGCCCCATCCGGTCGGCGATCGTTTCGTCGAAATCGTCGTCGTCGGCGAGCTGTCGGCCGTCTCGCGCGGGAGTGACGAGTTCGTAGACCAGCAAACCGGTTTTCGGGTCCCAGCCGAGGCATCGTGGCCGCGGAACCGGCACCCAGTCCGCTGATTCCAGCGCGATCAACCGGCGGATCCTGCGGTCCGCCTCCAGTGTTCCGGGCACGATTCGCTTGACGAAGACTCCGGTGCCGGAAACTGTGGTACCTGCCCAATTTCGGTGCCGTCCGCCATATGTTCGCGGCGTGGTGTCCAGCGGACCGAGGCCCAGTTCTGCGAGCAGTGAATTGACAATCCTCTGGTCCGCACAGTTCCCGTCGGCTGAATCGATTTCTGCCATCGCCGCCATGTTAACCTCGGGTCAAGGGGGCTTAACAGGGGAGTCAAGGTGCGGGAGACACGCGTCGACGCTCACGGCGTTCCGGTGCTTTCCTATCTCCTGAAGGAGAACGCGGGGCGGCCATGGGCGGACCGGGTGGAGGTCCTGGGGGAGGGTGCCGCGGACGTGGCCCTTCGTGAAATGTCCGGCTGGGCGGTCACTGGACCGAGGGCTCTCGCCGACGAACTGGTAGCGCGAGGTGCGTGGCTGGTCCGCTCGACCCACCGCATGACCTGTGACCTGTCCGCGCTGCGGCAGCCGGAAGACTGGGAGGCTCTGGCGCCGGTGCCGCCGCTGGTGTTCGAGCCGTTCGCCGGGCCCGTCGACGGCCTGTTCCCTGCGTGGCGGGCCGCGTATGCGCCGGGGCATCCCGACTACCGGGATGAGTACGAGGACGGCGCCGTGGTGCAGGACCGGTTCGAGGCCTTGGTGGACGGCACGTCGTACGGGCCGCTGTCACCTCTCAGCGCTGTCATCAGGGACGGCGGCGCGGTGGTGGCAGGGCTGCTGCTCAACCAGGTCCCGGGTGAAGTGCCTTGGGGTGGCCTATTGATCACCGACATCTTCCGGCACCCGGCCTACCCGCAGGCGGGGACAATCCTCCTTCGGCGAACACTCGCCTGCGCGGCAGCAAAGGGGATCGGCGCGATCGGCCTGGTGGTCACGGACGGTAACCCCGCTCGTCGGCTTTATGAGCGGCACGGGTTCGAAGTCTTCGAAAGCCCTGCGACCGTCAGAATTCCCTGAAATCGCTGCCGACCTTGGCAGACATCCGGCGTCTGCGAAACGTCTGCCGCATCGGCGAGGCTCTCGGTGTCCGAAGGGGGAGGACGGCCGTCACCCGGAGCGCCCGACACTGACCGGCGGCGGCCGTCCTGGCCTGGCCCCTGACAGGGCACAGGGAGGGGACAAATTGTGAAGGAACTGCTTGCCAGTCGAGGTGGGCTTTCCGAGGAGCCGGTCAAGGTGCCGATCGCCCGGCTGGTCGCTGCGGATTCCCCGCGGGTCCATGGCGAACAGTTAGACCACACCAGGATGCTCGCTGCGGTGGACACCCCGCTGCCGCCGATCGTCGTCCACCGGCCGACGATGAAGGTCATCGACGGGATGCACCGTCTGCGGGCGGCCGTGATGCGGGGGGATGAAGCCGTCGACGTGCTGTACTTCACGGGCGCGGACGCCGATGCCTTTGTGCTCGCTGTCGAGCTCAACCACGCGCACGGGCTGCCGTTGTCGACCGCCGATCGCAAGGTCGCGGCCGCCCGCATCGTCGACTCGCACCCGACGTGGTCGGACCGACGGATCTCGGCGGTCACCGGCCTGGCGGCCAGCACGGTCGCGACGATCCGCGGGTGTTCGACCGATCGGATCGGACAGTCGAACGTAAGGGTCGGCCGCGACGGCCGGATGAGGCCGGTCGACGGCGCCGAGGCGCGCCGGCGTGCCGCCGACCTAATGGCAGCCGATCCGACCGCGTCGTTGCGTGAGATCGCCAAGGCGGCGCGTATCTCGCCGTCAACGGCGAAGGACGTGCGGGCCAGGCTCGCGCGTGGCGAGTCCCCGGTGACGCCGCGGCAGCGGAGACGGGATACCTCAGGGGCGCCGGTGCCCGCTGCGGACGTGCCATCGGGGGGCGCTGCCCGGCTCACCGGACCGCGATCCCCGGACGTCGGCCGCGGCAGGGAGCGCGCCCGAGTGAGCGCCCGCGACGACTCGTCCGCCGAATTCGTCGCGCTGCTCGCCAGCGATCCCTCGTTGCGCTTCAGCGAAGCCGGGCGGGTGCTGCTCCGGCTGATCGGGTGTGCCGCGATCGACGACGGCCAATGGGACGAAATGGTGCTCCGGGTCCCTGTTCACCAACGCGAAAGGGTCGTCCGACTCGCGCGTGAATGTGCACTGGCGTGGAGGGGTTTCGCGGAGCGCCTCGAATGCCGGGACGACCGGGGTGCCGAGTCGGGTTGAGTGTTGGCCGAGGAAAAATCGTCGACCGGAACGGGATACCATTGACCGACAACGGCAAGCTTCTTGGTAAGGAACGACAAGGACGGCTGTCGACCGCTTCGAGACGGATCTATTCCGAAGAGCTCCTGGAATTCATGTGTTCAGGTTGGGCGGAGACGTCTGAGCGCAACTCGGTGCCAGCCGAGCAATCGGTCTACACGGCGAAAAGGCGTCAAGCGTTGTCCGCGGCCTTCGCCGGTGAGCGGTTGGTGATCCCGGCCGGGATTGCCAAGACACGGGTGAACGACACCAAGTATGGCTTCCGGCCGACCAGCGAGTACGTGTTCCTCACCGGAGACCGGACCGAAGGCGCGGTGCTGGTCTTCGAACCAAATCCGGCCGGTGGTCATGATGAGCAGCTGTACTTGCTGCCGCGAATGAGCCCGGACAGTAGCGAGTTCTGGTTGTCGGGACGCGGTGAGCTGGAAGCAGGCCGGCGCCGCTCACTGACGGAAACAGCGGGTGAACTCGGCCTCGCGGTCGAGGACATCGGCCGGCTGCCGACAGATCTGACGGAAGCCGTGACTGCCCGCCCAGGAGTGCCGTCCAGGCTGCTGCGCGGGCACGATGTCGTGCTGGACACGCTGCTGGCCGAGCTGGAACCGGACCGGCGCGGACCGCGTGAAGTCGGAAAGTCCATCGCTGCCGAGCAGCGCGACCAGGAATTGAAGGCCAACCTGGCCGCTGCCCGGTTGGTGAAGGACGTATGGGAGATCGACCAGCTGCGCCGGGCATGCGAATCGACCATGCGCGGTTTCGACGATGTCGTGGCCGAGCTGGACCAGGCGATCGCCGCCGGTGAGCGATGGGTAGAGGGGACGTTCTGGCGCCGCGCCAGGGTGGACGGAAACGACGTCGGCTATACCTCCGTCTGTGCGGCCGGTGCGCACGCGTGCTCCTTGCACTGGGTGCGCAACGACGGGCCGATACGTCTCGGAGAGCTGCTCCTCTTAGACGCCGGAGTGGAGACGGACACCTTCTACACCGCGGACGTCACGCGTACTTTTCCGATCTCGGGCACATTCACCGAGCTTCAGCGGAAGATCTACGATGCGGTCCACGACGCGCTGGAGGCGGCGATCGCGGCAGTCGAACCGGGCGCTCGATTCCGCGACTACCACGAGGCCGCTGAGCGCACGCTCGCCGAGCGGCTCGTGGAATGGGGCCTGTTGGAAGGCCCGGCGCACCGCGTCCTCGAACTGGGCCTGAGCCGCCGGTACACGCTGCACGGCGCCGGGCACATGATCGGTCTCGACGTCCACGACTGCTCGGGCGCCCCGCGTGAAGACTATGTCGACGGCGTGCTCAAAGCGGGAATGGTGCTCACCGTCGAACCCGGCCTCTACTTCCAGCCCGACGATCTGACTGTCCCGGAGCAATATCGTGGTATCGGTGTCCGTATCGAGGACGATATCCTGGTCACCGAGGATGGCCGTGAAAACCTGACTGCCGCGCTGCCGCGCAGTGCCGATGAAGTTGAGAATTGGGTGCGTTCGAAACGGCGGAAAAATTGACGCCCTGTATCGTCGAAAAGTAATGTTGTGACGTAATCACCGGCAAACAAGAGGAGCTATAGGCGTGACTGAAGCACTGCAAATTCCGCGCAAGTCCGTGGGATCCGGGCCGAGGGCGGTCATGTCCATCGACGCGCTCATTGGACGTCTCACCTATGACGAGGAGTTCGCGAAAAACCTAGCGACCTCCCCGCGTGTGACACTGGAAGAAGCGGGCCTGTCCTTCGACAAGGAGGAGATCGACTTCATCATGCAGACCGATCCCCAGCGGTTCGACGCTGCCTGCGAGGCGCTCTTCAATCTGGTCGACGGCAATTTCCTCTACTCGATCACGATGCCGTCCTGCGACACCTGATCGAGTTCTGCTCCGGCACATAGTCGGCATGGATCCATGTGCTGGATGAGGCGCCGATCATTCCTCGCCGTGTCTCTTTTCGTGCATCAGGTGGCACGGCGAGGAATGTGGTGAATTCGGCAATAATCGCCGGTCGGGTCGAAGCTGAAGGAATTCAATGGCCAACGTTCTGCTCGTCAACCTCGGCAGTCTTCCGATGCCAGGGAACGACCCGATCTTCCCGATCGGCCTGCGGTGCATCCAGGATGCGCTGGATAGGGAAGGTCATCGCACCCGGCTGGTCGATTTCGTCGAAGATCCGTCAGCGCTCCAGACCCTCTCGTGGGTCAAGGGGGCGTGGGACGTCATCGGCTTCACGATCAGGAACATCGACCCTATCGACTTGTCCTGTGACGGACATGTCGCGCACTACGAGAGCTTCCTCGACAAAGTGCGTGACGTGCTGGGCGGCGATCGTCCCCTGCTGGTCGGCGGTGGGCCGGGCTACAGCCTGTTCGCGCCACAGCTCATCAGCCGCCTGGGATTCGACGTCGGCGTCGTAGGGCCTGGCGAGAGCGTCATGCTGGAAATAGCGGCGAATCCACACCGGTACGCCGGTTCACAGCACACCGTATCGGGCGGCCGCTATCCGGGGTTCGTCCTCGACACACTCGAACATCCGGTCTCGTTGATGAGGGCCTATGCCTCCCGTAACGGGTCCATCGGCTTGGAGACGAAGCGCAAGACCTGCTACCAGGGATGTGTCTACTGTCCGTATGCGTATGTCAGCGGGGACAACGCCGGTGACCTGAAACCGATGAAGTCGATCGCGACAGAGCTGCGGAAGGCCCACGAAAGCGGGATCCGGGACGTGTTCTTCACCGACGGTATCTTCAACAGCGAGCTCAGATTCGCCAAGGACGTGGTCAGGACGGTGATCGCCGCGGACCTGCCCGGGCTGACCTGGTCAGCCTATTTCACCCCGAAGCCGTTTGACGACGAGTTCGCCGACCTCGTCTCCGTCAGCAACGCTGGTCCGGTGATCGTGTCCCCGGACAGCCTTGACGACCAAGTGATGCGTTTACTCGGCAAGAGTTTCGACACCCGGCACGTCACCCGCTTCATCGAGCGGTGCCGATCCCGCAAGATGAAGTTCAAGGTCAGCGTCGTGCTCGGCGGCCCCGGTGAGACCCGGGAGAGCGTTCGCACTACGGCCCGGTACATCAACGAGCACCTGGAGTCCGACGAACTCACCTTGAACGTCGGCTACCGGATCCTTCCTGAGACAGCGTTGGCCCGTCAGGTCGGTTTGAGCCACGACGAAATACTCGATCCGACGTTCTATCCGCTGGATCCGGAGATATTCTCCTGGATCATCAGCGAGCTGGACAGCCGGTTCCTCGTCACGGGCCGGATGCTCAATCTGATCAGTGGGCGCACGGCCAGCCGGACCATGAAGAAGATCCCGCTCGACCAGCTGGCTTTCGACACGGCACAGGGTGGCCGGGCCAACGCGATCACGCGGCGTCAGTTGCCGGTGGTGGAGATCCGGAACTGCGAGGCGTCGGACCGTGCTTGACGGCGATGGTGTGGTGCGCGAACTGGATCCGGCCGATACTTCGGAGGTCCACCAGCTGTGCGGCGGGCTAGGTCTGACGGTGCCGCAGCTGGAGAAGGAACTGGGGGCCGCTCCGGACACTCGATGGGTCGGTCTCGCCCATTCCTCCGGTAAGTTGTGCGCGGTGCACCGTAGCCTTCGCTGGGGGCCGTATCTGTTCTTGAAAGGCGTCTACGTCAGCGAAGAGGTGCGCGGATCGGGTGCTGCGGTACGGCTGGCTTTCGCGCTGCGCGATGCCGCCAGGGACGAGGGGCTCGCCGGAATCGCGGCCTGGTTCGACTACGGCATGCCCGAACATTGGATCGCCCAGCTCCTCCGCATTCGCCCCAGGCAGCCGTCGATCTATCGGGTCGCCATCCGGCTGGACTCCGCCGACGAGTCAGCGCCTGTGGTCGCAGGTGCCGGCCCAGCACGATTTCACGGGGAGATCGAGGTGCCCCGGCAGCCGGAATCGGACCTTCCCATGGCCCCCGTGGTCGATCTTTTCGGTGGAGACGCAGAGGATGGCGGTCCCGTCGACGGCGCTCGGGGGAAGTTCCACTGGATGTTGGACGGCAGCCGGATCATGGTGAATGCGAGCTTCGGGACCGATCGCCACCAGCTTGACGCGTTGATCAAGGCGGTCGGTCCGGTGGCACGGGCGAACGGAGCCGGCGAAGTGATGATCCCGACGGTGGCGGCTGACATCATCGGTGCACTTCAACTGGCCGGGTCTCGGGCTCGCCGGTACAACCGGATGCCGACCTGTATCGGGGTGCTGCGGTTCGAAGACCTCGGAAAACGGGGAGACCGGGACGGGCCGGCTGCTTTCGGACTGCACCATGCCGGCTGAGCTGCGTCCCCACGAGGCACGGACACTGTGCGCCGGCGATGACCCCGTCGTCGCAACGGAATGCTTCAGGCGGGCACGAATGGACGTAGTTGCGGTGCGGCGCCTGCTGGGCGGCCGTGAGCAGTCTCCGCAACTGGCACCCGGAACTCGCAACGTGGTCTTGACCGATGTAAATGGCCGAACGACGGAAATGGCCGTTTACACGCCGCCTGGTGTGGACGGTAGCCAGGCGGGTGCTCTGGTTGTGCTCCACGGCGTCGGCGGGAGTGGCCCGGAACTGCTGCCACGCTTCAAGGCGTTCGCCGGCCTTCTGAACATGTCGGTTCTGTGCCCGACTGCCCGGCCGGTATCGAACAGATCGAACCGGCTGGACCTGGCCGGGTTGTTCGGCAGTCGCTTCGACGCGCCGTCCTGGGATCTCAGTGGTCCGGACTTTCCGCTCGCTGCGGTGCACTGGGCCAGGACGAACCTGAACGCCCATCCGGATCGCTGTGTCGTTCTCGGGACCTCGATGGGCGGGGTGGCAGCGTGGAATCTGGGGATGCGGTACTGGGACCGTTTCTGCGCTGTGGTGCCGGTCAACGGGGCACTGTCCCTGTGGGAAGCGTTCGGCACGGATCGCCGGAAGCGGGCGTTGTTGTGCAACCTGTTAAAGCTTCCGACGTTCGTGGTCCACGGCTCCGCCGACACGCTGATATCTCCAAGGTTCGACCGTGAATCCGTGGACTGTCTGCGGAGTCTCGACCATGAGGCGCTGAGGTACGTTGAAGTTCCGGGCGGGGAGCACAGCCTGAGCACTATCGGAATCGAGGATGCAGCCTCGCCACTGTTCCGCGAACTGGTGTCCTGGTTGGACAGTCAGAGTAGGAGGGGAGCGGTGGCTGAGATAGCCCACCGGGCACTCGATGCCCGGCACGGCCGGGCCTATTGGGTCGGTGTCGACCGGCTGGCGCCGCACGTCGTCGCGGAGGTCCGTGCGGCGCGGTTGTCCACGAGTGCGATCAGTGTTCAGGTCTCGGGTGCCCACCAGGTGAACTTCCATCTTCGCAGTGACCTTTTCAAGCCCGGACGCATCGACGTAGAGATCAACGGCTCCTGGGAAGTCCTCGATTTCCGGCCGGACATGGCGCGGTTGGTGCGGTCCTACCGTGACACCGCCGATCACGAGC
Source organism: Amycolatopsis sp. WAC 04169 (assembly GCF_003947535.1). NCBI lineage: Bacteria > Bacillati > Actinomycetota > Actinomycetes > Pseudonocardiales > Pseudonocardiaceae > Amycolatopsis > Amycolatopsis sp. WAC 04169. Next base: position 300,900 of record NZ_QHJI01000006.1, on the reverse strand, counting down.
TGATGGATGAGCAGGTCGTGGAGTTACCGGTCCGAACTTACTTGCCCCATCTCGGCGACACGGAGACCACCGGCCCACTGGAGCGCCCCAACCACGCGGGAGAACTTCGATGAGTTCTGGCCGACGTCGTCTGGCGGAAGAGATCATGTCCGGCGAGGCCCGGGTCGACGGCCGTGCGCTCGTAGCGTGCAGCACGCTCATTGAGACGGTTCGAGATGATCTCCGGAGCGGGGGCGTAGGACCGGACAGCGTCGTCATCTTGACGGACTTGAGTGTCTCCGACCTGCTCATCGGAATGGTGGCGACCTGGCTTCTCGACGCAGTTCCGTTCGTTACGCCACACGGCGGGAAGCTGCCGAGCACGCTTCGGGACAAGTGCCAGCTACGCGGTGGTCTCGAAATTTCGCCGGCAGGAAGCCGCGGTGTTGTCCCCGGGCTGGAACGGACTGCTGTGCTGATGCCGACATCGGGGAGCACCGGAGTACCGAAAGTCGCGCGGCGCGGGGTTTCCAGCGTGCGTGCCGAAGCAAACGGCTACCGGGAATACCTCAGGTTGACCTTCGAGGATCGCGTCGCGGTGCCTGTACCGGTCACCCACTCCTATGGAATGGGTGTGACAATCAGCGCGCTCCTCGCGGGCTGCGACGTCGACACGACTCCGCCGACCAGATTGCCGACAGTGGCTGGCCGGATGGATTCGGGTGCGGTGTCGGTGGTCGCGTTGACTGCGCCGATCGCCCGGCTGCTGGTCGAAGCGAAGCGCGATGGTGACAAGACTGTGCGAGCCGCACTGGTGGGTGCTGGCAGTGTGCCGGACGAGCTGGACAGAGCCTTTCTGGAGCGGTTCCGTCGGCCACTGGATCGCGGTTACGGTTCCACGGAAACGGGCGGAACGTTCCTCGGAGCCCGGGGTATCGGGCGACCGATCGCCGGGGTCGGCGTCCGGAGCCCGGCGCCAGGTGGCCGCGGCGAGCTTGTGCTCAAGCTGGCTGCGCCCGTCGAAGGAGCGCTCGAAGGCGGTGTCCCGGTCGACGTCTGGCACACCGGTGACATCGTCGAACGCGACACCGACGGCACCTGTCGCTTTGTCGATCGGATCCAGGAGGCGCTCCGGGTGAACGGGAGATACGTCGATCAGGACGAAATCGTTCCAGGGCTGCGTGCCATGGCCCGCGTCACCGACGTGCACCTTGTCGTTTTGAATCGCGAAAAGACGCCGGAAGCTCAAGATATCCATGCTGTGGTCGAAGCAGGGAAAAAGATCGACGAGAGCGTGCTGCGGAAGTATATTTCCGCGCTCCGCCCCGGCGTGCCCCGGCCACGAATAACGCAGTGCTCCCGAATTCCTCGAAATGCAGTGGGCAAGATCGATCGTGAAGCCCTGATCGGTTTGATACGTGAGGAGGAATCATCGAAAACAGCGAGAGAAGCGCCCGGGAACAGGAATTCGGGGCGGTGATCGCCGACCTGCTCGTCAAGATCGCGGCAGACGTCGACATCGGGCACCTGTCGAGTGACGCGATCGTGAATGACGAAGCCATCCGTCATCGAGACCTGGCCGACCTCGGGCTGGGGTCGCTGGATTGGATCAAGCTGGCGGTGATGGTGGCCAATGAGACCGGATTCGAGCTACCGGACGAGGCGTTGACAAATTCGGGCCGCCGCACGATCGCTGGCTGGTCGGATGCTCTCGCTTCGGCCTCATGTCACCGGAGGAACTGGCCCGATCAACGCGACCGAAGCAGTGAAAGGGAAGACGCACATGCAGGTTAGGCAGCGAGGTGACCGGTTCGTGGTCATCGACGAATTCCTGGATGCCGAGACGCTCGGTGAACTACGCAAACTCATGGTGCGCTCGACGTTCTCGGAGGTCGAAAGTGTCATTTACCCCGACACGGACGGAAAGGCCTGTCGGTCCAAGGGGGCGGTGTTCGAAGGAACTATCGACGTCGACCGCGTCACCGGAAGGCCGAAGGCCTACGAAAAGATCCGCAAGAGCGTCGCTGCGGAACCGGCGATGTTCGGGCCGATGGGAGACGGGTGGGACAGGATAGGGTTCACCTTCTGGCAGTACCCGCCCGGCAGCAGGCTCAGCTGGCACAACGACAGCGGCGGTGGGCGCAAAGGCGAGTTCATTCTCTTTCTGCACGATTCCTGGAACGCGTCGTGGGGTGGTGAGCTGATGATCCTCGACGAGGACCCCGTGCAGTCGAACGAAGGCGGCGGCGGTGACTTCATCGCCCGGATGGAGAACAGGGTTCGTCAGTCGCCGACCAATCCGACGGCGATCATTCCCCTGCCGAACCGGCTCGTGCTGGTGAAGGCCGGAACTGTGCATCAGATCAACCGGGTGGATCCGACGGCAGCGCGGCAGCGGTGCACGCTCACCGGATTCGTGTCCAAAAAGCCGCACCAGAGCAGTTCGGAGGCGCGTAGCGCGCTCCTCGGATTGGCCACCGACGCGACCGGGTCGAGGATCTGACGGTGCTTGTTCCCTGATCGAAGGTGCTACGTGGGTTCTTTTGTACGAGGGTTTTGGTTGCTGACGTGGCGTGACGAAGTGCGGGGACCGCTCGAGACCCGCCTTGCCTGTGCTTTGGCCAGTCTGTACGTCGCCACTGGATTATCGTTCTCAGCCTTGGCCGTCTTCATGACCCGGCAGCAGCACCTCAGTCCGGCGGTGTACGGATTGGGAGCAAGTGTCGCTGCCGTCTTGGGGCTCGTCGCCGGACCGGCGATCGGTGCGCTGGCCGATCGGCACGACGGATTCGTGATCTACGCCCTTCTGATGTGGGTGATGGCGATCGTGACAGTGTGTCTCGTAGTCGTGTCTCCGTTGGCCGGGCTGGGTCTGTTCAGTGTTCTGGTGATGTGTGCACGTGGCAGCGCGGCTGTCCTCGGATCCCTGATCGGCACTGCGGTGGGCCGTGACCGGAGGTTGCGTTTCCGCGCCATGACGAGGGCCATGAGCAACACCGCGATGATCGTGGGGCTCGGCATCGGTGCGATCGTGCTGGCAGTCGGCTCCCGGACGGCTTTTGCCGTTTCCTTTTCGATAGAGGCCGTCCTCTTGGTGACGACCGGCTCCTTGGTCTTGCGTGCCCGGCGATGGACCTCGGCCGAGCCCGATCCGGTAGACGACAGTGACCCGGTGCAGAAGTCCCCAGAAAAGCAATCCGGCGTGCGGGATCCGCGGATCGTCGCACTGATGGTTCTGAACTGCGTTTTCTCGTTGGCCGAGCCGATGCTGACGATCGCACTGCCGCTATGGGTTTCGACACGCATGCAGGTACCGTTGTGGACCGTATCGGTCGCGCTCGCCACGAACACTGTCGGCGTCGTTTTGCTGCAGGTCCCGGTCGCGCGTCGCGTCACGACAGTCAGGCGCGCTGCCAACGCCGCTCGTAGCGGAGCGATACTGTTCGCGGTCGCGGCGGCCCTGTTCCCGGTCGCGGCACTGCTGTCACATCGTGCTGGTGTGATCGCGGCACTGGGTATTGTCATCCTGCTGACAATTGCCCTTGTCTGTGGCGATGTTCTTTACTCGGTCGGATCGACCGGGCTGCTCTACGAGCTTGTTCCACAGGGTTCCTATGGGCGGGCGCAGGGGATCTTCGGTATGGGCTTTGATATCGCCTATCTGGCGGCACCTGCGCTCTTCGGCTGGATTGCGGCCGGCGGGGGTGCCTGGGGTTGGTTCTTGCTCGCCGGCTTCTTCGCGGTCGCCGCAGCGCCCGTTCAGTGGATATCCAGACGCACGCCGAGCGGGCAGACCTCTCTCGCTGCTGCGGCTGTCAATAGTAAAGGGTGAAAGGTGTCAGAAGATGCTTGATGTGCAGGATGTCTCGGAGCTTCTGGCACTTCGCGGGCCGGAACAGGAGGAGCTCTTTGCGCGAGCACGGTTGAAGCGCACGGAGATCTTCGGCGGTGAAGTGGTGGTCCGTGGTGTCGCGGAGATCACCAACCAGTGTCGCGTCAACTGCGAGTTCTGCCCGATGCGGCGCGACAACACTCGGGCGAACAGTGGGTTTCGGCTCGGCTCGGACGACCTGGTCGACGTTGCGGCGGCCATCAAGGCGAGTGGCATCGATGTCGTGTTCTTCCAGGGGGGTGAGGTGCCTCAGACCACGCGCGTCGTCGGTGAGGCCATTCCGCGGATCCGGAAGATGTACGGCGACAATGTCGAGGTGCTGCTGAACCTCGGTAACAAGCGTCGCGACGAGTACGAGTACCTGCGGGAGCAGGGAGCAACCAGCTACATACTCAAGTACGAGACCAGTGATTCCCAGCTGAACAAAAGCATGCGTCATGAAACGCTGGAATCGCGGTTGGAATGTCTGCACGACTTGCTCGATCTGGGATATCGCGTGGGGACGGGATCGATTGTCGGGTTGCCTGGGCAGGACGTCCGCAGTGTGGCGAGGGACATCATCTTCGCTCGCGACCTGGGCGTTCACATGTGCAGCGTCGCGCCGTTCGTTCCGGCACCGGAAACTCCGCTCGCCGGTCATCCTGGTGGTGACGTGGAGTTGACGCTGAATGCGATCGCTGCTTCTCGTCTCGTGCAACCGAGCTGGCTCATTCCGGCCGTGAGCGCGTTGTCGAAGCGAGTGGGCGAAGGACAGCATCGGGGACTCATGGCAGGCGCGAATGTCATCACGATCAACTTCACACCCGAAGAGCAGCGAGACCGCTATTTGATTTACGGACGAGAGCGTTTCGTGGTGAAGCGCGACTATGCGACTCGGCTGATCACGCAGACGGGCCTCACTCCGCGCGGTTCCGTTTTTCTGGGAACCCCGATCGGCGCGGTGGTGCTGCCGGTGCCCGAATCCTGTGATCGGTCTTGAAGATGCCTCCTGTCTCGCGGCACATTCGCACTGTTGACGATGTCCTGGACCTGATGGACCGGTTGTTTCCTGCAGCGGAGGACCGGTGGACACCGGCTGGGGGAGCCGAGTTCTGGGATGGGTATTACGCGGACCGGAACCGTCCAGTCCCCTTCTTCGTCAACAAGCCCGACGAGCATCTTGCCGATTACCTGGACACAGGCAGGCTCAGCCCGGGCCGGGTCTTGGATTTAGGGTGTGGCCCCGGTCGCAACGCGATCTTCCTCGCTTCGCGCGGCTACCGGGTGGACGCCGTCGACATGTCGCCCGATGGCATCGAGTGGGCTCGCGACCGCGCGGCCGAAGCGCGGGTGGAGATCGCTTTCCATTGCGGTGACGCGTTCGCGTTGACCCGAGACGAGCTGACCGGCCCGTACGACATAGTGGTGGACTCGGGATTCTTCCACCATTTGCCGCCGCATCGACGAATCAGTTATCTCCAGTTGTTGGAGCGGGTCCTGGCGGTTGGGGGGCACCTGGTGCTCGCCGCGTTCGCTGCGTGGGCCCCGGGGTCGGGGTCACCGGTTCCCGACCCGGACCTCTACCGAGACGGCAAGCTCTACGGTGGTCTTGCTTATACGCCGCAAGAACTGCGGTGGATCTTCTCCGGCCTGACCGAGGTGGAGATTCGGCCGATGCGCAAACAACCCAGCACGTCGCCCTGCTACGGCTGGCCGTTTCTCCTCACAGCTCTGTTGCGGCGTGATTGATGCGATTTTTGGAAAGGAGGCGTCCCGAGGTGGATGAGCCGGTTCTGGTCAAGTGCCTGGTGTGGGACCTCGACAACACGCTGTGGCGCGGCACGTTGCTGGAGGCCGAGGTAACCCTGACGGAGGAAGTCCGGGCGACGATCGTCGAGCTCGATTCTCGTGGCATCCTGCAGTCGGTGGCGAGCAGGAACGACCACGACCACGCTTGGGCGCGGCTGGAGGCGCTTGGCGTCGCCGAGTACTTCGTGTTGCCACACATCGGCTGGGGGCCGAAGTCGGCGTCGGTGAAGGCGATCGCCGACGAGCTCGGCTTCGCGCCCAGGACGATAGCGTTCATCGACGACCAGCCGACAGAGCGGGCTGAAGTCGTCTACCACCATCCAGACGTGCGCTGCTATGACGCTGATGAGCTGCCGGATCTGACGAGCCGACCGGAGTTCAGCCCTGCCGTGATCACCGCGGATGGCCGGCAGCGTCGGTCGAGGTACCAGGCCGGAGCCCTGCGCACGGAGGCGCGTGAGTCGTTCTCGGGCTCGGACGAAGACTTCCTGCGCTCGCTGGACCTAGTCTTGGAGATCCGGCATGGTGACGAGAGCGACGTATCGCGGGTCGAGGAGTTGACGCTGCGGACCAGCCGAATGAACGCGACAGGAGTGCAGTACTCCGGCGGTGACCTCCGCATGTTGTTGGCGGATCCGGAGCAAGATGTCCTCGTCGTGACGCTCAGGGACAAGTTCGGCTCGCACGGCGCGATCGGCGTGGTGCTGCTTGCCTACTGCGAATCGGTGTGGCATCTGAAGCTATTGGCGACATCGTGCCGTGTGCTGTCGTTCGGTACGGGCGCGGCGATCCTCAACTGGCTAGTCGACGCGGCGGCAAAGGCCGAGGTGCACCTGGCGGCGGACTTTCGCCGCACCGAGCGGAACCGCGTGATGGACATCGCTTATCGATTCGCCGGGTTCGCCGACGGCGACTGCGCATGCCTCGAAAGTCTGGGCGGCGGTGACCGCCGAGACGTCCGCTTTCGCCACCTCGTGCCTCAGAGACGCCCGGTTCCGGCGACGATGACGTTGGTGGCTCCCGATCTCAGGAGGTGAGGCTGACGTCGACCGAGAGGTGCGGCGACGACATCGTCCAGCGTCGCAAGTCGTCGACGTCCGCCTCTCCCAGCCTGCGCACGGCCTCAATGGGACGGAAATGGACTGACGTACCAGTGGTTCCGTCTCCGGCAACGGGGACGAGCTCGGTCGTCGGCAGTGCGTTCTCGTAGCGCTGTAACCAGGAACCGTTGACTCGTCTGTTGGTGTGCACCAACCACTCGCTCAACGCGGCGACAACCGACATGCCTCGGCGTGGGTTGCCGTCGGGAAGAGACGCTGCGTCAGGTGTGTCAAAGAATCGGAGGTCCTTCGACACCATGACGGGCTTCTTGACAGGCTGCCCATGGCCGTCGAAAACGGTGGCGGTTCCTCGGCCGTTGTCCGACACCGAGATCGAACTGTCGGCGTGCAGCGTGATCGAACACCGGCCGCCGTTGTTCGCCTCGGCCTCTTCGTCAGCGTAGGCAAAGACTTCGAGTATCAAATGCCCGACACCGCCAGGAGCGAACAGTTCGGGGTTTCGACGAATATGTTCGAGATGGGCGATGTCGACCTCGCTCGCCCAGTCATGTGTGATGGAGGGGCGAGGGGTTCCCGTCTGGTCCATCGCCATAGTATTGCAGATCGAAGTGAAGCTCGAGTTCACGATGAGATCGCCAAAGCCGCGCGGTCGAGGTCGACTCCGAGTTCCGGCGTATCACATTGTGACATGGCCTTGCCTAGTTGAGGCGCGGGGTATGCGATAATCGCACGACCGTAGTAGGTCAAGTACCGCTGCATACCAGTCTTCTGCGGCTGGGCGGGCGTACCTGCATTGGCGTGGAGCCTAACCCCTGGTAGTATTCCAATTTGTCGAGTAGGGTGCGCTTTCCAGCCTTGCGCCCCTGTTGCGACGTTGAGCGAACTCGTGGTGGCCGGAAGCCCCAGCTCTGTTGTAGAGAATGATCGTGAGAAGTTGCGGGATAGTCGGGGAACTCCCCATGCTTGAGAGCAGGAGCTACGCGCCGACGCGCTGGACTTCTTCGTGACCGTTGCCGATCTGCTCTGTAGTGATCGCCAGCCCTTCCATACCGGGCCAATCGCATTCAAGCACCTAGTCGACTGCGCGGAGCTGGCCTCGAGCACGCATGACCTCGCGCTCGGCTTTCTCCAGAGGGCATCGTCAACGCCGCCGAGCATGTCCAACTTCGCACCGCGTGGCTGTTCTTGCGCCGGTTTCGCGCGGTCATCCAGGGACGACGACCAGATCGCAAGGACCTCACGACGGGTGCGGCCGTCGCAGGCAGCGCACCCGTGCCGGCGTCCGAGCCTGTCGTTTCTCTGCTGCCTGTTCGGCGGGGCTTACCTGCGGTAACGCAACCCCGCCGAGACTCCCCTGACCTCGTCAGGGGGTAATACTCAGAAGTCGGCATCGTCTGTTCCTGCGTGTTGCTAGGACTCGTCATCGGCCATTCCGCTGTCGTCTGCACGAAGACGATGCTGGACGGTGTTCCCTTACCGGTGCCGAAGGGTGTGGAGGTTGTCATGGCGTGGGTTGAGCAGACGGGGCAGGCTTCGTGGCGGGTCCGGTTCCGTCGGGCTGCTGGGTCGGTTGGGTCGGTGCCGGGGTTTTCCACTCGTGGGGCGGCGGAGGCGTATGCCGATGACATGGAAACTGATCAACGTCGCCGGGTGTGGATCGATCCGGCCGGCAGCCGGATGACTTTGGGTTCGTGGGTTGAGCGGTGGTTTCCGGTTCAGGATGTGGATCCGCGGACGGTGGACAACTACGAGAGCTACCTGCGGTGCCATGTACTCGTCCGTTTCGGCGTGATGCCGCTGGGGGAGATCACGGCGTTGGATATCGACGCGTGGGTGAAGGAGTCGACGGAGGCGGGTTATGCCGCGGCGACGGTGGCGAGCTGGGTGAAGCTGTTGTCGATGATCCTCAGCGACGCGGTTGACCAGCGGTTGATCCCGGTCAATCCGGTGCGGCAGCGTCGTCGGCGGGGGCGTCGCTGCCGGACAATCGCCAGGGAGCGAGTGTGGGCGTCTCCGGAGCAGGTGCTGCGGATCGCGAATCAGGCTGGCGTACTCGGGGGCCAGGTGGCGCGGCTGCTGGTGATCACAGCGGCGTGGACGGGGTGTCGGTGGGGTGAACTGGCGGCGCTGCATCGGGACAACCTCGACCTGGACACCGGACGGTTCGTGGTCGACCCCGAGGTGGGGTCATTGCACGAGTCGAGAGGTAGACGGTGGCTCGGCCCGCCGAAGACGCCATCCTCGGCTCGCACGATCGCGTTGCCGCCGTTCCTGGTCAGGTTGCTGCGCCGGCATCTGGAGATGCATCCGTTCGAGTTTGTGTTCACCAACGCCTGCGGGAGTTGGCTGTGGCGCTCGACCTTCGATCGCCGGGTGCTACGCCCGGCGATCGATGGTGTCCGCAAGCCGGGTGTGCGGATGTATCCGGTGTGCCCGGGACTGACCTTCCACGGGTTACGGCATAGCCACAAGACGTGGTTAATCGCCGGGGGTGCGCCGGAGATCGCGCAGGCCAGGAGGCTAGGTCATCACCTGCCGAACCGAGTGGTCGAGGTCTACTCGCATGTGGCACCCGAGGTCGAGACGCGGTTGCTCGCGGATCTGCAACGCCGCTGGCACAAGGCCACTCGCAATCCCTACCCGACGGGGCCGCGGCAGAAAGCGCCGGCGAATGCCCGGCCGCGGACCGTTCCGCAAGCTGAACGTCAGCGACCGGTTTCCGCTGCCCCCATCGCCGCTGGCGGGAGGGACAACGAGACGGGCGTAGCTCACGAGCAGCGGCAACGTGGCACCAGGCGTCCGGTGGGCTGGAGCGACGCGCACCAGGAACACCCCAACAGGGACAGCCGGGAGCCGGTCAAAGCGGATCACCCAAGATCGACCCCTGGCGCGAAGAAACCACTCCGACCTGCCGGAACGGCTTGATCGAAGGGGTTCTGTAAGAAAGTGGAGCTAAGGGGACTCGAACCCCTGACCCCCTCACTGCCAGTGAGGTGCGCTACCAGCTGCGCCATAGCCCCGGAGCGGATTTGTTCTCCGCATCTCGTGTGTCCATACATTACACCGCCCGCGGAGGCCGTTCACGCGGGGGTCACTCTATGCGGCCACGAACGGCGTAAACCCGGCTGACCTGCATCTTTGTGACTTATTTTTAGTCGTGTATTGACTCCGCGTGTGACCGCGGTTACGTTTTCGACCATCGTGACGCCGAGGTCCCCGCCCGCTACGCCGCGTCTCCACTGGGCTCCGCCTCAGCTCGCCCTGCCCGAATGACGCGGAGGAGATCCTGATGAGGGCCAGAGCAGCCCTGATAGCCCTGTTTTCCCTGGTCGGAGCGCTGTTGGTGGCGGCTCCGGCAGCGCAGGCGGCCATCGTGCCCGATACCTGGTACACCGTGTCGACCACCGGCGGGAAATGCGTGGACGCGCGCGCCGCCGGGACGGCGAACGGGACGGTCGTCCAGCAGTACGCTTGCAACCAGACCTTTTCCCAGCAGTGGCAGTTCCAGCCCACCTCGGACGGCTACTACCGGGTCAACACGCGCAACGCCCCGGCGCAGGTGTGGGACGTCGCCGAGGTGTCGACGGCCGACGGTGGGCTGATCCACCTGTGGGCCTACGGCGGCGGGAACAACCAGCAGTGGCGGCCGGTCGAGGAATCGGGTGGGGCGTATCACTTCGTGAGCCGCAACAGTGGCAAGTGCCTGGACATCCCCGGTCTCTCGACCCAGGACAGCACCCAGCTCCAGCAGTACGCCTGCAACGGCACCGGCGCCCAGTCCTTCCGGCTCACCCCGGTCTCCGGCACCGCGAACCCCGACCTCGGGCCGAACGTGCTCGTCTTCGATCCGGGGATGTCGCAGTCGGCGATCCAGTCGCAAGTGAACAGCGTGTTCTCGCAGCAGGAGACCAGCCAGTTCGGCTCGAACCGGAAGGCGTTGCTGTTCAAGCCCGGCTCGTACAACGTCGACGTGAACGTCGGGTTCTACACGCAGGTGCTGGGACTCGGCCTGTCTCCCGACAACGTGACGATCAACGGCGCGGTGCACGCGGAGGCCGACTGGTTCCAGGGCAACGCGACGCAGAACTTCTGGCGTGGCGCGGAAAACCTGTCCGTCAACCCGGCCGGTGGTACCGATCGATGGGCGGTTTCGCAGGCCGCGCCGTACCGCCGCATGCATGTCCGCGGCAACCTGCAGCTCGACGACGGCGGCTGGTCCAGCGGCGGCTGGATGTCCGACGTGAAGGTCGACGGCCAGGTGCGGTCCGGCTCGCAGCAGCAGTGGATCTCGCGCAACTCGCAGTTCGGGAGCTGGAGCGGCTCCAACTGGAACATGGTGTTCGCGGGAGTCGGCGGCGCACCCTCGACGAGTTTCCCCAATCCGCCGTACACCTCGGTGAACACGACGCCGGTCGTGCGGGAGAAGCCGTTCCTCTACGTCGACGCTGCGGGCGCGTACCAGGTCTTCGTGCCTTCCAAGCGCACCAACGCCTCCGGGATCACTTGGGGCGCCGGCCAGCCAGGATCCTCGCTGCCGATCAGCCGGTTCTTCATCGCGAAGCCCGGCACGACGGCGTCGCAGCTCAACGCGGCCCTCGCCGAAGGCAAGGATCTCCTGATCACGCCGGGCGTCTACCACCTCAACGAGACGCTGCGCGTCACCCGGCCGGACACCGTCGTGCTCGGCCTCGGCCTGGCGACGCTGATCCCGGACAACGGCATCACCGCGATGACGGTGGCCGACGTCGACGGCGTCAAGATCGCCGGCGTGCTGATCGACGCGGGCACCACGAATTCGAACACGCTGATGGAGGTCGGCCCGGCGAACTCCGCGCAAGACCACGCGGCCAATCCGACTTCGCTGCACGACGTGTTCTTCCGCATCGGCGGGGCGAGCGTCGGCAAGGCCACGAACAGCCTGGTGGTCAACAGCGATGACGTCATCGGCGACCACCTGTGGATCTGGCGCGCCGACCACGGCAGCGGGGTCGGGTGGAACACCAACACCGCGGACACGGGCCTGATCGTCAACGGCGACGACGTCACGATGTACGGCCTGTTCGTCGAGCATTACCAGAAGTACCAGACGATCTGGAACGGCGAACGCGGCCGGACGTACTTCTACCAGAACGAAATGCCTTACGACCCACCGAATCAGGCCGCCTGGATGAACGGCTCGACGCGTGGTTACGCGGCCTACAAGGTGGCGAATTCGGTGACGAACCACGAGGCGTACGGGCTCGGCAGCTACTGCTTCTTCAACGTGAATCCGAGTGTGGTGGCGGATCGCGCGATCGAGGTGCCGAACAACGCGAACGTCCGGTTCCGCAGCATGGTCGCCGTCTCCCTCGGCGGGAACGGGACCATCGTGCGGGTCATCAACGACCGCGGTGGACCGGCCAATTCGGGATCGAACGTGGCCAATCTGGTCGCTTATCCCTGATGACCCCGGTGCGCGCCGTGATGGCGGTCGTGGCGCGCACCGGCCTCACCCCAACGGGTGGCGTGCCGCGCGGCGCCGCGCAGGCGCTCCGATACTCGGGACATGCCTCTCGTCGGTCTCACCGTCGTCGAACCCCGCCTGGCCTGGCCGCTTGCCGCCCTACGCGGGGTTTTCGCCATCCTGTTCGGCATTCTCGCGCTGATCTGGCCGGGAACGACCGTCCTGGCTCTCGCGATCATCTACGGCATTTACGCCATCTTCGACGGCATCGGCGGCATCATGCAGGCCTTCCGGCCGGGCGACGCCGCTCATCGCGCCGCGTACGGTGTCCTCGGCGCGTTCGGGATCATCGCCGGTGTCCTCGTCCTGATCTGGCCGGGGATCACCGTGCTGGTGCTGGCCCTTCTGGTCGGCTTCTGGGCGATCTTCACCGGCATCGTCGAGATCGTCGCGGCGATCCGGCTGCGCAAGCAGATCGAGGGCGAGGCGTTCCTCATCGCGGCGGGCGCGCTCTCCCTGATCGCGGGCATCGTGATCGTGTTCAACCCGATCGCCGGCGCGTACGGGATCGCCCTCCTGGTCGGGATCTATGCCCTCCTGTACGGCGTGATGCTGCTCGTGCTGGCCTTCCGGCTGCGGAAACTCACCCAAGCCTGAGGGGCTGGGGGCTCGGCAAGAGGGCTTAGGCTGATCCGGTGAGCCAGCCGATCCTGTTGACCGTCGACGACGATCCCGCCGTATCCCGCTCGGTCGCCCGTGACCTGCGCCGAAGGTACGGAAAGGACTACCGGATCATCCGGGCCGATTCCGGCGCCGACGCCCTCGACGCGTTGCGCGAGATCAAGCTGCGCGGCGACGCCGTGGCCGCGATCCTCGCCGACTACCGGATGCCGCAGATGGACGGCATCGTCTTCCTCGAGAAGGCGATGGACCTGTTCCCGAACGCGCGCCGCGCGCTGCTGACCGCCTACGCCGACACCGACGCCGCGATCCAGGCGATCAACGTCGTCGACGTCGACCATTACCTGCTCAAGCCGTGGGACCCGCCGGAGGAGAAGCTCTATCCGGTCGTCGACGCGCTGGTGGAGACGTGGCGCGCGGTGGGGGAGCGGCCGGTCGACGAGATCAAGCTCATCGGCCACCGATACTCCTCGCCGTCGTTCCACCTGCGCGACTTCCTGGCGCGCAACGCCGTGCCGTACCGCTGGTACTCCGTCGACGACGACGAGGGCCGCCGGATCCTCGAGGCGGCGGACGCGGCGCCGCACGACATCCCGGTGCTGGTCACCCCGGGTGGCACGGTGCTGCGGCAGCCGTCGGGGCCGGAACTCGCCGACGCCGTCGGCCTCTCCACCCGGCCCACCCAGGACTTCTACGACCTGATCGTGATCGGTGGCGGGCCCGCCGGGCTCGGGGCGGCCGTGTACGGCGCGTCGGAGGGCCTGCGCACGGTCATCGTCGAGCGCAAGGCGACCGGTGGGCAGGCGGGCACCAGCTCCCGCATCGAGAACTACCTCGGCTTCCCGGACGGTGTCTCCGGCGCGCAGCTCACCGACCGCGCGCGGCGGCAGGCACTCAAGTTCGGCGCCGAAGTGCTCACCGCCCGCGACGTCGTCGGCCTGGAGGCTCGCGGCTCCGCGCGGGTGGTCATGTTCGGCGACGGCACCGAGATCTCCGCGCATTCCGTGGTGCTGGCCAGCGGCGTCACCTACCGGGCATTGGAGGCCCCCGGCGTCGCCGAGCTCGCCGGCCGCGGCGTCTACTACGGCTCGGCCGCGACCGAGGCGCCCGAGTGCAAGGGCGAGCACGTCTACATCGTCGGCGGCGCGAACTCGGCGGGGCAGGCGGCCGTGTTCTTCTCCAAGCACGCCGCCGACGTCACCATCCTCGTCCGCGGCCAGTCGCTCGAAGCGTCGATGTCGCATTACCTGATCGAGCAAATCGCCGGGATCGAGAACATCCACGTCCGCACCCGCACCACCGTGGTCGAGGCGCACGGCGACGATCACCTCGAACGGCTGACCCTGTGCGAGAACGGCGGCGCGACCGAGACCGTGCCCACCGGGCACCTGTTCATCTTCATCGGCGCCGCCCCGCGCACCGACTGGCTCGGCACGGAGATCCAGCGGGACGACCACGGTTTCGTGCGCACCGGGCCCGATCTGCTCACCGACGGCGGCCCGCCGCCGGGCTGGCCGCTGGACCGCGACCCGCACTACCTGGAGTCGTCCATCCCGGGCGTGTTCGTGGCGGGCGACGTGCGGGCCGCCTCGGTGAAGCGTGTCGCGTCGGCCGTCGGCGAAGGCGCCATGGCGGTCACCCTGGTCCACCGGTACTTGGAGGAGCAATGAGCGTTCTGCCCAGGGAAGAACTGCGCGGGCTGTTCCTCTTCGAGCACCTCAGCGAAGAGCAGCTCGACTGGATCGACGAGCACGCCGTGCTGGAGCAGTACACCGGCGGCACCACGGTCATGCGCGAGGGCGAACCGGCCACCTGCTTCTACCTCCTGCTGTCGGGCGCGCTGCGGATGACGCGGCTCGTCGGCGGCACCGAGGTCGAGACGATCCGGTCCGACCAGCGCGGCGCGTACTGCGGCGCGACGCAGTTCTTCGTGCACCAGGAGACCGAACACACCTACGGCGCTTCGGTGCACGCGGTCAGCGACCTCACCTTCCTGACCCTGCCCGCGGCCGAGTTCGCCACCGAGTTCCGCCGCTGGTTCCCGATGGCGACGCATCTGCTGGAGGGCATGTACCTCGGCTGGCGCAACAGCGACACCGTCATCGGTTCGCGGCGGCGGCTGCTGGCGCTCGGCGAGCTGTCCGCCGGGCTGACCCACGAACTGAACAATCCGGCGGCCGCCGCCGTCCGCGCGACGGCGTCGCTGCGGGAGCGCGTCGCCGGGATGCGGCACAAGCTCGCGATGCTGGCGAAGAAGAACGTCGACCCGACGCTGCTGGAGCAGCTGCTCGACATCCAGGAACAGCTGGTCAAACAGGTCGCGTCGGCGCAGAAGCTGACCGCGATGCAGCAGGCCGACCGCGAAGACGAGATCGGCGACTGGTTCGACGACCACGGCATCGACCAGGGCTGGGATCTCGCCGACATCTACGTCCGCGCCGGGCTGACCGTGCCGGATCTCGACCGGCTGCTCGACGCGGTCGGCGAGACCTTCCTCGACGGCGCCGTCCGCTGGCTCGCGTACGCGCTCGAGACCGAGATGCTGATGGGCGAGATCGAGGATTCGACCACCCGGATCTCGGTGCTGGTCGGCAAGGCCAAGCAGTACTCGCAGATGGACCGCGCCCCGCACCAGTGGATCGACGTCCACGAAG
Source organism: Amycolatopsis sp. WAC 04169 (assembly GCF_003947535.1). Lineage (NCBI taxonomy): Bacteria > Bacillati > Actinomycetota > Actinomycetes > Pseudonocardiales > Pseudonocardiaceae > Amycolatopsis > Amycolatopsis sp. WAC 04169. The sequence continues at coordinate 285,402 of NZ_QHJI01000006.1, read as the reverse complement.
GCCTCGACTCGACCCTCGTGATGCTGGCGGGCAAGATCGCGCCCGGGATCCGCGTCGTGAAGGAGTACGACCACACGATCCCGAGGATCCCGGCGTACGCGGGCGAGCTGAACCAGGTGTGGACGAACGTCATCGACAACGCGCTCGGCGCCATGGGAGCAGAGGGCACGCTGACCCTGCGGACGGCCAGGGTGGATGACCACGTGCACGTCGAGATCGGCGACACCGGGCCCGGTATCCCGGCGGAGGTGCGGCAGCGGATCTTCGAGCCGTTCTTCACCACGAAACCGGTGGGGCAGGGGACCGGCCTCGGACTGGACATCTCCTGGCGGATCGTCGTCGAACGGCATCAGGGCGACCTGCGGGTCGAATCGGCGCCGGGTGACACGCGGTTCACCGTATGCCTGCCGGTCTCGGAGCAGTCCGTGATCTGATTTCCCTTACGCCCCAGCACTTCGCCAGAAACTACCGACGGCTTCCGTTCATCGATCGTTCACTTCGAAATGGCTCGTCCGCGCGTCAAAAGAGTCGAACGGGCTGAAAGATCGAGCCGGTGAACGAGGGGGTGGGCGGGTGAAACGCCGTCTGTCGATCGGCCTGGCCGTGGTGCTGCTGCTGGCCGTGGCCGCGGTGATCGTCTGGGGCCGGGACGGTGACGAGAACACCGCGCAGGGCACGGATCTGACCACCGTGCGCGGGGTCATCGGTTCGGAGAAGCTCGCCTTCTTCTCCGACAAGCGGGTGGCGGACGCGTTCGCCAAGCACGGGTTGAAGGTCGAAGTGGACACCGCGGGCTCGCGGCAGATCGCGAGCATGGACCTCGGGAAGTACGAGTTCGCGTTCCCGTCCTCGTCGCCCGCCGCGCAACGGATCCAGCGCGACCATCAGGTGACCGGCGTGCACACGCCGTTCCAGTCGCCGATGGCCGTCGCGACCTTCGAGCCGATCGTGAACCTCCTGACCGCCAACGGGATCGTGCGCAAGGGCGCCGGCGAGTATCAGGTGCTCGACATCGCGAAGTACCTCGAAGCCGCGCAGAAGGGCACGCGCTGGGACCAGCTTCCCGGCAACACCGCGTTCCCCGCGCGCAAGAACGTACTGGTCACGACCACGGACCCGCGCGAATCGAACTCGGCGGCGATGTACCTGTCGATCGTCTCGTTCGTCGCCAACGGGAACAACGTCGTCAGCACGCCGGAAGCCGAGGCGAAGGTGCTGCCCGCGGTGTCGAAGCTGTTCATCGACCAGGGCTACACGCAGAACAGCACCGAAGGCCCGTTCGAGGACTACCTCGCGGCCGGGATGGGCAAGACGCCCATGGCGCTGATCTACGAGTCGCAGTTCGTCGACAGGCTGGTACGCGCCGACGGTTCGATCCGGCCGGACATGCGCCTGCTCTACACGGCGCCGACGGTGTACTCCAAGCACACGCTCGTGCCGCTGAAGCCGAACGGCGACCAGGTCGGCAGGCTGCTCGCGACCGACCCGGAACTGGGGAAACTCGCCGCCACCTTCGGTTTTCGCACCGGGGACCCGCGCCTGTTCGCCGACGTCGTCGCCGCGGCCAAGGCGCCGGTGCCCGCAGATCTGGTGGACGCCGTCGAGCCGCCCTCGTACGAAACGCTGGAGCGGCTGCTCGACGCGGTGAAGAAGCAGTACTGATGGACGATTTCACGCTCACTCCACCCGAACCGGTGGAGGCGATCCCGGCCGAGCGGGCCGCCGGCCTGGTCACCCTGGCGCCGGAGGTCCACGCTGAGATCGCGAAGCGCGCGGAGGGGTTCGCCCGGCGTCTCGAAGCCCTTGACGTCCGATCGCCCGACTTCACGCGCGTCCTGGACGAACTGCTCGCGGTCGGCGAGTCCGACATGCGTGCGGCGGCGACCGTCGCCGGTGCGCTGCTGGACCGGTCGACGCGGGCGCTCACGGAAATCGGGTCGCCACAACACCAGGCGACGGTGAGCCTGGCCGGGCTCCGGCGGGCCGTGGCGGAGATCGACCCGGCGAAGCTGCCGATCACCGGCCGGAAGCTGATGGGGCTCATCCCGGTCGCGGGCAGCGCGAAGAAGGCACTCGACCGCTATCGCGCGGCCAACGAGCCGGTGAACGCGCTCGTGCTGGACCTGCGCGCGCGGCAAGACCTTCTGCGGCGGGACAACGCCGCGCTCAAGGGTGAGCGAGAACGTTTGTGGGCGACGCTCGGCAAGCTGTCGGAAGCGGCCGCGTTCGCCGAAGCCGTCGACACGGCCGTCGATCGTCAAGCCGGGATCTTCGACTTCACCGACCCCGTGCGTGCCAAGGCATTGCGGGCGGACGCGTTGCATCCGATCCGGCAGCGGCATCAGGATCTGCTGACCCAGCTCGCCGTCAGCGCGCAGGGGTACCTGGCGTTGGATCTGGTGCGGCGCAACAACGACGAGCTGATCCGCGGGATCGAGCGGGCGGTGTCGACCACGGTCGCGGCGTTGCGGGTCGCGCTGGTGGTGAGCGGGGCGCTCGCCGGGCAGCGCGACGTGCTCGACGAGATCCAGGCCGTGCAGGCGACCACCGACGGACTGATCAGGGCCAACGCGGAGATGCTGGAACTGCGCAGCGCCGAGATCCAGCGCGCGGGCAGCGATCCGGCGGTGGCGGTGGCGACGATCCGCGAGTCGTTCGAGCGGATCTACCGGAGCATCGACGCGATCGACGAGTTCAAGGCGGGGGCCGTCTCGACGATGGCGGCGACCGTGGAGGCGCTGTCCGGGGAGATCCGGCGGGCCGAAGACCATCTGCGCCGGTCTCACGAGACGGCGGCGGCCGAGGGGGCATCGTGAAACGCTGGGCTGGGCTCACGGTGGCGGCGATCTGCGCGCTGTCACTGGTTTCCTGCGATTCGAGCGAAGGCGGGACGGGACTGGGGGAGGCCGAAGCGGGCACCTTGCGGGTGCTCGCGGGCAGCGAACTTGCCGACCTGCAGCCGCTGCTGGAGCAGGAGGCGGCGGCGACCGGCGTCCAGGTCAAATTCCAGTTCACCGGCACACTGGAAGGCACCGAGTCGCTGGCGAACGGCAAGGCGGACGGCCAATACGACGCCGTCTGGTTCTCGTCGAACCGGTATCCGGCGGCGGTTCCGGAGGCCGCGAAACGGCTGGGCGAGCAGGTGAAGATCATGAGTTCGCCGGTGGTGCTCGGGCTGTCCGCGTCGTCGGCGCAACGGCTCGGCTGGACCGGCAGGCCGGTGGGCTGGGGCGAAATCGCCGAACAGGCCGGGAAGAAGGCGTTCACCTACGGCATGACCGATCCGTCCGCGTCGAACTCGGGTTTCTCGGCGCTCGTCGGCGTGGCGTCGGCGCTCGCGGGGGCGGGCAACGCGATCGACGCGCAGCAGATCGCTTCCGTCACCCCGAAACTGACCGAGTTCTTCAGCGCGCAGGCGATGTCCGCGGGCTCGTCGGGCTGGCTTTCCGAGGCCTACCAACGACGGGCGAGCGGCCAGGATCCCGGCAAGAAGGTCGACGGCCTGATCAACTACGAGTCCGTCCTGCTGTCGATGAACGCGAGCGGCAAACTTCCCGAACCGCTGACGCTGGTGTATCCCTCCGACGGTGTCGTGACCGCCGACTATCCGCTGACGTTGTTGCAGAGCGCGAATTCCGACGCGCGGGACGCCCACCGCAAGCTCGCCGAGCGGCTGCGGACGCCGGACACCCAGCGCAAGATCATGGAGACCACGCAACGCCGTCCGGTCGTGCCGGGGGTCCAGCTGGGGCAGCAGTTCGCGCGGAAGGACCTCGTCGAGCTGCCGTTCCCCGCGACGCAGCAAGCGGTCGACGCTTTGCTGGGCGCCTACTTCGACAAGATCCGGCGGCCGTCGCGGACGCTGTACGTGCTCGACACCTCCGGCTCCATGGCGGGCGACCGGATCGAGTCGCTGCGCGCCGCGCTGATCGGGCTGACCGGTGCCGACGGTTCGCTGACCGGGCGGTACCGCCGGTTCCGCAGCCGCGAGGAGGTCACGATGCTGCCGTTCGACACCGTGCCCGGCAGCCCGGAGACGTTCACCGTCCCGGAAGGCGATCCACAACTCGCGCTGGACAAGATCAAGCGCTTCGCTGAGGGCCTTGACGCGAACGGGGGCACGGCGATCTACGACAGCCTCCGGCGCGCGTACGACATCATGGGGCCTTTGGTCGCGCGGGACCCCGATCGCTTCAATTCGATCGTGCTGATGACCGACGGGCAGAACGCGAACGGCTCCAAGTTCTCGGACTTCCAGCTGACGTTCCCGTCGCTGCCGGAGGCGATGCGGCAGATCCCGGTGTTCACCGTGATCTTCGGCGAAGGCGACTCCGCCGAACTCGGTGAGGTCGCGAAACGCACCGGTGGCAACGTGTTCGACGCGCGAGGCGACGTGCTGCCCAAGGTGTTCCAGGAAATCCGCGGGTACCAGTGATCGGGTACCTCGGCTCCACGAAGAACCTCGCGGGCTGCGTCGGCGGGCTGATCGGGCTGGCGCTGTACCTGACCGGCGTCGTCGGCGGGTTGTGGCCGCTGGTCGTCGCCGGGCTGTACGCGGTGTTCGCCCTGCTCGCGCCGCCCGAGCGGGTCCGGCTGGTCTCGCCGGACGCCGTCGCCGAGGCCGGGCAGCTGCGGGCCGACCTCGAATCGTTGGTGGGCAAGGTGACCGAGCGGGCACAGCGGATGCCGGGGTCCTCTGTGGACGGTGTGCGCCGGATCGCCGAAGTGCTCGAAGACCTGCTTTCGCGGCCGGAGCGGTGGGCGGAGAACCCGGACGTCCAGCACGCCGTCACCCGGTTGGCGCGGACGGATCTGCCGCTTTCGGTGGAAACCTATCTGAACCTGCCGTGGTGGTTCGCCGCCAAACGGCCGGCCGACGAACTCCTCGCGCAACTGGAGCTGCTGGAGACCGAAGCGCACCGGATAGCGGAACGTTTCTATGCCGGTGACGTCCATCAGCAGGCCGACCACACGCGATATCTGCGCGAGCGCGGCGAATCGGCCTGACAGTCCCGTTCAGTGGTAAGCGAAAAACAGTCTGCCGGTCGTTCTGCATGGGCAAGCCGGTTTCCCCGTGGTGAACTCGTGACGCCGATCCGATCATGGTCGGTAATCCGTCTTCCCCAGGGAGTTCAGACGTGCACAAGTACAGACTCGGGGCGGCCTTCCTGGCCGCTGTGGCGATGTGTCTCGCCTGCGTCGTCCCGGCGAACGCCGCGGAACGTGACGAGCACTGCGTCGCCGACACGATCACCGGAGCCTTCCGGTGCTTCGACAGCGTGGGCGAGTCCCTCGCCGCGGCTTCGGCCGGCGAGGTCGGCGCGTCCGCGACAGTGATCAGCGTGCTCTACGAACACGCGAACTTCGGCGGCGCCAGTGTCGCCGTCACCGGATCGCCGTGCGTCGAGGGGACGAACCAGACCATCGGCTACCTCGGCTCCATGAACGACAAGGTCTCCTCGTTCAAGACCTTCTACAACTGCTACATCACGATGTACGAGCACGCCGAATACCAGGGCGCCACCCAGGAGTGGTACGCCAACGACAGCGCCAACTACGGGTCGGACATGAACGACAAGGGCAGCTCCGTGGTGTATTCGCGCGGGCCGTCCCGCGCCGAGCTGCTCAAGGACTGCGGCCGCGCCACCAAGACCTGCAACGCCCACGTCGACCAGCGCGGCCAGGACTTCTACGGCGAGTGGAACCGGGTGGACACGGTCTTCAACTGCAGCGCCAACAAGATCACCCAGGTGATCGGCAAGCGGGACACCCGCAGCGGGAAGAACACGGTGTCGAACGAGATCAGCGTGAGCGCGGGCTTCGAGTTCCTCGTCCAGTGGACGGTCGCGTACAAGCGCACGTGGGGCCAGGAGTGGGGCTGGGAGACCAGCGAGAACGTCGAGACCCGGATCGAGGTGAATCCGGGCTATTGGGCGGGTCTGGACCGCTCTCCGGTGATGCGCGTGGGCTACGGCTCGTACGACATGTGGTACGACAAGCGCCGCTGGGGCCACCACCAGTGGTACGTCTGGAACTTCAGCGGTGAGGGCCCGGCGCCCGGTGTCGTGGGCCAGACCAGGACCGTGGGCAAGAAGATGACCACGGACGAGAAGAAGAGGGTGTGCGGCAAGAAGACCGGTCTCGTGCGGTCGTCCGCCCTCGCGGAGGCGGAAACCGCCGCGGCTGTCGCGAAGCCTGCCGCACCTGCGGTGCGCGTCGCGCAGGGCCCGTTGCACAGCTAGCTCGATGGTCCGGCTCGGCGGCCGCGAGCGATCAGCGGCCGCCGAGTCTCGGCAGGGTCAACGTGGTCACGGCCGTCGTCACCCAGCCCAGCAGGTCGCCGAGCGGGATGGTGGACAGCTTCTCCGGCCATTCCTCGGCCAGTGCGTGCAGGACCAGGTGACCGTCGTGCGCTTCGACCGCGGTGAGCCGGATCCCTTGCGGGAGTTCGGGTAGCGGTAGCACGATCGGTTTGAGCCGGGACGGCGGGCCGAACCGGCGGCGTCCGATGTGGACGGACATCGGCCGGAGGACGACGGCGTCGTGCTCCACAGTGGACTCCAGGGCGAGATGACCCCAGCGGGGCCGCTTTTCCCAGCGGATGTGGAAATGCCCGTCCTCGCCGGGGGTCACGATGATGCCCGGCCGGACCTCGGCCACACGTGCCTGGAGGACTTCCGGGGCTACCCGGATCGCCATCTTCACCTGCTCGGGGATGGCGGCAGGGGAGGGGAGCGAGCGAAGGCGGACGTTCGACGCCAGCACGGTGATGCGTTCCAGTCGGGTTTCCGGCCAGTCGACGTCCTCGACGACGATGCGGACGTCGCCGACCCGGCCGGTGGCGGCCAGGCTCAGGCTGTCGGCCTGGTAGTCGAGCCCGGTCAGGGTGAGGCCGACGTCGTGCCCGTCCACCTTGGCCGTGAGCCTCCGGCCGACCAGCTGCTCGGTCACGGTCTTCAGGATCGCGGCCGGGGTCACGGGCACGTTCGGCAGCAGCGCCCGCCCGGCGGCGGCCAGGCCGAACAGCTCGGGAAGCGGGTTCAGGTCGAACCATCTGCCGTCGCTCATCCGTCCAGTGTCGCCGAACGGGACGCCGATCGCCGCCGCAGGGGGTCAGCGGGCCGCGAAACGGGCGATCACGCCCGCCAGGATCACCCAGAACGCCGCGGCCAGACCGTAGTCGAGGATGACCGCGAGATTCGGGTCACTCACCGGGAAGAGGCCCGGCCAGAACAACGCCAACGGCCTCGCCAGCGCTTGGATGAAGATGAAGAAGCCGTTGCCCGCGTTGGCTCCCGCGAGCACCATCACCATGTACAGCAGCTCGATGAAAGCGAACAGCGCGCCGATGCCGGTGATGACGCGCACGGCGGTGTTGCTCCTACTGGTGGTTCGCCATCTGGACATACCGGAAAAGTTCCCGGCCTCCGTGGCGGCAAACGCGTCAGTAGCCAAGTTGCGCCGATCGGCCGTACCTCGGCTACTGCCTGGAGACGATCCGCGACGCAGTGCTTATGGAGTGATATCGATTATCATTACCGGTATGACTTCTGGGGACTGGAACGACAGCTGGGAACGCCTCATGGCGAGGTATCAGCCAGGGCGTGAGCAGGCGATCGAGCGGATGATCGACCTGATCGCGGCGCGCTGTGACGGCCGGGCGCCGCGGGTGCTGGACGTAGGTGGCGGCACGGGCACGCTCTGTTCCCGGCTGCTCGCGCGTTTTCCGGAGGCGGAGGTCACGCTGGTCGATCTCGACCCGGTGATGCTGGCGATCGCCGGGGCGTCACTGCCGTCCTCGGTCGAGGTGGTCCGGGCCGATCTGCGTGATCCCGGCTGGAGGGGCTTGCTGCCGTACAGCGGCTACGACGCCGTACTGGCGATCATGGCGTTGCACTACCTGCCGCCGGACCGGTTGTCCGCGTTGTACGGCGAACTCGTCGGATTGGTGCGGGCGGGTGGATTCGTGGCCAATGTGGACGACATGCCGGAGACGGAAGCCGTGGCGTCCGCGACTGACGACGACGGCTCCTGGGACGCTTGGTGGGATCAGGTCGCGGCGGATCCGGTGCTGGGCCCGGCCGTGATGGAACGGGCCCGGCTGTTCGGCGATTCGTCTTCGGCGGAATGGCATCCGCCCGCCGCCTGGCATCTGCGGGCCTTGCAGGCCGGGCCGGTCGACGAACCCGCCGTGGCATGGCGAGACGGCGCCCAAGCCGCTGTGGTGGCCTTCAGGTCTCGCTGAACGGTGGATCGTCGAGTGGGGTGCCTCGCCATTGCCACCCGGCGCGCGACGGCCGCCCCGGTAGCTCCAAGCGGTCCGTCGCCCACAGCAACGCGGTCCAGGGATCGACGCCGGCGACGTCCACTTCCGGGAACATCCGCGCGAGCACGCGCGAACAGACGTCGCGCGGCGGATTGAGCGTGACTTGGAGACCTCTGGCCATGTCCTCGCCGTGGACGAGGACTTCGACACAGCCCATCCCGGCGAAACCTTCGAGGTCGGCGCGGCCGCTCGGGTGGTACGCGCGGACGTCCGGGGCCACCGTGCGGAGCGTGGCACCCAGGATGCCGCCGGCGACCGTGACGAACTCCAGCATCTCCGACGGAGTCGCGGCCTGGTCGGCGACGGATTCGAAGCAGACGAAACGCGGTGTCGACGGCCGCGCGATCAGCAGGCCCGCGTAGGAGATGAGGCAGTCGCCGAGGTGTTCGGCCGTGCGCCAGGCGTTCAGCTCGCCGGTGCCTGGCGCCGCCGACCAGTCTCGGCCCGACGCCTGGCGCAGTTCGCCGACCACGCTCGTGATCGCGGCGTCGAGGTCGCCGGGGGTGACCGTCATCGTGGCATCAGCTCAGCGACCTCAACTCAAGGGCGTCGGAAACGCGACCGGACCGCGGTGGCCGTTCTTCCCGACCGCGCGGACACCGAAGAACACGTTGTCCTTCGACAGATCCACCTTAGCCTCGGTCGTGTCGCCGACCCTGACGACGTGCGTCCAGTCGGCCGCCGTCGTCTCCCGCCAGACGACCTCGTAACCGGCGAGATCCGGGTCGGTCCCGCGCCGCCACACGAGATCCGTCTCGTTCGTCAGCCGGTTCGTCCGGATCCGGACGTCTTCGGGGGTGCCGGGCGCGGTCGCCAGCGACCACATCGTCGCGGCGTTCACCCGCGCGACCCTGGCGATGAACGGGAAGTCGCAGAATTCGGGCAGATCGCCGAATTGCTTGCCGTTCTCCACCCGGACGTCCTGGTGCTGATGGGCGTAGTCCTCATGCGGTTCGGTGAACCGCGCGGCCGGATATCCCTGCTCCAGGAACGGGATGTGGTCGCCGCCCCGGAGGTAGCGGTCGCGCCGGTGGATGACCCGTACGGTCATGCCGGTCGCTTCGTTCTCCGCGACCGAGCGCACGAACCGCGCCAGCTGGCGGGAGGGCGAATCGTTCTCCCCGCCGACCGCGCGTCGGATGTCCGCCTGCGCGGGGGTTTCCGACGTCGGCACGCCCTCGGCGAACAACCGGATCGTACGCGGGTCCCGCGTGCCGTCATCGGCCCGGCTCGAACCGACGATGTCGTTGGTGAACATCGCCTGCACGTTCGTGCCGGCCGCCTTGAACAGCGTGGCCATGTGCCGTGCGCCGAACAGGCCCTGTTCCTCACCGGCGACCGCGGCGAACACGATGGTCGCGGCCGGACGGCGAGTGGCGAGCACCCGGGCGAGCTCCATCGCGACGGCCACTCCGGAGGCGTCGTCGTCGGCGCCCGGCGCGTCCTTCGTCGCGTCGAGCGGATCCGAACAACGCGAGTCGTAGTGGCCAGACACGACGTAGACCCGTTCCGGAGTGGTGGAGCCGCGCAGAGTGGCGACGACGTTGGTAATGGTGGTCGCGACCGGGATCCGGGGTGGAGCGGGCTGCTGCAGATACGACTGTGTCTCGACCGTCATCCGGCCGCCTGACCGCTCCGCGGATTTCGTCATCTCCGCAAGGATCCAGTCGCGGGCGGCGCCGATCCCCCGGACAGGGTCGGTCTGCGAGGACAACGTGTGCCGGGTTCCGAAGGCCGCGAGTCTACGTACGGTGGCTTCGATGCGGTGTTCGTCTATCTCCCGGAGGATCGCCCGGAGTTCGGCGTCGGGTCGTTGTGGGGTGAGGCGGTCGCCGGGCTTTTCGTTATTGGCCGGGACCTCAGCGCCGGCGGTCGGTGCGAGAGCCGTTGATGACAGGGCCGTTGATGACAGGGCGGCCGCCGAGAGCGCGGCCGACGTGGACAGGAAAACTCGTCTGGACCTTTCCTCAGCCATTCTCCTGTTCCTACGCGCCTTGTGGTCGGGCGTCTACCCGCGAAAAGGATGAGCGCGGTGGGCGGCGGATCCGGGAAGATCGCCGGGTGATCTTCGAGAGAAGGAAGTCCGTGGCCGAGGCACTCCAGGAAACTCTGGAGAGCAGGGGGCATCGCTTCGGCGTACTCATCGATGCGCTCATGCGCGTCGACAAGTCCGGCGACGCCGCCGAAATCAAGGCCGCCTTCGAGACGATCACCGAGACACCGGCGCTTGTCACGACTCTCGACGTGTACTGCAGGTCTCAGCGGGCCTTGGACGACGTCGGTCTGCGACTCACGGGACGTGGGGCCGGACCGTTGACGACGGCGATCGCCGCGTCACACGGTAACGGTCGGGTTCGGGAGTTCGCGGTCACGAAGATGCTGGCGAGCCCGCGTCCGGAGATGCTTCCGTTCCTGCTGGTGCGCATGACGGATTGGGCGTCTCCGGTCCGTGATGTCGCCCGCATGGGTGTCGTCCGGCTGCTTCACGACGATCCGGCGACTTATTTACGGCCCGCCGCCGAAACGATGCTTCACTTGCGGCGCCGTCGTCGTTGGGGCTTCGGCGTGCAACAGTTGTACGCGGCTGCTTACGACGCTCCCGTGGCGGTGCTCGACCAGTTGATGTGCTCGGTGACCTCCGCGGTGCCGAGGTTCGCGTTCGAGGTCAGAACCCGGCGTGGCGATCTCAAACTCGACGAGATGGTCCGGGTTGCCCTGACGAATTCCGACAAGAGTCTTCGTGCCCGAGCCGGTGAGGCCGCCGCCCGCGAGGCCGTGTGGACCGGTCGCGTGGACATCCTGCGCAAGCTGGCTGCCTGCCGGCACGGAGAGGTGCGGATCAGCGCGCTGACCGGACTCGCTCGCTTCGGCCACTGGACCGAAATCGCCGGTCTGCTGGACGACCGTTCCACGCTGATCCGTGCGCTCGCACGGGATGCTGCCCGGCGTACGGGCGTCGACGCTGTCGACTGGTACCGGTCGGCCGTTTCCGCTGCGAACCCTTCCTTGGGCGCCATCGCGGGACTTGCCGAGTCGGGGCGGCAAGAAGACGGGCAGCTGCTGTATCCGTTGCTGAGCCACCCTGTGGTCGGCGTGCGGGCGCAAGCCGTTGGCGCACTTCGGATTCTGGACGCCGTTCCGGTGGATTCGGTGAGGTCGATGCTTGAGGATCCTTCCCGTCGGGTGATCAGGGCGGCCTTGAAGGCATTGGGAACCAGGGCTTGATGTCATCGAGTGCCGAAGGCCTCGGACGGTCCTGTGGGGACCCTCCGCCGCCATCCGTTTACGTGCTCAGGTCTGAGGTTCGTCGCCCTCGGGTCCTGTGCGCGGTTCGTGGAACGGCTCTGGCGCTGTCTCGTAGGTATGGCCGCTCGGCGTGGTGATGATCATGCCGCCGTCGCCGGTGGGCACGGCCGACCACCCGGGTTCCTCTTTGAGCAGGTTGTGGTTCTTGCAGTGGATATGGCAGTTGTGGTGATTGGTCTTTCCGTTGCGAGCCCGCGCGACGATATGGTCGATCTCGGAGACCTCGGCCGGCAGATGGCAGCCCGGTTGGGTGCACTCGCGATCCCTCGCCTTGATCAACCGGGCCAAGGACGCCGGTGACCGGTACTTGTCGCCGCCCGCCTCGAGCAGTTGGCCTGTGGCGGAGTCGGTGATCAGCCGGGACCAGGTGGACGAGGGGTCGGAGGCGATTTCGCGGACCAGCCAGTCGGGGATGGGGCCGTACCCCGCCAGTGTCGCGGGGTCGTCGCGCGCGCCGACGAGTGTCAAGAAGTCGACATAGACATGGATGTGGGCTCGCGGCTTGCCCCGGCCGTTCTCGGCCAGCAGTCGTTCGGCGAAGATATCGGCGCGATGCTGGTCGAGCGTCCGGGATTTGTCCTTGTTCCGCCGCGATCGCGCGGCGCGGCTCATCGAGGCGTAGATGGAACTGGCGACTTCCGTGGGAAGATGGCCGGAGAGTGTGGACATGGTCTCGTCGTCGTGTTCCAACGAGATATGGCGCAACGCGCGTTTCCTGGCGGCTCGTTCGCGATAGCCGTCGGGATCGAATTTCTGCACGGCGTGTCTCACCGAACCCCGGATCGCTCCGGGATCACGATCGGCGAAACGTTTGGCCATCCAGGCATCGACCTGCGCCGCGACTTCGTCCGACACCTCTCGTGTCAGTTGCATGACCTTGGAAGCCTTGTACAGGTCGATATCACCGCGCTCCAGCGCCGCCAGCGTGTTCGGCAGGCGGGCGACCAGGGCGCAGGAAGTCTCGACGAGCAGGAACGCGTGATTGCGGGTGACCGAGAAGCGCAGGGCGACCTCCTCGGTCACGGATCTTCGGGACCCGCCACGAGTGGCGAAGTCGGCTAACGCCCGCACCTGACGTCCCTGTGTCCGCCGAAGGGAAAGCTCTTCGTCGAACGCGGCGTCAAGAAAGCGAGCGGCTTTCGGGTTGTAAACGAGAGTTGTGGTCATGCCCATGATCATAGTCGAACTCACGTTCGAATTGGGCTGAGATCGTGATCGGATTTGCGCGGAGAGTGAACGGGCCAGTCATGGCTGTTCGCCCAGACTGAAACACGATCGTCGCCGCGGCTGATTGAATGGGAGGGTGAGCGACTACCCGAGGCTGCTGGAAGACCGAGAAGTGTCGGTGGCGCGGGCCGGCGATCGGCGCCGAGCGCGGCTGCGGGGCTGGCTCGACGGTTACGACGGGCCAAGGCCGCTCTATCGGATCGAGCTCTTCCTCGACGGTGATCGGTTTACGGCCACCGCCATGGACATGTTCGAGTCGCTCGTCCGGCTGCGTCGTCAGCTGGAGCCCGGGGGCTGGGCGATCGCCGTTCAAGGCGCCCGCCGCGACACGTACCCGAGCGGGATGTGCAGGGACATGGGCGGCGGTATGCAGATCTACGTCATGCGCACTGGCGAAAAGACTTCGGAAGCCGACCTCGTCGATACGCTGGCCGATGCGGATCTCGACCAGATCGTGAGTGTCGCGGAACAGGAGACCTGGCACGCCGAATGGTGGGAAGCGGCCACGGGTCGTCGGCTCTGAGCCCAGGTGAAGGGAACCGTCATGAGCCGGTTGCCAGCGCCTTGACCTCTTGGGCGATCTGCGACAGTTGCTCACCGGGCTCGATCGTCAAATCACCGGTCGCGGTCCAGCCTTCGTTTCCCCAGTCGGGTTGAAACCTCTGGATGGTGACCCGTAGCTGCACGTGGCCGTACTGGTGGGACGCGTCGATTCTCAGGTCCCTTTCGAGCGACTCCCAGGTTCGGACTCCGTCCCATCCACGCCAGTCGTCCACGTGCCGCTGGAAGAACTCCGCGAGATCGGCGAACCCGGTCGCATAGTGGTGCACGACCTGAACTGACGCTGACAAGCCGTGAAGTCGAAGCTCGGCCAGCAAGGACTCTGGTGGACCGTTCTCGGCGACATCGGCGGTCAGCCGCAGGAATTCGTGGCCGGAGCCAATCCGTGCCTGGATCATGGTCGCAGCATGGCGTTCCGGACGCTGAGACGACAACCGGAATTGCCGCATCGAGCGGTCAGGCCGCGTGGCGGCGCTGCCGAGGCCGGAGTAAGGCTACGTCCTGGACAACCTCGACGATGTGCCTCCCGGAAGGCGAACGAGCCTTCGCCGGGCGGGAAGAAGAAACCGGCCGTCGGCGAAGTAGTGGTGAAAGCCGACCGTCGACGGGAAGGAAGCACATGTCAGAGGCGGGCATATGACAGCGGGAACGGGTGAGCAGGTGACCGACGCCGACCTGGCCGCCCGGTTGCCGCAGGACCCGGAATTGTTCACCGAAGTGCACGATCGCTACTTCGCGGCCATCTACCGGTATGTGGCCGGACGGCTGGACGCACAGACCGCGGAGGACATCGCCGCGGAGACGTTCCTCGTCGCGTTCGACCGGCGCCACACATTCGACGCCGAACGCGGTGAGGTGCGGGTCTGGCTGTTCGGCATCGCCACGAATCTGGTGGCCAGGCACCGCCGCAAGGAGGCTCGCCACTATCGGGCGCTGGCACGGGTGAGCGTCGCGCCGGCGGTCGAGGGGCACGAGAGCAGAGTGGTCGCGTCGGTGGCGGCCCGACTGCTGCTTCCTCGGCTTGCGAACGCGCTGTCGCGGCTGTCCGCCGGGGAACGGGACGTGCTGCTGCTCGTGGCGCTCGGCCAGCTCGGGTACGAGGAAGTGGCCGCGGCGCTCGGTATCTCCTCCGGCACGGTGGGTTCCCGGCTCAACCGTGCACGCAAGAAGCTCAACCTCATCCTCACTCCGGAGGCACTCGATGAATGACCTGCAGACCCTGCGCGCCGCGATGACCCCGGACGAGCCGTCCCAGGACGTGATCGACCGCAGCCGTCACCGGCTCCAGAACCGGATCCGCGGTGGCCGCGCCTCCGGGCGGAGGAGCGGATGGCTGATCGCGGGGGCCGGGCTCGCGGCGGCGGCCGCTGCCGCCGTGGCGATCGCGGCCATGCCTGCCGCACCGGTCGACGGTCCGCCGGTGCGAACGGTCACCGGACAGGAGGTCCTGCTCGCGGCCGCCACCGCCGCGGAGCGTTCCCCTGAAGGGACCGGCACGTATTGGCACGTGAAGGTGACCGGGGCGGACGAGTACGAGTACTGGATCAAGCCGGACGGTCAGTCGTGGATGCGGGGAGCGAAGACGGGAGGCAAGGTCATGTCGCTGAAGGCGCTTTCGGCCACCCCGTTCTCACTGGTCGCCGTCGATCTGACCCTCGAGCAGTTGCGTGCCCTGCCGACGGACCCGGGCGAGTTGAAGGCTTGGATCGCCGATGCGCTCGAGCGCAGCGACGCCAGGACGAGCGCGGGTGAGCTCACCGCGAGCGACCGGGAACAAGCCGGCTTCCAGTCGTTGATCTCACTGGTGTCCACCCTGCCGGCCACGCCGGGGGTCCGGGCCACGGCCTTGCGCGCGATCGCCGGATATCCAGGTGTCGAAAACCTCGGCACGGTGCCGGGCGGTCAAGGCTTGAGGCTGCCGACGGGCGAGCGGCTCGTCGTCGATCCGGCGACCGGACGGGTGAACGGGACGTCGATCTTCGTCGCCATGGACGGGGCGGTGCACAAGGTGGCCGACCCCGCCGGCGCCCGGATCGACGCCGAATGGACCGACACCCTGCCCGAGTAAGCGCATCGGTGGCCGGGAGTGTGTCCCGCTCCCGGCCACAGGGCGTCACTTGCCGGTGGCACTGTCCCACAGCGCGTAGAACGTGGCTCGGGAAACAGGTGTGAGGCCGGAGTCGAGTGCCTGGTCGGTGAGTCCGCCGGCGTCATCCTCGATGTTCCGCCACCAATAGCGGCGAACGGCCCCGGACGAATCCTGCTCGATCTGCTTGACGGCCACCGTCTCGTGGTCGACCACGATCGCCTCCCACAGCCAGCGGGCTCCTTCGTCGACCAGGCCTTCGTCATCCACGTACTCGTAGTACCGGCGAGGCTCGGAGCTTTCGTCCAACGTCCGGTACCTCGCCACGCTCGCCCGGAACGCGGCTTCGGTCTCCGGCGGCCAGCGCCGTTGTGCTGCCAGACGTCGGTAGTGCGTCTCCACGTCCGCCGGAAAATCGGTCACTGTCCTTGCCCAGTGGATGTCCGTGGACCGGATCCGCCCTTGTGCATGCGCAGGATCAAAGCGACCGCGGCCTCGGAGTGGCCCGCCGGGGTCAGGACCTCCTGCAGGAGCAGGCCACGCATCGCGGCAATGGTGACGGTGGCCAGCGTCAGCGCTTCCTCGGCGTCGAGCCCTTCGCGTTCCGCGAGCGAGGCCAGCATCTTGGTCAGGTCGTCGAGCGAGTCGATGAACTCGCGAAAGTCCTCTGGGCCGTACGCGGCCAGGCCGACGACGTGAAAGAAGCCGCGGACGCGGGACAACTGTTCCGGGCTGGTGTAGGCCCGCCAGATCGCCACGACGAAGTCGTCGAAGGTGCCTTGCTGGGCGGTCTCGAAAAGCACCTCGTTGTCTCGGGTGCGCTGCGCCTTGAGCATGGCCGCCAACACGCCGGGGAGCGACCCGAAGTGGTAGCGCAGGTGGGCGTGGTTGGTCCCGGCCCTGGCGGCGATCTCACGGAGCGACACCTCCGGGGCGGGCAGGTCCTCATCGAAGGCGTCGAGAAGCCGAGCCAGGAGACGCTCGCGTGCGTCGCCCTTGCGTTCCTTGCTTGACAGGATCACTCCCACAGTTTATCCATTGGATAAGAGACGGCGGCGCCGTCGCTTACACATGATCGCAGTCACGGCGGCGGAGGGAACGACTCGTGGGACGTGTTCAAGTGGTCGGCGCGACGGTCGTCGACGGATCGGGTCGCGACCCGGCCGACGTCGCCGTCAGCATTGAAGACGGGCGAATCACGCAGGTCGGTGCCTCCGCCGCACACGGCGAGCGCCTGGAGGCCGACGGTCTGACGATGACGCCCGGCCTGATCGACGCTCACGTCCACTTGGGCCTGTCGAGCCCGATCCAGTCGCAGTTCTCGTTCCGGCTGAGCGCCGCCGAGCTCGCGGCGGACATCTTCGCCACGGCCGGCGCGGCGCTTGATGCAGGCTTCACCACCGTTCGGGACACCGGCGGGATCGACGGCGGCGTCGTCACCACGATCGCCAAGGGCAAGGTCCGAGGACCCCGCGTCCTGTCCTGCGGGCCGGTTCAATGCCAGATCGGTGGACACGGCTACTACGGGGCCGAGTGGGAACCGACCGAGCTGTGGAGCAGCCATCACCTTCCGGGTCTGTGCGCCCTGTCCATGATGTCGGGCAACGCGGACGAGCTGCGGCACAACGTGCGCGAAGCCTTCCGCCGAGGAGCCTCCTTCCTGAAGCTCTGCGTGACCGGCGGCGTGGTCGGGGCCCACGATCGGCTGACCGACACCCAGTTCACCGTCGAGGAGATCGCCGTCGCCGTCCAGGAAGCCGCGGCGCGGGGCACCTATGTGACGGTCCACGCCCACAACAACGACGGCATCCGGAACGCGGTCGAGGCCGGGGCGCGCTGCGTCGAGCACGGCACCGACCTCGACGAGGCCACGGCCACCCTGATGGCCGGTCGCGAGGTCGCCCTCGTGCCCACGTTCGCCGTCGTCGAGCAACTGCTGCACGACACCGCCGGAGCCGGTCTCGACGAATCGACCCGCGATCGGGTGCTGGGTGTCCGCGAGCGGATGACCGAGGCGCTCGCCGTCGCCAAGGAGGCCGGAGTGCGGATCGGGCTGGGTTCCGACCTCATCGGTCCGGCGCAGCACCGTCGGGGCGAGGAGCTCAGGCTGCGCGCGAAGCTCGAAACGCCGATGGAAGCCCTCGTGGCGGCCACCAAGACCAACGCCGAGATCCTCGGCCTGTCCGGCCAGGTCGGTGTCATCGCTCTCGGCGCGCAGGCAGACCTCGTGTTGTGGAACGGCAACCCGGTCGAAGACCCGGAGCTGTTCGCTGATCCCGCCAACGCCGTCCTCGTTCTCAAGGCCGGCCGAATCGTGAAGGACCTTCGATGAGCACCATGTGGCAAGGCTGCCTCGCCGACACCGACTACTTCGAGACGCGCTCTAGTGGTGGGCACGACTACGGCGTCTGGGTCACCACACCACCGGGTTATGACCCCGCCACGACGCCGACGCCTGCCGTGTACGTGGTCGACGGCAACTTCGCCGTGGGCCAGACGGCTCCGCTCATCGTCACCCAGGCGGACCCCATGCAACGGATACAGCCCTACATCCAAGTCAGCGTCGGCTACGCGGGCGAGGAAGCACAGCACTGGGACCGGCTGCGCAACCGGGACCTCGTGCCGCCCGGCGAACCCGTCGCCAAGGAACTCGTCGATGCCGTGGAGATGGGATTCCAGGCGGGCGCGAGGACCCGCGAGGAATCCGACGCCTACCTCGCCGAATTGCGCGATACCCACGCCGACGCGTTCCTGAGCTTCCTCACCGCGGAACTGCACCCGCGGATCGAACGCGACTACGGCACGGCCACGAGCGGCCACGGCCTTTTCGGCTACTCCTACGGCGGCCTCTTCAGCCTCTACGCCTGGCTCAGCGGCAGTACGCTTTTCGGGAGCATCGGAGCGGGCAGCCCCGGCGTCATCGGCGAAAACAGCCGGATCTTCGCGATGCTCGAAGAACTGGGCGACGGCCTTCCCACCGCCGAGCTCCACCTGACCGTCAACGACCGGGAGCTTCTCGGAGACCTGACCGTTTACCAGAATCTCGCGAAGAACGCGGCCACCGTTCTGCATCGTCTCACCTCGCGCGGCAAAGCCGTCACCAGCGCGGTGCTGCGCGAAACGCACGTGACCGGCCTGCAGGCCTCGTTCCTCAGCTACCTCAGGACCTGCCGTGCCCGGTAAACGCCCGAGTGCCGACGTGGTCGTGATCGGAGCGGGGGTGATCGGTTCGTCGATCGCCCTTGAGCTCGCGCGGTCGGGGTACCGGGTCGTCGTGCTCGACCGAGCCGCGGGGCCAGGACAGGGATCGACCTCGGCATCGAGTGCGATCATCCGGTTCAACTTCTCCACCACCGCCGGGGTGGCGACGGCGTGGGAGGCGCATTTCGGCTGGCTCGATTGGGCAGGCCACCTCGGGCACGATGTCGGCGACCTCGCGCTGTTCCGCGAAAGCGGGCTGGTCATGCTGGACGTCGAGGCGGCTCCGCGGACATCGTGGCTTCCGTTGTTCGACGAGATCGGTGTTCCCTACGAGGAATGGGACAGCGCGACCTTGGCCGAGCGCGTTCCCGGTATCGACGCCGGCCGCTATTGGCCGCCGAAGCGGCTCGACGACGAGGAATTCTGGGAGGACGCGAAACACTCGCTCGGTGGCGTGTACACCCCGGACGCCGGTTACGTCTCGGACCCCGGCCTCGCCGCCGTGAACCTCGCTTCCGCGGCCTCGGCACGCGGGGCGGAATTCCGCTTCCGCAGCACGGTGGCGGGCGTGGAGAAGTCAGGCGCGCGCGTGAGGTCGGTGCGACTGGCGGACGGCACCCGGGTTTCCTGCGCCGTCGTGGTCAACGCGGCCGGTCCCTGGTCGGGCGCGGTGAATCGGTTGGCGAGTGTGGGTTCCGATTTCACGGTCGGTGTGCGACCGATGAGGCAGGAGGTGGCGCACGTGCCGGTCCCGGAGGGTTATGGAGGGCCCATGGTGGCGGATATGGATCTGGGCACCTACTTCCGCGGCGAAGGAGGAGGTGGCCTGCTCGTGGGCGGAACGGAACCGGAGTGCGATCCGATGCAGTGGACCGACGACCCGGACACCGTCGACATCCACCCGACGGCCGCGGTCTTCGAGGCCCAGGTGACGCGGGCCGCACGGCGGTTGCCCGAACTGGCGGTGCCCAACCGGGCGCGCGGCGTGGTGGGCGTCTACGACGTCACCGACGATTGGACTCCGATTTATGACCGCACCGAACTCGACGGTTTCTACCTCGCGATCGGAACGAGCGGCAATCAGTTCAAGAACGCGCCGGTGGTGGGACAGTTGATGACGGAGCTGATCGGCCAGGCGGAGAACGGCGCCGACCACGACGCGTCGCCTGTCCGGTTCCGGGCCCCGCGCACCGGCCTGGAGATCGACCTGGGTGCGTTCTCCCGTAAGCGCAACCGAAACACCGCGAATTCGGGCACGGTGCTGGGCTGACCGTCACAGGTCGTCGAGGTCGAGAGGTGGCATCGGCGCCGCGTCCTTGGCCCACGTGTCGCGGAAGCCCGGCTGGACCGCGAGATCGACCAGTTCGATCCTGGCCCCGATGCTGTCGAGCCGGTGGTAGGTGAAGGAGCGACCGTAGGGGCAGGAGTCGAACTCGATCGGCGCGCCTCGGTCCGCCAGGCGTTGTTTGTCCGTCACGACGTCCTT
The DNA here is from genome assembly GCF_003947535.1 of Amycolatopsis sp. WAC 04169. Lineage (NCBI taxonomy): Bacteria > Bacillati > Actinomycetota > Actinomycetes > Pseudonocardiales > Pseudonocardiaceae > Amycolatopsis > Amycolatopsis sp. WAC 04169. The sequence goes on along the minus strand of NZ_QHJI01000006.1, from coordinate 265,209 downwards.
GGACCAGTAGCCGATGTGGTCGAAGCGGGACCCCTCGGTCGCGTCCCACGGACTTCCGGCGGGTCCGTGGATCACCTCGAAGAACGGTGGCCCGCCGGTCGAGAACACGATTTCGTAGTCCCAATCCCCGAGGGTGCCCGCACGGACCGGACTCCAGGTCACGCCGAGAGTGCGGGTGAGGTCTCCGGTCGCCTGTCCGATGTCTCGGACGACGAAGCACAGGTGGTAGAAGGCGTTCAACTACTCAACCCTCGCCCGCCGCGAGCAACTCCCGCAGCATCGCCAGCAGTTCCCGCCGGTCCCCGGCCCCGAGTTTCCCCCGGATCCGCGCCATGTGGTGTTCCACGGTCTTCCCCGAGATGAACAGTTCGCTCCCGGCCTGCTTGTACGTCAGCCCGCCGGCGACGAGGCGGGCGACTTCCAGTTCCCGTTCGCTCAAGGCGCTCAATCCGGTGGCCGGGACGGGTTCCGGTGCCCTGCCTTGGAATTGCCGGGCCGCTTCGAGCAGCTGGACCATCGCTTTGCGGTCGGAGGTCCGGATCGCCGCCTGCCCGGCCAGCCGGGAGGCGTCCCAGCAGAGCCCGAGTTCGTGCAGTTCCGACGCGGCCGCGGTGATCGATTCTGGATCGAAGCTTCCGGTCAAGACCGCGAGCCAGCCGGTCGCCGCGGCGGCGAGGGCCGCGGGATAACGGCCGCAGGGCGCGAAATCGTTCAACGCGGCCAGATGTTCTCTCGCCGACGTGTGATCCTCGACGGTGATCGCGGCGTGCAGTTCGTGCCAGCGCAGGGTGGCTGTCCACAGTGGAGGGTTGCCGAGCGCGTCGAGCACGGCGTGTGCCCGTTCCAGCTGCCCGGCCAGTTTGGCGCTCGCGCCGCCCCGTGCGGCCGCGATCGCGAGTTCTCCCAGTGGCAGCAGCGAATACAGGTCCGGCTGCTGGCGCATCGAAGCCTGATACGCCCGGTCCCACGAACGTTGCAGGCCGGGAAGATCGCTCGCGCGCCGCGCCAGGCCCAAGTGCAGGGTGGCGGCGAAGAGTTCGTCGCGCGCTTCGAGGCCGTCCGGTGGCATCAACGCTTCGGCGGCCGTCTTGAGGTCGCCCGCGGTCATCGCGACCCAGCCGAGCAGCAGCCGGTGCCGTTTCGCGAGCAGGTCGCCGCCGATCCGGCCGTTCGCCGCGCGGCTCAACACCGACTCGGCCAGCGCGAGTTCGCCGGAATGCAGGCCCACCAACGCCGCCAGGGCCGCCGGGCTGTCCGGGAGCGGCGCCGGCGCGCCCGCCGATTCCAGCATCGAGGCCGCGCCCAGCAACGCGGACAGGGTTTCGGCGCCACAGCCCGACACCGAGCCGGTGATCGCCCGTGCCATTCGCGAGGCGGCTCCGGCGAACAACGTCGGGACTTCGGGGGTTTCCAGCACACCCCGGGCGGCCTCGAGTTTTCCGGTGCCCAGCAACGCGATCGCGGCGAACGCCTTCGATTCGGCCCGCCCGGACCATTGGTACAGCTCCGCGCTGTGCGCCAGTTCGCCGCGATGCGCCAGCACGGTCCCGGCCACTTCGGCGCCCGCGGCCCGGGCGTCCGTGTCCGAGGTGCTGCCGAGCATGCCGTCCCCGAGCCGCAGTGCGGTGTCGAGGTCCCCGGCCAGCGCCGCGGCGTGCGCCCAGCCGACGGTGAGCGCCGCGCCGCGCCCACCGGCCTCGGACGCGGCCTCGTAGAACCGCGCCGCGAGTTTCGTGTCGTCGGGCATCGCCTCGCGGGCGGCCGCTTCGAAGGCCGCCGCCGCGCTCGCGCCCGAACTTCCCGTTCCCAGCAACGACCGGGCGAGGTCCAGCACCGGAAGCCCGTCCCGCAACTGGAGTTCCACCAGTCGCTGCAGCACCGTCAGCCGTCGTCCCGGCGAACCCCAGGTCCGGATGGCCTCGGCGGCGATCGGCAGCAGGACGTCGTCCTCGCCGAGGAGACCGGTCGCCCTGGCACTGTCGAAGACCTCGGGCAGACCTTCGCGATCACGGTTCAGGAGCGCGGCGAGGAGATCGAGATTCCGGCCCGCACCCGCTTCCGCCGCGATCAGGAAGCGGTACACGTCGTCGTCCAGCTGCTCCAGTTCGCCGCGGAAGTCCGCGAGCCGCCCGGTGACCGCGCGCACCACGAGTCCCGGCACACCACCGGTTCTGACGTGGACCTCCGCCGCGGTGGCCGCGTCGCCACCGGCGTGCTCGACGAGCCGCCGGACGTCGTCGACGCCGAAAGCGCCCAAGGACACCGACCTGCCGAAGGAATCGGCGAGGGTGCGCAAGGCTTTCGTGCGTGCCGCAGTCCGGAAGGCCAGGACTACGGGTGCCGTCGTTTCCTCCGTGCGCGCCCTGATCTTCGCGAGTTCGTCGTCGTCGAGCTGATTGGCGTCGTCGATCAGCAGTGCCTCGACACCGGCGTCGGCGTAGCGACGTCCGAGCAGGCCGAGCAGATGGGTCTTGCCGTGCCCGCCGGGGGCGACGACGGCGACCCGCACCGGGGCTTCCGGGGCGGTGGTCACCTCGTCGAGCAGGCGCCGGGCACCCGGATGGATGATGCCGGGCTGGTCGAGCAGTGCGTTCAACAGCGACCTTCGGGGGTGGACGGCGTGGCACCGGGGGTGGGCGGCGCGCACGAGCTCGAAGTGGTGGGAGGGGCTTCGGGACCCTTGTCGGCGGTGGCTTCTCGAGTGGTCAGGGTGAGCAGCAGGGTGGTCGCGGCCAGCACCACGACCGCGGCTCCGGCGACGAGGGGCTTGCGCCGGCTGAGCAGTTTCGCCGCCCCGGTGCGTTCTGGCAAGGGGAACGGGGTGATGTCCACCGGCGGCCGTTCGGGCCGCTCGGTGAGCTCTTCGGACACGTCGACCCGGGGGAGCAGGGTGGTCTCGATGGTCGCGACGGCGTGCGATCCCGCCCCGCCGGGTTGAGGAAGGTCACGTCGCGCGGCGATGTTGGCCGCGCCGGTCGCCACCGTCAGCACCGGGTCGCTCGACGCGAAGAGGGGGCACGGTGTCCGGCCGGGAACCGGCGGTGCCTCGCCGCAGAGCACGATGCCCGCCAGCGACTGGGGCGTGACCCCGGCGCCGTGCGCGAGTTCGAACACCTTGCCGACGGCCTCGGCAGGGTCGACACCTTCCAGCGTTTTGATCGGTTGCCAGCCGTTGACGGCGGTGGCGGCGGCGATCGTGACGACCGCGCCGTCCGGGCCGAATTCGCAGACACCGGCGGTGACATCGCCGTGCGGGGCGAGATACGCGTGCAGCGCGGCGACGGGCGACGCAACCAGTGCGGCACGGGGGAATCCGGCCTCGGCCAGCGCCCGGCGCAGCAGGTCCCGGCGGAACGAACCCCAGCCGACGGGGTGCGTGAGCACGATGTGGTGCGGTTTCTCCCCGAAGCGTTCGGCCGCTTGATCCACCGCCGCGTCGACGAGGACCGCGCTGAGGGATTCGGCCGGGAACCGTTCGCCGCCGACGATCACGGGCACGTCGTCGCCGACCCGTTCGTGGAACCCGGTGAGCAGCCGGGCGGGCGCGGACCGGCCCGCCTCGACCGCGGCGTCCCCGGTGAGCAGGTAGCCGTCGTCGTCGAGGAACACCGCCGACGCCGCCGCCGGGCCGCGCGCGCCGAGCCACGACGGCTCGGGCACGCCCCAGCCGTCGCCGGAGTTCACGCAGGTGGCGGCGGTGGTGCGGGTCGAGGCGATATCGATGCCGAGGACGTAGGGCAACGAGCATCCTCCTTCGCTTGACCAGCCCCTAAGGACCAAATAGGGCCACTCACCTGAACGGCTTGACCCATCCGGGTGAGGGTTGGCATTAAACCCAACCGAGTGCGTCTCGGTTAAGCCCCTAACGCCCTAACGATGTCATACCGATCCCCTATTGGCTGAGTGAGCGACGACCAGGAGTGATCCCCGATGTGCCCATCGGCACCGGCTCACTAACTTCGGTGACCTGCGCTCAGCCGTGCCCTCCGGCCGCTGGGCGCGCCCCACCGACCTAGACCCCCAGGAGAGTCCTTTCATGGGTTCCGTCCAGACCCTGCACGACTTCACGCTGAACCTGCTGAACGACACCGCGGCCCGCGCGGCGTTCGCCAACGACCCGCAGCAGGTGCTGGCCGACGCCGGCCTCGGCGACATCAACGCCGCCGACGTGCACGAGGTCGTCCCGCTGGTGCTCGACTTCGTCCCGGTCGGCACCGCCACCGACCTCACCGGAACCACCGCCGCCACCGCCGACAACCTGGCCGGCTTCGGCGGCATCACGAACGCCGTCAACGGCACCGACGGCGAGTGCGCCGACGGTGTCCAGGGCGCGATCGACCAGCTCACCGCGCTGACCGCCGGCCTGCCGGTCGCCGTCCCCGGCGCCGGTGCCCTGCCGGGTCTGCCCGAGGCCGGTCTCCCGGGTGTCCCGGCCGTGCCGGGCCTGCCCGAGCTGCCGGAGCTGGGTGGCCTGCCGGCCGTCCCGGCCGTGGGCGACCTGCCGGTCGACGTCCCGGGCCTGCCCGCCGTCCCGGCCGTCTCCGACGTGACCGACGTGTCGAACGCCGCCGCCGGCGTGACCGCCCTCGCGCAGAACACCGTCGGCAGCTTCGGCCTGACCGACGACCTTTCGCGTGGCCTCGACGCCGCTTCCGTCGGCCAGGCCGGCGACATCGCCACCGGCGCCGTCGACACCGCGACCGACCTGGCCCACGGCGTCCCGGCCGTGGACACCGCCGGTCTGCCCGCCGTCGACTCGGTCCCGGCCGTCGGCGACCTGACCAGCGACCTGCCGCGCGCCGACGGTGTCGCGGGCGACGCCCCGAACTTCCTGTCCACGGTCGGCGACCTGACCAGCGTCATCGGTCAGACGACGGGCGTCGCGGACGTCACCACCAAGGTGCACGACATCGCGAACAACTACGGCAACGGTGACGTCGCCAACAACATCGCCCACAACGACGGCGACGTGACCGGCAACGTGGCCAACGAGGTCGCCAACGTCGCGAACCACGCCGGTGTCGGCGACGTCCACGACACGGTTTCCGAGGTCGGCAACAACATCGGCCACACCATCGGCAACCTCAACGACGTCAACATCGGCACCGGTGACATCGGTTCGAACAACGACATCCACATCGGCTGATCCGAACATTCTTCATATCTGTGCCCAGGGCCCCGCGACCACACCAGGTCGCGGGGCCCGCACGGCATGTTGGCCCATGCCACATTGATTCCGCGCTTGGTTAAGGGAACACTGCATCCCCGTGACAGCCCCCGCCTGGCTCGACGTGCTCAACGAGACCTTGGACGCCTGTGCCGCCCACGGTCGCGCCGACCTGGCCGAACGACTCCGGCGCAGACGGGACCAGCGGGCACCGGGCACCCGGATCGCGGTGGTCGGTTTTCCCAAGCAGGGCAAGGGTTACCTGCTCAACGCGCTGCTGAACGCGCCGGTCTGCGCGGTCGGGGACGCGAGTACGCCCGCCGTGCCCACGGAGATCGGGTACGCCGCGGATCCCGCCGCCACCCTGGTCGGGCACGCCAGGGAGAACGTGCCGGTCGGCGACCTCGCCAAGGAACTCGAGGTCCGGCCGCCCGGTTCGCTGCGCCGGGTCGAAGTCGGTCTGCCGCGCGAACTCCTCGGCACCGGACTGGTGCTGGTGGACACCCCGGCGATCGGGGATCCCCGGTCCCCGCGCACGGCGGCCACCCTCGACGTGCTCGCCGACGCGCACGCGGTGATCCTCGTCTCCGACGCGACCCAGGAACTCCAGCCCGCCGAACTCGCGCTGGCGCGGCACATCCGGACCTGGTGCCCGGCCTTGGTGCTGGCACTGACCAAGATCGACGTGAGCCCGGACTGGCGGGACCTCGCCGCCCGCAATCGCGCCGCGCTGTCGGAGACCGGAGTCGTCGCCGACGTCTTCCCCGTGTCCGCGACGGTGCGTCAGGCCGCCGCGAAGGCCGGCGACGCCGCCCTCAACGGACGGTCCGGCTTCCCGGAACTCCTGAACTGGGTGGGAGAACAGGCCGCGCGCCCGATCGAACGCACCCGCGCGCTCGCCGCCGCGGTGAGTGTGCGCGCGGCGGCGGTCGAACTGGTCGAGACGCTGCAGACCCGGCTGAACGCCGTCTCGCAGGACAACGGCGTGGACCAGGTCACCCTGCTGCACCAGGCACAACGCCGCACCGAGGAGCTGCGGCGGCAGAACGTCCGCTGGCAGAACATGTTGTCCGACGAGATCACCGACCTGATCTCCGACGCGGAATACGATCTGCGCGAGCGGACCCGGGTGATCGTGCGGCATGTCGACCGCACCTTCGACGAAGGAGACCCGGTGCAGATCTGGCCGGATTTCCAGACCTGGCTGGAAGAAAGCCTCGCCGAGGCCGTCGAGACGAACTACAACTGGGTGTCCGACCGGTCGGAGTGGATCGCGCAAGCGGTCGCGTCGACCTTCGGGCCGCATTACGGCCACGCCCCGGAACTGCCGCTGACCGGGTCCGGAGTGGACTCGATCCCCGAGGTCGGCACGCCCAAGATCGAGCGGTTCAAGATCGGGCAGAAACTCTTCACCGGTTTGCGCGGTTCCTACGGTGGCGTGCTGATGTTCGGCCTGGTCACCAGTCTCGCCGGACTGCCGTTGATCAACCCGGTGTCGCTCGGTGCCGGTGTCGCGTTCGCCACCAAGAGCGTGCGTGACGAAGGCGGGATGCGGTTGCAGCGCCGCCAGGCGCTCGCGAAGGCCGCGGCGCAGCGCCACGTCGACGACGTGTTCATCCGGTTCAGCAAGGAGATCAAGGACGAGGTCCGTCAGGTGCAGCGCCGCCTGCGCGACCATTTCGCCGCGCTGTCCGACCAGCTCTCGGAAGAGCTGACGCGCCAACGGGAACTGATCATCGCCGGCTCCGCCGAACGGGACCGGCGTACCCAGCGGGTCAAGAAGGAGATCGACCGGCTGGCCGCCCTGCACCGGAAGGCGGGAGCTTTGGGCGCGACCGCCCGTGATATCCGGGAGCTGTCGGCGTGACCACCCTCGATGTCCGGGAACTGCTGAACGAAGCCGCCGCGCACTACCGGGACCGTCCGCACGCGGTGGCGATGCTGCGGGAATGCCTGGAGCGGCTGGACGAACCGCTGCGCGTCGGCTTCATCGGCACACCGGGGACCGGGAAGTCCACTTTGGTGTCCGCGTTGGCGGAATGGCCGACGCGGGCCTTGCGCGAGATCGATCTGTTCGACACTCCGGCCTTCGCCGAACACGTCGACGCGACGGTGCGGTTGGTACGCCATCTCGAACCCGACGAACTCGCCGGCACCCGGCAGGTGGGCGGTTCGGCGTTCGCGCGGCAGACGGCGGTGAACTCGGTGCTCGTGCTCGGCAGGGCGGACGAGGTCGGCGCGGGCCGGATCGACGCCTTGCTCACCGCGAAACAGCTGGCCCGCCGAGCTTGGCGCGAGGACCCGGATTGCGCGGGATTCCAAGGGGTCATCGCGGTCGCCGGACAGCTGGGCTACGCGGGACGAGCGTTGCGGGACGACGAATTCGAGGTGCTGCGCGCACTGGCGTCGATCTCCCGGCCGGAGCTGGAACGGTATCTGCTGTCCGTCGATTCCTTTGTGGACGATCCCTTCCCGGTGCGGGTCTCGCCGGAATCGCGGAAGCACCTGGTGTCGCGGTTCGGGCTCTACGGGGTCCGGCTGGCGATCACCCTGATCCGCACGGGCTGCGACAGCAGGCTCAAACTCTCGGCGGAACTCGTGCACCGCAGTGGTCTCGGTGACTTGAGGGACACGCTCGCCGGATGCTTCGTCGCGAGGGCCGACGCGTTGAAGGCGCGCACGGCGGTGGTGCGCTTGGAAGGCCTTCTGGCCGCGGAGCCCCTTCCGCACGGTGACCGGCTGGCCGCCCGCGTGGAACGTTTCGCCGCGGCCGCGCACGACTTCCGGGAGCTGCGGCTCATCGCGGGCATTCGCGGTGGGCGCACGGCCTTGTCGGGGGAGATCGCCGAGGAGGCCGTCCGGCTGCTCGGCGCGCAGGGTCTCGCGCCCACCGAGCGGCTGGGTCTCGAACCCGACGCGGATCCGGCCGAGATCCACGCGGGAGCCGAAAGCGCGCTCGTCCGCTGGCGGCACGAGGCGGAACGGGCCGACGCCGCGCACGCCGAACGTGCCGCCGCCCGGGTGATCGTGCGTTCGGTCGAGGGACTGCTCAGCCTGTTCGTGGCTTGACGCCTGCCGGTCGCCGAGTCACCATAGAGCACTCTATGGCGGCTCTGACCAGGCGAAAGGGGTCCGGCATGCCCGACGACGCGCGTCCGGATGTGCGGCTTCTCGGTGAACTTTTCGCGCACTGGGCGAAGGCGATCCCCGAGCGGGAGGCCCTCTCCTTCCAAGGTCGGCGGCTCACCTGGGCCGAACTCGACGACCGGGCGAGGCGAGTCACCGGCGCGCTCGCGGCCGCCGGAATCGGCAGAGGCGACCGGGTCGCCTTCGTCGACAAGAACACGCCCGCCTGCCTGGAGGTGACCTTCGGCGCGTCCTCCCTCGGCGCGGCGAACGCGGTCGTCAACTGGCGTCTCGCCCCGGAGGAACTGGCGTACGTCCTCGGTGACAGTGGCGCGCGGATCGTCTTCGCCGGGCCGGAACTGCTACCCGCCGTCGAGGCCCTGTGCGATCGGCTGCCGTCGGTCGAGCGGGTGATCGTCGTCGGAGGAGAAGACGACCAGTACGAGGACTTCCTGGCAGACGCGACACCTGCCGGACCCTCACCCGACGTCGGCGAACACGACGGCGCGCTGATCATCTACACCAGCGGTACCACCGGTTTCCCCAAGGGCGCCGTCCTGACCCACCGGAACCTGCTGGCGCACAGCCGCAACGCCGGGGCCGCGTTCCCGATGGGCGACGGCGACCGCAACCTGGTCGCGATGCCGCTGTTCCACGTCGGCGGGAGTTGTTACGCGATCATCGGTTTCCACTACGGGCAGCCGACGACGATGACGCGCGAGCCCGACGGCAAGTCCTTGCTGGGCGCGCTCGCCGAAGGGGCCACACACGCGTTCCTGGTGCCCGCGGTGGTCGCCGGCATCATGCAGGCGGGGGAGCAGGCCGTCGCCGCGTTCGCGCGGTTGAAGTACCTGGGCTACGGCGCTTCGCCGATGCCGCTCCCGTTGCTGCGCAAGGCACTCGCGGCCTGGCCGGATACGCGGTTCGTGCAGGTCTACGGCATGACCGAGCTGTCCGGCGTGGTGACGACGCTCAGCCCGGACGCGCATCGCGACCCCGCCCGGCCGGAGCGGCTGGCGTCGGCGGGCACGGTGCTGCCCGGGGTGGGGATGCGCGTCGTCGACCCGGCAACGCTCGAAGACTGCGAGCCGGGGACTCCCGGCGAGCTGTGGTTCCGTACCGATCAGGCGATGGCGGGCTATCTGGGCAAACCCGAGGCGACCGCCGAGACGATCGTCGACGGCTGGGTCCGCAGCGGTGACGTCGGCAGGGCCGACGACGGCGGTTTCGTGTTCATCGAAGACCGGGTGAAGGACATGATCATCACCGGTGGCGAGAACGTCTACTCGCCGGAGGTGGAGCGGGTCATCGCCGAACATCCCGCGGTCGGCGAGGTCGCCGTGATCGGGGTCCCCGACGACCGCTGGGGAGAGCAGGTCAAGGCCGTGGTCGCCCCGGCTCCGGGAGAGCGCGTCGACGCCGCCGAACTCGTCGAGTACTGCCGGGAACGCCTGGCGCACTACAAATGCCCGCGCACGGTCGAGATCGTGGAGGCGTTGCCGCGCAACGCGACCGGCAAGATCCTCAAACGCACCCTGCGGCGCCCGTACTGGGAGGGGCGGGAGCGCGCCGTCTGATGCCTTCCACGGTCAGCCGCGAGCAGTACTTCGACGCGGCGCTGGAGATCCTCGCCGAGTCCGGGTTCGCCGGGCTCAACGTCGGCGCGCTCGGCAGGCGCCTCGGCGTCACCAGCGGATCCTTCTACCACCATTTCGGCGGCTGGCCCGGGTTCGTCGGTTCCCTGCTCGACTTCTGGGCGCAGCGGCAGGTGCGGATCCTGCGAGAACTGGACTTCGGTTCCGGCGGCCCCGAGGCGGATTTCGCCGCGCTGATGAGCCTGACGCGCGGACTCCGCCACCGCGCCGAGGCGGCCATCCGCGCCTGGGCGGCGAACGACGAAACCGTTCGCGTGGCACAGAAACGCGTCGACGACGCCCGGGTCAAGACGGTCGGGAGGGTGGTGGCCGAGCTGATCCCCGACCGGCGTCGCGCGGAGGTCGTGACCTCGCTCGGGCTGGCGATGCTGGTGGGCTACCAGCAGGTGGCCTCGGCGGGCGGATTCACCGACCTCGGCGAGATCCTGGACGAATACACCCGGCTGGTGCTCGCCGGCTAGGCGTTGCCGAGCACTCGCGTCACGGTGATCTCGATGACCACGCGTTCCGGGTTCGGCTTCGGCTGCCGGTAGCGCGCGGCGTAGCGATTCTCCGCGTCGCGCACGGACTCCGGGTCTTCGCGCAGCACGGCGCGGCCCTCCAAAGTGGACCACCGGGGCCCGTCGATCTGGCAGGCGGCGACCGGAATGCCGCCTTCGCCCGCTTCCTTGACCAGGCGCGCCTTCTTGGACGAGCGGAACGTGATCACCCGGGCGATCCCGGCCTCGAAGTCCACCGTGACCCCGACCGCGACGACGTGCGGGGTGCCGTCCGGGCGGACGGTGGTCAGGGTGGCGAGATGCCGCTCGGTCCAGAATTCCCGGAAGGCTTCGCCGCGTTCGCTCAGGTCGATCTTCATGGTGTCAACGCTAAGGCACCGGTCATACAGGCGTCATTTGAGGTAATAGTAAGGAAACTTTCTTAACTCTCTTGTTTTTGCCCGATCCGGATGTCACTCTCGGAACGCGCCGCCGCCACCAACGACGTTTCCCGGAGGAGCCATGAGAAAGACCGTTCGGACAGCGCTGGCCGCGGCCGCGCTGACCGCCGGGCTGATCGCCAAGACCGCCCCCGCCACCGCGGCGACCGCTCAGGGGACCCCTTACCTGCCGGGCGTTCTGCGCCCGTCCGTCTCCCAGTCGGCGCAGGACGCGGCGCTCGCCAAGTACTACGACTACTGGAAGAAGAACTTCCTGACCACCAAGTGTGGCGCGGGCACGTACGCGGTCAAGGCGCCGGACGCCGACCACGCCTTCGTGGCCGAGGGTCAGGGCTACGGCATGACCATCGCGGCCATGATGGCGGGCAAGGACTCGCAGGCGCGCACGGTCTTCGACGGCATCCTGAAGTTCGTGAAGGCGCACCCGTCCGTGATCGACAAGGATCTGCACGCCGCCGAGCAGGACGAGAACTGCAAGAGCGTCAACGGCAGTGACGCGGCGACCGACGGCGACCTCGAGATCGCGTACGGCCTGCTCCTCGCCGACAAGGTCTGGGGCAGCGGGGGTTCGGTCAACTACAAGGCCGAGGCGCTGCGGATCATCAAGGCGATCAAGCGCAGCGAGGTCAACCCCGACACCAAGTTCATGCGGCTGGCGGACTGGGCCGACAGCGGCAAGTACATCAACAGCTCGCGCTCCTCGGACTGGATGCCCGGACACCTTCGCGCGTTCGAGAAGGCCACTGGTGACTCCTTCTGGGGTCAGGTCCGCACCCGGCAGGAGAAGGCGGTCACGCAACTGCAGCAGCAGTACGCGCCGAAGACCGGCCTGATCCCGGACTTCGTGGTCAACACCAACTCCACGCCGAAGCCCGCGCCGGACGGCTTCCTCGAGGACCACGACCCGCACTACGGCTACAACGCCTGCCGTGACCCGTGGCGGCTCGGTGTCGACGGGATCACCGTCTCGGGCAGCCCGGCGCAGGGGCAGGTGCGGAAGATGAACACCTGGATCCAGCAGAACACCGGCGGCAACCCGGCCAAGATCACCTCCGGCTACACCCTGTCCGGGTCCAAGCTGCCGGGTGAGACCGGGCAGCACCCCTGCTTCACCGCGTCGTTCGCCATCGCGGCGATGAACGACCCGGGCAGCCAGGCCTGGCTGGACAAGCTGTGGACGTCGATCACCACCTGGTCGCCGAACGCCAAGGACTACTACGGCACCGGCATCACCGTGCAGGTCCTGATCATCCTCTCGGGGAACTACGTCGCGGTCTGATCCGGCGGTGACCACCGCTTACTGAAGTGTCATGAAAGGGTCGTTCAGGACATCTTTTGTCCTGAACGACCCTTTCATGACATCCGACAGGACAAGATTTCAACACCCAGTTGACCTCTTCAACACCCAGTTGTAGCGTCGGCGACCACCCGAGGCACCGTGGAGGTCCGTCATGCCGTCGACGCCGCTCACTCTGAACCGAACCTGGCGCTTGGCCGTGCTCACCGGCCTGGCCGCGCTCGTCACCGCGGCCTGCGGAGGCGGGCCCGACGGCGCCGGCGGCCAGGAACCGGCGGCCCCGGGAGCGCCCGCCGCGATCCCGGACACGACCGCGCTGATCGAGTCCGTCCAGAAGGACGCCGCCGTCGCCGGCACCCTGCCCGCGAAGTACGCGCAGGCGGGGATGCTGCACCTGGCGTCGAACCTGCAGTCCGCGCCGAACAACTTCTACGCCGCCGACGGCAAGACCCCGATCGGCTACGAGGTCGACCTCGCCAAGGCCATCGGCAAGAAACTGGGCGTCACCGTGCACCACCAGGACATGGCGTTCGGTTCGCTGATCACGAGCCTCCAGTCCGGCCGCGTCGACCTCACGATGGCCGCGATGAACGACACGAAGACCCGTCAGGCGCAGATCGATTTCGTCGACTACTTCTCGTCCGGCATCACGATCATGGTCCGCAAGGGCAACCCCGACCAGATCTCGGGGCCGGACACGTTGTGCGGCAAGAACGTCGCGGTGGTTCAGGGGACGAGCCACCAGAAGTTCGCCGAAGAGCAGAACGGCAAATGCACGCAGGCGGGCAAGCCCGCGTTGACCGTCACCGCGACCGATTCCGACACCCAGAACCAGAACCAGCTCCGCACCGGCCGGGTCGCCGCCATCCTCAACGACCTGCCCAGTGCGGTCTACATCTCGCGGACCGCGGGCGAGGGCAAGTTCTTCGAGGTCGTCCCCGGCGAGCCGATCAACGGCGGTCCGTACGGGATCGGAGTCAACAAGGAGAACAAGCCGCTCGCCGAGTCGATCCAGAAGGCACTGCAATTGCTGATCGCCGACGGCGGCTACGGCAAGATCCTCCAGGCCTGGGGCGTCGAGCAAGGCGCGGTCAAGGAGGCGAAGCTCAATGGCGGAAGTTGAGCCGCTGCCGATCGTCCGGCGCAAACACTGGGGCCGGTGGGTCAGCGGCGCGATCATCCTGACGCTGCTGATCCTGCTCGGGATCGCGCTCGGCAACGCGCAGATCCAGTGGGATTCGGTCCCGGAGTTCCTGTGGTACCGCGTGATGGCGGTCGGTCTGCTCAACACCGTGCTGCTCGCGGTGATCGCGCAGGGTTCGGCGATCGTCATCGGGATCGTGATCGCGTTGATGCGCCGGTCGGCGAATCCGGTGGCGCGCTGGTTCGCGGCGGGCTACATCTGGCTGTTCCGCGGGCTTCCGGTGCTGCTGCAGATCCTGATCTGGTACAACCTGGCGCTGGTCTTCGAGTTCATCTCGATCCCGCTGCCGTTCGGCGGTTATCTGCTGCACGAGCAGACCAACGTGCTGATCACCGCGTTCACCGCCGCGCTGCTCGGCTTGGCGCTCAACGAAAGCGCGTACATGGCGGAGATCGTCCGCGCCGGGCTGAACAGTGTCGACAGTGGACAGACCGAGGCGGCGAAGTCGATCGGGATGTCGCCGGGCGCGACGCTGCGCCGCGTGGTGCTGCCGCAGGCGATGCGGGTGATCATCCCGCCGACCGGCAACGACTTCATCAACATGCTCAAGGGCACGTCGATGGCGTCGGTGATCGGCGTGACCGAGCTGATCCACGCCGCCAACAACATCTCGTCCAACAACCTGCTGGTGATGGAGACCCTGCTGGCCGCCGCCGTCTGGTACATGGTCGTGGTGACCGTCGCCGGGGTGGGGCAGCACTACCTGGAGCGCGCCTTCGACTCCGAAGACCGGTCGCGGAGCCCGTTCTCCCGCGCCGCCAAGGCCCTGCGCACCGCGCCACTGGTGAGGAGTGAACGTGTCTGAGCCACTGCTCAAGGCCGTCGGCGTCCGCAAAAGCTACGGCCACACCGAGGTGCTGGGCGGCATCGACCTCGAAGTCCACAAAGGACAGGTCGTATGCCTGCTCGGCCCGTCCGGCGCAGGAAAGAGCACCTTCCTGCGCTGTGTCAACCATCTGGAGACGATCGACGCCGGGCAGGTCTGGGTCGACGGCGAGCCGATCGGGTTCCGGCTGCGTGACGGCAAGCTGTACGAGCTGAAGGAACGCGAGGTCGCCCGGCAGCGGCGCGACATCGGCATGGTGTTCCAGCGGTTCAACCTGTTCGGCCACCGGACGGCGCTGCAGAACGTCGTCGAGGGGCCGGTGCGGGTGCTCGGCGTCCCCATGGAGGAAGCCAGGGAGCAGGCGCTCGATCTGCTCGACCGGGTCGGTCTCGCGCATCGCGCCGACGCGTACCCGGCGCAGCTTTCCGGCGGGCAGCAGCAGCGGGTCGCGATCGCCCGGTCGCTCGCGATGAAACCGAAGCTGATGCTGTTCGACGAGCCGACGTCGGCGCTGGATCCGGAACTCGTCGGCGAGGTGCTGGCGGTGATGGGTACGTTGGCCGCGGAGGGGATGACGATGGTCGTGGTGACGCACGAAATGGGGTTCGCGGCCGAGGCCGCGGACGAGGTGGTGTTCATGGCCGACGGCACGGTCGTCGAGACCGGGCCGCCGGGGGAGATCCTGAGCGCCCCGAAGCACGAGCGGACCAAGCAGTTCCTGGCCAGGGTCCTCGCATGACGCGGATCTCGCCGCGGTACCTGCTGCAGTTCGGCGAGCCCGCCGGGTACCTCGACTTCGCCCGGTTCGGCCCGCCCTCGCACGCCGTGCTCGACACGACGGCGAGCCTGCTCGACGCCTCGACCAAGGCTGGTCCGTCCACAGTGGACGACCTGATGCGGCAGGAGACCAGGGCCAAGGCCGCCGCGGCGCGGCTTTCCGGCAGCGACACCGACCACACGGTGCTGTTGCCGCACACCAGTCTCGGCTTGTTCCAGGCCGCGTTCAACGCGCCGGGCGGCGAGGCGCTGGTGTCGGCGGCGGAGTTCCCGGCCAACACCTACCCGTGGGCGCGCGCGGAACAGGCGGGCCGGCTGACCGTGCGGCGGCTGCCGCTGGGCAACGTCACCGCGGACGCGGTCAAGGCGGCGCTGACCCCGGAGACGTCGCTGGTGAGCGTGAGCGCGGTCGACTTCCGCACCGGGTACCGCGCCGATCTGGCGGCGATCCGGGAGGCGGTGGGGGACCGGCTGCTCGTGGTGGACGGGATCCAGGGCTTCGGGGTGGCCGAGGCGCCGTGGGAGGTCGCGGACGTGCTCGTCGTCGGCGGGCAGAAGTGGCTGCGGGCGGGCTGGGGCACCGGTTTCGCCGTGCTGTCCGACCGCGCGCTGGAGCGGATGGAGCCGATCCTTTCCGGCTGGACCGGTGCCCGCGATCCCGGCCTGTTCGACGACGAGATCCACCCGGCCGACGACACCGCGGCCGCGTGGTCGATCTCGAACCTGAGCCCGATCACCTCGGGGGCGTTCGCGGCCGCGCTGGAACTGGTCGAGGAAGCGGGTGTCGGCGCCATCGCCGGGCGGATCGCCGAACGGGTCGGCGAACTCGAAGACGTCGTGAAAGCCGTTGGTGGCGAGGTGGTTTCGGCCGTCGAGCGACGGGCCGGGATCCTCGCCTTCACCCTGCCGGGGCACGCGGCCGAACAGGTGGGGTCCGCGCTGGCGAACGCCGGGATCGCGGCGACCGTGCGGCCGGAACACGTCCGGCTGTCGCCGCACGCGTCCACTCCGGCGAGCGCGGCGGAACAGGTGCGTTCGGCGTTGGACCGGCTGAAGAAACCGGCCCGGGTCTTCGAGACGCCCGTCATCGCGTCGGCGGCGTCCGGCGATCTGCTCACCGCGCTCGTCCCGGCGGTGCACGCGCTCGCGGCGATGCTGGGGCCGGGCAACGAGGTCCTGCTGCACGATCTGAGCAGGCTGCCGGATTCGATCGTCGCCATCGCGGGCGACCTCACCGGCCGGACGGTCGGCGGGCCGATGACGGATCTGCTGCTCGGGCTCGTCCGCCGCGGCACCACGCAGGACCTGACGAACTACGAGACCCACGGCCCCGACGGGCGCGCGATCCGCTCGTCGACGTTGTTCCTGCGCGATGCCGACGGGGTCGCGATCGGCTGCCTGTGCGTCAACCGGCTGTCCGACGGCGCGCCGAAGGCCAATGGGCACGAGCCCGAGACGTTCCCGCCCGACGTCGACAGCCTGCAGCGGTTCCTGGTCGGGCGTGCGGTGGCGAAGGCCGGGATCCCGGTGGACCTGATGAAGAAACGGCACAAGGCGGCCGTGGTCCGGGAACTGGACGAGGCGGGCTTCTTCCTCATCAAGGACTCGGTGGACCACCTCGCCGGGGAACTCGACGTCACGCGGTACACGATCTACAACTACCTGAACGAGATCCGGGGCACCTGACGCGCGTGCTATGAACGGTCCGTTCCTTGCAAAATTTGCAAGGAACGGACCGTTCATAGCACTGGGGAGCTACGCGAGGAAGGACTCCACCGCGTCGGCGGCCCGGTCGATCCCGCCGTTCCCGCGCGTCTCGGCCCGCACCTCGGCCAGGCGCGCGGCCACCGAGGCCGACCCGGCGACCCGCTCGACAGCGGCCCGCAGCGTCGAGGCCGTCACCTCGTCGGCAGGCAGCTGCTCACCGACGCCGAGTTCGGCCAGTTTCGCCGCGTTGCCGAAGCCGTCGGTGGCCAGCGGGATCGCGACGGTCGGCACGCCGTACCACAGCGATTCCGTGCTGCCGCCCATACCGGCGTGCGTGATGAACGCCGACGCGGCCTCCAGCACCGCGAGCTGCGGCACGAACCGATGGACCTCGATGTGCTCCGGCAGCGGCCCGAGCGCGGCCGGATCGGTCTGGCCGATCGAGATGACCACGTGCCAGTCCGAGTCGCGGAACCCGTCCACGCAGGCACGGAACAGGTCGAGCTGGTCGGTGAACGCCGTGCCGAGCGACATCAGGAGGACTTTCCGGCCGTTCGACGGCGGGGTCCAGCTCCGGTCGGCGAGGCGTTCCGGGTCCAGCGCCGGGCCGACGAACCGGACCGTCGACGGCACCCGTTCGACGTTCGGCTGCATCGCCCTCGGCAGCAGCGCGAGCACCTGGGGCGGATGGGAGATCCAGTCCCAGGCGTCGGCCTCGATGCCGTTTTCGTTCAGCCAGCGGGTGAACGTGGCGAAATAGTCCTTTCCGGACGGTGAGGTCCGGATCGCGGTGACGATCTCGCCCATGTCCTCCTCGTAGCCTTCCCAGGCGACGTACGTCGGGGAAAGCTGCACCGCCGGCACGCCGTACCGCCTGGCCAGCAGCGGCGCCGGAAGCCCGCCGATGTCGTACAGCAGCAGGTCCGGGCGGTTCTCGTCGTAGAAATCGGTGAGCACCGGCATCGCCTGGATACCCTCGTCGAGGAAGACCCGCATCTGCGACGCCGGATCCTCCGGCCACGCCGACTGGTCGCCGAGCGGGAGGATCGACGGGTGCGCGACGACCTCGGCCCCGGTCGGCTCGATCAGCCCGGTGAGCGGCTCGCCCACGGCGTAGCTGACCCGGTGCCCGCGAGCGACCAGCTCACGGATGATCGCCAGCGAGGGATAGATATGACTCGGCGCGGTGGAGCCGATCATGGCGATGTGCTGGTTCTGCATGATGTCCTGTCTGAATCCGTGGAGGGACGTCAGACGGCGCGCAGAAAAAGGGGCCTCCCGATCGCGGGCGGCCCTGCGGTCACGCCGTCTCAGGCGGTGCGCAGGCGGATGAAGTAGATCATGATCGACAGCCTAGCGAGGTCGGCGAAGCATCCCAACCGATTAACCGGTTGCCCGGTTTGCCGCGATCGGGACCCGCCGTTGGTAGGGACCTTCGCCGGAAGGGTTCCGCAGGTCACGGACGTGGATAGGGTTTCGGGGCTTTCACCTTTGGAGGGAAAGGGAGAAACCTTGAGACGTGTTCTCATCACCGCGCTGGCCGCGGCCACGCTCGCCTCGGTCGCGGTGACCGCGCCCGCCGGCGCGGCGGAGGCGGCACAGCCCGTCGAGACGATCACCTGGGGAGCCTGCACCGACCCGACGTTGATCAACGCCGGCGCCGAATGCGGTTACCTGTCCGTTCCGCTGGACTATTCGAGGCCGCGCGGCGAGAAGATCCAGCTCGCGCTCAGCCGCGTCAAGCACAAGACGCCCGACGCGCAGTATCAGGGCGTCATGCTCACCAACCCCGGCGGTCCGGGTGGCTCCGGGCTGCTGCTCGCCACCCGCGGCACCCGCGTGCCGAACCGCGCCGGTGACGCCTACGACTGGGTGGGCTTCGACCCGCGCGGCGTCGGCTCCAGCAAGCCCGCGCTTTCGTGCATCCCCGACTACATGGACTACAACCGGCCGAACTACGTGCCGACCACGCGGCAGCTGGAGAAGACCTGGCTGCAGCGCTCGAAGTCCTACGCCGACGCGTGCGCGGAGAAGAACAGCCGCGCGCTGCTGGAGAACATCAAGACGACCGACACGGTCAAGGACATGGAAAGTATCCGCAAGGCGCTCCGCGTGGAGCAGCTGAACTTCTACGGGTACTCCTACGGCACCTACCTCGGCCAGGTCTACGGGACGCTGTTCCCGCAGCACGTCCGGCGGATGGTCCTCGATTCCACTGTGGACCCCCGCAACGTCTGGTACCAGGCGAACCTCAACCAGGACGTGGCCTTCGACGTCAACCTCAACATCTGGTTCGGCTGGGTCGCGCAGCACGACGGCGTCTATCACCTCGGCAAGACGCAGGCCGCGGTGAAGCAGGTCTTCAATGAACAACTGAAGAAGGTGGCCGCCGTCCCGGCCGGCGGTTTCATCGGGCCGGACGAACTCCTCGACGTCTTCCAGCAGGCGTCGTACTACCAGCTGCGGTGGACGCTGCTCGGTGACGCGCTCGCGAAGTTCGTCAACAACGGCGACTGGCAGACGATGAAGGGCCTGTTCGAGGCCTTCGGCGGTCGCGGCGACGACAACGGGTACGCCGTCTACCTCGCCGTCCAGTGCACGGACGTGAAGTGGCCGCCGAGCTGGCAGCAGTGGAAGCGCGACAACTGGCGGACGTACGAGAAGGCGCCGTACTTCACCTGGCAGAACGCCTGGTTCAACGCGCCCTGCCTGTTCTGGCCGGCGAAACCCGCCAAGCCGGTCAAGGTCGACGGCTCGAAGGTGCCGAGCGTGCTGATGATCGGCGAGACGCTCGACGCGGCGACGCCGTACGAGGGCAGCCTCGAGGTGCGCAGCCGGTTCCCGGGCGCTCGCCTGATCGGTGAGCCGGGCGGCACGAGCCACGCCATCACCCCGCGCGGAAACGCTTGCGTCGACAACCGGATCGCCGATTACCTGGCGACCGGGGCGCTGCCCGACCGCAAGCCGGGGCGCACGGCCGACGTCGAATGCGCGCCGCTGCCGCTCCCGGTGCCGCCTCCGGCACCCGCTTCGGTTCCTCAGGCCGCCACCTCTCGGGTGCCCGCCTAAAGGATGCGCGTGAAGGCCCCCTTCCCTCGGCTCAGCCGAGGGAAGGGGGCCTTCACGCGCTCCAAGCTTTCCGAGTCAGGGGACTTTGTGTTACAAAGTGCATGTGAGCTTTGTGGTTCAGAGTGCTCGAAGGGGGAGAGTCATGGCGGACGCGTTCAGCCTCGAAGGGCTGGTCAAGCGCTTCGGTGACGTCCTGGCCGTCGAAGACGTCAGTGTGCGGGTCGCGCCAGGGGAGGTGGTGGCGCTGCTCGGGCCGAACGGCGCGGGCAAGTCGACCACCATCGACATGCTGCTGGGGCTGAGCAGGCCGGACTCCGGCCAGATCCGGGTCGCCGGGCTCAGCGCGGCCGAGGCGATGGACCGGGGGATGGTCGGCGCGATGGCGCAGAACGGGACGCTGCTGCGGGACGCCACGGTCGCCGAACTCGTCGGCCTGTTCGCGTCGCTGCACCGGAATCCGCTGCCGGTCCGCGAGGTGCTCAAGCGGGCGGGCGTCACCGAGTACGCGAACCGCCGCTGCGGCAAGCTCTCCGGCGGCGAGCAGCAGCGGGTCCGGTTCGCGCTCGCACTGGTCGGCGATCCGGATCTGCTGGTGCTCGACGAACCCACCGCGGCCATGGACGTCGACGGGCGGCGCCGGTTCTGGGCGTCGATGCGCGAGTTCACCGGGACGGGCCGCACCGTCCTCTTCGCGACGCATTACCTCGCCGAGGCCGAGGATTACGCCGACCGCGTCGTGCTCATGCGGCACGGCCGGGTCGTCGCGGACGGTCCCGTCGGCGACGTGCGGGCCGCGGTCGCCGGGCGGGTGCTGCGCGCCGTCGTCCCGGACGCCACCCAAGCCGCGCTCGCCGCGCTGCCCGGGGTCTCGCGAGCCGTGTTGCGCGCGGGGCACGCGGAACTGAACTGTGCCGACTCCGACGCCGCCATCCGCGGCCTGCTGCGCGAGTTCCCGCTCGCCGCGAACATCGAAATCACCGCTGTGGGACTGGAAGAAGCCTTCATCGCGCTGACCGCCGATGAGGCTGAAGGAGCCTTGAGATGAACCCGGCCTACCTCGCGCTGGAGATCAAGCGCATCGTGCGCAGCCCGCAGTTCGCGTTGTTCACCATCGGTATGCCGCTGGCGATGTTCCTGTTGTTCGGCGGCATCTTCGGCGCCCGCGAGATCGCCCCTGGCATCTCGACCGCGACCGTGACCATGGTGAACATGGCCGCGTACGGCGCCATGACCGCCGCGCTGTTCACCGGCACCCGCGTCGCCACCGAACGCACCGACGGCTGGCAGCGCACCCTGCGGCTGACCCCGTTGCGGGCGCCCGGCTACCTGATGGTCAAGGTGGCGGCCGGATTGTTCGTCGCCTTGCCCGTCCTGCTGGTGATCTTCGCGGCCGGGATGATCCGCGGCATCCGGCTCGAAACCGGCCAGTGGCTCACGATCTTCGGCACGCTGTGGCTCGGGACGCTGCCCTTCGCCGTACTGGGCCTGATGATCGGCCTGTTCGGCAAGGGCGACACCGTCCAGGCCGTGACCGGCGCGCTGATGCTGCCGCTGGGCATGTTCGGCGGATTGTGGATCCCGCTGCAGGTCCTGCCCGGCTGGATGAACACCGCCGGGCACCTCATGCCGACGTACTGGCTCGGCGAGATCGGCCGCGCGCCGGTGCTCGGCGGTTCGGGCCTGCTGACCGCCGCCGGAGTGCTCGCGGCGTGGCTGGTGGTGCCCGCGCTCGTGGTGATGGCGAGGTTCCGGCTCGACACGGCGAGGCTGTGAACCCGTGTTAGTTTTCCCAAGTGGTGGAGGATGAACGGGACGGCGACGAGCGGCCGATGACGCCCGAGGAGTCGCTCGCGCTCATCGCCACGCAGGCCGAGCGGACCCGGCGCGAGATCGGGCCGAATCCGGCCGTGCTGCTCGGCGTCTGGGGTCTGGTGTGGCTGTTCGGCTTCGGGCTGATCTACGTCTCCGCCCCGCCGACCGCCCTGATGCCGCTGTGGGTCGCCGCCGTGCTCACCGTCGTCGGTTTCGCCGGGGCCATGACGTACTCGGCGATCTACGGCATCCGTTCGAGCCGCGGCGTGCACGGCCCGTCCCGGCTCGTCGGCGCGATGTACGGGTGGAGCTGGATGATCGCGTTCGGCGGGCTGACGGTGGTGAACACCGCGCTGATCCGGCTGGGCATCGACGCCGACCTGATCCCGTTGCTGTGGTCCGGGACCGCGCTCATGCTGACCGGCCTGATGTACCTCGCCGGCGGAATGCTGTGGCAGAGCAAACTGCAGTACGGCCTCGGCGTGTGGATCATCGCGTGCGGCGCGGCGAGCGTGCTGGCCGGGGGACCGTACAACTTCCTCGTGCTGAGCGTCGCGGGCGGCGGTGGCTTCCTGGTGGCGTCCCTGGTCTTCCTGGTACGGGCGCGATGACCGACGACGGGCTGCCCCAGCTCGATCCGGTGATCCACGCGCAGGCGCGGCTGCGGGTCACGGTGGCCCTGTCGAGCCTGGGGCCGGGGGACAGCATCACCTTCCCGCGGTTGCAGCAACTGCTGGACATGACGCCGGGCAACCTGTCGACGCATCTGCGCAAACTCGAGGACGCCGGCTACGTCGGGATCACCAAGGCCTTCGAACATCGCACGCCGGTGACGCTGGTCGAGCTGACCACCCGCGGCCGGGCCGCGTTCGAGGAGTACACGAAGGCCCTGCACCGTCTTCTCGAGGTGCCGGGCGATGGGCGGGCATGACCGGTGGGTCATCCACCTGGACATGGACGCGTTCTACGCCTCCTGTGAACAGCTGACCCGGCCGACCCTGGCGCACCGTCCGGTCCTGGTCGGCGGCGCGGGCCCGCGCGGCGTGGTCGCCGGGGCGAGCTACCAGGCGCGCGAACACGGGATCAAATCGGCGATGCCGATGTCGCAGGCCCGGCGGCTGCTGCCGCCGAACGGGGTCATCCTGCCGCCGCGGTTCAAACTGTACGAACTGCTGAGCACCCGGGTGTTCGACCTCGTCGCCACGTACGCGCCCGTGCTGGAACGGATCTCCCTCGACGAGGCCTTCGCGGAACCGCCGTCGCTGGTCGGCGCGTCGTCGGAAGACGTGCGGGAGTTCGGCGCGCGCCTGCGGGAGCACATCCGCTCCGACATCGGCCTGGTCGCGTCGATCGGGGCGGCGTCGGGGAAACAGGTCGCGAAGGTCGCTTCGGATCTGGCGAAACCGGACGGGCTGCTCGTCGTCGACCAGGGCACCGAACGCGATTTCCTCGCCCCGCTGCCGACCAGGGTGCTGTGGGGGATCGGCCCGGTGGCGGAGGGGAAACTGCGGGCGATCGGCGTCCGGACGCTGGGGCAGCTGACCGCGCTCTCCGACGCCGACGCGGTGTCCACTTTGGGCAGTGTGGTCGGGCGGGATCTGCGGCGGCTGGCCACCGGTGTCGACGACCGGCCGGTGTCCGACCGCGCGGAACTCAAGCAGGTCAGCGCGGAGACGACCTTCGACCGGGACCTGATCGACCTGCCGAGCCTGCGGCGCGAGGTCCGCGACCTCGCCGTGCACGCGCACCGGCGGCTCGTCAACGCCGGCCGGGTCGCGCGGACGGTGGTGGTGAAACTGCGGCACACCGACTTCAGCACGGTGACGCGTTCGGAGACGATGGCCTCGCCCACCGACGAATTCGACCAGCTCGCCGCGATGGCGGAACGGCTGCTGATCGACCCGACCGAATTCGGCGGGGTGCGGCTGGCCGGTGTCGCGTTGTCCGGGCTTTCGGTACCGCATCAGGATCCGCTGTTCACGCTTTCCGTGCCGGCTCCGGACGTGCCGGTGGTCGAGCGGGCGCCCGCGCCGGCGCCCGTGGTCGCGTCGACTTGGCGGCCCGGCGACGACGTCGTGCACGACGAGTTCGGCACCGGCTGGGTGCAGGGCGCCGGGCACGGCCGGGTGACCGTCCGGTTCGAGACGCGATCCAGCGGGCCTGGGGTCGCGCGGACCTTCACTCAGGAGGATCCGGCGCTGCGCCGGGGAGAACCCGGCGACTGCCTGGCCTGAGGGCCCCGTGATCAGACGGCGCACACGCGTGATCAGACGGCGCACACGCGTGATCAGACGGCGCACACGCGTGATTGGGCGGCGAACTCACGTGATTGAAGAGCGATCACGGTGTGCGGCCTCCGGCCGAGTCAGCCGCGGCAGACCGTCACGAAATTCGAGCTGGTCACCTGCACCTCGCGAGGGCAGTTGCGGAAGCCGAAGATGCACCAATTCCCGTCGTCGCCTTCGATCAGCAGGGCGCCGTATGCGCGTTTCTCGTTCCGCTGGTCGTTCAGGACGACCATCGCGGCCTGTCCCTTCTGATCCACACTGCCGACGGTGACCGGTGTTTCGCCGGAGACCAGCTTGTCGGGAGCGGCGGGCTTGTCCGGCGTGCGCGGGCAGGTCAAGGCCAGTAGCGCGGGATTGTCGCCGTCGGTCATCGCGTTCGCGATCGCCCCGGCGGTGCCGTCCGCCGTCGTCCGGTCGGCCGAAGATCCGCAGGCCGCGGTCAGCCAGAACACGGCGACGACGAAAGCGATCAGGCCGAACCGGGGGCGCGCGGTCATGGCAGCGATACTGCGCGACCAGGCGTGACGCTGTCCAGTGACCGCGCGTAAGGCAGGATGGAGGGGACTGTCACCCGATCGAGGGAATCGATGTTCAGCTCCCGCCTCCGTCAAGCCACCGCCCTCCTCGGCGCCGCCGTCCTGCTCGCCGCGTGCAGCGGCACCCCTGAGCAGCGGCAACCGCCCGCCGCGCCCGAAGCGCCGCAGGCGAGCCAGGCGCCGGACGGGTCGTTCACCGTGGTCGCCACCGGTGACGTGCTGATCCACCCCGCGCTGACCGAGCAGGCGAAGGAGGACGGTGGCGGCAAGATCGACTACCGGCCGCTACTGGCCGGGATCAAGCCGCTGATCTCCGGGGCCGACCTCGGCATCTGCCACCTCGAGACCCCGCTCGCGCCCAAAGGCGGGCCGTACAGCGGCTACCCGTCCTTCAGCGCGCCGCCCGAAATCGTCGACGCGCTCAAGGACACCGGGTACGACAACTGCTCGACGGCGTCGAACCACACGATCGACCAAGGTGTGGACGGCGCCACACGCACGCTGGACAAACTCGACGAGGCGGGGATCAAGCACACCGGTTCGGCGCGTTCGGCCGAAGAGGCGAAGAAGCCGCTGATCGTCGACGTCAACGGCGTCAAGGTCGCGCAGATTTCCTTCTCCTACGGGTTCAACGGGATCAAGGTGCCCGCGGGCAAACCCTGGCTGGTCAACCAGATCGACGCCGAAGACGTGATCTCCCAGGCCAAGGCCGCGCGGAAGGCGGGCGCCCAGGTCGTCCTCGCGAGCCTGCACTGGGGCACCGAATACCAGCACGACCCGACCGCCGAACAGCGCACGCTGGCGAAGAAACTCCTCGGTGACGACTCGATCGACCTGATCATCGGCCACCACGCGCACGTCGTGCAGCCCTTCGAGCAGATCAACGGCAAGTGGGTCGCCTACGGTCTCGGCAACAGCGTCGCCCGGCATTCGGAGCCGAAGGGCTCAACCGAACAGGGCGCCGCGGCGCGGTTCCGGTTCGTACGGGACGGCGAACGCTGGAAGGTCGACAAGGCCGAGTACGTTCCGACGCTGGTCCAGCTCGGCCCGCCGATCCGGTTGCTCGACCTGACCGCGGGACCGGCCGGGAACGCCGGCGCGGAAGCGCTCAAGGCCACCGACGAGGTCGTCCTCAGCCGTGGCGCCGCGGACAAGGGCCTGACCCGTCCCGGTCGCTGAGCTGAGGGGACAGGGGTGGGCTCTTCCCTGCCCACCCCTGCCTTACCGCGCCCGCCTTCAATAACGTCGCCGCACCACCAGTTTCGCGAGGGCCGCGAGCTCGGCGCCTGGGCGGGGCACCGGGTTCGAGACGGCGAGATGGTGCAGCGCGCCGGTCAGGAGCGCGTCGGCCTGCTCCTGGCTCCACGTCCGGCCGCCCGCCCGGTCCACCAGCTCCGCCGCGTGGGGCAACTCCGCGGCGTCGAGACTTTCCTTGCGGTACAAGGCATCCAGCTCTCGCCCGGCGTCCGTCCCCGAGTGGAGCGCGGCCACCACCGGCAGGGACTTCTTCCGGTTGGAAAGATCCGAGTGGACCGGTTTCCCGGTCACCGCCGGATCACCCCAGATCCCGAGGAGATCGTCGATGTGCTGGAACGCCAGCCCGAGTGCCCTCCCGTACTCGGTCAGCCGGTCGATCTGATCCTGCCTCCCTTCTCCGGCCAGCGCCCCGAGCGTGCACGACGCCCCGAGCAACGCGCCGGTCTTCCCCTCGGCCATGCGCACGCATTCGGCGGTGTCGACGTCACCGCGTTCCTCGAATTTCAGATCCGCGCTCTGCCCTTCCAGCAGGTCGATCACGGCGGTGCTGAGCACCCGCAACGCGGTCTGCCCGAACGGCGCCAGCACCTCGAAGGCCCGGCACAGCAAGGCGTCCCCGGCGAGGATCGCCGCGCCGGTGCCGAAAACGGTCCAGGCCGTCGGGCGGTGCCGCCGTGTGGTGTCGGAGTCCATCACGTCGTCGTGCAGCAGGGAGAAGTTGTGCACCATCTCCACCGCGACGCCCACCGGGACGGCGATCTCGGCGTCGCCGCCGACCGCTTGAGCCGACAACAACGCCAATGCGGGCCGCAAGGCCTTCCCGCTGTCCGAAGTGGACGGACGGCCGTGTTCGTCCCACCAGCCGAAGTGGTAGCCGGCGATGAGCCGCATCGATTCGGGCAATCCGTCGACGGCCTCACGCAGTGCCGGATCGAGCAGATTCCGGCTCCAGGTCAGTACCTCACCGGCGGGCCGGGCGCCGGTATGGGTCTCGATGGTCGTCAACGGACTCCCTTTCATTCGACCCGGTGAGCCGCGATTTTTCGCAATTCGCGGATACCCATTCGAGTGGGGTGGGCGCAAAATCAACATAGCAAGGGGTAATGCCGGGTCAAACAACTCGATCGGGTCTACGGAGAGGTTCACCTGTTTGCCGGATTGGGCCGGATGCGCGGTGCCGGACGGCCGATCGGGTGCCGTCACCGCGCGAAATGCCGGTACGGGACGAGGGTGGTGACTTCTCGTGGTGGCCGCTCACTCGGTCGTGAAGCCGCGCTCTCCGACCGGTGACGGGCCTTTCCGGCGCGTGTCGGAAATGGTTTCGAGTCGTGGGAAATTGGGCCGAGCCGGTGATGATCGACTGGTGTCGGTCCGCCGCAGGTATGAATTGATTCAACCGGTCTTTTCCGTTCGGCGAAGCGTGAACTAGTTTCAGCAGTCTCCGCCTGGAAGGACTCGAATGGGCATTTACCTGACCGGCATCGCCTGGGTCGTCGGCGCGGCGGCCCTCGCGGGTCTCGTCGGCTACCTCGTCCGCAAATTCGGCTGGGACGAAGGACGGCCCGACAACAACGACGCCGCCGGCCAGGTGTTCACCATCGTCGGCGGGCTGCACGCCGTCCTGGTCGCGTTCATCCTGATCTCCCTCTTCGACTCCGCGAGCGCGGCGCGCGAGGGCTCGTACCACGAAGCGGACAGCCTGGTCGCCGCCGTCTGGGCCGCCGACTCGCTGGGGACCGAGGTCAAGGACGAGGTGCGGAAGCTGAGCACCGAGTACATGACCACGGTCGAGCAGAAGGAATGGCCGCTGATGGCCGGGGGCGAGACGACCCTTCCGGACACCGGCTGGACGCTGCTCGACCGGTTGCGCAAGGCGGTGGACAAGGCCCCGACGGACGACGACTGGCTCCGCGAGCGCAAGACCGAGGCGAACACACAGCTCTGGCAGGTCTACGAGGCCCGGCAGGAGCGGCTCAACGCGGTCGTGGGCGGCCGGGTCGGCGGCGTCGTGTGGTTCGCGCTCATTCTCGGCAGCCTGATCTCGGCACTGCTGCCCAACCTGTTCGGCGGTACCCGGCTGGCCGCGCATCTGGTGATCGTGTCCACCCTGGCCGGCACGGTCACGTTGCTGCTGTTCGCGATCTACCAGCTGCAGAACCCGTTCGGGGGTGGGGTGCGGATCCCGCCGGACGCGTTCACCGCCGCGCTGGCGAGGATCTCTTGAGCCGGTGAGCACAGTGGACCGGGTGACCCGGGGGGCGGCGACGGTGGCCGTCGCCGGGCTGGTGGGGGCGTCGGCGCTGCTGGCGCCGATGGCCGCGCGAGCCGCCGAGTCCTGCCTGGTAGTGCAGGCGGAGACCGGGTCGTACGGGAAGTCGAAGCTGCGCTGGCTCGACGTCGGCTCGGGTACGACGTCACGGGTGACCGAGCCGGGCTACCGGCTCAACGCGCTCGGCTACTCCGCGACACGGAATCTGGTCTTCGGCGTCGCCGAAGGACTCAGCCGGGGCGCGCACGCGGTGACGATCGACCGGGAGGGGAAGACCCAGGACCTCGGCCCGATCACCCGTGCCGGGAACCGGCTGCCGCTGTGGAGCCCCGTCGCGGGGGTGACCGCCGGCGCGATCGGCGGGAATTCCTGGTACCTGCTCAGGAACGGCACACTGTACACAGTGGACCTGACGCCGGGGGAGCGGTATCTGCGGGTGATCCGGACGGTGTTCCTGCGGCCGATCACGCTCGCCCACGACGTCAACGATTTCGCGTACCACAACGGATTGCTGTACGGGGTTTCCACCACCTGGCGCGGAAAGGGCGCCGTGATCACCATCGACCCGGAAACCGGCAAGGTCCGTGAGGCCGAAGACGCGCGTTTCCCGCCCGCCGACGTCTACGGCTCGGTCGTGCTCGGTCGCGACGGTGCCCTGTACGCCACGGCGAACCGGATCGGCGGGCGCAGCGTGCTCTACCGGCTGGACCGGAGCGGGCAGGTGAGCGTGGTGCTTTCAGGACCACCGCTGGCGGGTTCGGACGCCGCGGGCTGCCTCACCGCGCCCGAGCCGCCCAAGCCTGAACCGCCCAAACCTGAACCACCCAAACCCGAGCCTCCGAAGCCGACGCCGGCACCTACGCCGACGTCTTCTCCTTCCCCCACGCCTACTTCCAGTTCCTCGCCGCCGTCGCCCAGTCCGTCTTCTTCACCGAGCCCTACGCCGTCGTCGAGCCCGGCGCCCACGTCCGCTCCTCAGGTGATGCCGCAGCCGCCGGTTTCCGCGCCGAGGCCCGCTCGTTCGGTGGCGCCCAGGGAACGGAAGGAAACGGCGGAGGAGGTCGACCCGCACGCCCGTACGAAGGAGAAACGGCGCTGGGGATTGACCGCGCTGGTCCTGATCCTCGGCGGTGGCGCGGCGGCCGGTGCCGTCCGGCGGGCCCGGTGAGTCAGTACTTGAACTGGTCCACGTTCTCGCGCGTGATCAGGAGCGGGTCGCCCAGCAGCAGGGTCTTCGTGTCTTCCTCGTACTTGATCGCGGGGAGTTCGAGGTTGACCTTGTTCGACGGGCCGGGCCGTTTGCCCTCGGCGATCTGCTTGCCCGCCCATGCGGTGAGGTAGCCGAGCGATTCGACGTTCCACAGCACCGAAAGCGACGCGGAACCGTCCAGCAGGTACGGCTTGATCGCCTGCGGTGTCCCGACGCCGACGGTGAAGACGCGGCCGATCTTCTGCTGCGAGCGGACCGCTTCGGCGACGCCGGGCGCGGACGTCGTGCATTCGCCGACCAGGCCGGTGAGGTCCGGGTACTTGGTCATCAGCTGTTTGGCGAGCGCGGTGGCGTTGTCCTTGTCCTCGCCGGCGTAGACCGTCTCGACGAGCTGGGCATGGGGATACGCGGTAGCCGTATAGGCGCGCTGAACGGCGATCCACGCGTTGAGGTTCTCGGCCGTCTCGCCACAGGAGACGATCGCGTACTTGCCCGCGTTCCCCATCTTCTTCATCAGCGCGTCGGTGAGCGCCTTGCCGATGCCTTCCGGGGTCGCCTGATTGACGAAGAGCTCGCGATCGGTGCCGGGCGCGTCGGTGTCCGAAGTGATCACGTGGACGCCCTTGGCCCGCGCGTCGGTGATCGCGGGCGCGATCGCCCTGGGGTCGTTCGGCGCGATCGCGATGACGTCCACCTGCTGGTCGACGAGCCCGCGGACGATCGAGACCTGCGCCGCGGGGTCCACCGTCGCCGGACCGGTCGAGCTCCATTCGACACCGAGCTGCTTGGCCGCGGCCTGCCCGCCGGTGTTCATCGCCTCGAAGTACGGGATGCCGGCGACCTTCGGCACGAACGCGATCCGGATCGGCTTGGCCGCCATGCCCGCCGGTTCTTCGCCGTCACAGCCCGCCAGCCCGAACACCATGCCCAAAGCGAGCACAGTGGCAACGACGAGCGTCTTCGTCGGCCCTCGCATCTCCACCCCATAGTCACGGAACCATCTGAACCAGCCGATCGGTCTACGCGCGGTGGAGACCTCCGGCGAAACTAGGGCTCCTGGTTACCCCGGTCAACCGGATGAGCGCAAAGGGTTACGGAAGTGAGTTCATCGACCTGGGACGATTACCCAGTCGGCCTACGGGGGTGACGGTGAGCGACGGCTCATCGCGCATTACATACGGGCCGGGGGTATGGTCTGCGGCATGGATGACGCACGGCATGGAGCAAGCTGGTCGATGGCGGTATCGGCGACCCTGCACTGCCTCACCGGCTGTGCGATCGGTGAGATCCTCGGCATGGTCATCGGTACGGCACTCGGCTTCGGCAACCTGGCGACGATCGTCCTCGCGGTGGCGCTCGCCTTCGTCTTCGGCTACGCGCTGACCATGCGCGGCGTGCTGAAGTCGGGGCTGCCGTTCGGCGCCGCGCTCAAGGTGGCGCTGGCCGCGGACACCGTGTCGATCGCGGTCATGGAGATCGTCGACAACGCGGTCATGCTGGTGGTGCCGGGCGCCATGGACGCCGGGCTCGGGAGCCTGCTGTTCTGGGGTGCGCTGGCGTTCTCGCTGGCCGTCGCGTTCGTGCTGACGGTGCCGGTGAACAAGTGGATGATCGGGCGGGGGCTGGGGCACGCGAAGGTCCACGCGCACCACGGTGGTCACTGAGCCGGCCGTCGGGGGCTTCGCGGCTGCACCACTGGTCATGCGCAGCCGCGGAAACTCCAGGATCAGACGCTCGACAGATCGATGGCCCGGTCGATCTCCCGCGGCATCAGCACCCGCAGAATCCCCTCCAGCAGGTAGTAGTCGCCGTACGGCAACGAAACCTCGACACCGTCCTCGGCCCGCCGGTTGCGCGTGCCCCGCGCCATGATCGCCTCGGCCCGCGTGGATTTCACGGTCAGGCACGTGTCGCACAGCGCGGTGAGGATCCGGATCGCCGCTTCGCGGTACTGCGGCCGGTTCGCCACCTTCGCCAGATCGAGCAGTCCGCACGCCATCACGGCTCCGGCGGAGGAGTCCTTGATGTCGTACGGCGCCTGCGGGGCGAGGTAGTCCCACACCGGCACGTGGTCCGGAGTCAGCGCGCGCAGCGCGAAGTCGGCCATGCGTTGTGCGGTCCGCAGGAACAGCGGGTCCCCGGAGCGCCGGTACATCGTGGTGAACCCGTAGATCCCCCAGGCCTGGCCGCGCGACCAGCACGACGTCGGGCTGTAGCCCTGCACGGTGTTCGGCCCGATCTCGGCGCCGGTGTCCGGATCGAAGTCGAACACGTGCGGTGTCGAGCCGTCCGGGCGCACGAAGACCCGTTCGGTGGTCTTCGCGTGCGAGACGGCGATGTCGAGGTACTTCCGGTCGCCGGTCTGCTTGCTCGCGAAGGTCAGCAGGTCCAGGTTCATCATCGTGTCGACGATGACCCGGCCCGCGTTGCCCGGAGTGCCGAGCGCGCCCCACGCCCGGATGAACCGCCCCTTTTCGTTGTAGCGCTGGATGAGCGACGCGGCGGCGTTGAGCGCGCCGGTGCGCCACTTCTCGTCGCCGGTCAGCCGCCAGCCGGTCACCCACGACGGATAGAAGAGGAATCCGAGGTCGTGATCCCGTGTCTCGTATTGACGCGGCGCGAGCTTTTCCGCCGACGCCATGGCGAGCGTGCGGAATCGCGCATCACCACTGTAGATCGAGGCGAGCCACAATGTGCCCGGCCAGAATCCGCCGATCCAGCCGCCGTTCTGTGAATAGGTCCATTTCTCGAATCGGGTGATCTCCGGAAAGGCCGTCACGCCGGGGGCGACGGCGCGCAGTTTGGTCACCGCGTAATCGGCCGTTCGGCGGAAAGTCCTCAGTTCCCCGGCCGCACTGGCGGCCGGGGTGATCGTCGTCGTCGCCGCGACGGCGGCCCCGGCGGCGGTGGTCAGGAGGGTTCGCCGGGAAACGCTCACCATGCCCGCCAATCGTCAGTGGGAAATGCGTCACGGGAGTTTCGCACGGCGATTACGGGCTTGTGAAGAGCGTTCATGGTTGTGAATAAATGCGTCACTCAGCGGGACGGATGTTCGCGTTGTGATGGAACACGTTGTCCGGGTCGTACACCGCCTTGATGGCGGCCAGCCGGGCGTATTTCTCCGCGCCGAACGCCGTGCGCACGCGGTCTTCGTCGTATTCGTTCATGAAGTTCAGATAACCGCCGTAGTTGTTGGAATGCGGCAGGAGTTCTTCCCAGAGCGCCCGCGCCCAGGCGCGGTCGGTGGCCAGGAGTTCCGGTGTCGGAGCGGTCGCTGCGAGGCCGATGACGAACCCGGGTGTGCGCGGCCCGCCGAACGCCGTCGCGTCGTCGGGCACCGTCGAGAACGTGTCCTGCAACGGCACGATCGGCAGCACGGTCGTCGGCGACGCCTTGTCCGGCAGGCGCGCGGCGATCACGTCGATGACCTTTTCGGACAGTGAGGAGACGTAAAGCGACTTCTCGTAGGCGAGGATGCCCCGTGGCGCGGTCGGGTCGAGTAGTTTCTGCAGCTCCGCGTACGGCATCGGGGTGACGAGTTCGAACGCCGCGGGCAGCCCCTCCCGGATCCGCTCGACGATCCGGGCGTGCCGCTCGGGGCCGTCGAAGCCGGCGACGACCAGCGCGAGCCCCGGCGCGAGGTGATGCTCCGGCGGGACGAACGGCGCGGGCGGCGCGGTGATCCCGACGAGCATGGAACCGGTGCCCGGCGGCAGCGTCGCGATCACGTCCTTCGCGAAGCGGAGTGCTTCGGGCGCGTCGTCCAGCGTCCAGAAGAACAGCCCGACCTCGGCGAGGCCGACCCGGTGCAGCCGGAACTCGAATTCCGTGACCACGCCGAAGTTCCCGCCACCACCACGCAAGGCCCAGAACAGATCCGGATGCTCCGCCTCCGACGCCCGCAGGATCCGGCCGTCGGCCGTCACGACCTCCGCCGAAAGCAGATTGTCGATCGTGAGCCCGTGTTTCGCCGTCAGCCAGCCGAAGCCGCCTCCGAGGGTGAGCCCGCCGACGCCGGTGTCGCTCACCGTGCCGCCCACCGTCGCGAGCCCGTACCGCTGCGTCGTTTCGTCGACGTCGGCCCAGACGGCGCCGCCTCCGACCACCGCGGTGCGGGCGCCGGGATCGACGGTGATCCGGCGCAGCCCGCCGAGGTCGATCACCAGGCCGTCGTCGGCCACGGCGGAGCCGCTGAAACTGTGCCCGCCGCCGCGCACCGTGATTTCGAGGCCCTTTTCGCGGCCGAAGGCCAGTGCGGCGACGACGTCTTCGCGCGTGGCGCATTCGGCGACCACCGCCGGGCGCCGGTCGATGTCGCCGTTCCACACGGCGCGGGCGGTGTCGTAACCGGGATCGGCGGCGGTGATCACCGTGCCGGAGAGCTTCTCGCGCAACGTGGTCGTTTCGGGCGGATTCATGGGGACCCCCTCAGGTCGTGGCTACCGCAAGTCTCGATGGCGCACGCCCCGGCCCCAGGTCCGCACGAGCGGCGGAAAGGGCGGACAAAAGGGCGAAGGCCCGGCGTTATGGGGTACGCCGGGCCTTCGCGATCAGGAGTGCGTCAGCACTTGGGTGCCACCGGCAGGTCCGATCCGGTCTGCAGGTAGGTGTCGGAGATGTAGTGTCCCGGGCCGATCCGGTCCCAGATGTTGCTGGTGCCGAACTTGCCGGTGACGGTCTCGCCCTCGACGTAGCATTCGATGTTGACCTTCGCGTAGTTCGCCGCGAGGCCCTTGATCGCCGCCGAGGTGCTCGCCGACGCGCGGACGTTCATCGGGTCGCCGGCCGTGCTGACGACGCCGGTCGGGCCGGAGCCGGTCCACAGGTAGGAGACGTTGACCCAGCCGTTGTCCGTCATCTTCAGGCCGTCCCAGAAGGTGCCGTCCGCGAGGTCGATGCCCGCCGGGTTGGCCACCTTGCGGCCGAACTCGTCCTTGCCGCCGTTGTAGCCGTCCTGGTACGCGGCCTGCGCCTCGGGCTTGCCCTGCGGCAGGTTCTTCCACATCTGGCGGGTGGCCGACGGGTTCCAGTAGTCGTCCTTGGTGTTCCACGGGCCGACGTCCCACACCGGCGCGTATTCGCAGCGGCTGTTGTCGGTGCGGCAGATGCGGACGGTGTAGTTGCCAGTGTTCTTCGGCGCCAGACCGCGGCCCGAGGGGAGCGCGACGAAGTGGTCGCGGGACTTGATCACGTGCCCGTTGGCGGTGGTGCCGCCGACGAGGCCTTCGCGGGTGCCGTAGACCTTGTACGTCAGCGGGGCCGCGGCCGCGCCGATCGCGTTGACCTGCGGGGCGAGCTCACCCAGGAGGGTGACGTCGCTGACCTTCGCGGTCACGCCGTCGTTCACCGTGCGCAGTCCGACGCGGACCTGGACCGTGGAGACCGAAGCGGACAGCTGGGTGCCCCCGTCGGCGGGCGTCCACTCCGTCCAGTCCTGCGAGTTGAGCTTGCCGCGGACGTCGACCTCGACCTCGGTGCCCTTCGGCGCGTCGGCGGTCACCTGGGCGGTGACGCGGTTGACCGGCTTCGCGAGCTTCTGCTCGGCCAGCAGCAGGTAGCCCTGGCTGCCGATGGAGTCGGGTTTTCTGTGCCAGGCGGCGTTTTCCAGGCTGAGCACACCGCCGTCGCTGCGGACGTTGACGTCATCGCCGTCCACAGTGGACAGGTCGGCGCGCCAGCTTCCTTCGGGCGCGGCGTTCGCGGGGCTGGCGGCGAGCGCGGTGACCGCCCCCATGGCCAGCACGGCCGCCATCACCCGGCGGGCCTTCACGGTCCGGACCATTCCGGTCTCCCTTCGAGCACTCTCGGTTGCTACGAAGGGAGCTTCGCCGGGGCCTGTACACGATCGATACAAACGCAAGTCGGCACCTGATCGCGGTGCGTGAACAGCGCGATCAGGTGCCGAAAGGCGAAAAGGTCAGGCGCTCGCCGAGTCGTTGTAGGACGCTTCGGCCGACTCCTGAAGGCGCGAAGCGAGCGCGGATTCCTGCGGCCGGGCGGAGAGTTCCCGCCACAACGCCAGCGCGCGTTCCGAATACGTCCGCGACCGCTCGGGCTGGCTCAGCGCCTCGTGCAGTTCCCCGAGCAACTGCGACACCTCGGCCTCGGACCGGCGGTCCCCGTTGCGCCGGTGCACGCTCAGCGAATTGACCAGCAGCAGTTGCGCGTGCGCCAGGTCGCCGCTGTGCAGGTACAGCTCACCGAGATTCTGGTTCGCGTAGCCGACGCAGTGGTCGTCGCCGAGTTCGTTGAAGAGGGCGATGGCGCGGTCGACCCACTCCCGCGCGCCCGCGAGGTCGCCCTGGTGCTGCCGGAGCATCGCGAGCCGCTTCAACGCGTGTGCCTCCCGATGCCGGTCCCCGATCCGGGCGGACTGCTCGAGCGCCTCGGTGAACCAGCGTTCCGCTTCGTCGAACCGGCGCCGCGCCAGCCACACCGCGCCGATCGCGATCCGCGCGAGGGCCTCGCCGTGCGGATCGCCTGCCGCCGAGAACTGGTCGAGCGCCGCGTGACAGTGCTCCAGCGCGACGGTGTCCTCGCCCTTGATCCGCAGCACGGTGCCGAGCCCGGCCAGCGCGATCGCCGCGCCCTGCGCGTCGCCGACCTTGTCGAACAGCAGTTGCGACTGCTCGAACGCGACCAGGGCTTCGGCGTAGCTGTCCTGGTACAGCTGGATCTGCCCGAGGTTGCGCTGGATGATCGCCTCGCCGCGGACCTCGCCGGAGCGCCGGGCGGCGGCCAGTGCGACGGCGTGCGTGTGCAGCCAGTCGTCCTGGTGGCCGCGCTGGTCGAAATACGGCGCCAGCGCGGCGGCTAGCCGCCAGGCCAGCGCATCGAAGCCGAGGTCGGCGGCCAGCGAGACGGCGGCGACACAGGTGTGCCGCTCGGCGGCGAACCACGCGGCCGGATCCTCGATCAGCCGTCCGGTCCCCCGTGGGAGGGCGGGCTGGGCCGCGGTGTCGTCCCGGTACAGGCCGAAGAAGTGGATCGGCAGCCGGTCCGCGGCCTCGACCGCGAGCGCGAGATAGCCCTCCAGCACCCGTTTCGTGGCGTCGTGCGCCTTCGACGGCACGTCCTGCGCGCGGAGTTCGAGCGCGTAACACCGCAACAGGTCGTGCAGGCGGTACCGGGGCTCGCCGGTGGTGTCCGAGCCGCCGAGTTCGACCAGATGGGCGTCCACCAGCACGTCGAGGACGTCGTCGCCGTGCTCGCGGCGGAGCAGGGCCGCCACCACCCAGCCGGGGAACTGCACCGAACCGAGGCCGCCGAGGCCGCGGAACGCGGTCGCCGCCGACATGGGCAGCAGGTCGTAGCTGAGGGTGACACTCGCCCGGACGGCGAGATCGCCGACGCGGAGTTCGTCCAATCTTCGTCTTTCGTCCCGCAGCCGGTCCGCCAGCACGCGCAACGTCCAGCCCGGCCGGTGCGTCAGCTTCGCCCCGGCGACCCGGATCGCCAGCGGCAGATACCCGCAGTGGCGCAGGATCGCGGCCGCGCATTCCGGTTCCGCGGCGACCCGCTCGGCGCCGACGATGCCTTCGAGCAGCGCCGCGGCCTCGGCTTCGGGAAGGAGCTCGATGTCGACCGGGGTGGCCCCGGCCAGATCCGGCATCCGGATCCGGCTGGTGATCAGCACCGCGCACGAACCCGCGCCGGGCAGCAGCGGCCGGACCTGCGCCGCGCTGCCGGCGTCGTCGAGGACCACGCACATCCGCATGGTCGACAGCCGGGACCGCAGCAGTGCCGCGCGTTCGGGGAGATCGCGCGGCAGCCCCGCGTCCGGGACGCCCAGCGCGCGGAGCAGTTCGGCGAGCACGGTCATCGGGGGCCGGGGCGAGGACGACGTCCCGGCGAGGTCGACGTGCAGCTGACCGTCCGGGAAATCGTCGCGGACCGCGTGCGCCACCCGGATCGCGACGGAGGATTTGCCGATCCCCGGCGCCCCCGAAAGCACCGCGATCGCCGGCTTTCCCTGCTCGCGGCGTTCACGGAAGAGGCCGACGAGCTCGCCGACCACGTCGTCGCGGCCGGTGAAGTCCGGCAGGTCCAGCGGCAGCTGGCAGACCGGCGCCATCGGCCGGGTGAGGGCGGCGGACACCGCGTCCTGGGTCGCGGACGGCGTGATCACCAGCGAGGCCCGCAGCTCCCTCAGCCGCGGGCCCGGCTCGGTGCCGAGCTCCTCGGCCAGCACCTTCTCGGCCGTTTCGTAGGCCTCGATCGCGTCGGCCGTGCGGCCGTCGGCCCGCAGCGCGAGGATCAGCTGCTGCCAGAGCTCCTCGCGCAGGGGATGCTCGGTGACCAGGCCGCGCAGTTCGGCGACGGCCCCGTCGGTCCGGCCGAGTTCGATCCTCGCCCGCAGCCGTTGTTCCTGCACCGCCAGCCGCAGTTCCGACAGCCGCGCCACGGTCGCGCCCCAGCCGTGGTCGTGGGGGAGACCCTCGAGTACTTCCCCGCGCCACAGGGCTTCGGCTTGATCCAGCAGGTCGAGAGCGGCTCCGGCGTCACCCCGGCCGAGCGCGTCCTGCGCGCGGGCGGCCAATTCGCCGAACCGGATGTGGTCGATCTCCTCCGGCGTGGCCTTGAGGATGTAGCCGGACGCCCGGCTCCCGATGCGTTCCCCGAGCGCGGGGTCGTGGTCGGCGAGGCGTTTGCGGAGTGAATGGACGTAGGTACGGATGTTCGCGGCCGCCGACCGGGGCGCCGACGACGGCCACAGGACCTCGATCAGCAGTTCGGTGGAGACGACGACGTTGGGCTGGAGCAGGAGAGCGGCCAGCAGCAGACGTGGTTTGGGGCCGCCGAGCGGCACCACCTGCCCGTCCACCGCCACTTCGAGCGGACCGAGAACGCGAAACCCGAGAATAGTCACCTAAACCGCCAATACGGCAGGAGCCCCATATCCGCCGATAATATTGCCGTCCCGCCATGGTTGGCTAGATCCATTCGCATGCATGTGCAGACACCGGGTCGGCGTTTGTACGTGATGTGTACGACGCCGGTCGACCCTGCGGTCATGAAGCGTTCAAGTGTCCGGCGGCTCGCCGGTTTCTTTCTCGTGCTGGTGACGGCGGGCGCCTTGGGCCTCGCCGGAGCCACTCCCGCGATGGCCGCGGCCACCGGGACGGTGAAGACGGCGGGTGATCCGCTGAACGTCCGCCGCGCCCCCAGCACCTCCTCGACCGCGGTGCGCACGGTGGCCAACGGCGCCACGGTGACCATCGACTGCCAGACGACCGGGACCTCGGTCGCCGGCCCGCTGGGCACGACGACGTTGTGGGACTACGTTCCCGCGCTGGGCGGCTACATCTCCGACAGCTACGTCTACACCGGCTCGGACCAGCGGATCGCGCCCGACTGCGGAGTCGGTTCCGGTAGCGCCGAATGCTCCACCGGCGTCTGCGCGGGTGAGGGGCAGTTCCGTTCGTCGGACGCGCATTTCCTCGTCTACGACAAGGACGCCGACGGCAAGTCCGCCGTGGTCGCCTACTGGCTGAAGGGCGGCGCCGGCCCGTTCTACGTCTGGGCCTCCGGCGGCAACGGCACCCACGTCGACAAGGCCGTGCCGGTCGCGAAGGGCTCGTGGGTCTATTACAAGGTCTGCGTCGCCAACGCCGCCGCCAATCCGACGCTCGAAGCCTGTAGTGGCGGCATCACCGATTACGCCGCGTGAAATCCCTCCCTCTTCTTCCCCACTTCGAAAGGTTGAATTTTCATGGGCCAGGTGAATCGGCGCGCGGTACTCCTCGGCGGTGCCGCGGCGGTTTCGGCGGCGGCGTTGTCGTCGACGGTGCCTTCGTGGGCGAACGCGAGAACGCTGGCGGCGGCGCCCGCCATCCACGACCCGTTCCAGCTCGGTGTCGCCTCGGGTGACCCGCTGCCGGACAGCGTCGTGCTGTGGACGCGGCTCGCGCCCGCCCCGCTGAACCCCGACGGTTTCGGCGGGATGCCGGACGCTTCGTACACAGTGGACTGGGAGATCGCGAACGACCAGGCGTTCTCCTCGATCGCGCAGCGGGGCACCGCGACCGCGGCCCGCGCCTCCGGGCACAGCGTGCACATCGAACCGGTCGGACTCGAGCCGGGACGTGAATACTTCTACCGGTTCAAGACCAGTGGCTACATCTCGCCGGTCGGCCGGACCAGGACCGCTCCCGCCGCCGGTGCCGCGGTGAACCAGCTGAAGTACTGCTTCTCCTCCTGCCAGCATTGGGAGGAGGGCTGGTACCACTCGTACAAGGGCATGCTCGCCGACAACCCGGAACTGGTACTGTTCCTGGGCGACTACATGTACGAGCGGAAGTCCGGCCGCGCCGCCGCCGAGCTGAACCCGCGCAGGCTGGCTTTCACCGAGGACGTCACGACCCTGGCCCAGTACCGCGCGCGGCACGCCCAGCACAAGACCGACGCCGATCTGCAGAAGGCGCACGCGATGGCGCCGTGGCTCGTGGTCTTCGACGACCACGAGGTGATGAACAACTGGAACGGCACCACCAGCCCGGCGACGGACACGCGCAAGGCCGCCGGTTTCCAGGCGTTCTACGAGAACATGCCGATCCGGTCGACCGCCAAGCCGAGCGGCGCGTCGATCCGCCTGTACCGCCAGTTCACGTGGGGCAACCTCGCGCGGTTCCACATGCTCGACACCCGTCAGTACCGCAGCGCGCAGGTGCCTGACCCGTCCGGTTCGGCGGGGCCGGCGTGCACGGACATGCGGTCGACGTCGCGCGGCATCCTGGGTGCCACGCAGGAAGCGTGGCTGCTGAAGGCGCTGGAGACCCACCCGGCGAAGTGGGACTTCCTCGGCCAGCAGGTCTTCTTCGCCACCCGTGACGGCGACGGCAACAAGGCGACGTGCGAGAGCCCCGACTCCTGGCAGGGTTACGAGGCCTCGCGCGACCGGATCGCGAAGGGCATCGTGGACCGCAAGGTGCCGAACCCGATCGTGCTGACCGGC
The DNA here is from genome assembly GCF_003947535.1 of Amycolatopsis sp. WAC 04169. Lineage (NCBI taxonomy): Bacteria > Bacillati > Actinomycetota > Actinomycetes > Pseudonocardiales > Pseudonocardiaceae > Amycolatopsis > Amycolatopsis sp. WAC 04169. Next base: position 225,115 of record NZ_QHJI01000006.1, on the reverse strand, counting down.
GACGTCCACCGGCACTGGGCGGCCGATCTGCGCCGCGACTACTTCAACCACAGCGACCCGGTGTTCGGTTCGGAACTCGTGACGACCTCGGTGACGAGCAACAGCGACACCGCGACCGACCCGTCGTCGACGTGGCTTTCGCACAACCCGCACATCAAGTACTGCCGGGGAAAGCGCGGCTATGTCCGGGTGACGGCGTCGCAAACGCAGATGCGGGCGGATTTCATGACGGTTTCGGACACCAGCGAGTACGACTTCTCGAAGGTGACCTTGGCCGCGGACCGCTCGTACGTCGTCGAAGCGGGGAAGCCGGGGCTACAGCGGGTCTAGTCAGGAGAGCAGGTCCACCAGCGCGTCACCGCGAGGAGTCCGGACCACCAGGACGACCTGGCCCTCGCGGTGCCGCTGGATCAACCCCGCCGAAACGAGCTGTTCGCAGTGATAGGTGGCGGTGCTCGCGGCGCATGACAGCAGATTCGCGATCTCGCCCATCCGGGCGGGTTTTCCCAGATGCCGCAACAGTTTCGCGCGGTGGGCGCCGACCACCAGATCGAGCCCGTCGACACCGGGCGCCGGCTCGGTCTTGCCACCGTCGAGCAGGCCGTCGAGCCCCGGGAGCGGGTAGCCGATCCAGATGGCGTCCTCTTCGTCGAAGTTGGACACCACCGAGCGGCTGCCCGCGAGCATCGGGACGAGGATCAGCTTGCGGCCACGCGTGGTGTACCGCGCCGGTTCGGCGTCGGGCAGCAGGAGACACCCGTTGCTGAACCGGAAATGCGGCCGCAGCAGGCCGAGTACCGCGTCCGTCCCGCCGCGGACGGAGGCGACGCCGATACGTTCGATCTCGCGGTCGAGCAGGGGACGGGCCTTGGTCCAGAGGTTTTCGGTCGCCAGCCTGGTCGCGGTGAAGGCGTCCGCGAGCGAGGCGACCCAGCGTCTCGGATGGTCGGCGGCCTGCCGCCACTGCGCGGGTAACCGGTCGCCGAAGACCTCTTCCAGGCCTTTCAGGACGTCGGCTTCCGGCAGTTCGCGCAGCATCTCCGCCTGGGCGGCGGCGGAAGAGTCCTCGCCCGGGCTGATCGGGACGATGAAGTCCGGCTGCACCGAGGTGCCGCGGCGGGCGAGCGCGCCCGCCGCACGGTATCCCTGCTCGGGGATCGCCGAGCCCACCTGACGCCGCCAGGGGGCGGGAAGGCCGCGGTCGTACCCGCCGACGACCTCGACGAGCATCGAAACCAGTGAGATGTGCGGTGAAACCGTCACACCGACCGGGATCGTGCTGGTGTCACCGAGTTCGAGCCGGGTATAAGAAGCCGGGGGCGGCGTCTCGCGCATCCGGTCGTCCCTCCTGGGAGTGGGCTTCGCAGCACGCGATGTTAGCGCCTCCCGTCAATACCCGGCATCCGCCCGGAAAACGACCGAAGGACGCTTTCCCCAGGTCGGAAGCGGGGAAGGCGTCCTTCGGCCGGTGCGGCGACCTCAGCGGGCCAGTTGCTCATTCATGATGAGGAACGCGCCGAGACCGTGGAAATCGTTGGTGTTGCGTTTACGCGCGTAGTAATACGCCGTGTCGCCGACGTTGGTGCCTTCGGAAATGTTCGCGATATCGGTCAATCCTTCGGGATTGGTCGAAACCTGGGACAGCACCCCGCGGTGGCCCTTCGCGGCCACAGGGCCGTACTCCGGGCCCACGTAGCCGCGTTGCACCGCGCGGGAGAGCAGGAACGTGTACATCGCCGAAGCCGAGGTCTCCAGCCAGTTGTCCTTGTCGCCGCCCCGGTCGACGACCTGGAACCAGCGGCCCGAAGCCCGGTCCTGCCAGCGCGTGTAGCCGGCCGCGAGGAATCTGACGACCTCCACGAGACGACGCCGTCGCGGATGGTCGCGGGGGAGGATTTCGAGGAGGTCGATCGCCGTCATCCCGAGCCAGCCGATCGCCCGCCCCCAGTGGTACTTCGAATGCCGTCCGGTGCCCGAAGCCCACGGTTCCGAGCCGTCTTCGTCGTAGGCGTGGTAGAGCAGGCCCTTGGCGGGCTCTTTGAGATGGTCGAAGTAGACGCTGACGTTCTTCGCGGCCTCTTCGTAGCAGTAGGCGGCATCGCCGAAAGTCTTGCCGTACAGGGCGAGGAACGGCTGCGCCATGTACACGCCGTCCGCCCACAGCTGCCCGACCCGGCTCGTGGCGTGGAACATCCCGCCGTCGGACGTCCGGGGATAGGACGGGAACCTGGCGCGCAGCTGGTCCGCCGCGGTCTTGTACTTCGCCTGCCCGGTTTCGGTGTACAGCAAGGGGAACATCTGCCCGGAGCGCATCGCGTCGAGATTGGTGAACCCGTTGGAAATGCCGCTGTCGGTGACGAAGCGGTCGTACCAGGCGAGGATGTAGTCGAGGTAGGACTTCTCGCCGGTGCGCCGGTACACCAGGTACTGGCCGTAGAGGTAGAGGCCGCGGGTGTAGCCCCAGCCGCCGAGCGTGGCAGGCGTGTGGCGCTTCATGGTCGAATCGACGACCGCGCGCGACCAGTCCACCGGAGCCGCGGTGGCCACGCCGGGCAGGGTGAGCGCGCCGAGGGCGCCCGCGGTTCCCGCCAGCACGGTGCGCCGCGAAAGTCGTGCCGCGCGAAGAGGATCCGGTGCCATTCGAGGTCCTTCCTGCGCCGGGGAAACCGGGGGAATGAGTGGCCGGGATGCCGATCCGCCGTCCGTCGCCATCCCGGCTGAACAACGTCTACCCGCGTGTTCGTCGGCGAGTCAAGAGAGATCCGATCTCTTACGTCATATATCAGATACGCCACCCGAATGGGCGCTCCCGGTCGGCGGGACGGTCCCGCTGGGCGGCACTTTCCTTCCGCTCGCCTACGATCGGTGCGTGAACGAGCTGACCTTCCGCGGGCGCCGCGTCGCCCGGGACCGCGCCCTGGTCATGGCCATCGTCAACCGGACCCCCGATTCGTTCTACGACAAGGGCGCGACCTTCTCGGATCCGGACGCGCTCGCCGCCGTCGACCGGGTGGTGGCCGAGGGGGCCGACATCGTGGACATCGGCGGGGTCAAGGCGGGCCCCGGCGCGGACGTGGACGTCGAGGAAGAGATCCGACGGGTGGTCCCGTTCGTCGAGCGGATCCGCGAACTGCATCCCGACCTGGTGATCAGCGTCGACACCTGGCGTCACGAGGTCGGCAGGCGCGCGGCGGAGGCGGGCGCGGACCTCATCAACGACACCTGGGCGGGCGCCGATCCGAAACTGGCCGAGGTCGCCGCGGAATTCGGCACCGGCTACGTCTGCTCGCACACCGGGAACGCCGTCCCGCGCACCCGCCCGTTCCGCGTGCGGTACCCGGACGTCGTCGCGGACGTCGTCGCGGAGACGACGGCGCACGCCGAAGCCGTCGTGGCGCTCGGCGTCCCGCGTGAAGGGGTGCTGATCGACCCGACGCACGACTTCGGCAAGAACACCTGGCACAGCCTGGCACTCCTGCGGCACGCGCGGGAACTCGCGGACACCGGCTGGCCCGTGCTGATGGCACTGTCCAATAAGGACTTCGTCGGGGAAACGCTCGGCGTGGAACTCGCGGAGCGCGTCGACGGCACCCTCGCCGCGACGGCCTGGGCGGTGGCCGAAGGCGCGAAGGTGTTCCGGGTGCACGAAGTCCGGCGCACCCGGCAGGTGCTGGAGATGGTCGCGTCGATCCAGGGGACACGGCCGCCCGCACGCGCGATCCGAGGACTCGCTTAACCGTCCGTCGGTCGTCAGCGCGATTCGGTCTGGAGCCGTGGCCCAAACACCTGCGATCGGGCATTTCGCGTGACTGCGGGGACGACACGCGTGATCGGATGGACGACACGCGTGACTAGATGGACGACACGCGCACGCGGCCGGGTCCGCCGAGTGTCGTCCACCTGGACACGCGTGTCGTCCACCTGATCACGCGTGTCGTCCGAGCAGTCACGGGCACCGGACCGCAGCAGATGTCTAACCGTCCGTCGGGATGACGGCGGAAACCGTGGTGCCCGAGCCGGGTTCGCTGGCGACCGTCAGTTCACCGCCGAGCGCGCGGACCCGGTCGCGCAGCCCGTGCAGCCCGGAACCGCCGCCGATGTCGGCCGTACCGACGCCGTCGTCGTGGACGTCCACCCGCAGGCCGTCCTCCTCGACGCGGATACACACCCGGACCTGCTCGGCCTGCGCGTGTTTCAACGCGTTGGTGACCGCTTCGGAGACGACGAAGTACGCCGTGGCCTCGACGGCACCGCTGAGCCGGGGCACGTCCGCCCCCGCGAGGTCCACGGCGATCGGCACCCGGTCCAGCAGCGAGCGGACCGCGGGGATCAGTCCGGCCTCGGTGAGGATCGGCGGCCGGAGCCCGCGCGCGAGTTCACGCAGTTCGGTGACAGTGGCCTGCAGTTCGTCGATCGTGTTCCCCAGCAGGGTCGCGACGGCGGGCGTGAGGTCGTCCCCGAGCCGCCGTTCCGCCATCCGCAGCAGCAGTACGACACTGACCAGGCGTTGCTGTGCCCCGTCGTGCAGGTCCCGCTCGACCCGCCGCCGCTCGTCGTCCGCGGCGGCGACGATCCGGGCGCGGGAGGCCTGGACCTCGACGAGCCGCTCCTCCAGTTCCGCGGCCAGCCGCTGGTTGTCCAGCACCAGCCCGGCCGCGGCGTTGAGCGCGTCGATCGACCGGCTGTCCTTCCACACCTCGTCGTCCTGCACGAGCGCGGCCAGCCCGGAGCCGTCGCGTTCCAGCAGGAGCCGGATCATCTCCGCGTTGCCGACCCGCGCCCGCAGCACCCCGATCAGGAACGTCAGCGGCCACAGGCAGAACGAGATCCGGTAGACGTCCAGCAGCGGCTCGGAGAACGGGTGCCCGGAGCCGAGCGCGCTGCCGACCGTGGTGCTCACCGCGCCCACCACGGCGATCGCGAGGACGGGGGAGAGCAGCCGGCGCTGCGGAAGCCGCCCGGTGAGCCAGCGGTAGAGCAGCACCACCACGACCCCGCCGCCGATCAGCGCGCCGACCAGCTCCAGCAGCCGTTTCACCAGCTCTTCGGCCTCCGGTGAGGCGGCGACCGCGGCGAGGTTCCGCGGATCGTCGTTGACCAGCAGGCCGAGCACGGCCGAAGAGAAGACCACGGCGTACGCGGAGAACGCGAGCACCCGCTCCCCGCGCGACTGGAGTTTCCCGTGGGGGAAGGCGAGCACGAGATGCGCGATCACCGGGCTGGACGCGGCCGCGAGTGCCAGGCCGACGGTGTGCGTCAGCGGCTCGTCGGCGAATTGGAGGTCCTCGGTGAACAACGCGAGCCCCACCAGGGCGATGAGGAGGCCGATGGGGTTCGAGGCGCGGCGTACGTGCGCGACGGCGCCGGCGAGGAGGAAGAGGAATCCCGTCGCGGACGACAAGGTGGTGTCGAGAACGGTGTGTCCGCCGTCGGCGATTTTGAGGGTCGTCGCGACGACGCCCATGCCGATCCCGGCGGTCAGCACGCCCGCCATCGCGACGGTCCGAGGGTGCGTCACCACTGACCGTGATTCGTCCGTTCGGCCCGGACCGTTACACCGGTCCTGAAATGTGGAACAACTGTTCCGCCAGGTGTCAAGCTTTCTCAGCATCTTTCCCGTCATTCGGATGGCGATGCAGGCACGTGGGTGAACATGCGACTCTCGCGCCGTCACCCGAGCCGAGTCGTACCCTCCGAAAGGCGACCTCCCGTGCGCACCCACCACAGAACCCGCTTGCTGGCCGCGGCCTTCGCCGCCCTGACACTGGCCGGCGGGATCGCGGGGTGTTCACGCGCGGACAGCGGCGCCGCCCCGGCGGAGCAGAAGAGCCAGGGCGCCGCGGCCGAGGTGCGCGTCGGGTACTTCCCCAACGTGACGCACGCGCCCGCGCTGATCGGCACCAAGAACGGTTTCTTCGCCAAGGAACTCGGCTCGACGAAGCTCACCACGCAGACGTTCAACGCCGGCCCCGAAGAGGTCAACGCGCTGCTCGGCAACTCGCTCGACATCGCCTTCATCGGCTCCGGGCCCGCGATCAACGCCTTCACCAAGTCCAAGGGCGCCATCCAGCTCGTCTCCGGCGCGGTCACCGGCGGCGCGCAGCTGGTGGTGAAGCCCGAGATCACCACCCCCGAGCAGCTGAGCGGCAAGAACATCGCGACGCCGTCGCTGGCGAACACCCAGGACGTCGCGCTCAAGAAGTTCGTCGCCGAGAAGAAGCTGCCGGACGTCAAGGTCACGAACCTCGACAACCCGAAGACGTTCGACGCCTTCAAGAAGGGCGAGCTCGACGGCGGCTGGCTGCCCGAACCGTGGTCTTCGCGGCTCGTGCTGGACGCGGGCGCGAAGGTCCTGATCGACGAGAAGAACCTGTGGCCCGAGGGCAAGTTCCCGACCACGGTCGTGATCGTCCGCAGCGAGTTCCTCCAGCAGCACCCGGAGACCGTCACCGCCATCCTCAAGGGTGAACTCGCCGCGATCGAATGGGCGAAGACCAACCCCGCCGAGGCGAAGAAGGTGGTCAACGGAGAACTCAAGGCGCTCGCGGGCAGCACACTGAGCGAGGCCGTTCTCGACCGCGCGTTCTCCGGCATCGAACTCGGCATCGATCCGGTGGCGTCGACCTTCACCCAGCTCGCGCAGGACTCGGTGACCGCGGGCGTGGTGAAGTCCGCGGTGGACCTCAAGGGGTTCGCCGATTTCGGCCCGCTCAACGCCGTGCTCAAGGAGCAGGGCAAGCCCGGCGTGAACGCGCCCGGGCTGACGAAGTGACCGGAGGGGATCAGCGATGACGACCACCTTGGAGCCCGGCCTGTCCACCGAGGTCGCCGTGCGGCTCGACGGGGTGCGGAAGGCGTTCGGGCCGACCGGCCGCGCCGTCGTGGCCCTCGACGGGATGGACCTGACGGTCGCGCCCGGCGAATTCGTCTGTCTCCTCGGCGCCTCCGGCTGCGGCAAGAGCACCCTGCTGAACCTGGTCGCCGGCCTCGACCAGCCGACGTCGGGGTCGATCACGCTCGAAACCTCCCGGCCGGCGGTCATGTTCCAGGAGGCCGCGCTGATGCCGTGGCTGACCGCGGCCCGCAACGTGGAACTGCCGCTGCGGCTCGCCGGTTTCGGCCGGGCCGAGCGCCGCGAGAAGGCGGCCGAACTGCTCGAACTCGTCCGCCTCGGCGGCGCGGGCGGCAAGCGGCCGCACGAGCTGTCCGGCGGGATGCGGCAGCGCGTCGCGCTCGCCAGGGCGCTGGCCGCGACCCTGCGCGTCGGCGGTGACGCGGAACAGTCGCTGCTGCTGATGGACGAGCCGTTCGCCGCGCTCGACGCCATCACCCGCGACGTCCTGCAGGGTGAACTGCTGCGCGTCTACCGCAGCACCGGCACCTCGGTGCTGTTCGTGACCCACGACGTCCGCGAGGCCGTCCGGCTGGGCCAGCGGGTGGTGCTGCTGTCGTCGCGGCCGGGCCGGGTCGTGCGGGAATGGCGCGACGTCCAGGGCTCCGACGCCGAAGAGCTGACGCTGGAGATCACCGGTCATCTCCGGGAGGTGATCAGTACCCATGCCGCGGCTTGACCGCCCTGAAACCGCGGTGGAGGACGCCGACGAGGCCGTCGGCGCGGGGCTCGACTCGCTCGACACCCCGACCGGCGAACGCCGGGAAAGCCGGGGCAAGCGGTTCCTGCGCGGCTTCGTGCCGCCGGTGGTCTTCCTGGCGCTGCTGGTCGCGCTGTGGCAGGCACTGTGGGCCGCCGCGTTCTGGCCGGAAGCGATGCTGCCCGCGCCGCTCGCGGTGTGGGACGAACTCGTCGGCATCACCGTCGACGGCGAGATCTTCGAATTCGTCTGGACGTCGGTGCACCGGGCGGCGCTGGGCTTCCTGATCGGCGTGGTCATCGGGACCCCGCTCGGCCTGCTGGTGGCGAAGGTCCGGGTCGTCCGGGCTGCCGTCGGGCCGTTCCTGACCGGGCTGCAGAGCCTTCCGTCGGTGGCCTGGGTGCCCGCGGCGATCCTGTGGTTCGGGCTGAACGACGCGTCGATCTACTTCGTGGTGCTGCTGGGTTCGGTTCCTTCGATCGCGAACGGCCTGGTCGCCGGGATCGACCAGATCCCGCCGATCCTGCCGCGCGTCGGCCAGGTGATGGGCGCGAACCGGCTCTCGTCGGCGCGGCACATCCTGCTGCCCGCCGCGTTGCCCGGATTCCTCGCCGGGCTCAAGCAGGGCTGGGCGTTCTCGTGGCGTTCGCTGATGGCCGCCGAGCTGATCGCGCTGTCCCCGGCGCTCGGCAAGGGGCTCGGCGCGTACCTGCACGAAGGCTCGTCGTTCAACAGCATGGAGGCCGTGATGTCGGCCATCTTCCTGATCCTGCTGGTCGGGGTCGGGATCGAGCTGGTCGTGTTCCGTCCGCTGGAACGTTCGGTCCTGCGTGCCCGTGGTCTCACCGCGTCCCTTTAGGACTTTGGGCAGGCTAGCCTTACCCGCATGTCAGTTCCTGGGGTGCGGGTCAAGGCGTTCCTGACCGCGCTGATGATGTCGTTGCTGGTGGCCGGTTGTGGTTCCTCGCAGTCGGTCGACGAGACCCTGGTGCCGCCGGAGGCGCGGGGCACCTTTCCGGTGACCGTCGAGCACAAGTACGGGTCGACGACGGTCGAGAAGCAGCCGTCGCGGATCGTCACGCTCGGCCTGTCCGACCACGACGCCGTGCTGGCGCTCGGGATCCGGCCGGTCGGCGCGGTCGACTGGTTCAAGGAGCGGCCGTACGGGAAGTGGCCGTGGACCCAGGCGCGCTGGGGCGACAAGGCGCCGGAGGTCGTCGGCGAACGCGACGACTACAACTTCGAGAAGATCGCCGCGCTGAAGCCGGATCTCATCCTCGCCCAGTACAGCGGGATGAAGAAGGAGCAGTACGACAAACTCGCGCAGCTCGCGCCGGTCGTCGCGCAGCCGTCGAAGTTCGCGGACTACGCGGCGCCGTGGCAGGAGATGACCCGGATGGTCGGCCGCGCGCTGGGGCTGCCGCAGAAAGCCGACGAGTTGATCGCCGGCATCGACGGCCGCTTCGCGCGGGCTCGGGCGGAGCACCCCGAGTTCGCGAAGCTGACGATGGTCGTCGCCGACACCTTCGAGGCGGGCAAGTTCTCCGCGTTCACCACGACCGATCCGAAGATGATCTTCATGACCGAGCTGGGCTTCCGGCCCTTCGAGCCGGTGAAGGCGCTGAGCAAACCGGAGAACAACGTCGTCGAGGTCACGTCGGAGCGGTTCGACCTGTTCGACGCGGACCGCTTGGTGTGGCTGAACTCCGACGTCGGCGCCGAGAGCAGGGTGCGGGCCGATCCGGTGTACGGGAAGCTGAAGGTGTCGGCGGAGAAGCGGGATCTGTTCATCACTTACGAGAACCCGCCGGTCGGTGCCGCGATCTCGTTCAACACCGTGCTGAGCATCCCGTACGCGATCGAGCAGCTGGTGCCGAAGCTGGCGGGCTCCTGAGCGTTCATCTTCCGCGGGTGGCAAACCTACGACACCGTAAGTTACGGTGTCGTAGGTAGCGTTTTCCGTACCCTGGAAGGACGAAACGCATGGCGGTCCCCGAAACCACCCGGCTGATGCTCGAACTCGAAGGGACGGTCGAGGAGAACCTCAACCGGCATCTCTCGGTCGCCAAGGAATGGATGCCGCACGAATACGTGCCGTGGGACGAGGGCCGGAACTTCGCCGACCTCGGCGGGGAGGCGTGGGATCCCGAGCAGTCGAGGGTGTCGCCGATCGCGCGGACGTCCTTGGAGGTCAACCTCCTCACCGAGGACAACCTGCCGAGCTACCACCGCGAGATCGAGCGCGCCTTCGGCCGGGACGGCGCGTGGGGCACGTGGGTGCACCGCTGGACCGCCGAAGAGGGCCGCCACGGCATCTGCATCCGCGACTATCTGCTGGTGACGCGCGCGGTCGATCCGGTCGAGCTGGAACGGATGCGGATGCAGACCATGCAGGCCGGGTACGACAGCGGCGACAAGGAGCTGCTGAACGTCTTCGCGTACGTGTCGTTCCAGGAGCTCGCGACGCGGATCTCGCACCGCAACACCGGGAAGTACACGCAGGATCCGTTGTGCGAGAAGCTGCTCGCGCGGGTCGCGATGGACGAGAACCTGCACATGCTCTTCTACCGGAACCTGGTGCAGGCGTCGCTGGAGCTGTCACCCGACGCGATGATGCGCGCCATCACCGACGAGGTCGTCCAGTTCCAGATGCCGGGCGCGGTGATCCCGAGCTTCGTGCGGAAGGCCGCCCTGATCGCGAAGGCGGGCATCTACGACCTGCGGATCCACCACGACGAGGTGATCTGGCCGTTGCTGCGGCAGTGGAAGATCTTCGAGCTCGAAGGACTCGGCGAGGTGGGGGAGAAGGCGCGGGACGAACTCGACCAGTTCCTCAAGGCCCTCGACACCCAGGCGTCGCGTTTCGAAGAGCGTCGCGCGGCCGCCGAAGCCCGAGCCGCCGCCCGCCACGCGTGATCGGAGCCGTAACTCGCGTGATCAGAGGCGCAACTCGCGTGATCGGAGCCGGATCACGGAGTTACGCCTTCAGTCACGCGAGTTACGCCTCCGGACACGCGTGATCCGCCTTCAATCACGCGTGCCCGGGGTGGGTCAGCGCGAGCGGCGCGAGCCGGCCCGGGTCCCCGAGGAGAACGCGGCGGCACCGCCGCGGCGGGCCGGAGCGCCGCCGGACTGGTTCCGCGAGGATTGCGACTTGGCGGCGCCGGAGCCGCGGCGCGGCTGCGCCTCGGCGGCGGCACGACGACCCTGACCGCCCTTGGGCGCGCCTTCGCGACGTCCGGTGGACTCGGCGCCGCGACGGCCCTGGCCCGCGGAAGCACCGCGACGGTCGCCCTCGGAACGCGAGCGGCCGTCCGAGGCGCCACCGCGACGTCCGCCGCCCGAAGCGCCCCGTCCGCCGCCGGAAGCGCCACGGCCACCGGCCGAGGGACCACGGCCACGTCCACCGCGGGCGCCACGTCCACCGCGAGCCGGACGCTCTTCGTCGTCACCCTTGGCCGGGATCGCCTCGCCGGACGCGGTGACCTTCTTAGGCCGCGTGTCCACGATCGGCCGCCGCGGCGACGCGGTGAACGAACGCTCACCGGGCGCCAGTTCCGACAGCAGCGGGTGGCCGGGGCCGAGCTGCGTCGTGGTCGGCTTGATCCCCGCCTTGCGGGTGAGGTCGCGGACGTCGCCGATCTGCGCGTCGGTCATCAGCGTGACGACGGTGCCGGACGCCCCGGCCCGCGCCGTCCGGCCGGACCGGTGCAGGTACGCCTTGTGCTCGACCGGCGGGTCGGCGTGGATGACGAGCGTGACGTCGTCGACGTGGATACCGCGCGCGGCGATGTCGGTCGCGACCAGCGTCTTCGCCGCGCCGGAGGCGAACGCCTCCAGGTTGCGGGTCCGCGCCGTCTGGCCGAGGTTGCCGTGCAGTTCGACCGCCGGCACGCCGGAGGCCATGAGCTTGCGCGTCAGCTGCTTCGCGCGGTGCTTCGTGCGGGTGAACACCAGCGTGCGGCCCGGGGCGGCGGTGAGGTCGATCAGCACCGGCAGCCGGTGGGTCTCCTCCAGGTGCAGCACGTGGTGCTTCATGGTCGAGACCGGGGACTGCGCCGAGTCGACGCTGTGCGTCACCGGGTCGTGCATGAAGCGCTTGACCAGCACGTCGACGCCCGCGTCGAGGGTCGCGGAGAACAGCAGCCGCTGCCCGCGCTCCGGGGTCTCGGCCATGATGCGCCGCACGTCGGGCAGGAAGCCGAGGTCGGCCATGTGGTCGGCCTCGTCCAGCACGGTGATCTCGACGTGGTCGAGTTTCGCCTCGCCGGAGCGCATGTGGTCGGCGAGCCTGCCGGGGCAGGCGACGACGATGTCGACGCCGTCACGCAGGCGAGTGATCTGCGGGTTCGGGCTGACCCCACCGAAGATCGTGGTGACCTTGAGGCCGAGCGGTTTGGCCAGCGGCAGGAACGACGCCTCGATCTGGGTCGCCAGCTCGCGGGTCGGCGCCAGCACCAGCGCGCGCGGGCGGCCGGGACGGCGCCGGGTCGGGCCGTCGGCGAGCCGGGCGAGGACGGGCAGCACGAAGCCGTACGTCTTGCCGGAGCCGGTGCGGCCGCGGCCGAGGACGTCCCGGCCGGCCAGCGAATGCGGCAGCGTGGCGGCCTGAATCGGGAACGGGCTGGTGACGCCCTGTTCGGCGAGTGCGTCGACGAGGGTCTTGGACAGGCCGAGCTCGGTGAAGGTAGGTGTGCTCATAAGCGTGTGGGCGCACGGGCGCCCTGGTATCTCCGTAAGAGTAGAAACGGTTGTCCTGCCCGGCGCAGACCTCGGGGGCCGCGGCGCGTGGTCTTCGACAACGAAACGCGGCCCGAGGCAGAACTGAGCGGACCGCGTGGCCCAGTGTACTGGGTCGTGATCTCCCGGGCTACGTGATATCGCCCGCACCGGCCCGCCGATGTTCGTCGGTTCGTACGAGCCGGACCCGGCCTCGCGGTGAAACGCTGACCCGACCGGACGAAAGGGGACACGGGTGTCGAACGTTCAGGAACTGCAAGGGGTGCTCGACGAGGAGGCGCGCCGCGCGCGCGTCCCCGGCGCCGTGGTGGGGGTGACGCACCGGGGCGAGGAGTCGGTGTTCGCCACCGGAGTGTCCAGTGTGGACACCGGGCTCCCGGTCGATCCCGGCACGTTGTTCATGATCGGCTCCACCAGCAAGACGTTCGCCGCGGCCGCCGTGCTGGCACTGGTCGAAGACGGGGTGCTGGACCTGGACCGGCCGGTCGTCGAGCACCTTCCCGATCTCCCGCTGGTGGATCCGGCGGCGCGGAAGACGGTGACCCTGCGCCATCTGCTCACGCATTCGGCCGGGTTCCTCGGCGACGTGGACTTCACCACCGGGTGGGGTGACGACGCGCTCGCCCTCGCGATCGCGAAGTTCGGCGACCTCCCGCAGAATTTCACGCCCGGTGAGGTGTTCTCCTACTGCAACGCCGGGTTCCAGCTGGCCGGACGGGTCGTCGAGGTGGCGGCGGGCGAGGCCTTCGAGGACGTCGTCCGCGCCCGGCTGCTCGAACCGCTCGGCATGACCGAGTCGTATTACCTGCCGTGGGAGGTGCTCACCCGCCGTCACGCCGTCGGTCACGTGCTGCGAGACGACGGACCGGCGGTCGAGCACACCGTGGGCCTGACCCGGGCCGACAGTGCGAGCGGCGGCCTCTGGTCCACGGCGGGCGACCAGCTGAAGTGGGCACGGTTCTTCCTGACCGGCGAGGCCGAGGGCGAGCCGCCGCTCAGCGAAGCCACCCGCGATCTCATGCGCGCGCCGCAGCGCAAGGCCGCGCTGCGCTTCGAGGAGGTCGGCCTGAGCTGGCTGCACACGACGCACGGCGAGGCCCGGCTGGTCCGGCACGGCGGCAACGTGAGCAACCTGCAGCTGTCGGAGTTCGTGACCTTGCCGGAGGAGGATTTCGCCGTCACGGTGCTGACCAACAGCGCGGGCGGATCCGCGCTGGGCGCCAAGATCGTCGACTGGTGCCTGGAGAACGTGGTCGGGCTGCCGCCGCTCGCGAGCCCGCCGCCGGTGCCCCAGCCGGATATCGCCGAGTACCTGGGCCGCTACCGGACCGGTGACCTGGCGTTCGTGGTCAGCGACCGGGACGGCGCCCTCTGGACCCAGCTCGTCGCGGAAATCGAAGACTTCCCGTCGCCTCCGCCGTTCGAGGCCGTCTTCGTCGGCGGAGACGCGATCGCCCCGGCCGCGGACACCCGCAAGCCCACCGCGCGGTTCCTGCGCGACGAGCGTGGACGGGTGACTTCGGTCGAGTTCGGTGGCCGGACGGCGAAGCGGGACGCTACGGTTACCGGGTAGTAACTTCGGCTGACCAGGAGTGACCATGAGCGAAACGGCGACCGCGTTGTTGCTGAACCCGGGCGGGTACGACCCCCAGCAGTTCGACCCGGAGACGCGTCGCCTGTTGCGTGCCACCATCGAGTGGTTCGAACAGCGTGGCAAGCGCAAGCTCGTCGAGGACTACCACGACCGGACCTTCTACGCGGACTTCATCGAGTTCGCGGGCAAGGAAGGCCTGTTCTCGACCTTCCTCACTCCCGGCGCGAACGCCGAGGGGAACCCCGACAAGCGCTGGGACACCGCGCGGGTCGCGGCCCTGTCGGAGATCCTCGGCTTCTACGGCCTGAACTACTGGTACCCGTGGCAGGTCACCATCCTCGGCCTGGGCCCGGTGTGGCAGAGCGCGAACGAGGCCGCCCGCAAACGCGCGGCGGACTCGCTCGCGGCCGGCGGCGTCGCCGCGTTCGGACTGTCCGAAAAGGAGCACGGGGCCGACATCTACTCGTCGGACCTCGTGCTCACCCCGGACGGTGCGGGCGGCTACCGCGCGAACGGCTCGAAGTACTACATCGGCAACGGGAACTGCGCGCGGACGGTGTCGGTCTTCGGCCGCATCGAAGGTGTCGAGGGCCCGGACCAGTACGTGTTCTTCTACGCGGACTCGGAGCACCCGAACTACCGCGTGGTGAAGAACGTCGTGCCGTCGCAGATGTACGTCGCCGAGTTCGAGCTGAACGACTATCCGGTGTCCGAAGAGGACATCCTGCACGTCGGCGCCGAGGCGTTCTCCGCGGCGCTGAACACGGTCAACATCGGCAAGTTCAACCTGTGCTTCGGCGGCATCGGGATGTCGACGCACTCGCTGTACGAGGCGATCACACACGCGCACAACCGGGTGCTCTATGGCAAGAAGGTCACCGATTTCCCGCACGTGCGCAGGGAATTCGTCGAGGCGTACGCGCGGCTCGTCGCGATGAAGCTGTTCTCCGACCGCGCCGTGGACTACTTCCGCAGCGCGAACGCGGACGACCGCCGGTACCTGCTGTTCAACCCGATCACCAAGATGAAGGTGACCACCGAGGCGCAGAAGGTCATCGGCCTGGTCGCGGATGTGGTGGCGGCCAAGGGTTTCGAGGCCGACACCTATCTCGCGATGTCCAAGAACGACATCGACGGCCTGCCGAAGCTCGAAGGCACGGTGGCGGTGAACCTCGCGCTGATCGCGAAGTTCGTGCCCGCGTACCTGTTCGCGCCGCAGGCCTACGAGCCGGTGCCGACCCGCTCCGACGCGGCGGACGACGAGTTCCTGTTCCGCCAGGGCCCCGCGCGCGGGCTGTCGAAGGTGCGGTTCCACGACTGGCGTGAGGCGTACGCCAAGGCGTCCGCGATCCCGAACGCCGCGCGGTTCACCGAACAGGCCGAGGCGCTGGTGAAGCTGTTCACCGACGCGGCCCCGGACGAGGCGCAGCAGCAGGACCTCGACTTCGGGCTCGCGCTGACCGAGCTGTTCACGCTGGTCGTCTACGGGCAGCTGGTGCTGGAGCAGGCGGAGATCACCGGGATCGAGACCGAGGTCGTCGACCAGATCTTCGCCGTGCTGGTGCAGGACTTCAGCGTCGCCGCGATCGACCTGCACGGGAAGTCGTCCTCGACCGACGCGCAGCAGGCGCTCGCGCTGGCTTCGATCCGGAAGCCGGTCGTGGACGCGGCCCGCTTCGACCACGTGTGGTCCCTGGTCCGCGATCTCTCGGGCGCCTACGCGATGAACCCGTAAAGTCCCGTGAAGGCCCCCTTCCCTCGGCTCAGCCGAGGGAAGGGGGCCTTCACGCGCAAAGTGACCTACTTGCCGAAGCCGGCCTTCCGGAGCGCGTCCGCCATGGCGCCGCCGCCACCGAAATTGCCGCCGCGGTCCCGGCCGCCGCCACGGCCGCCCTGGCCGCCGCGCTGGCCGCCCTGACGCTGGCCGCCGCCCTGGCCGCGGTCACGACCGCCGCCGCCCTGCTCGCGAGCGGGCTTGCCGGGCTCGTCGTCCAGGCGCAGGGTCAGCGAGATCCGCTTGCGCGGCACATCGACTTCCAGCACCTTCACCTTGACGATGTCGCCCGGCTTCACGACCTCACGCGGGTCCTTGACGAAGTTCTTCGACAGCGCCGACACGTGCGCGAGCCCGTCCTGGTGCACGCCGACGTCGATGAACGCGCCGAACGCGGCCACGTTCGTCACGACGCCTTCCAGACGCATACCCGGCTTCAGGTCGCCGATCTTCTCGACGCCGTCGGCGAACGTCGCGGTCTTGAACGCGGGACGCGGGTCGCGGCCCGGCTTGTCGAGTTCGGCGAGGATGTCGGTCACGGTCGGGAGACCGAAGGTGTCGTCGACGAACTCGGACGGCTTCAGCGCCTGCAGCGTCCGCGTGTTGCCGATCAGCGAACGGATGTCGGTACCGGTGGACGAAAGGATCCGCCGCACCACCGGGTACGCCTCCGGGTGCACCGAGGACGAGTCGAGCGGGTCGTCGCCGTCCGGGATCCGGAGGAAGCCCGCGCACTGCTCGAAGGCCTTCGGACCCAGCCGCGCGACCTCCTTGAGCCCGCTCCGGGTCTTGAACGGCCCGTTCTCGTCGCGGTGCGCGACGATGTTCTCCGCCAGCGTCGTCGTGATGCCCGAAACGCGGGTCAGCAGCGGCGCCGACGCGGTGTTGACGTCCACGCCGACGGCGTTCACACAGTCTTCGACCACCGCGTCGAGTGAACGCGACAGCGAGATCTCCGACAGGTCGTGCTGGTACTGCCCGACGCCGATCGACTTCGGGTCGATCTTCACCAGTTCCGCCAGCGGGTCCTGCAGCCGCCGCGCGATGGAGACCGCGCCGCGCAGCGAGACGTCCATGCCCGGCAGCTCCTGCGACGCGAACGCCGACGCCGAGTAGACCGACGCGCCGGCCTCCGAGACGACGGCCTTGGTCAGCTTCAGTTCCGGGTGCTTCTTGATCAGTTCGCCGGCGAGCTTGTCGGTCTCGCGCGACGCGGTGCCGTTGCCGATCGAGATCAGGTCCACCTTGTGCCGGGCGCAGAGCGCGGCGAGTTCGGCGATGGACTGGTCCCATTTGTTCGCGGGCTGGTGCGGGTAGATCACGTGCGTGTCGACGACCTTGCCGGTCGCGTCGACGACGGCGACCTTGACGCCGGTCCGGAAGCCCGGGTCGAGGCCCATCGTGGCGCGGGTGCCGGCCGGGGCGGCGAGCAGCAGGTCGCGCAGGTTCGCGGCGAACACGCGGACGGCGTCGTCCTCGGCCGACTGGCGCAGCCGCATCCGCAGGTCGATGCCCAGGTGCAGCAGGATCTTCGTGCGCCACGCCCAGCGGACGGTGTCGCCGAGCCACTTGTCGGCTGGACGGCCTTCGTTGGCGATGCCGAACTTGTGCGCGATCCGGTTCTCGTACTCGGTCGGCCCGGTGCGCGGTTCTTCGGAGGGCTCCTCCGACTCCATCGACAGGTCGAGGATCTCTTCCTTCTCGCCGCGGAACATCGCGAGGATCCGGTGCGAGGGGAGCTTGGTGTAGGGCTCGGAGAAGTCGAAGTAGTCGGAGAACTTCGCGCCCTCTTCGGCCTTGCCGTCGCGGACCTTCGAGGCCAGGCGGCCTTCCGCCCACATCTTCTCGCGCAGCTCGCCGATCAGGTCGGCGTCCTCGGCGAAGCGCTCGACGAGGATCGCGCGGGCGCCGTCCAGCGCGGCCTGCGCGTCGGCGACACCCTTGTCGGCGTCGACGAACACCGCGGCGGCGGCCTGCGGATCGGTGTTCGGGTCGCTCAGCAGCCCGTCGGCGAGCGGCTCCAGACCGGCCTCGCGGGCGATCATCGCCTTCGTCCGCCGCTTGGGCTTGTACGGCAGGTAGATGTCCTCGAGGCGGGACTTGGTGTCCGCCGCCATGATCGAGGCTTCGAGCGCCTCGTCCAGCTTGCCCTGGCTGCGGATCGACTCCAGCACCGCGACCTTGCGCTCGCCGAGTTCCCGCAGGTAGCGGAGGCGTTCTTCGAGGGTGCGGAGCTGGGTGTCGTCCAGCATCCCGGTGACCTCTTTGCGGTACCGGGCGATGAACGGCACGGTCGATCCGCCGTCCAGCAGGTCGACGGCCGCCTTGACCTGCCCCTCGCGCACGCCGAGTTCTTCGGCGATCTTCTGCTCGACTGTCTGCAGGCCCTGCACGCTCACTCCCACGCTCCTGAAATCCGCCCTCGGGTGCTCTCGGACCCTGCATTCTGCCGCTCGCGCCGAGCCGACTTTCGTATGGCCTCCCCTAACCGAACCCTTGACAGTTGTATTGGTCTGTACCATTTTGATGTGGCCGACATCACCCGTTCGTGGAGGCCAGTCGTGAAAGTGAAGCCGAAACACGCGTTCCTCGCCCTGCTGTCGTCACTGGCCGTGTGCCTGGGGGTGACTTTCGCGGTCTCGGGCAACGCCTCGGCCGCCAACATCCTGACCAACCCGGGCTTCGAACTCGGGACCACGAGCGGCTGGACCTGCTCCGGCACCAACGCGGTGGTCACCACGCCGGTCCATTCGGGCACCCGTGCGCTCAGCGCCACCCCGGCCGGACAGGACAACGCCCGCTGTTCGCAGAGCGTGGCGGTCAAGGCCAACACCGCGTACACGCTTTCGGCGTGGGTGCAGGGCAGCTACACCTACCTCGGTGTCACCGGCACCGGGACGGGTGACAAGAACACCTGGACCCAGGGCGGCGGCACCTGGAGCCAGCTCTCGCTGAGCTTCACCACCGGCGCGTCCACCACCAGCGTCGAGATCTACCTGCACGGCTGGTACGGCCAGCCCGCGTACTTCGCCGACGACGTGAACCTCGACGGCCCCGGCGGCTCGCCCACCACGACGCCGACCACGCCGACGACGTCCACGAGCCCGACGACCACCACGTCGAACCCGCCGACCACCACGACCAGCACCCCGCCGACGGGGAACCTGCCGAAGCACGTGATCACCGGCTACTGGCAGAACTTCTACAACGGCGCGAAGGCGCTCAAGCTCGCCGACGTCCCGACGAAGTACAACATCATCGCGGTGTCCTTCGCCGACGCGACGGCCACGCCGGGCGCGGTCAGCTTCACCCTCGACTCCGGTCTGTCGAGCCAGCTCGGCGGCTACACCGACGCGCAGTTCAAGGCCGACATCAAGACGGCGCAGGCGCGCGGGCAGAAGGTCATCCTGTCCGTCGGCGGTGAGAAGGGCACGATCCGCGTCGACTCCGCGGCCGCGGCGACGAACTTCTCCAACAGCATGAAGTCGCTCATCGCGACCTACGGCTTCGACGGCGTCGACATCGACCTCGAGAACGGCGTCAACGCGACCTACATGGCGCAGGCGCTGCGCAGCATCCACGCGGCGGGCGGCTCGATCATCACCATGGCGCCGCAGACGATCGACATGCAGAGCCCGGCGGCGGAGTACTTCAAGCTGGCGCTGAACGTCAAGGACATCCTGACCATCGTCAACATGCAGTACTACAACAGCGGCACGATGCTCGGCTGCGACCAGAAAGTCTACTCGCAGGGCACGGTCGACTTCCTCACCGCGCTGGCCTGCATCCAGTTGCAGAGCGGCCTGCGGGCCGACCAGGTGGGTCTCGGCCTGCCCGCGTCGGGCTCGGCGGCCGGTGGTGGCTACCAGGCGCCCGGCAACACGGTCAACGCGCTGAACTGCCTGGCGAAGGGCACGAACTGCGGCTCGTTCAAGCCTTCGACGACGTACCCGACGATCCGGGGCGCGATGACCTGGTCGATCAACTGGGACGCCTCGCAGGGCTACGCGTGGTCGAACACGGTGAGCGCGGGCCTGGCCGGCCTCCCGTGACGACCCGCTAGACCGGGGCGGGGCACCGTCGTCGCGCGGGCGACGGTGCTCCGCCCTTTCCATGTCACGCGTTTCGTCCTCTGGATGCGGTAGTTGGCAGGGCGAACTACCGCATCCAGAGGACGAAACGCGCGGGGGTCAGAGCGGCGTGAGGGGCAACCGCAACGCCGCCGGGGCCTCCGGTGGGACGACGGGCTTCAGCGGGGCGACGGGGGACAGGCGCCGGTAGGCGGAGCCGAGCGGCGGCCGTGGATCCTCCTCGCCCTTGTTGGGCCACAACGACATCGCGCGTTCCGCCTGCGCGGTGATGGTCAGCGACGGGTTCACGCCGAGGTTCGCCGAGATCGCCGAGCCGTCGGCGATGTGCAGCCCCGGATACCCGTGCACCCGCTGGTACGGGTCGACGACGCCGGTCTCGGCGCTGTCGCCGATCGCGCAGCCCCCGATGAAATGCCCGGTGATCGGGATGTTCGCCAGATCCGTCCACGCGCCCTGTGCCAGCCCGCCGATCTTGTCCGCCACCCGCCGCGTGACCTCGTGCCCGGCCGGGATCCACTCGGGGTTCGGGTCGCCGATGCCCTGTTTCGTGGTCATCCGGCGGCCGAAGAGCCCGCGTTTCGTGTACGTGGTCACGGAATTGTTCAGCGTCTGCATCACCAGCAGCCCGACCATCCGCTCCGACCACCGTCGCGGGTTGTGCAGCCGCACCAGCCGCCGCCGGTTCCGCCACAGTTCGCGCGCGCCCAGCACCCATCGGCGTTTACCCGGCTCGGCGTCGACGAGCACCGTCGTCAGCAGGCCCATGAAGTTGCTGCCCTTGCCGTAGCGCACCGGCTCGACATGCGTCACGGCGTCGGGATGGATCGACGACGTGATCGCGACGCCGCGGGTGAAGTCCGTGTCCTTCCGCAGCGAGCGCGCGGCGAGCACGGCCTCGGAGTTCGTCCTGGCGAGCAGACCCAGCCGTGGCGACAGCTCCGGCAGCGTGCCCGAATCCTTGAGTGAGTGCAGAAGCCGTTGCGTGCCGAGGGAAGCGGCGGCGAACACGACCTGTTCGGCGGTGAAGGTCCGCTTGCCCTTGCGAGCCCACCGTCCTGTTCGGACGGTGTCCACCGCGTAGCCGCCGTCGACCGGCCGGACCGACACCGCGGTGGTCAGCGGATGGACCTCCGCGCCCGCCTTCTCCGCCAGGTACAGGTAGTTCTTGACGGTCGTGTTCTTCGCGCCGACCCGGCAGCCGGTCATGCACTCGCCGCAGTGCGTGCACGGCTTGCGCAGCGGGCCCTCTCCGCCGAAGAACGGGTCGACGTCGCGCTCGCCGAAGTGGACGCCGACCGGCGTCGGCCGGTAGGTGTCCGCGATGCCCATGTCCTCGGCGACCTCGCGCAGCACTCGGTCGGCCGGGGTGACCAGCGGGTTCTCCACCACGCCCAGCATCCGTTTCGCCTGGTCGTAATGCGGGGCGAGTTCGGCCTTCCAGTCGGTGATGTGCGCCCACTGCGGATCCCGGTAGAAGGTGTCCGGTGGTTCGTAGAGCGTGTTCGCGTAGACGAGCGAGCCGCCGCCGACACCCGCGCCGCTCAGTACGAACGTGTTCTTCAGCAGGGTCAGCCGCTGGATGCCGTAGCAGCCCAGTTTCGGCGCCCACAGGTATTTCCGCAGCCGCCAGGACGTCTTCGCGAACTCGTCGTCGGCGAACCGGCGGCCGGTCTCCAGCACGCCGACGCGATAGCCCTTCTCGGTGAGCCGCAACGCGGTCACGCTGCCGCCGAAACCGGAGCCGATCACCAGCACGTCGTAGTTCATCGCGGTCCCGCCGTCCGGTAGTCGCCGAGGTCGAGGGTCTTCGTCCGGCGGTCGTATTCGGTGACCAGACCGGGCCAGTTCGTGCTCACACGGCCGTTCTCCTGGCGGTACCAACTGGCGCAGGTCGTCCACACACTGCGGCCGAGCCGTCGCTGGATCTCCTCGTCGTAGCGCTGCTCGACCTCCGGGACGACGTCCATATAGGACACTCCGGGGTTGGCGAGGTGTTCGACGGCCTGGCGGATGTAGCGGGCCTGCCGTTCGATCATGTAGATGATCGAGCCGGCACCGAGGTTCGTGTTGGGGCCGTAGACGCAGAACAGATTCGGGAAGCCCGGCACGGTCATGCCGAGGTACGCCCGCGCGCCGCCCTTCCACGCGTCCGACAGCGCTTTTCCGCCGAGGCCTTCCACTTTCAATTCACCGAGGAAGTCGGTCGCCGCGAAGCCGGTCCCGTAGACGATGACGTCGGCCTCGTGCTCGACACCGTCCTCGGTGCGCACACCGGACGGGGTGATCGCGCTGATCCGCCGCGTCTCGACGGCGACGTTGTGCTGCGCCAGCGCGGGCAGGTACTCGTTGGTGAACAGGATCCGTTTGCAGCCCAGCGGGTAGTCCGGGGTGAGCTTCTCGCGCAGCGCCGGGTCCTTGATGTGACGGCGGCGCAGCTGGGCCGTCCGCAGCTCGAAGACCTTGGCCAGCAACGGATGCTTCGTCATCGCGTACGTCGCGTACTCGGCGAGCAGGAAGATCCGGAGCCTGCCGAGCAGCTGCGTCGCCGGCAGGTGCCGGAACAGCCGCTGCTGCCAGCGCCGGTAACTGGTGTCCCGTTTCGCCATGATGTAGGGCGCGGTGCGCTGGAACACCGTCAGTTCGCCGGCCTGGCGCTGGAGTTCGGGCACGAACTGGATCGCGCTCGCGCCGGTGCCGATCACCGCGACCTTCTTGCCGCGCAGGTCGGCGTCGTGATCCCAGCGCGCGGAGTGGAAACTGATGCCCTCGAAGGTCTCCTGGCCGGGGATGTCCGGCTGGACGGGCCGCGAAAGCTGGCCGACGGCGGGCACGAAGACGTTCGCCTCGAACGTCTCGCCGCCCGCGGTCTCCACCCGCCACAGCCCGCGCTCCTCGTCGAAGGCCGCGGAGGTGACGCGGACGCCGAACCGGATATGCGGTTCGAGCCCGTAGCGGCGCACCACGCGTTTGAGGTACTCGTGGATGTCCGGCTGCAGCGAGAACCGCTTCGGCCAGTCGGGGTTGGGCTCGTAGGAGAACGAGTACAGCGGCGACGGGATGTCGCAGCCCGCGCCGGGGTACGTGTTCTCCCGCCAGACGCCGCCGGGTTCGCCGGCGCTCTCCAGGATGGTGAAGTTCTCGAACCCGGCGCGTTTGAGCTCGATCGCCGTCCCGACTCCGCCGAAGCCCGTCCCTACGATCAGCACGCTCGTATCGCCCATGCCGATCGAAGTTACCCAGCGGTCATCCCTGGTGGAAGTACACGACCGGCCACTCAATCGAGATTTTCGGCCACTCCCCTCCCGCATTTCGTCCTCTGGATGCGGTAGTTCGCGCTGCCAACCACCGCATTCAGAGGACGAAATGCACCGAGTGGGTCTCGGCCTTCGGATGCGCCCAGGCCAGGAGGCGGTGCGCCGAGCTCTCCAGGGCTTCCAGATCCCGCTTCGGGATGCGCTCGAACGGCGTGATCACCACCGAAGCCGTCTTCTTCACCGTCTTGATCTCCCAGAAGCCCTTCACCATCCCGCCGACCAGGATCGTGCCCTTGACCAGGCCGTTCTGCGTGATGACGACCTTGCGGTGCTCGTCGCTGATCACCCGCGTGCGGTCGGCGTAGGACAGGACGGTCTGATCGAACGGCCCCAGCAGCCGGGCGGGCGCGGGGGTGTCCGGATCCGGACGGGAGGCTTCGGGCAGGTCGAAGAGCTCGCGGCCGTTCTCGTCGCGGAACGTCCGCAGCTCCGGGCGCAGCCGCTCGGCGACGTCGCCGAGTTTCGTGATCCCGGCCCAGGCCTGCGCGTCCTGCACACTGGCCGGTCCGAACGCGGCCAGGTAGCGCCGGAACATCGCTTCCGGCGACGGCGCGGCGTCCGGTTCGGCGCCCAGCCAGTCCCCGGTGGTCTGGTATGTCGGCTGCCCGGACTTGCCCCAGACGCCGCGCGGCGGGATCTGCACCAGCGGCAGCAACGCCCGCGCGACGTGCACCAGCGACGACGGCGCCACGCCCTCCCACCGCTTCGCCAGTTCCGCGCCGAGTTCCGCCGACGAAAGCGGCCGCTCGCCGAGCAGTTTGCGGGCGGTACGGGCGATCTCCTGCTGGTCGAGGCCCTTGATGTCCGGGCCGAACTGGGTGTTGCCGAGCACCGAGCGGTCGTAGAGCGGTTGCACGATGGGGCGCCACGCGAGCGCGTCCGACGGCGTGACCAGGTGCACCGTGCCGCGCATGAGCGCGATCCGCACGACGCTCTTGTCGAGCAGGAGACTCGCCAGGTCTTCCTGGCGGAAGCCGTGCAGTCGCGTCCACAGCGCGAAGTACGGCGGGTTCGGCGCCTGCGCCTGCAACCCGGCCAGATGCTCGACCGCTTCGAGCGCGGTCATCTTCGAACGCCGGAGCAGCAACTGCCGGTCCAGCATGGCGCGGTTCAGCGCGCGCCTGCTCAACGTGTCGGACATACCGCTCACCCTAAAGGGGATCAAGGACAGTTACGGTCCTCAATGGGCCGATCGTCGTCCGGGGATCCATAATCCCGGCCATGGAACTACCGCCGCCGGTGATCCGGGACTGGGACTACCCGCGCGGCACGGCGAGCATCGTGCTCATGGCCCGCTTCGCCGCCGAGAACGGCGTCGAGGGCCTGGAGTCCTACGAGTACGCCCCCGTGGACGGCCAGGTCGACGCGCGTCAGGAACTCGCAGTGGTCCGGGCCCTGGTCCGCGCGCTCGGCGGGGAGGACGCGATCGCGCTCCGGCTGAGCAGGCGATACCGCGTCAGCGCGTTCGGCATCTTCGGGTTCGCGTGCATCAGCAGCCCGACGCTGGGGGACGCGATGCGCTTCGCTCTGCGCTACCTGGACCTGAGCTTCACCTTCTGCATCCCGCACGTGACCGTCGAGGCGGGACGGCTCGCGCTCGCCATGGACGACAGCCGCGTGCCCAGTGACGTCGCCCGCTTCCTGCTGCTGCGCGACCTCGGCGCCATCCACACCGTCATGCGCGACATCCTGCCGGACATCTCCTTGCGCTCCCTGGCCTTCCGGCACGACAAACCCTCCACTGTGGACGAATACGTGCGGACCTTCGGGCTGGCGCCGTCGTTCTCGGCGCCGTCGCACGTCGCCACCCTGGACCCGCTCCTCCTCGACAAACCGCTGCCGCAGGCCAACGACCAGACCGTCGCGGTGTGCGCCGCGCAATGCGACCTGCTGGTGTCGCGGAAACGGGAGCGGTCCGGGATCGCCCAGCAGGTGCGGGAAAGACTGGTGCGGCTCGGCGGGGTCGACGCCGGTATGGAGGAGGTCGCGCGGCAGCTCGCGGTGAGTCCGCGCACGCTGCGGCGACGGCTGTTCGAGGCCGGGACCGGCTACCGGGCCCTGCTCGACGAGGTCCGCCAGGCGCTGGCGGAGGAGATGCTGGACACCGGCGCTCTCACCGTGGAGGACGTCGCCCTGCGGCTGGGCTACGCGGAGGCGTCGAGCTTCATCTACGCCTTCAAACGCTGGAAGGGGATGACGCCGGCGGCCTACGCCCGGCGGAACGCGTTGCGAGCACGGCCGGGTAGGTGACCCGCAGCAGGTGCAGGATCGACTCGGTGAGGAACACCCGCAGCTCCTCCCGGCCGAGCGTGCCGCGGATCAGCCATTCGCGTGACGCCGCGCGCAGCATCCCGCCGTACGACCGGATCATCGCGCGGAGTTCTTCGCGACCCTCGGTGACGTCGCTCATCAAGGCGGCGGCGAGCACGCGATCGGCGGCGATCTCGTCACCCTCCAGCATGATCCGCTCGATCTCCGGGTCGCGGCCCACCGCCTCCGGCCCGATCGCCGTCAGCCAGGCCTGCTCGTTGCGCTCGACGACCTCGATCCAGTGCCGGACGCTGATCGCCAGCCGCTCTTCGGCGGTCGTTTCCGGCAGGTTCTCGATCACCGGCGCCGGGACGATCATCATCTGCCGGACGACTTCCAGGTACAGCTCGCGTTTGCCGCCGAAGTAGTGGTTGATCAGCGGCCGGGCCACTCCGGCGGCCTTCGCGATGTCCGAGGTCGAAACCGAGGCGTACGTGCCCTCGCCGAACAGCCGCCGGGCCGCGGTCAGGATCTCGGCGCGCCGGGCGGCCGGTTCGAGGCGGCGCCGCCTGGCCTCCGGATCGGTGCTCATGGGCCGAGCGTAACCGTTTCAAAGGGAGCTTTGGATGGGCTACCGGACTCGCAGAACATCGTCTCGCCGCTGTTCACCGCATACAGCGCAGCGTTGATCCGGCGATGGAGGGTCGGCTTCACCAACCGGCCAGCCTCCCTCGGTGAGCACAGCCTCACAGACCGGATCTCAGGGTCTGTCGACTCGATAGCGCATGCTTCTTCTTCGGTGATCAAACCGCCGTCGAACACGAAGGCCAAGCCCTCCGGCATGACTCCTTGTGTGGGGACGTGGTCGACGACCAGCAACGCGCCTAGAGACCGGGTGATGCCCAGCTCTTCGTGGAGCTCGCGGGCCGCTGTCGCCCACGGCGTTTCCTCCGCCTCGACCGCGCCTCCGGGGATCTCCCACTCAGGTTTGTACGTGGTCTCCACCAGCAGCACTCGCGATCGGTCATCGCGGAGCAGTACTCCGGCAGCCGTGCGCTTCCGGTTGAGAGAGGCCGCGTATTCACCGAAGGGCAGAAGTTCCACGATTTCGCAGGCTACCGCTCGTGCGGCCGGGAACCCCGGTCGGTGCTCATGGGCCGAGCGTAACCGTTTCACGTGACCGCCTGCCGTTACTCATTCGGAACAACCCGCTGGTAACCCCTGGGGCCCGCACGGCGACGTTCGGGGCGGGGGGACCGGGTGTCATGGGTAGGGACGAATGACCAGTGCTGAACGCGATCCGGTTCGCCGCGCCGGGCGGTGGGTCAGTGTGCGGCTGCAGCATCGTGACGTCCGCATCCAAGGTGACACCGGGGAGGAAAGCGTCTCCTACGCGGGGATCGTGATCACGAGTTTCGAGAACGGCGCCGAGGTCTGCGAGCGCTGGATCCCGCTCGGGGTGGATCCGTCGGAGGCCGACGACGAACAGCTCATCCAGCAGCTGCGCGACGCGCTGGTCTGGCAGGCGCGGCGGCCGCCGAAGGCCGCGGGGGAGTAGCCGCGGCTCGCGGGAAGGTTCCCAATGTCGCATTTGAGTCGCTCAGCGTCCCTAATGCGACATTGGGAACCTTGGCCGACGAACAAGGCTGGCGCAGCAAAGGCGTGACACGCGTGATTGAAGGCGGAACGGCTCCAATCACGCGAGTCGCGGCCCCAATCACGCGTGTTACGGCTATTGGGTCCGCAGGCCGTCGAAGGCGATCTTGCACACCGCGTCCGCCAGTTCGGTCCCGGCGGAACCACGACGCGGCCGGTACCACTCGATCAGCGAGTTCACCATGCCGTACAGCAGGCGCGCGGTGACGGCGGGATCGATGTCCGGCCGCACGTCGCCCTCGGTTTCGGCCTGTTTCACCAGTTCCGTGACCAGCCGGTCGAATTCGCGCCGCCGCGCGAGCGCCGCCCGTTCGATTTTGGTGTTGCCGCGCACCCGCAGCAGCAGGGTCACGAACGGCAGCTGCTCGACCAGCACGAGGACACTGCCCCGCACCAGATGCTCCAGCTTTTCGATCGCCTTGCCCTCGAAGGATTCCGTCTCGGCGGCGACGGCGAACAGGCCGTTCAGCGCGCGGTCGACGGCGAGCCGCAGCAGCTCCTCCTTGCTCGGCACGTGGTGGTAGATCGCGGATTTCGTGATGCCGAGCTTGCGGGAGAGGTCCTCCATGCTGGTGCCGTCGTAGCCGCGCTCGTTGAACAGCTTCACCGCGACCAGCAGCAGCGACTCGAGGTCGTAGCCGGGGCGCCCCCGGCGGGCGGGGGTGCTCAACCGCGGTCCCGTTCGTCGAGGACGCGGCGCATCTTGCCCAGCGAGCGTTCCAGCGTGTCCGGATCGACGACCTCGACGCCGACGCTCACGCCGACCCCGTCCTTCACCCCGGCGATCAGCCGGGCGGCGGCCTCGGCGCGCTGTTCGGTGGTCGCGTCCGGACGCGCTTCGACGCGGACG
Source organism: Amycolatopsis sp. WAC 04169 (assembly GCF_003947535.1). Taxonomy (NCBI): domain Bacteria; kingdom Bacillati; phylum Actinomycetota; class Actinomycetes; order Pseudonocardiales; family Pseudonocardiaceae; genus Amycolatopsis; species Amycolatopsis sp. WAC 04169. The sequence continues at coordinate 197,254 of NZ_QHJI01000006.1, read as the reverse complement.
GTCAGGTGGTCCATCCGGCCCTTCGTCGACCGGATGAGCTGGAAATGCGGCGCGAGCGCGGGGGTCACCAGCACGACTTCCTCGATCTGCGTGGGGAAGACGTTGACGCCACGCAGGATGATCATGTCATCGCTACGCCCGGTCACCTTCTCCATCCGCCGGTACGCCGGCCGCGCGGTGCCCGGCAGCAGCCGGGTCAGGTCGCGCGTGCGGTACCGGATGATCGGCAGCGCCTGCTTGGTGAGCGAGGTGAACAGCAGCTCACCCTCGGCGTCGGTCGGTTTTTCGGTGAACGGGTCGATCACCTCGGGGAAGAAGTGGTCCTCCCAGATGTGCAGCCCGTCCTTCGTCTCGACGCATTCCTGCGCGACGCCGGGGCCCATCACCTCGGACAGGCCGTAGATGTCGACCGCGTCGATGCCGACGCGTTCCTCGATCTCCGTGCGCATCTGCTCGGTCCACGGCTCAGCGCCGAAGATGCCGACCTTGAGCGAGCTCGTCTGCGGGTCGATGCCCTGCCGCTCGAACTCGTCGAGCAGCGTCAGCATGTACGACGGGGTGACCATGATGATCTCGGGCTTGAAATCGGTGATGATCTGCACCTGCCGCGCGGTCATGCCGCCGGACGCCGGGATCACCGTGCAGCCGAGCTTTTCGGCGCCGTAATGCGCGCCGAGCCCGCCGGTGAACAGGCCGTATCCGTAGGCGACGTGGACCTTGTCGCCCGGCCGCCCGCCCGCGGCCCGGATCGAGCGCGCCATCACCGTCGCCCAGGTGTCGATGTCTTCGGACGTGTAGCCGACGACGGTCGGTTTCCCGGTGGTGCCGCTGGACGCGTGGATGCGGCTGACCTGCGACTCCGGCACGGCGAACATGCCGAACGGGTAGTTGTCGCGCAGATCCTGCTTGGTGGTGAAGGGGAACTTCGCCAGATCTTCCAGCGCCTTGCAGTCGTCCGGGTGAACGCCCGCTTCGTCGAACTTCCGCGTGTAGAAGGGCACGTTGTCGTACGCGTGCCGCAGCGTCCACTGGAGGCGTTTCAGTTGCAGCGCCTGGAGTTCGTCGATGGTGAGGTTCTCGGCTTCGTCGCTGAAAGTCATCGTCACGCCTTCTGGATGGTGCGGCTGCGGCCGCGGAATTCGGCGACGACCTCCGGCCCGTCGGGGGTCTCCCGGTGCACGGTGACGTCGTAGATGCCGTTGCGGCCGTAGCGGGTCCGCTCGGTGGCGGTGGCGATGAGATGGTCGCCGAGTTTGCCCGCCGCGACGAAGGAGATCTCCGCGCCGGACGCGACGGTCACCGGGCCGTGGCTGTTGCAGGCGCAGGCGAAGGTCGTGTCGGCCAGCAGGAAGACGTAGCCGCCGTGGGCGATGTCGTGGCCGTTGACCATCGTCTCGGTGATCCGCATGGTGGCGACGGCGTGGCCTTCGGCGGCCTCGATCAGCTCGATGCCCAGCGCCTTCGACGCCTGGTCGTCGGCGAACATCGTGTGCGCGGCGTTGCTAGTCAAGCCTGACCACCTAGTTACTGACCGAATGGACGGTTGGTGAAGGGTGCCGCAAGTAAAGGCGCGCTTTCGGGCAGATGTCAAGGGTCCACCGCCGTCGGGGGGGTTTGCAAGACCCCGGTCAGGAGCTACAGTGAATTACTGAACGGACGGTCTGTAAATCCACCATGAAGGGTCGCCCCATGGCTTTGCTGCGCAGCTACGTCTCCGGCGGATGGCACACGGCGGACAACGACGGCGTACCGCTGCACGACGCCTCCACCGGTGAAGAGGTCGCCCGGGTCTCGTCCGAGGGCATCGACTTCGCCGCCGCGCTGGACCACGGGCGTCGCGTCGGCGGCCCCGCGCTGCGCGAGCTGACCTTCCACCAGCGTGCCGCGCTGCTGAAGGCGCTGGCCTCCCACCTGCGCGAACACCGCGAGGAGCTGTACGCGCTCTCCGCGCGCACGGGTGCGACCAAGGGCGACTCGATGGTCGACATCGACGGCGGCATCGGCGTCCTGTTCGCCTACTCCAGCAAGGGCAAGCGCGAACTGCCGAACGACACCGTCTACGTCGACGGCAACGTCGAGCCGCTCAGCAAGGGCGGCACCTTCGTCGCCCAGCACATCGCCGTCCCGCTGCGCGGCGTCGCCGTGCAGATCAACGCGTTCAACTTCCCCGTCTGGGGTCCGCTGGAGAAGTTCGCGCCCGCGTTCCTCGCCGGCGTGCCGAGCCTGATCAAGCCGGCCAGCCAGACCGCGTACCTCACCGCGCGGCTGGTCGAGATCATCATCGAATCCGGCATCCTGCCCGAGGGCACGCTGCAGTTCGTCGCGGGCAGCGTCGGCGACCTGCTCGACCACGTCACCGCGCAGGACCTCGTCTCGTTCACCGGCTCCGCGTCGACCGCGCAGAAGCTGCGCGCGCACCCCGCGATCGTGCGCAACTCCGTCCGGTTCAACGCCGAGGCCGACTCGCTCAACCTGTCGATCCTCGGCCCGGACGCCAAACCCGGCACCACCGAGTTCGATCTCTACGTCAAGCAGCTGACCACCGAGATGACGGTCAAGGCGGGCCAGAAGTGCACCGCCATCCGCCGCGCGTTCGTCCCCGCCGACCTGCTGGACGACGTCGCCGCGGCCGCGAGCGCACGGCTGGCGAAGACCACCGTCGGCAACCCGACCGCCGAAGGCGTCCGAATGGGTGCCCTGGCCAGCCTGGAGCAGCGCGAGGAGGTCCGGCGGTCGCTCAAGGCGCTGCTGGACGTCGGCACGGTCGTCTTCGGCGACCCGGAGCAGGTCGAGGTCGTCGGCGCCGACGCCGAGCGTGGCGCGTTCATCTCGCCGGTGCTGCTGAAGGCCGACCCGGAGCGCTCCGAGCCGCATGAGGTCGAGGCGTTCGGCCCGGTGTCGACGCTGTTGCCCTACACCTCCACCGAGCAGGTCATCGAGCTCGCCGCCCGCGGCGGCGGCAGCCTCGTGGGTTCCGTCGTTTCCGCCGACAAGGAGTTCGTGCGCGAGGTCGTCCTCGGGGTCGCGCCGTTCCACGGCCGCCTGCTGGTGCTCGACGCCGAAGACGCCAAGGAGTCCACCGGTCACGGTTCCCCGATGCCGCAGCTGGTGCACGGTGGCCCCGGCCGCGCCGGTGGCGGTGAGGAGATGGGCGGCGTCCGCGGCGTGCTGCACCACATGCAGCGCACGGCGGTCCAGGGTTCGCCCGCCGCCCTGAGCACGGTCACCGGCCGCTGGGTCGCGGGTGCGCCGCGTACCGAAGGCGACGTCCACCCGTTCCGGAAGTCCTTGGCGGAGCTCAAGATCGGCGACTCCGTGGTCGCCGGTCCGCGCACCGTCACCCAGGAGGACGTCGACCACTTCGCCGAGTTCACCGGCGACACCTTCTACGCCCACACCGATCCCGAGGCCGCGGCGGCGAACCCGCTGTTCGGCGGGATCGTGGCGCACGGGTACCTCGTGGTCTCGTTCGCCGCCGGTCTGTTCGTCTCGCCGGAGCCCGGCCCGGTGCTGGCGAACTACGGCCTGGAGAACCTGCGGTTCCTCACCCCGGTCAAGGTCGGCGACTCGCTGACGGTGACCTTGACCGCCAAGCAGATCACCCCGCGCATCGACCAGGAGTACGGCGAGGTCCGCTGGGACGCCGACGTCACCAACGCCGACGGCGACTCGGTCGCCAAGTACGACGTGCTCACCCTGGTGGCGAAGGAGCAGTCATGACCGCGACGTTGCCGGAAGAAGACCTCGAACGGCATTTCGAGGCGACCATCGAGCGCGATCAGCGCATCGAACCGCGCGACTGGGTGCCCGAGGGCTACCGCAAGACGATGATCCGGCAGATCGCGCAGCACGCGCATTCGGAGATCATCGGCATGCAGCCCGAGGGCAACTGGATCACCCGCGCGCCTTCCCTGCGGCGCAAGGCGATCCTGCTCGCCAAGGTGCAGGACGAGGCCGGGCACGGGCTGTACCTGTACTCCGCGGCGGCCACGCTCGGCGCCGATCGCGCGGATCTGACCGACAAGCTGATCAACGGCAAGCAGAAGTACTCGTCGATCTTCAACTATCCGACGCTGACCTTCGCCGACGTCGGCGTGATCGGCTGGCTGGTGGACGGCGCGGCGATCTGCAACCAGGTCCCGTTGTGCCGCAGCTCGTACGGGCCGTACGCGCGCGCCATGATCCGCATCTGCAAGGAGGAGTCCTTCCACCAGCGGCAGGGCTACGAACTGCTGATGACCATGATGCGCGGCACCGAGAAGCAGCGCGAGATGGTGCAGGAGGCGGTGAACCGCTGGTGGTGGCCGTCGCTGATGATGTTCGGCCCGCCGGACGCGGATTCGCCGAACACCGCGCAGTCGATGGCGTGGAAGGTCAAGCGGCACACTAACGACGAGCTGCGCCAGCGCTTTGTCGACATGTCCATTCCGCAGGCCGAGGCGCTGGGGGTCACCTTCCCGGACCCGGACCTGAAGTGGAACGCCGAACGCGGGCACTACGACTTCGGCGCCGTCGACTGGGACGAGTTCAAGAACGTGTTGAAGGGCAACGGCCCCTGCAACGCCCAGCGCATCGCGCACCGGCGGCGGGCCCAGGAAGACGGCGCGTGGGTGCGGGAAGCCGCCTCGGCGCACGCAGCGAAGAAGGGTTCGCGATGAAACACGACTGGCCGTTGTACGAGGTGTTCGTCCGGGGCAAGCGCGGGCTGAACCACGTGCACGTGGGTTCGCTGCACGCGGCGGACGACGACATGGCGTTGCACCACGCGCGGGATCTGTACACCCGCCGCAACGAGGGCGTGTCGATCTGGGTCGTGCGCGCGAGCGCCATCACGGCGTCCTCGCCGGACGAGAAGGACCCGTTCTTCGCGCCCAGCGGCGACAAGGTGTACCGGCACCCGACGTTCTACGAAATCCCCGACAACGTTCCCCACATCTGACATGAGCTTCGACAACGCCTACGAGGCGATCACCGAGGAGAACGACTCCCGCTGGGCCTTCGGCACCGGGTTCGAGGATCCGCTGTCCGGTGTGGACACCACGGTTCCGTCCGGTGTGGACAGTGCGCGGCTGGCGGCCTACTGCCTGATGCTCGGCGACGACGCGCTGATCTTCTCGCACCGGCTGCAGGAGTGGTGCACGAACGCGCCCGAACTCGAGGACGAGGTCGCGATCGCGAACATCGCGCTCGACCTGCTCGGGCAGGCCCGGCTGCTGCTGGCCCGCGCGGGCAAGGCCGACGGCAGTGAGCGTTCGGAGGATTCGTACGCCTTCTTCCGCAGCGAGCAGGAATACCGCAACGTCCGCCTCGCCGAACTCGAAGGCGGGCACTTCGGGCATCTGATCGCGCGGCTGCTGGTGTTCTCGATCTGGCGCCTCGCGCTGCTCCAGCGTTTGCAGTCCTCTGTGGACCCCGTGCTGGCGGCCATCGCGGTCAAGGGTGTCAAGGAAGTCGCGTACCACCGCGACTACGCCGCCCAGTGGGCCGTGCGCCTCGGCGACGGTACCGAGCTGTCCCACGCGCGGATGCAGGAAGGTCTCGACGCCGTCTGGCCGTACGTGGACGAGCTTTTCGCGGCGCACGAAGTCGAGTTCGTCGAGTCGCCGTCGCTGCGGCCGGAGTTCGACGCGATCCTGGACCAGGTGCTGGCCGTCGCGACGCTGAAGCGTCCCGAAATCGGTGCCATCGCCGGGGTTTCGGGCCGGATGGGCCGCGACGGCGTGCACACCGAGCGGATGGGCTACCTGCTGGCGACGCTGCAGAGTGTCGCCAGGGAACATCCGGACGCGACATGGTGACCGCGTACGCCGTGGCGGCCACGGTCACCGACCCGGAACTGCCGATGCTCACCCTCGCCGACCTCGGCGTGCTGCGTGAAGTGTCCGAAGAGGATGGCCGGGTGGTCGTCGCGATCACCCCGACCTACACCGGCTGCCCGGCGATGGACACCATGCGCGACGACCTCGTGCACGCGCTGACCGGCGCGGGCTACGGCGAGGTCGAGGTCCGCACGGTGCTCCAGCCGGCGTGGTCCACCGATTGGATCACCGAGGACGGCAAACGGAAACTGGCCGAAGCAGGGATCGCGCCGCCGGGAGCCGCGCCGCGGCGGACCGGGCCGATCCCGCTCACGCTGAGCCCGCCGGTGTCGTCGGTCCGCTGCCCGAACTGCGGTTCCGCGGACACCGAGGAACAGTCCCGGTTCAGCGCGACCGCGTGCAAAGCCTTGCGCCGCTGCCGGTTCTGCCTCGAACCGTTCGAACACGTCAAGGAGATCTAGCGTGACCGCAACCCTGCGCCACACGGGATTCCACGCCCTGAAGGTGGCGGACGTCCAGCGCCTGTGCGACGACGCCGTCGCGGTGACCTTCGACGTGCCCGAAGACCTCGCGGACACCTTCCGCTTCAAGGCGGGCCAGTCGCTGACCCTGCGCCGGGAGATCGACGGCCGCGACGAACGCCGCTCGTACTCGATCTGCGCGCCCGCCGGCGCGGCGCCGCGGGTCGGTGTCCGCGAGGTGCCGGGCGGGCTGTTCTCGTCGTGGCTCGTGCACGACGTGAAACCCGGCGACGAGATCGAGGTCGCGCCGCCGACCGGCAGCTTCAGCCCCGATCTGGAAGCCGCCGGGCATCATGTGCTGATCGCGGCCGGATCCGGGATCACGCCGGTGTTGTCGATCGCGTCCTCGCTGCTCGGCGACTCCGACGCGACGGTGACCGTGCTCTACGGCAACCGCCGCACGGACACCGTCATGTTCGCCGACGACCTCGCGGATCTGAAGGACCGCTACCCCGCGCGGCTGGAACTCGTCCACGTGCTCTCCCGTGAGCCGCGCGAGGCCGAACTGTTCACCGGGCGGCTCGATGCGGAGAAGCTGCGGCGCCTGTGCAGCGTGCTGATCCCGGTCGAGGACGTCGCGCACTGGTGGCTGTGCGGGCCGTTCGAGATGGTGACCGGTGCGCAGGAACTCCTGCGCTCGCTGGACGTCCCCGACGGGCGGGTGCATCAGGAACTGTTCTATGTGGACACTCCGCCGGAGCCGGTGCACCACGTCGACCCGGCCGTCGTGGGTGCGTCAAGCGAGGTCACGCTGGTCCTCGACGGCCGGTCGACGACGATGACGCTGCCGCGCGGCACCTCGGTGCTCGACGGCGCGCAGAAGTTCCGTCCGGATCTGCCGTTCGCCTGCAAGGGCGGTGTGTGCGGCACCTGCCGGGCGAAGATCTGCGACGGCAAGGTGGACATGCGGCGCAACTTCGCGCTGGAGAAGGCCGAGGTCGACGCCGGTTTCGTGCTCACCTGCCAGTCGGTGCCCGTCTCCGATGCCGTCACCGTGGACTTCGACGCCTGACCGCCTGCATTTCGTCCTCTGAATGCGGTACTTGCGCGTGCAAGTACCGCATTCAGAGGACTAATTGCCTTGTGATGCCGATGTCGTCGAGGAACGGCCGGTCGTGGCTCGCCACGATCAGCGTGCCCCGGTAGGCCAGCAGCGCCTCGGTGAGCCGCCGCACGCTCGCCAGGTCGAGGTTGTTCGTCGGCTCGTCGAGCAGCAGCAGCCGGGGCGTCGGTTCGGTCAGCAGCAACGTCGCCAGCGCGGCCCGGAACCGTTCCCCGCCGGACAGCGACGCCACCTCGCGGTCGGCCGCCTTGCCCCGGAACAGGAATCGCGCGAGCCTCGCGCGGATCTCGTTGTCCGTGAGCGATGGCGCGACGAGCCGCACGTTGTCCACAATGGACAGCGTGTCGTCCAGTACGTCGATCCGCTGGGGGAGGAGCCTCGCGGGGACGAACAGCCCCACCTCGCCCGACTTCGGCGGCAGCTCGCCGGTGATCGTCCGCAGCAGGGTGGTCTTCCCCGAACCGTTCGGGCCGACGAGCGCGATCCGCTCTGGGCCCATGACGTGCAGGTCCACCGCTGGTCCGAATCGGGGCACGGCGTCGATCCGGAGCACGTCCGTGCCGCGTGCCACGGTCGTTTCCGGCAGTTCGACGCGGATCTCGGCGTCCTCCCGCACCAGTTCCTCGGCGGCCTTCAGCGCCTCGACGGCGCCTTCCAGCCGGTCGGTGTGCAGGTTCCGGTACTTGCCCGCGGCGATCTGCGCGTCCTCCTGGCGTTTGCGCATCCGTACCTTGGGCTCGCGTTTCCGGTCCCACATCTGCTGGCCGTAGCGGGCGCGCCGGGCGAGTTTGATCCCGGCCTCGACCAGCTCCCGCTTCTGCCGTTTGACGTCCGACTCCGCCGCGCGCACGTGCCGCCGCGCGGCCTCCTGAGCGACCTCGACGGCGTGTTCGTAGGCCGCGAGGTTGCCGCCGTACAGGGTGACCTCGTGGTCGCGGACCTCGGCGATCCGGTCGACCAGCCGGAGCAGTTCGCGATCGTGTGAGACGACCACGAGGAGCCCTCCCCAGCCCGCGACCTCGCGGTGCACGAGTTCACGCGCCCGCAGGTCGAGGTTGTTCGTGGGCTCGTCGAGCAGCAACGCCGCGGGACGGCGCAGCAGCAGAGCGGCCAGCCCGAGCAGCGTGAGCTCGCCGCCGGACAGCTCTCCCGCCCGCCGGTCCAGGCGGACGGCACCCAGGCCGAGCCGGTCGAGGATCGCGCGGATGCGTTCCTCGACGTCCCAGTTGTCGCCGATGGTGGCGAAGTGCTCTTCGGTGGCGGAACCGTCCTCGACGGCCCTGATCGCCGCGCGGATCGCGGTGACGCCGAGGACGTCGTCGACGCGGCGTTCCGTGTCGAGGACGAGGTTCTGCGGCAGGTAGCCGAGCTCACCCGGTGTGGTGATGGAACCGGTGGTGGGCCGCAGCTCGCCGGCGAGCAGCCTGAGCAGCGTGGACTTGCCGGATCCGTTGGTGCCGACCAGGCCGGTGCGGCCGGTGCCGAGGGTGAGCGAAAGGCGCTCGAACGCCGGTGCGCCGTCGGGCCAGGTGTAGGTGACGTCGGAAAGCGTCAAGGAAGAAGACATGAGACTCCCTGCGAAGGAGGTGGATGGGGGCGCAGGTTCGTCTCAGAAGATCACCGTGGCAGGTTACCTCGTGGGTGGTCGTGTGGCGATCGATTTTTGCGGAGCTTGAGCGGGCATCTGGTCTGCGGCGTTCGGCCGTCGGGAGGATGTTCCGACGCGGCATCGTTGCCGTCCGCTGGAGGTTCTGGATCATGGACTGGTGCCATCGTCGGCGGGATTTCTTAGGGAGCTGCCTGGATTCAGGTGTCTTGTATTGCCGGATTATGGCGACGGCGCGGGTGCGTTGACGTCGGTGTCGTGACTTCGGGTCGAGTTGTGGGCCCTGCTGGTCGTCGCCGAATTCCGGCAACGGCGCTGGTGCGTCGATCCGACGTGACAACGGGCCGCTCCGTGGGCAGTCGTTGCCGAATCTCGGCGACGGTGCGGGCTTCGATCACGGGGCGGTTCCTGGCTCAGCGCGTAACTGTCGCCGAATTCCGGCGGCAGCGTTGGTGTCGCTCTTGGGCGCGTGGCTTCGGGTGGTGCTCTGGGGCTCGCGGGCAGTCGTTGCCGAATTCCGGCGACGGTGCGGGCCTCGATCACGGGACGGCCCCCGGCTCCCGCAGCCAGTCGTCGCCGAATTTCGGCAACGGCGCTAGTGTCGATCTTGGCCATGTGGTTTCGGGTGGTTCCCCGGCTCCCATGGTCAACCGTTGCCGAATTTCGGCAAACAGCGCAAGCCCCGATCAAGGGCCGGTCCCCGCACGCAGCCGTCGCCGAAACCCGGCAACGGTTGCGGGCGACCCCGGCGCAACATCGGGCCAGCCCAGCCATCGCCGATTCCCGGCAACAACCGACCGGCCACAACCCCACCCCCAAGACACGGTCCGTCACCTCGACGGCCAGCGAGGGGCATACTGGCGATCGTGATCCAACGCCCTCATGTCCTGCTCTCCGCCGCGGTCTCGCTCGACGGCTACCTCGACGACGCGAGCGACACCCGGCTGGTGCTGTCCAACGAGGAGGACTGGGCCAGGGTGGACGGGCTGCGTGCGGCGTCGGACGCGATCCTCGTCGGCGCGAACACGGTGCGCGCGGACGACCCGCGGTTGCTGGTCCGCTCGCCGGAGCTCGTCGCGAAAAGGGTCGCGGAAGGACGCCCGGAGCAACCGGTCAAGGTCACCCTCACACGGAGCGGGTCACTCGATCCGGCGGCGCAGTTCTTCACCGTCGGTGACGCCGAGAAGCTGGTCTACGCCCCTCCCGGCGTCGTCACGGGAGTGAAGGCGACCGTCGTCGAACTGTCCGGCCTGAGGGAAGTGCTGGCCGATCTCCATGCGCGCGGAGTCCGGCGGTTGATGGTCGAAGGCGGCGGCGCGATCCACACTCAGTTCCTCACCGAGGGCCTGGTCGACGAGCTGCACCTGGCCATCGCGCCGTTCTTCGTCGGCGACCCGAACGCGCCGCGCTTCGTCGGGCCAGGCGCGTTCCCGCGCGGGCTGACCCTGGTCGAAAGCGCAAGGCTGGGCGACATCGCCGTCCTGGAGTACCACGCGACGCCGGAACCGTCCGATGTGGACATTCAACACCTGCGTGAGGCCATCGCGCTGGCCGAGAACTGCCCGCCGCGTACGTTCCGTGTCGGGGCGGTGATCACCGCCGCCGACGGTGAGGTGATCTCCACCGGTTTCTCGGGCGGCGGTGATCCCGCCAACCATGCCGAAGAAGCCGCGCTCGCCAAACTCGAACCGGGTGATCCGAGGCTGGCGGAGGCGACGATGTACACGTCACTGGAGCCGTGCAGTTCTCGGACGTCACATCCGCGAAGCTGCACCCGGCTCATCCTCGACGCCGGCATCCCGCGCGTCGTCTTCGCCTGGCGCGAGCCGTCGGTGTTCGTCGACTGCGTCGGCGCCGAGACACTGGAGGCGGCCGGACGCCGGGTGATCGAGGTACCCGCCCTCGCCGCCGACGTCCGCCGCGCGAACACCCATATCCCGGGTGTCCACCTCTGAGTTCCTACTTGCAGGCGTCGCAGCAGCCGCAGCCCAGACCGGTGCACGCCGAGCAGCAACCGTGGCGAAGCACGACCTTCAACAGACGCTTGATCATCGCTGTCCTCCCGATCATTGACGTCCCACCGCCCTTGTCACGCTAAGTTCTGCGCATACGACAGTGGTACCGCCGGGAGTGCCACGGCGCTGCTCCAGCGGGTGATGTCAGGACTCGAGATCCCCCTCCAGCGATAGGTAGACCTCGCGCAGCTGAGCCAAAAGATCGGCATCCGGCTCCGCCCACAGCCCTCGATCGGCCGCCTCGTTCAGCCGCTCGATGATGCCGCGCAGCGCCCACGGGTTGGCCTGGCGCAGGAACTCCTGGTTGACCTCGTCGAGCACGTAGGACTCGGTGAGCTTCTCGTACATCCAGTCGCCGACCACCCCGGCGGTGGCGTCGAAACCGAACAGGTAGTCGACGGTCGCCGCCAGCTCGAAAGCGCCCTTGTAGCCGTGCTTGCGCATGGCCGCCAGCCAGCGCGGGTTGACCACGCGGGCCCGGAAGACCCGGGCGGTCTCCTCGCCGAGCGTGCGGGTGCGGACGGCGTCCGGGGTGGTGCTGTCGCCGACGTAGGACGCGGGCGCGGTCCCGGTCAGCGCGCGGACCGTCGCGATCATCCCGCCGTGGTACTGGAAGTAGTCGTCGGAGTCGGCGATGTCGTGCTCACGGGTGTCGGTGTTCTTCGCCGCGACCACGATCCGCTTGTACGAATTCTCCATGTCCTCGCGCGCCGGCCTGCCGTCGAGGTCGCGGCCGTAGGCGAACCCGCCCCAGACCGCGTAGACCTCGGCGAGATCCTTGTCGTCGCGCCAGTTCCCGGAATCCATCAGCGGCAGCAGGCCCGCGCCGTACGCGCCCGGTTTGGAGCCGAAGATCCTCGTGGTGGCCCGGCGTTCGTCGCCGTGCGCGGCCAGATCCGCGCGGGTGTGGGCCCGCACGAAGTTCTGCTCGTCCGGCTCGTCGAGGTTCGCCACCAGGCGCACGGCGTCGTCCAGCAGGGTGATCACATGCGGGAAGGCGTCGCGGAAGAACCCGCTGATCCGCACGGTGACGTCGATCCGCGGACGGCCGAGTTCGGCGAGCGGGATCGCCTCGATACCGGTGACGCGTCGCGAAGCCTCGTCCCAGATCGGCTGGACACCCAGCAGGGCAAGGACTTCCGCCGCGTCGTCGCCCGACGTGCGCATCGCCGACGTGCCCCAGACCGAGAGACCGACCGAACGCGGCCAGTCGCCCGTGTCCTCCTTGTAGCGGCGGAGAAGCGAGTCCGCGAGCGCCTGCCCCGTCTCCCACGCGAGGCGGCTCGGGATGGCCTTCGGGTCGACGGTGTAGAAGTTGCGGCCGGTCGGCAGCACGTTGATCAGGCCGCGCAGGGGAGAACCGCTGGGGCCCGCCGGGATGTAACCACCGTCGAGCGCGTGGAGCACGGCGTCGATTTCGGCGCCGGTGCCCGCCAGCCGCGGCACGATCTCGGTGGCGGCGAAGGTCAGCACGCGGGCGACCTCCTGGTGTTCCGGCACTTCGGCGACGACCTCGGCGACGGCGGCGGGGGACCAGTCCCTGGCCTCCATCGCCTCGACGAGCGAGCGCGCAGTCTGCTCGATGGCGTCCACTTCGGACAGTGGGGTGTCGCTGTTCTCCTTGAGCCCCAACGCGGACCGCAGACCGGGGACCGCGCCCTGTTTGCCGCCCCACATCTGCTGGGCGCGCAGCATGGCGAGCACGAGGTTGATCCGCGCCTCGCCCACCGGCGCGGCGCCGAGGATGTGCAGGCCGTCGCGGATCTGGGCGTCCTTGACCTCGCACAGCCAGCCGTCGATGTGCAGCAGGAAGTCGTCGAACTCCGCGTCGTGCGGGCGTTCCTCGACACCGAGGTCGTGGTCCAGTTTCGCGGCCTGGATCAGCGTCCAGATCTGCGCGCGGACCGCGGGCAGTTTCGCCGGGTCCATCGCGGCGATGTTGGCGTGCTCGTCGAGGAGCTGTTCCAGGCGGGCCATGTCGCCGTAGCTCTCGGCGCGGGCCATCGGCGGGATCAGGTGGTCGACGATCGTGGCGTGCGCGCGCCGTTTCGCCTGCGCGCCCTCGCCGGGGTCGTTGATCAGGAACGGGTAGATCAGCGGCAGATTACCGAGCACCGCGTCCGGCGCGCACGAGTCCGAGAGACCCGCGGTCTTGCCGGGAAGCCATTCCAGCGAACCGTGTTTGCCGAGGTGGACGACGGCGTGCGCGCCGAATTCCTCTTCGAGCCAGCGATAAGCGGCCAGGTAGTGGTGGCTCGGCGGGAGGTCCGGATTGTGGTAGATCGCCACCGGGTTCTCGCCGAAGCCGCGTGGCGGCTGGATCATCAGGATGACGTTGCCGGACTGCAGCGACGCCAGCACGATGTCCCCGTTGTCCACATAGAGCTCGCCGGGGGCGGGACCCCAGTGCTCCTCCATGCCCTCGCGCAGTTCCGCGGGCAGTTCGGCGAACCACTGGCGGTACTTGTCGGCGGGCACGCGGATCGGGTTGCCGGACAGCTGTTCCTCGGTGAGCCACTCCGGATCCTGGCCGCCCGCGGCGATGAGCGCGTGGATCAGCGCGTCCCCGTCCGGCTGGTCGGTGCCGGTGGGCTCGACGCCGGGGAACGGGTCCTCGCCGAGGTCGTAACCCTGGTCGCGCATGCGGCGCAGCAGTTCGATCGCGGACGCGGGCGTGTCGAGGCCCACGGCGTTGCCGACGCGGGAGTGCTTCGTCGGGTACGCGGACAGCATCAGCGCGATCCGGCGCTCCGGCGGGGGAGTGTGGCGCAGCCGGGCGTGCGCGAGCGCGATCTTCGCGACGCGGGACGCGCGTTCGGCGTCCGGCACGTACTTGGGGAGGCCGTCGTCGTCGATCTCCTTGAACGAGAACGGGACGGTGATGAGGCGGCCGTCGAACTCGGGGACGGCCATCTGGTTGCCCGCGTCGAGCGGGGAGAGGCCGTCGTCGTTCGCGGACCAGGTCTCGCGGTCGCTGGTGAGGCACAGCGCCTGCAGGATCGGGATGTCGAGCGCGGCCATCTCGGCGACGTCCCACGCCTCGTCGTCCCCGCCCGCGCCGACCTCCGACGGCCGGGTGCCGCCGGCCGCCAGCACGGTGACCAGGAGCGCGTCGGCCTTGGCCAGTTCGGCCATCATCTCCGGCTCGCGGGTGCGCAGGGAGGCGCAATGGATCGGGAGCGCGCGGCCACCTGCGTCCTCGACGGCGTCGGAGAGGGCGTGGACGAACTCGGTGTTCCCGGACAGGTGATGTGCCCGGTAGTAGAGGATCGCGACGACCGGACCCTCGGTGCTCTTCGGCTCGCGCTCCAGGACACCCCAGAGCGGCTGCACGGCGGGCGGCTCGAAGCCGTCACCCGTCAGAAGGAGGGTGTCGCTCAGGAACCGGTGCAGCTGGGTGAGGTTGGCCGGGCCGCCCTGCGCGAGATACGCGTGCGCCTCCGCCGCGGTGCCCGCCGGGACGGTGGACAGCTTCATGAGCTGCGCGTCCGGCGTCTGCTCACCGCCGAGGACCACCACGTGCGCGCCGCTCGCGCGAACCGTGTCGAGCCCCTCTTGCCAGCTGCGCTCGGAGCCGAGGATCCGGACGACGACGATCTTGGCGCCGTCGAGCAGGGCGGGCAGCTCGGCGAGGTCGAGGCGGGCCGGGTTGGCCAGCCGGTACTCGGCCTCGCTGGAGCGGGCGCTGAGCAGGTCGGTGTCCGAAGTGGACAGAAGCAGGATCACGGCAGTCCTCACTCGGGGTGTCCGCGCCCCGGGTCGTGTGGTCGCGACGGCCGGAGTTCCTGGCTCCCCTCCCTGGCTAGGAGGGTGACAGTGGCGGGACCGCCCCGGACTCTCACCGGGTTCCTCCCTCTGCCGTCGCATGGGTCTCCGGTTCACTCTCCGGTGCGCCCCGGCGCGAGTCAAGGTGATGTGCGACCGGGGTCGAACGCGTAACCCATGCCGCGCGCGGTGCGGATGTGGCCCGCCCCGATCTTGCGGCGCAGGGTGCGGACGTAGACGTCGACGATGTTGGAACCGGGGTCGAAGTCGTACCCCCACACGTGGGAGAGGATCTGCTCGCGGGTCAGCACCTGGCCCTGGTGGCGGATGAACAGCTCCAGCAGGGCGAACTCGCGCGAGGTCAGGTCGACGCCGGTGCCGTCGACGTCCGCGCGGCGCGTGCGCAGATCCAGCGACAGCGGGCCCGCGTGCAGCACGGTGGTCTCGGCGACGAGTTCGGTGCGGCGCAGCCGGAGCCGGATCCTGGCCAGCAGCTCGTCGAAGCGGAACGGTTTGGCCATGTAGTCGTCGGCGCCGCCCTCCAGCCCGGCCAGGGTGGTCTGCGGCGAATCGTGCGCGGTGAGGATCACCACCGGGGTGGTGTTGTGGTGTTCGCGCAGCGTCCGAAGCACGGACAGGCCGTCGCGGGAGGGCAGGCCGAGGTCGAGCACCAGCAGGTCGTAGCCGTCGCCGAGGGCGTACTGGAGGGCCTGCTCACCGTCCGCGACGACGGTGGTGGTGAAGCCGTTGGCGACGAGGCCCTTGCGGACGAACGAGGCGATGCGCTCCTCGTCCTCGGCGATCAGGATGCGGGCCACGGCGTGCCTCCTTCGGCTGGATGAACAGGGATCTCGATGGTGAACCGGGCGCCGCGGCCGGGTGCCGACTCCAGGCGCACCAGGCCGTGCTGAGCCTCGGCGATGGCGCGCACGATCGCCAGTCCGAGCCCGGCCCCGCTCCGGTGGCCGCCCGATGGCCCCCGGTTGAACCGCTGGAAGATCCTCTCGGCGTCCTCCTGCGGGACACCCGGACCGTGGTCGGCCACCCAGAACGACACGGTGTCCTCGGAGACGGCCGAGCCGATCAGGATCTCGTCGCCGTCTTCGGTGTGCTGGACGGCGTTCTGGGCCAGCTGCACCACGGCCTGGGTCGTGCGCTGCTCGTCGAGCGGCACCTGGCCTTCGCCGAGCGCCTCCAGCCGCCAGCGACGATCGCCGATGGTGCGGACCTTGGCGTAAAGGTCGCTGGTCAGCTCGGTGACGTCGGTGGGGGCGAGGGTGACGAAGTCGGGCTGCTCGGCCTTGGCCAGCAGCAGGAGATCGCCGACGATGCGGTTCATCCGGTCCAGTTCGTCGACGCACAACCGGATCGCCTCGGCCCGCGCGACCGGGTCGTCGTCGAGCAGTTCGAGGTGGCCGAGCACGATCGTGATGGGCGTCCGCAGCTCGTGGCCGGCGTCGTCGAGGAAGCGCCGCTGGGTGGCGAACGCGAGGTCGAGCCGGTCGAGCATGGCGTTGAACTGTTCGGCGAGCGCGGCGACGTCGTCGCGGCCGTCCACCGGGATGCGGCGGGTCAGGTCGTGCTCGGTGATCTCGGCGGCGGCGCGGCGCACCAGCCGCACCGGGGCGAGGATCTGCCCGGCGACCAGCCAGGCCGCGGCCCCGGCCAGGACGAGCCCGAGCAACCCGACGAACAGCAGGGTCCGCACGGTGGTGGCGATCTCGGCACGGTCGCGGTCCACGAAGTAGCCGACGACGAAGGAACCCCGGTCACCCTCGCGGGTGCCGGAGGCGTCGACGCGGATCCAGCGCATTTCCCCGGCGGGGGTCTCGACGCTGCCGCTGCGCGCCGGGTCCGCGAGGATCGGGTTCAGCAGTCCCGGGCTTTCGCCGA
The DNA here is from genome assembly GCF_003947535.1 of Amycolatopsis sp. WAC 04169. Lineage (NCBI taxonomy): Bacteria > Bacillati > Actinomycetota > Actinomycetes > Pseudonocardiales > Pseudonocardiaceae > Amycolatopsis > Amycolatopsis sp. WAC 04169. The sequence goes on along the minus strand of NZ_QHJI01000006.1, from coordinate 180,572 downwards.
GGCGGAACGGTTCCTCGCGGTCCTGCAGGATCGGACCGGAGGACGGCGTCCAGGCCAGCACCACTTCGTCGTCGTCGACGTACTGGCGGCGCAGATGCGCCGACAGCGCGGACCGCACGTCCGGGAACGGCTGCCCGGTGGCGCGGTCCACGCCTTCTTCCAGCACCTGGCCGAGTTCGGCGGCTTCCTGTTCGAGCGCGGCGTTGACGTCGCTGTCGACCTCGCGCAGCAAGAGGTTGTAGGTGACCAGCGTCGTCGCCACCGTCACCACGGCGACGAGCAGCAGCAGCCAGCCCATGATCCGGATCCGCGCGGGGATCGCCCGCGTCCTGCGTTCAGTCGTCGTCGGCACCGTCGTCGTCCTGGTCGTCGCCGGGCGGGACCACCGGCGGCGGTGGCACAACGACCGGCGTCGAGCTGCTGGCCGGTGCCGGGGGCGGTGCCGGGTGCTCTCTCAGTTTCACCTCGATCGGTGCCCTTGGCGCGGGCGGCTCCGGCCAGGCCCAGGTGACCACCGCGGCACCGAGCGGGAGCGCCACGGCGGCGACGAGCAGGGCGATTCGCGAGCGGGGCATGGCTCCACCCTCCTGGTCGTCGATGTGGCGAAGATGAGGACAAGATGAAGGAATCTTCACATAACGGGCGTGGACAGGCGGGTTCCGACCAGCACTATCCGCAGCATCCGCTCGGCGGCGTCGGTCAGGAATTCGGCGCCACGCAGGATCGCCTCGTCCAGGTCCACCGGACCCGGTTGGATGGCCTGGAAGGCGTCGATGCCGACGGCGTAGGTGGTGTCGGCGTCCAGGCCGATCCGCCCGGCGAGCGCGACCACCGGCTTGCCGTGCGCCTTGGCCCGGCGCGCCACCTCGGCGGGCACCTTCCCGTGCGGGGTCTGGGCGTCGATCGTGCCCTCGGCGGTGACCACGAGATCGGCCGCCGCCAGCCGCGCGTCGAGGTCGACGTGGTCCAGCAGGACCTCGAAACGCGGCAGCAGCCGGGCTCCCAGCGCCGCGCACAGTCCCGCGCCGAGACCGCCGGAAGCACCCGATCCGGGGACGAGCGCGACGTCGGCGCCCAGGTCGCGGCGCAGGACGCCGGCCCAGTTGTCCAGCGCGGCGGCGAGTCTTTCCACCTGCTCGGGGGTCGCGCCCTTCTGGGGGCCGAACACCCTCGCCACGCCGCGGGGACCGCACAGCACGTTGTGCGGGTTGACCGCCAGCCGGAGCTCGGTGTCCGCGAGTCTCGGATCGAGGCCGGACACGTCGATATGCCGGGCCCGCGCCAGCTCCGTCCCGCCGGGGCCCACCTCCTGACCTGCGCGGTCGAGCACCCGGGCACCCAGCGCCTGGAGCGCTCCGGCCCCGCCGTCGGACACGCCGGAATCACCGCAGCCGACGAGCACCGACGAACAGCCCGAGTCGAGCGCGGCGATCATCAGCTCGCCGACGCCGCGGCTGGTGGTGCGCCCGGGGTCGCGGCGATCGGCGGGCACCAGGCGGAGCCCCGCGGCCGCCGCCATCTCGACCACCGCCGTCGAGCCGTCGCCGAGAATCGCGAAATGGGAGCGCACCGGCAGCCCGACCGGTCCGGTGACGACGGTGTCCACGATCTTCCCGCCGGTGCTCCCGGCCAGCGCCGCGGCCGAACCCTCCCCGCCGTCCACGAGCGGGACGCGGTCGATCTCCGCGAACGGGACGACCCGCAGCACTCCCTCGGCGATGGCGTCGGCGGCGGCTTCGGCACCGAGACTTTCCTTGAACCCACTGGGGGCGACAACGATCCGCATTACTTCCTCCTGATGGGTCACGGGATGAGCGAGAGGCCGAAATGCGGCCAGACGAGCAAGGCGAAGACGGCGACCACGACCACGTGCAGCGGCGCGAGCACTTTCGAAAGCCGGAGCAGGTCGCTGGACGAATAGGTCGGCACGCCGTCGATGCCGGAGAACAGGGCGACGGGTTTGGCGGACGAGGTGAGGGTGTGGCAGAACCCCGCCGCCGCGGTGGAGGCGAACACCGCCGCGGCCGGGGCCAGCCCGGTGGCCGCCGCGAGCGGGATCACCACCGGCACCAGCACCGAAGACCGCGCCGACCGGGACTGCACCGCCAGATGCGCGGCCGTGCTCACCACGATCACCGCCATCAGTACGACCCACGCCGGCGCGCCGCGGACCGGACTCAAAGCCACGTCCGCCACCCACGCCGCCGCGCCCGACGCCACCAGCGCGCCGCCCAGCGCGGCCGTCGCGGCGGTGAACAGCAGCAACGACCACGGCACGGTCTTCAGCGCCGTACCCGTGGTGACCCGGTGCGGCGGAACGCACATCGCCAAGGCGCCGACGAGGCCGACCAGCGCGGGCGGCAGTCCGTGCCACGGCTCGGTGCACCACAGCACCAGCACGGCTCCGATGGTGACCGCCGCGAACCGCTCCGTCCGCGTCCACGGCCCTCGCGGTGGGAACTCGGCGCGCAGGTCGAACCGCTCACGGCGGTCCTCGCGGGTGGTGAACAGCCGCAGAACGACCTCGGCCGCGAGATGAGATGACACCACCGCCAGCGGCAGGCCCAGCAAGAGCCAGCGCAGGAAGCCGATGCCGTCGCCGGTCGCTTCACGCAGGAGCTGGTCGGCCACCAGATGCGCGCCCGCGCCGATGAGCGTCGAGACCGCCGACAGCAACACCACCGTCGGGAACAGCACCGAGAGCGCCTTGACCATCCGCGGGAGCGCGCCCGCCAAGGCGGTGAACACCGGCACGGCCAGCGCCGCCCGCCCCGACGTCGAGGGGACCACCAGCGACGAGACCACCAACGCGACCGTCGACAAATGCGCCAGCCCGCGCACCGATCGCGCCCGTGCGGGAACCATGGCCACGAACCGGTCGACCAGCCCCGACCCGGTCAGCCCGGCCGCCAGCACGAACGCCGCGATCAGCAGCCACACCAGATCGGCGCCGAGGGTGGCGAACAGGTCGGCGGGCGCCAGAATCCCTGCCACAGCAAGGACGGCCACCGCCGCCAGCGCGATCCACGTGTCGTCCAGGCTGGTCAATACCCACGCACCCACAGCCGCGGCGAAGACGGCCAGGACCAGTGCGCCTTGCCAGCCCGGTCCGCCGGGTACGAGCGCGGTGCCCAGCGCCGGGATGGCGGCTGTGGGGATCAGCCATGCCTTGGTGGGTTTGGGTTTTTCGGGTTCGGTGGGCTTTCTTGGTGGGCTGGTCGTGTAGGTGTAGGCGGTCACGGTGATCAGCTTGTGGCGCGCTCCTGAATCGTCCGTTAAGGACGGATGAGGAGGTCTTCATGTTGGCTTCGCGGCTGTTGCCGTGCGGCGGGCAGGTCGTCGCCGGTCCGTTGATGAGGGAGTGTGTGGATTTTGGGACGTCAGATGTCCCAAAATCCACACAGTCATGCCTGGCCGGTCCAGTCATGATGATCAGCTTGGTGGCGGCTTTCACGGGTGTGGCCGGCGAGACGGCGGGCAGGTCCCGAGAGGCTCAGGGTTCCTGGTGCCGGTGTTTCGGTCGTGACCGGTCCGTTGGTGATGGACTGTGTGGATTTTGGGGCGTTGGATGACCAGAAATCCACACGGTCACCGGTGCCGGGCAATCACCCTGCGAAGGCACCCCACGCATTTAGTCGACTAAATGCGAAGGGTTCCACGCAATTAGTCGGCTAAATGCGGCGAAGGGCGGCGACCATTTCCCGCAGCGAAACGACCGCCTCGGCCAGATCCACCGGATCGACGGTCGCCGCCCATTCCCGGATGAGCTCGGACCGCCGCTGCATGACCTCTTTCTCCTTGTCGCGGATGAGGCCCGCCTGGGTGTACTCCTGCGCATCGACGGCCGCTTCCTTGCGTCGCCGAAATTCGGCGATCTGGGATGTCAGCACCTCGATCTCGGCAGGCGGGTCCGCAGGGCCGGGTGTCGGAGTGCCGGGCCCGGGGCCTCCCCAGACGGCGTTCTCATCCAGAAAGGGAGCCCAGATCCGCGCGTAAGCCTCCCGCACCCGCTCCTCGGTCACCCTGTGCTCGCCCAGGACGCGAGCCGCTCCGCCCCCGGCGGCCAGCAGGCCGGCGATCAGCTCCACCAAACCCGATGATCGAGGCACGTCAAGGACTTCGGCCGTGACCGGATAGCCGTCGATGCTCCCGGCGGCAGGCGACGAAGGAGCTTTCTCCAGTTGCCACACAAGGACATCGCGAGAGATCCCCAAAGCGCCAGGGAGTACATACCCCACACCATCGTCGAGAACCGCGAGCAGAAGTTCCTCACCGCCGATGCGGTCGTGTCCCAGCCGGATCGCGTGCGCGTGCGCCCGCTCCAGCAGGCTCACGCCGACCGCTCCGACGAAGAGTCGCCGATCCGCGGGAAGGGGGCGGTGGAGAAGATGATCTCCACCGCCACCTCGAAGAACTCCGCGATCCGCAGGGCGAGGTAGAGGCTCGGGCTGTACTCGCCGCGTTCGAGGTAGCCGATGGTCTGGTAGTGCACGCCCAGCGCATCGGCGAGTTCGCGGCGGGAGATGCCCCGTTCCGCCCGCAACATCGCGATCCGGTTGTAAACGACCTCGCTCATGAGCTAGCCAATTCGCTGCATCGCCTTTTCCCGTCGTGCCGCCACCGAGGACCCGGACTCGCGCCGCGCCATGCGCCGCAGGACGACCGGGGCCAGCGTCAATCCGATCACGGCCCACACCGACAGCACGCCGAGGGTCTCCCAAGGCCGCCAGGACTGCCCGATCTCGATGATCACCGTCGAGTCCGGCAGCAGCGCCGACCGCATGCCGAGGCCGAGCCAGTACATCGGGAACACCTGCCCGAGGTACTGCAGCCACTCCGGTAGCGCGGTGATCGGGTAGAAGATCCCCGAAATCGCGCCGATTCCCAGCGTCGGGAGCATGATCAGCCCGATGCTGCGCGCGTTCGAGGTCAGCGAGCCGAAGATCGCGCCGATCGGCATGGTGGCGAGCAGGCCGATCACCAGCACCCACAGCAGGCCCAGCCACGACGTCAGCCCGCCGGGCGCGATGCCGTCGAACAGGATCAGGCTGGGGATCAGTACCAGCAGCATGCCGATGACGGTGCTCAACGACACCGTGACGACCTTGCCGACGAGGTAGCCGATCATGCCGTTCGGCGTGGCCTTGGCGCGCAGGAGCGTGCCGTCTTCCCGTTCGACGGCGAGGACTCCCGCCATCCCGAGCATGCCGCTGAACACGATCGACGCGCCCAGCACGCTCGGCACGGTGGCGGCGCCGAGCGAGAACTCCGTGCCCGGCAGTTTCGCGCCGCGCATGAAGAACATGACGATCACGAAGATCGCCGGGAAGAGGAAGGTGTTGAAGAGGTCTTCCCGGTTGGTCATCATCTGGCGGGCTTCGAGCCAGCCGCGCCGGACGCCCAGCCGGACACTGTGCTGAATCGTGTTCATCGCGCGCCCACCGCCTCCAGGGACTCGGCCTTGCGGACCAGGGTCATGTACGTGTCTTCGAGCGACGCCCGCCGCACCTCGAGATCGCCGATGGCGTCCCCGTGCTGCTTGAACAGTTCGTGCACGTACTTCGTCGATTCGGTCGTGGAATGCACGAACCGCTGGCCGTGCAGCGTCCAGCGCACCTCGGCCTCGCCGGCGATCTGCCTGCTCAGCGCGTCGGCCGAACCGTCGGCCACGATGCGGCCGTGGTTCAGGATCAGGATCCGGTCGGCCAGTTTCTCGGCCTCGTCGAGGTCGTGCGTGGTCAGCAGGATCGTCGTGTCGTCGTCATCGGTCAGCCGGTGCACGAGGTCGTGGAACTCGCGCCGCGCCTCCGGGTCGAGCCCGGCGGTCGGCTCGTCGAGGAACAGCAGTTCCGGGCGGCCGACGATGCCGATCGCGACGTCGAGCCGTCGCCGCTGCCCGCCGGAGAGCATCCGGACCCTCTTGTCCGCGTGCTCGGTCAGGCCGACCGCGGCGACCAGTTCGTCCGGATCCCACGGCCGCTTGATGCGGTCCGTGGAGTACGGCGCGTAGTAGCCGCCCAGGTGCTCCAGTAGTTCGCGCACCCGCCATTTCGCGTGGTCGCGCCAGGCCTGGAGGACGACCCCCAGCCGCGCCCTCCAGTTCTCGTCGGCGTGCGCCGGGTCGACGCCCAGCACGCTGACCTCGCCCTCCGACCGCATCCGGAAGCCTTCGAGGATCTCGATCGTCGTGGTCTTGCCCGCCCCGTTCGGGCCGAGCAGGCAGATCACCTCGCCGCGGTGCGCGGTGAAGTCGACGCCGTGGAGGACGTCGTTCGTGCCGTACCGCATCCGGAGATCTTTGACGGAGATCATCACGTCCTGTGGATCTCTCATTGGTCACCCCCATCTCAGTGCTGCGATCGAATGTAGCACACCTACTACATTCAATCAGAGAGATACTCTCGTAGAAACGGGCCATCTACAGTGAGCGCATGTCCACGAGCGCACGTGTCCGAGCCGACGCGTGCCCTGGTGTTTTCGCCACGCACGACGCGGCCGACGGTCCGCTCGCCCGGATCCGGCTGCCCGGCGGCGCGATCTCGGCGGCCCAGTTCCGGGCGCTCGCCGACGCCGCCGACGACCTCGGTGACGGCGCACTCCACCTGACCTCCCGCGGCAACGTGCAGCTGCGCGGCGTCACCCGGCCGGGTCTCGCGGGGAGGCTCGCCGCGGCCGGGCTCCTGCCTTCGCCGTCGCACGAACGCGTCCGCAACATCCTCGCGTCGCCGCTGAGCGAGACCGCGCAAAAGCTCGCCCGGGAACTCGACGAGGCCTTGTGTGCCGTTCCGGAGCTGGCCGAACTCCCGGGACGCTTCCTTTTCGCCTTCGACGGCGGCCAGGGTGACGTCGCCGGTGAGGGTGCCGATGTCTGCTGGCGCGACGGCGCCGTGCTGCTCGCCGGCGAGGACACCGGCCTGCGCGTCCACGCCGGGCAGGCCGTCGAGACACTGCTCGCGGTCGCGCGCGCGTTCCTTCGCGCGAGGGGAACGGCGTGGCGGATCGGCGAACTCGCCGACGTCGAGCCACTGCTCGGCGGCATTCCCGGCGAGACGACGGAGCCGCGGCGGTTCGAGGTGAACCCGGGCCTCCCGATCGGGCCGATCGGTGACGCGATCGGGGTCGCCCCGGTCTTCGGCAGGCTCACCTCGGCTCAGGCACGCGCGATCGCGAAGGCCGGGAACGCCGTGGTCACGCCGTGGCGGTCGATCCTGGTCCTCGGTCCGTTGGCGCCGGGCACAGGGCTGATCACCGATCCGGACGCACCCTCGCTCGGGATCAGCGCCTGCATCGGGCAGCCGGGCTGCGCCAAGTCGCTCGCCGACGTGCGGGCCGACGCGGCGCGGGTCAGGCAGGCCCCGCGAGCCCATTTCGCCGGTTGTGAACGGCGCTGCGGCAAACCCGCGCGCGAGCACGTCGACGTGCTCGCGACGGGGGACGGTTATCTGGTCGACGGGGCGTTCGTCCCGGTCGGCGAGCTGGCGAGGACGTTGGCGGAGAAAGGGACACAGTGATCGACTACATCCGGGACGGGGCCGAGATCTACCGGCATTCGTTCGCCACCATCCGTGAGGAGGCGGATCTCGCGATCCTGCCCGACGACGTCGCGGTGCTGGCCGTGCGGATGATCCACGCCTGCGGGATGGTCGACCTGGTCGACGATCTCCGCTACAGCCTGGACGTGGTGGAATCCGGCCGTGCCGCGCTCGAAGCGGGCGCGCCGATCCTGTGCGACGCGAACATGATCGCCTCCGGGGTGACCCGCAAACGTTTGCCTGCCGCCAACGAGGTGCTATGCACGCTGTCCGATCCGAAGGTGCCCGGGCTGGCCGAGCGGATGGGCACCACCCGGTCCGCGGCCGCGCTGGAGCTGTGGCGCGACAAGCTGCCCGGTTCAGTGGTGGCGATCGGCAACGCGCCCACCGCGCTGTTCCGCCTGCTGGAACTGCTCGAAGAGGGCGTCGGCGCGCCGGCGGCGATCATCGGTGTGCCGGTGGGCTTCATCGGCGCGGCCGAGTCCAAAGTGGAGCTCGCGAAGCGGGCGCCCGCCCCGTACCTGGTGGTGCACGGACGACGCGGCGGCAGCGCGATGGCCGTCGCCGCGATCAACGCGATGGCGAGTGAGGTCGAATGAGCGGGAAACTCTGGGGTGTCGGGCTCGGACCCGGTGACCCGGAACTGATGACGGTCAAGGCCGCGCGCCTGATCGGCGAGGCCGACGTCATCGCCTATCACAGCGCGCGGCACGGCCGGAGCATCGCGCGTTCGGTCGCCGAGCCGTACCTGCGGGACGGGCAGATCGAGGAGAAGCTGGTCTACCCGGTCACCACGGAGACCACCGACCACCCCGGCGGTTACGAAGGCGCCATCGCCGACTTCTACGAGCTGAGCGCGAAACGGCTCGCCGAACACCTCGACGCCGGACGCGACGTGGTCGTGCTCTGCGAAGGCGACCCGTTCTTCTACGGCTCCTACATGTACATGCACGAACGGCTCGCCGACCGCTACGAGGCGACCGTGGTGCCGGGCGTGACGTCGGTCAGCGCGGCGTCGTCGGTGCTCGGCCGCCCGCTGGTGCAACGCGACGAGGTCCTCACGATCCTGCCGGGCACGCTGCCCGCCCCGGAGCTCGCGCGGCGCCTGGCCGACACGCAGGCCGCGGCGGTGCTCAAACTCGGCCGCACGTTCGGCAACGTCCGCGAGGCACTGGCCGAAGCCGGGAAGCTGGACGACGCCTTCTACGTCGAACGGGCGACTTGGCCGGCGCAGCGCGTCGAGCCGTTCGCCGACGTCGACCCGGAGTCGGTGCCGTACTTCTCGCTGGCGCTGCTGCCCAGTCCCGCCTACGCCTCCCGCCTCGCCGACGAACCCGAAGTCACCCGTGAGGTGGAAACGCACACCGGCGGCGAGGTCGTGGTCGTCGGCCTGGGCCCGGCGGGTCCGGACTGGCTGACCCCCGAGGCGACCGCGGAACTGGCCGCGGCGGAGCACATCGTCGGGTACGGCCCGTACGTCGCCCGGGTGCCGCAGCGCGCGGGCCAGCAGCGGCACGCGTCGGGCAATCGCGTCGAGGCCGGCCGCGCCGTCGAGGCACTGGAACTGGCCGCGAACGGCGCCAAGGTCGCGGTGGTCTCGTCGGGCGATCCCGGCGTGTTCGCGATGGCGTCGGCCGTGCTGGAGCAGGTCGCGGCCGGGCACGGCGCGGGTGCCCGGGTGCGGGTCGTGCCGGGTGTGACCGCCGCGCAGGCGGCCGCGTCCCGGGTCGGCGCGCCGCTGGGCCACGACTACTGCGTGCTTTCGCTCTCCGACCGGCTCAAGCCGTGGGAGATCATCGAACGACGGCTCGACGCGGCGGGCGCGGCGGATCTCGTGCTCGCGCTGTACAACCCGGCGTCGCGGACGCGGACCGCGCAGCTCGCGCAGGCCCGCGACGTCCTGCTCCGGCACCGCGCGCCGGAGACGCCGGTGGTCGTCGCCCGAGACGTCGGCGGGCCCGAGGAGGACATCCGCGTGGTCACCCTCGGCACCCTCGATCCGGCCAGTGTGGACATGCGCTGCCTGCTGATCATCGGCTCGTCGAAGACCCGCGCCGAGAACGGCGTCGTCTGGACACCGCGCACCTACGAGTGATGGCCGAGCCCGGCGTTCCGGGCTTGGGCGAGCAACACCTCCCGATCGTCCGTGCCGGCCTTGGCGTGGATCGACGTGACGACGTTGCGCACGGTCTTGGGCGCGAGCCCCAGCTGCCGCGCGGCGGCCGGGATGGTCAGGCCGCCCGCCAGGAGGTCGAGCACCTCGTGTTCGCGCGGGGTCAGCCGCGGGAACGCCCGCATCGGCTGTGAAGCGGCGAGCAGGCCGTAGAGCCGGTCCGCGGCGCGCTCGCCGAAGAGCACCGCGCCCGCCGCCACCCCGCGGATGAAGCGGACCAGGTCGTCGGGGCCCGCGCCGCGGGACAGGACGCCGCGCGCGCCCGCGAGCATCGCGGCGACCACGAGTTCGCCGTCGCCGGGCGGGGTCAGCACCAGTACGGCGGTGCCCGGTACGCGGGACGACACCTCGCGTGTCACGGCGAGCCCGTCGAGCGAGGGCGGGTGGACCGGCAGGACGACGACGTCCGGCTTCAGCGCCCTGGCGTGCCAGACCGCTTCGCGTTCGTCGGGGGTGTGAGCGACCACCTCCAGCTCCGAGGACGCGGGCGGTTCGGGGACGCCCGCGAAGACCACGGTCACCGCATGGGTTCGAATCGGCACGCCATCGGTTGTAGCGCAGAACTTTTGTACAGTGTCCGGCCGTTTTCGGTGAACAATGTCCATTCGATAACGCTTGGACGATCAGGGGGCCTGGTGCCGAGACGCGAGCGACCGCTGGGGCCTGGCGACGACGTCGTCGTGAGCTTCGCGGCGGACCTTCGCCTGCTGCGCGAGAAGGCGGGCGGGCCGACGTACCGCGAGCTCTCGACCCGCGCGGGCTACTCGGCCGCCGCGCTCTCCGAAGCCGCAGGCGGGCGGAAGCTGCCCGGGCTCGCGGTCACCACGGCGTACGTCACCGCGTGCGGTGGTGACGTCGCGGCGTGGGAGGAGCGCTGGCGCGCGGTCGCCGCCGGGCTCGCCGCGGCCTCCGGCGTACGCGACGAGACCGAACTCCCGTACCTCGGGCTGGCCGCGTTCCAGACCGCCGACGCCGACCGCTTCTTCGGCCGCGAGCGGCTGGTCGCCGAGCTGACCGGCAAGCTGGCGGAGAAACGACTCGTCGGGGTCTTCGGTGCCTCGGGGTCGGGGAAGTCGTCGGTCCTGCGGGCCGGGCTGGCGGCGGCGAGCGAACGCCCCGTCGTCCTTCGCACGCCGGGGGCGCATCCACTCGACGAGGATCTCGACGCCGAGGGACGGCTGCTGATCGTCGACCAGTTCGAGGAGGTCTACACGCTCTGCCGGGACCGGATCGAACGCGAGAAGTTCATCGACGCGCTGGTCGCGCTCTCCCGCGACGAGCACGGCACGCGGGTCGTCCTCGGTGTCCGCGCGGACTTCTACGGTCACCTCTGCCGTCACGCCGGTCTGGTCGAGGCGCTCACCGACGCGCAGGTGATGGTGGGCCCGATGACCGCCGACGAACTCCGGACCGCGATCGTCGAACCCGCCGTCCGCGCGGGCTGCCGGGTCGAGGCGGCGCTGGTCACGACGCTCGTCGCCGACGCCACCGGCCAGCCCGCGATGCTGCCGCTGGTGTCGCACGCGTTGCTGGAGACCTGGCGGCGGCGTCAGGGGATCACGTTGACCAGCGCGGCGTACGAGGCGGCGGGCGGCATCCTCAACGCGATCGCGCGGACCGCGGAGGCGGTCTACACGGATCTGGAGCCGGACCGGCAGCGCGTCGTGCGGCAGATCTTCCTGCGCCTGACTGCGCTCGGCGAAGGCACCGAAGACACGAAGCGCCGTCTCAACCGGCGCGAACTCGACGACGACCCGGCGACGACGGAGGTGCTCGAACGCCTCGCCGACGCGCGTCTGCTCGTCCTCGACCGCGACAGCGTCGAGATCGCCCACGAGGCCTTGATCCGCAGCTGGCCGCGGCTGCGCGACTGGCTCGCGGAGGACCGTGAAGGGCACCGCCTGCACCGGCAACTGGCCGAGGCGACCGAGCTGTGGGAGTCGCTGGATCGCGACGAGGGCAGTCTCTATCGCGGCACGCGGCTGGGTCTCGCGGCCGAATGGGCGGAGCGGGAGCCGGACGCGCTGAGCGCGCGCGAGCGGACGTTCCTTCAGGCCGGGCTCGACGCCGAAGCCGAGGAGACCGCCGTCGGCCGTAGAAGGACGCGGAGGTTGCGAAGACTCGTCGCGCTCCTCGGTGTCCTGTTGCTCCTGGCGGGTGTCGCCGTGGGGTACGCCGTCGACGCCGGGCGGACCGCCACCGAACAACGGAACGAGGCGCTCGCGCGGAAAGCCGTCGTCGACGCGAAGACGTTGCGGGAGTCGAATCCGGCGTTGTCGACCCAGCTCAGTCTCGCCGCGTACCGGCTCGCGCCGATCCAGGAGACCCACGACGGCCTGCTCGCGTCGATGGCTGCGCCGTTCGCGACCCGGATGGTCTTCGACCCGGGCGACGTCACCGTCGCGCTGAGCGGGCAGCTCATGATCACCTCCGACGCCTACCGGGCGACGCAGGTGTGGTCCATCGCCGACTCGCGGCAGCCGGAACTCCTGTCGACGCTGCCCGGTTCGGCGGAGGTCCGCGGTCCGCTGGCGTTCAGCCGCGACGGGCGCGCGCTGGCGACGGTCACCCGGGACCATCGGGTCCGGCTCTGGGAACTGACCGATCCGCGGCATCCGGTGCGGAAAGCGGACGTCACCGGGCATCGGGAGGTCGTGATCTCCGCCGACTTCGGCCCCGACGGCCGGACGCTGGTCACCGGCTCCGACGACCGCACCGTGCGGCTCACCGACGTCGCCGACCTCGGCGCGCCGAAACCGCTCGCGGTGCTCGGCGGGACCCCGGCCGCGCAACTCGCGCGCGCCGCGTTCAGCCCAGACGGCAAGCTGCTCGCGGTCACGAACACGAACTGGACGGCGGAGCTCTGGGACGTCACCACCCCGTCCGCGCCGCGACGGCGCTCCGTCCTTTCCGGACACAAGGACCTTCAGCTCACCCCGTCGTGGAGCCCGGACGGCAAGCGGCTGCTCACCACCAGCTGGGATCGCACCGCGAAGCTGTGGGACGTCGCCGATCCGGCGGCGCCGCGGCCACTGTCGACGTTGACCACCCCGGCCGTGGTCTGGGCGGCCGGGTTCAGCCCGAGCGGCAGGCTGGTGGTGACCGCGGGGGACGACCAGTCCGTGCGGCTCTGGGACGTCACGGGACCGGCGAAGGAACTGCCGCCGCTGTCCGGGCACACGAACTCGATCTGGTGGACCGCGTTCTCCCCGGACGGCAAGACCATCGTGTCCACCAGCGCCGACCGAACCGTCCGGCTTCAGGACGTCGGCGAACTCGCGCTGGCGTCGAGCGCGGGCTGGAACGTCGGCACCTTCCTCGAACAGGGGCGCATCCTCGTCACCGCGGGGGACGACGTGCGGCTGTGGTCGATGGACGATCTGCGCGCGCCGAGGCAGCTTTCGAAACTTCCCGGCCCCGCGACCGTCACCGCGGTCGCGGTGAGCCCGGACCGGCGGAGTCTCGCGCTGGCCGCACACGCCGGCGCCGGCGTCGGCGGGACGTTCGTGCTGCAGCGATGGGATATCAGCGATCCGACGGCGCCGAAACTGCTGGCGTCGACCGAGGTCTTGCCGACCTACTCGCTCGCCTTCAGCCCGGACGGGAAGACCTTCGCCTCCGGCCGCGACGACGGACCGATCACGCTCTGGGACGTCAGCGATCCCCGGCGGTTCACCGGGCCGCGGGATCTGCCGGTGGGCGACGGCACGGTGTGGTCGCTCGCGTTCACCCCCGACGGACGGACGCTCGTGGCGAGCCAGGGGCCGGACTCGTCCGCGGTGACCCTGTGGGACGTCGCCGACCCGCGACGGCCAAGCCTCGTCTCGACTCTTCGGCCCGACGGCGGCACGGTGTTCAAGATGGCGCTCAGCCCCGACGGCCGTACCGTCGCCGCGGGCGGCAGCGACCGGAACGTCTATCTCTGGGACATCACCGATCGCGCGCACGTCGCGCGGCCGGTCAAACTGGGCGGGCACGCCGAAGGCGTCGGGCCGCTCGCGTTCGGCCCGGACGGCCGGGAACTGGCGGCGTCGGCGTTCCGGACGGTGCGGGTGTGGGATGTGACCGATCCGCGGAAACCGGTGGAGACGACGCAGCTCACCGGTTTCGGGGCGACGGTCAACTCGCTGGCGTACCGGGACGACGGGCATACGCTCGCGATCGGGAGCAGCGGCGTGCAGCTGTGGCAGACGGACACCGCGAAGGTGAGCGAGGAGATCTGCAGGCTGGCGACGCCGAGGATCACGCGGGAAGAGTGGGAGAAGTACTTTCCGGGGCTCGACTACGCGCCACCGTGCGGATGAGTGACTCCCTCCGTAATAAACATATAGCGCATGGGGGGACTTGCCACAAGACCCCGGTGATGCCTCAGACTCACTCGCCGTAGCCGAAACCTGGCGAAATGGGAGTCTGTGTCAACTCAGGGTCATGAAGAAGAGCTCCGGTCCGAACGCGAATACGTCGCCGGGCTCTACACGCGCCTGGACGCCGAACGCGCGCGGGTGAAGGGGGAGTACCAGGCCGCGCTGGGCGGGACCGGCGGGACGGCCATGGAACGTGACGTCGAGGTGCGCGCGCTGGCGAGGGAGTCGCGGCGGCTGGACGTCGTCGACAACGGGCTGTGCTTCGGCAGGCTGGACAGCCTGGCGGGGGAGACCGCCCACATCGGCCGCATCGGTCTCTTCGACGAGGAGAACGACTACGAACCGGTGCTGCTCGACTGGCGGGCGCCGGCCGCGCGCCCGTTCTACACCGCGACCGCGGCGACGCCGGAGAAGATGCGCCGTCGCCGTCAGTTCCACACGCACGGCCGTGAGCTGCTCGGATTCACCGACGAGGTGTTCGGCCGCCCCGGCGGCGACGCGGAGGGTGACGCGGCGCTGCTCGCGGCCGTCAACGCGCCGCGTGGCGAGGGGATGCGGGACATCGTCGCGACGATCCAGTCCGAACAGGACGAGATCATCCGGCACGAGCACCCCGGGGTGCTCGTGATCGAGGGCGGGCCGGGGACTGGGAAGACCGTGGTCGCGCTGCACCGCGTCGCATACCTGCTCTACACGCAGCGCGAGCGGATGGAGCGCCACGGCGTGCTCGTGGTCGGGCCGAATCCGGCGTTCCTGCACCACATCGGCCGTGTCCTGCCGTCGCTGGGCGAGACCGACGTGGTGTTCATGACCACCGGCGATCTCGTGCCCGGCAAGCACGTCACCGCCGAGGACGGGCCGGAGGTCACGCGGCTCAAGGGTTCGCTGAAGATGCTGGACGTCCTCAAGGCCGCCGTCGCCGACCGTCAGCGGCTGCCGGAGGAGCCGGTGCTGATCGACCTCGCCGACGTCACCGTGCGGATCGACGCCGAGACCGCGGAATGGGCCCGCGACGAGGCACGCAAGAGCGGCCTGCCGCACAACGAGGCACGCGGGACGTTCACCGACATCGTCACCTACGTGCTGACCGAGCGGGCGATCGCGCGGATCGGTCGCGGCTGGCTCAGCCGGGACGATCGCGACGAGTGGGAGCGGCTGCGGAAGGACTTGCTCAAGGAACTGGCGGAGAGCGAGACGTTCACCGCCGCGCTCGACGACCTTTGGCCGATCCTCACGCCCGAAAGCCTGCTGGGGACACTGCTTTCGTCCTCGGAGCGGCTTCGCGCAGCGGGGGCCGACCAGGCGCTCCTGCGCGCCGACGGCGAGGCATGGACGGTGTCGGACATGCCGTTGCTCGACGAACTCGTCGACCTGCTCGGCCGCGACAAGGCGGAGGACAAGGCCGCCGAGATGGCGCTAGCGCGGGAGAAGAAGGCCGAGGCCGAGTACGCCGAAGGCGTGTTCGACACGATGAAACTCGACCGCGAGGAGATGGACGAGGACGTCATGCTGTCGGCGGAGAACCTGCTCTTCGCCGACGAACTCGCCGACCGGTTCGTCGAGCACGACACGCGCAGTCTCGTCGAGCGTGCCTCGGCGGACCGGGACTGGACGTACCGGCACGTCGTGGTCGACGAGGCGCAGGAACTGTCCGAAATGGACTGGCGGGTGCTGATGCGGCGCTGTCCCAACCGGTCGTTCACCGTCGTCGGCGATCTGGCGCAGCGCCGGTCCGAGGCGGGGGCGCGCTCGTGGGACGCGATGTTGAAGCCGTACGTGCCGGGGCGCTGGGTGTATCGCTCGCTGACGGTGAACTACCGGACCCCGGCGGAGATCATGGCCGTCGCGGCGTCGGTGCTCGCCGAGTTCGCGCCGGAGGTCCGGGCGCCGGAATCGGTGCGGTCCAACGGGGTCCGGCCGTGGGCGCGGCGGGTCGACGCGGATTCCCTGGCGGGTGCCATCGAGGAGTTCGTCAAGGACGAAGCCGGGCGTGAAGGCACGAGTGTCGTGATCGGACCGCCCGGCGTGCCGGGCACGGTGCCCGCGTCGGAGACGAAGGGACTCGAGTACGACGCCGTCCTCGTCGTGGACCCGGAGCGGATCCTGGCCGACGGGCCGCGAGGTGCCGCGGAGCTCTATGTGGCGCTGACGCGCGCTACGCAGCGGCTCGGCGTCCTTCACGAAGGCCCGCTGCCGCCCGCGCTGGCGGGCCTGAACGGACGACACGCGTGACTGGGGGGACGACACTCGTGATCAGACGGACGACACTCTCGCCGTCCGTCTGATCACAGGTGTCGTCCGTTCAATCATGCGTGTCGTCCGGCTGATCACGCATGTCAGCGGGTCGGGTCCTTGCCGTTCGGCTGGCGCGGTCCGGGGCCGGGTGACCACCAGCCGGGGACGACCTTCTCGCCGTGGACGATCGTCGGCGCGATCCCCTCGGTGAACGGTTCGACCTGCAGCAGCTGGCCCCAGGACTGGCTCGGCTGGCCGATCAGGTAGCTGGGCACCTCGGGTTCGGCCGCGACCTCTTCGAGCCAGCCGATCGGGCCGCCGTTGGTGCTGGACGCCCAGTTCGCCTCGTCGGCGACGGCGCCGGCGGTGATCCGGTACTCGGGCATCTTCGAGATGCCGTCGTGCGAGGTCACCGGCTGCACGCACGGGTAGACGAACGACGCGGGCCAGTCGACGTACACCGGCTTGCCCGCGATCTTCTCGGTCAGCGTGGTGAACGTCGGCACGCGGGGCGCGGACGCGGCGATCCAGCCGTCCTCGGTGAGGTCGTTGTCGACGATGTTGATCCGCACGGACGTCGTCTCGGCCGGCAGGTCGCGCAGGTTGATCCGGGTGTCGTTCCAGCCGTTCGTCCCGGCGCCCGGCGGCAGCACGAACTGGCTGCGGACGACCTTCACGCCTTCGCTGGTGTTCACGCCGTAGTCGAGGCTGACCGACGTCGGCCGCCGGGCCGCGCCCGCGGTGGCGACCACGATCTGCCCGTCGGCGGGCTTTTCGGCGAGGGCGTACCAGTCGCTGCGCAGGCGCCCGGCCCGCGTCTCGGGGTCGAGGAAGCTGCTCCACATCGGGACTTCGTCGGGTTTGAAGCCGTGCGGCGGTTCGGCCAGCGGATCCTTGTCGTCGATCGCGCGGGTGTGGAACCCGGTCTGCACCCGGCCGTTGTCCTGCTCGGGATCGGGCAGCGGCGGCGGGGTCTGCCCGGCGGGCGGCTCCTCCTTCTTCACCGGGACCGTCCGCTGTTCGGGCTGGGCCCGCAGGATGCTGGTCGCGGCGTCCCGTTCCACCATCACGTGGTCGGAGAGGTTGCAGCTCTTGCCGAACAGATGCCCGAAGTTCGCGGCGCCGAGGCTGTAGGAACCCTGCTGGTTGTGGATCGCCCACGCCATGCTGACGAACTCGCCCGTGGCCATCAGGCCGCAGACCACCACCAGCGAGAGCGAACCGAGCCGCAGCGACCGGCTCCGCCCTTCCTGTGGTCCCGCCTGCAGACCGGGCCGGTGCGCGCGGACGTTCTCCACGAACGCGTACACCCCGGAGATCGCCGCCGCGATCAGCAGGATGGTCGACAGCGGGACCCCGCCGATCGACGGCGCCACCGCCGTCCACTGCACACCGAGTTTCGAGACGAACCAGTACGAGTTGGGTCCGGTCGCGGCCAGCGCGCCGACCACGAGCAGCCCGGCGAGGAACGCCGCCCGGTTGCGCCGTGAGCGCAGCACCGTCGAGCTGGTCGCCAGCGCGGTCAACGCCGCCATGGCCGCGGCGACCGCGGCGAACGCGCCGAAGTGGTGCGTCCACTTGGTCGGGGTCAGCGCCAGCAGCAGGAAGAACAGCGCGACCGTGCCGATCAGGCGGCGGCTGGGGCCGAGCGCGGCGCCGGGGATCCGGCCGCGGCGCAGCAGCACCACCAGGCAGGTCCCGGTGCACAGCAGCACCAGCAGCACGGGGAACCGGCGGGGCACGGAGCCGTCCGGCAGGCTTTCGAACAGCAGCTGGTAGCGCGCGAGTTCCTGGAACCACGACAGGTTCGGGCCGACCAGGGTGCGGATCCGGGTCGCCTCCTGCACGGTGGCGAAGGTCTGGTCGGCGAACACCACGACCAGCACCAGCAGCCCGGCGGCGAGCACCGGCCCGAGCACCGGCAGCCAGCCGTTCTCGGCGCGCTGGCGGACCAGTTTGTACAGCGGGCGCGCGGCGACCAGGAACGGCGCGACCGCGATCAGCCCGGTCGGCGTCGCGGCCAGGGTGAACCCGGCCGCGGTCAGCCCGAGGCACAACGGCAGCAGACGGCGGGTCACCAGCGCGCGCTCGACGGCGCAGATCGCCAGCAGCGAGCCCAGCGCGCGGATCGCTTCCGGCCGGACCCCGTTGTTGAACGGCATCCACCAGACCAGGAACACCGCGGCGGCGGCCCAGCCGGCGGCGCGGCTCGTGCGGACCTGCGTGCCCAGGCGCGGCATGACCTCGCGGCTGATCAGCAGCCAGCTCAGCACGCCGAGCACGAACGACGGGAGCCGGATCCACGGCGGCACCGTGCTGACGTGCGCCATCAGCTGATACACGTGGTAGAACCAGCCGAACGGCGCTTCGGCGACCCCGAACCAGCGGTGGTAGTTCGTGAGGTAGCCGGTCTCTTCGGCCACTCTCGACATCGTGAGGATGTAGCCGTCGTCCGAGGTGACCGGGCCGATGAACACCCAAGCGCCGAGCGCGATGATCACCGTCGCGTCGCGGGCGGTCAGCCGCCACCAGCCGACCGGCGCCCAGCGTGGCGCGCGGCGGGCGAATCCGGAGTCCATCCGCCACACCGCGATCAGGCAGCCGATGAACGACAGCGCCGCGATGACGCCGATGATCCACTTCCACACCGTCGGCGAGGTCTGGTAGCGGGTGTCCGGGACGACCGAGACGTGCAGGCCGGCGATCGGATCCTTGCTCGCGTTGATCGACGAGTAGATCCCCACCAGCCGCGGCCGGACGTCGCCCTCGGCGTGGAACACCACGGTCTCGGCGACGGTCACCGTCATCTGGTTCGCGTCCGCGCGGAGCTTGACGTCGCAGTTCTTTTCCGGGAGGGGCTGCTGCACGATCTGCTGGCCCTGGCTGGAGGCGAGCAGCACACCGTTGTCGATGCGCAGCTGCAGGCCGACGCCCTTGCCCGCGCGCGGGTCGGTGCGGCCGTCGGGCACGGTGGAGAACAACAGCGCCTGGCCCTGCGAACGCGCGTCCAGCGAACGGACGGTCGTGCACGGCAGATCGACGCGCAGGTCCTGCGCCCAGTACCCGGTCAAGGGCGCGTTGACGGAGCGGGTGTCGCCGCCCGTTGGCCAGACGACCTCCGCTGTGTCCTGCACCACCGGCAGGAAGGGGAAAGCCAATGCGCACAAGGCGGACAGCAACCCCAGCGTGACAGCGATCAAACGCATCGGCGCAACGCTAACGGGTCTGGTCCGAACGGCTTACGCAGGGCTGCCCTTCACCGCGCCGCGCAACCAGGTTATAGCGCCCTGAACTGTCGTTACGCTGGCCGTTTCCGGCCGATGCGGCCGCCGCACGACGACCACCGGAAGGCCGAGCCCGCGGGCCGCGGTGAGCTTCGCCGCGGTCATCGAGCCACCGCTGTCCTTGGTGACGAGGACCTCGATGCCGTGCCGCTCCATGAGCGCGCGTTCCTTCTCCACCGTGTACGGCCCCCGGTCGAGCAGGATTTCGTGCCGCCGGGGGAGCGGGGCTTCGGGCGGGTCGACGCAGCGGATCAGGAACCAGAGATCCAGCGCGGCGAAGGCGGCGAGGCCCTGCCGCCCGCTGGTGAGGAACACGCGTCCGCCGAGCGCCGGGAGCAGCCGCGCGGCGTGGTCGAGGTCGTCGGCCCAGTGCCAGGTGTCGCCGGGCTGCTCGGTCCAGCCGGGCCTGGCCAGCCTGAGCAACGGTGTACCCGTTTCCCTCGCCGCGATGGCCGCGTTCGCGCCGATGCGTTCGGCGAAGGGATGCGTGGCGTCGATCACCGCGTCGACGTCGTTCTCGGTCAGCCAGCGCGCGAGCCCCTCCGGACCGCCGAAGCCGCCGACGCGGGTCTCGCCGTGCGGCAGCTTCGGACGCGCGACGCGGCCCGCGAGCGACGAGACGACGTGCTCTCCGCGCGCCACCAGTTCCTTCGCGAGCTCGCGTGCTTCGCCGGTGCCGCCCAGGATCAGCAGCTTCATCGGGCCACAGCCTCGCGCCACCGCTCCAGCGTGCGCAGGTTCGCGAGCGTCTCCGCCCAGGTGAGCTCGGGCGCCTGCCGGTCTTCGAGGTGGGTGGCGACGTGGTCGGCTTCGCGGGCGAAAAGGCCTTGTGTCGCTTCGACTTCGATCACTTCGGGCTCGCCCCCTTCCGGCGTGAGCACGATCTGCGACGTCTTCGGCTTGCGCATTTCGTGGATCCACGCCGGTTTCGGCACGTACAGCTGACCTTCCGAGCCGTACACGCGGATGTGATCGTCCTGCGTGAGCTGGAAACCGCAGGCCAGCTGCGCGAGGATCCCGCCCGGCAGCCGCAGCAGCCCGAACGCGACCTCGTCGACGCCGTTCTCGTCGAGCCTCGCCATCCCGAGCACTTCTTCGGGCTCGACGACGTCCTGCCCGATCGCCGCCTGCGAGACCAGCCGCGAGAGTGAAGTGCAGTAGCAGCCGACGTCGAAGATCCCGCCGCCGCCCAGCGCGGGATCGGTGAGCCGGGGAACGGCGAAGTTGTAGCTGAAGGCGACGTCCACGGCACGGACCTCGCCGATGGCACCGCAGGAGATCAGCTCGGCCAGCCGCCGGATCTGCGGATGCAGCCGGTACATGAACGCCTCCATGAGGAAGACGTCGTTGGCGCGGGCGGCGTCGATGACCTTCTCGGCTTCGGCGACGGACATCGTCAGCGGCTTCTCGCACAGGATGTGCTTGCCCGCCTCGGCCGCGCGGATCGCCCATTCGCCGTGCAGCGGATGCGGCGTCGAGATGTAGATCGCGTCGACGTCCGGATCGGCGAGCAGATCCTCGTAGGCGCCGTAGCATTTCGGGATCTCGAAACGGCTCGCGAACTCGGCCGCCCGGTCACCGGATCGCGCGGCGACCGCTTCGAGCACTCCGTGCTTGCTCTCTTCGACGCCCGCCGCGAACTCGGCAGCGATGGTCCCGGCGGCCAGCAGGCCCCAGCGAAGGCTCTTCACAGCGACTCCGGTTGGCTAGCGCGGTCACGGGTGGCCGAATACAGGAAACTGTCGGGAAAGCCTTCCGCGGCAAGGGCTTCCCCGACGAAGATCATCGCGGCGCGGGTGATCCCGGCCTCGCGGGACTGCGCGGCGATGGTGCCGAGCGTGCCGCGCAGCACCTGCTCACCCGGCTGGCTGGCCAGCGCGACCACCGCGGCCGGGCAGTCTTCGCGGTAGAACGGCCGCAGTTCGTCGACTACCTGCTCGATGCGGTTGATCGCCAGATGCAGCGCGAGCGTGGTGCCGGTGCGCGCGAAGTTCGCCAGCGTTTCCCCCGGCGGCATGGCCGTGGACCGCGCCTGGGCGCGCGTGATGACCAGGCTCTGCCCGACCTCGGGCACGGTCAGTTCGCGGTTGAGCAGCGCGGCCGCGGCGGCGAACGCGGGCACGCCCGGCGTGACGTCGTACGGAACGCCGGCGGCGTCGAGGCGGCGCATCTGCTCGGCGACCGCGCTGTAGATCGACGGATCACCCGAGCACAGCCGCGCGATCTCGTGGCCCTTCCGGTGCGCCTCGACCATGCGCTCGACGATCGCGGGCAGGTCGAGGTTCGCGGTGTCGATGAGCTCGGCGTCGTCCGGGCAGTACGCCAAGAGTGCTGTCGGCGTCATGCTCCCGGGGTACAGGCAGGTTTCGCAGCGGCCGAGCAGGTCACGGCCTCGCACGGTGATGAGGTCGGCCGCACCCGGACCGGCGCCGATGAAGTGGACAGTCACGACTTGCTCCATTGGGTCACGGCTCGAGCCGGGGTCCAGCCGGTGAATCCGCCGAGCGGCGCGGCCTGTTCGACGGCGACGCGGATCAGTTCCCCGCCGTGTTCGCCGTACGCGCGGGCCAGGGCCTGTTCGGATTCGAGGGTCACGCCGTGCGCGACGATCCGCGCGCCGGTCGCCAGGCAGGCGTCCAGGACACCGGGCACGGTCACTCCGCCGCCGATGAAGATCGCTTGCGGGGTGGCCAGCCCTTCGAGGGCCTCCGGCGCCGCGCCGGTCACCACATCGAGTTCCGGAATGCCGAGCGCGTGCGCGTTCCGGGTGATCCGGTCGGCCCGCTCCGGCGACCGCTCGATCGCGATCGCCCGGTTCAGCGGATGCACGCGGGACCACTCGATGCCGACGCTGCCCGCGCCCCCGCCGACGTCCCACAGCAGTTCGCCGGGCGTCGGCGCGAGCCTGGCCAGCGCGGACGCGCGGAGGTCGCGTTTGGTGAGCTGGCCGTCGTGCTCGAAGACGTCGTCCGGCAGCCCGGTCAGCGGCAGCGCGGGACCGTCGGCCTCGATGGCGAACACGGTCAGCGAGCCGGGGCCGACGCGTTCGTCGGGGCCGCCGAGGTCGGACAGCGCGGTGACGCGGCTCTTGCCGTAACCGCGGGCTTTGAGCAGGTCGAGCAGGTCTTCGGCGTTCGCGCCGAGGACGAGAATCCTCCGGCCGGGCGCGAGCGCGCGGCTCACCCTGGCGATCGCGCGGCCGACGACGGTGACCACCTCGGTCTCCTCCGCCGCCCAGCCGAGCCGCGCGCGGGCGAGCGTCACCGAGGAGAGCGCGGGCAGGACCTCGACGTCGTAGCCGCGCTGGATCAGCGTCGTGCCGATGCCGGAGAGCAGCGGATCGCCGCTGGCGAGCACGCAGACACGGCCCTCGCGCTCGGCGAGGAAGCCGTCCAGAGCGGGCAACAGCGGGCTCGGCCAGGGCTCGGATTTCATCCCGGCGGGCAGGTACGCGAGCTGACGCGGAGCGCCTACGACCACGTCGGCGTTCAGGACCGCTTCCCTGGCCTGCGAGGACAGGCCGGACCAGCCGTCGGCCCCGATCCCGACGACCGTCAGGGGTGATTTTTCGCGCACCTCGGTCACGCTAGACGACGGATTTCCTGTGCGATGATCGGCCGGAGGTCGTCGAGGATGAGGGAGAGCTGTGAAGCCGTACCCGTTCACCGCCGTTGTGGGGATGCCGGATCTGCGCCTGGCGCTGGTGCTTTCCTCCATCTCGCCCGCCGTGGGCGGGGTGCTCGTGCGCGGTGAGAAGGGCACGGCGAAATCCACCATGGTGCGTGCGCTGGCGGGGCTGCTGCCCGGCGTCGACGTCGTGGACGCGTGCCGGTTCTCCTGTGACCCCGTCGAACCCGATCCGGCCTGCCCCGACGGCCCGCACGCGGAGGGCTCGCCCGCCCACCGCCGTCCCGCGCGGCTGGTGGAACTGCCGGTCGGCGCGGCCGAAGACCGCGTGATCGGCTCGCTGAACCTGGAACGCGCGCTCGCCGACGGCGTCACCGATTTCCAGCCCGGCCTGCTCGCGGCCGCGCATCGCGGGCTGCTGTACGTGGACGAGGTCAACCTCCTGCACGACCACCTGGTCGACACGCTGCTCGACGCCGCCGCCATGGGCCGCGCGACCGTCGAACGCGAGGGTGTCTCGGTGTCGCACGCGGCCCGGTTCGTCCTGATCGGCACGATGAACCCCGAGGAGGGCGAGCTGCGGCCGCAGTTGCTGGACCGCTTCGGGCTCACCGTCGAGGTCGCGTCCAGCCGGGATCCCGAACTGCGCGTCGAGGTCGTCCGGCGGCGGCTCGCCTACGAGGCGGACCCCGACGGTTTCGCCGGCCAGTACGCCGCGGCCGACGCCGAACTCGCCGCGGACATCGAGGCGGCGCAACGACTTCTGCCGTCGGTCAAACTGCCGGACGAAGCGCTGCGGCAGATCGCGGAGGTCTGCGCGTCGTTCGAGGTCGACGGGATGCGCGCGGACATCGTGACCGCGCGGACCGCGGTCGCGCACGCCGCCTGGGCCGGGCGTACCGAGGTGACCACCGACGACGTCCGGGTCGCGGCCCGGCTCGCGCTCCCGCACCGCCGTCGCCGCAATCCCTTCGACGCGCCCGGTATCTCCGAGGAGCAGCTGGAGCAGGCGTTGCAGGACGCCGAACCGGAAGGGCCCGGTCCTGACGACGACGGTCCCGGTTCCGGTTCCGGTGCCCCTCCCGAGGGCAGTGAGGCCCCGCCGCCCGCGCAAGGTGGCCAGGAGCCGTCAGGCGGCGGGAGTGGCGGCGACCAGAAGCCGGTCGGCGCCGGGGAAGCCTTCCGTGCCAGGCGTTTCGAGGTGAAGGGCACCGGTGAGGGCGCGGCCGGACGGCGGTCGCGGGCGATCACCGACAACGGCCGGACCATCGGCGTCCAGCCCGCCGGGACCAAGGACGGGCATCCGCATCTGCTCGCGACCGTGCGCGCGGCCGCGCCGCATCAGCGTTCCCGCGGTCGCAGCGGCGCCGGACTCGTGGTGCGGCCTCAGGATCTGCGGTTCGCGCGGCGGGAAGGGCGCGAGGGCAACCTGGTGCTGTTCTGCGTCGACGCGTCCGGCTCGATGGGCGCGCGCCAGCGGATGCGCGAGGTGAAGACCGCCGTGCTGTCGCTGCTGCTCGACGCGTACCAGCGCCGCGACAAGGTGGGCCTGGTGACCTTCCGCGCCTCGGGCGCCGAACTCGCGCTCCCGCCGACGATCAGCGTCGACGCCGCGGCGTCCCGTTTGGACGGTCTCGCGACCGGGGGCCGCACACCGCTGGCGGAAGGACTTCTCGAAGCGGCAAGGGTTCTGCGTATCGAGGCGGTCCGTGATCCGTTGCGGCGCCCGCTGCTCGTCGTCGTCACCGACGGCCGCGCGACCAGCGGCGCCGACGCCGTCCAGCGCGCGCGGCAGGCGGCCGGGCTGCTGGCCGGCAACGTGACGTCGATCGTGATGGACTGCGAGAGCGGGAAGATGCGCCTCGGGCTCGCCGCCGAACTGGCGGAACACCTTGGCGCGGAACACGTTCCGGTCGCCGAGGTCGCCGCCGACACCCTCGCGGGCGCCGTCCGCAGCCGTATCTCCGGAAAGGCGGCGTAATGCCACAGGGCAAACCGGAAACGGTGCCGAACGACGGTCTCACCACCCGCCAGCGGCGCAACCGCCCGCTGCTCGCCGTGCACACCGGCGAGATGAAGGGCAAGTCCACCGCCGCGTTCGGGATGGCGTTGCGCGCGTGGAACCAGGGCTGGTCGATCGGCGTGTTCCAGTTCGTCAAGTCGGCGAAGTGGCGCGTCGGCGAGGAAGCCGCGTTCCGTGCCCTCGGCAAGCTGCACGACGACACCGGGCAGGGCGGCGCGGTCGAGTGGCACAAGATGGGCGAAGGCTGGAGCTGGGCGCGCAAATCCGGTTCCGAGGAGGACCACGCCGAGAACGCGCGTGAGGGCTGGGCCGAGATCAAACGCCGTCTCGCCGCCGAGACCCACGACTTCTACGTCCTCGACGAGTTCAGCTACCTGCTCAAATGGGGCTGGCTCGAAGTGGACGACGTCGTCTCGACGCTGACCGGGCGTCCCGGTCACCAGCACGTGGTGATCACCGGCCGGTACGCGCCGCCGGAGCTGATCGACGCGGCGGACCTGGTCACCGAGATGACGAAGGTGAAGCATCCGATGGACGCCGGGCAAAAGGGCCAGCGAGGCATCGAATGGTGAACCGCGTGGTCATCGCCGCGCCCGGCTCCGGGCACGGCAAGACCACGATCGCCGCGGGCCTGATGGCGGCGTTGCGCGCGCGGGGGCTGAAGGTCTCCGGGCACAAGGTCGGCCCCGACTTCATCGACCCGAGCTATCACTCCCTCGCCACCGGACGGCCGCCGCGCAACCTCGACCCGTTCCTCCAGGGCGAGGACCGGCTGATCCCGTTGCTGCGGCACGGTTCCGCCGGTGCCGACATCGCGGTCATCGAAGGCGTGATGGGCTTGTTCGACGGCGCGCTCGGCACCGAGGGCTACGCCTCGACGGCGCACGTCGCCCGGTTGCTGGACGCGCCGGTGGTGCTCGTCGTGGACGCGTCGGCCGCGTCGCGCAGTGTCGCCGCGACCGTGCTCGGATTCGCGCAGTACGACACCCGCGTGCGGCTGGCCGGTGTCATCCTCAACAAGCTGGGTTCGCAGCGGCACGCGGACGAGATCGTCACCGCGCTGGAGGCGACCGGCGTCCCGCTGCTGGGAACGTTGTACCGCAACGAAGAAATCCACGCGCCGAGCCGTCATCTCGGCCTGGTCCCGGCGGCCGAACGGGCGAGTGAGTCGGAACGGTTGCTGCCGGAGTTGGCCGCGTGGATCAGCGAGGGCGTGGACCTGGGCGCGATCGTGCAGGTGGCGCGCTCGGCTTCCCGGCTTTCGGGGGAGCCCTGGCGGCCTCCTTTCGCGGTCGAAGGGCGGCGTTCGGTGGTCGCCGCGGCGGCCGGTCCGGCGTTCACCTTCCGCTACACCGAGGCCGTCGAACTGCTCGCCGCCGCCGGGGTCGACGTCGTCGATGTAGATCCCTTGCAGGACAAGGAACTTCCCGAAGGCTGCGCCGGGTTGTACTTCGGTGGAGGATTCCCCGAGGTGCACGCCGAAGAGCTTTCGGCGAATCTGCCGCTCCGCACGGCGATCGCGCGAGCCGTCGGCGACGGTATGCCCGTCGTGGCCGAATGCGCGGGGCTGCTGTACCTGTGCCAGGACATCGACGGGACGCCGATGACCGGCGTCCTCGACGCCTCGGCCACCATGACGAAACGCGGAAAACTCGGGTACCGCAAGGCTTTCTCGCCCGCCGACAGCGTGCTCGCGGTCGCCGGGCAACGCGTCACCGGGCACGAGTTCCACCGCACGATCATCGAACCCGGCAGCGGCCCGACCCCGGCCTGGGGCTGGGACCGTACTCCGGACGGCTTCGCGTCGGCGTCCCTGCACGCGTCGTACCTGCACGTCCACTGGGCGGGGTACCCCGAACTCGCCGAACGGTTCGCCGCCGCGGTGCGCGCCCATGGCTGACTACGACCTCTGGCACCACGGCGATCGCGAGGTCGGCGAAGGTCTCGTCGATCTGGCGGTCAATGTCCGTCTGCCTGCGCCGCCCGCCTGGCTGCGCGCCGAACTGGCGGCGGCACTGGATGATCTGGCCGCCTATCCGGACGTCACCGCCGCCACGGCCGCGGTCGCCGCCCGGCACTCGCTGCCCGAATCCCGGGTCCTGGTGACCTCCGGCGCGGCCGAGGCGTTCACGTTGCTGGCCACGGCGTTGCGGCCGTCGTACGTGGTGGTCGTGCACCCGCAGTTCACCGAACCCGAAGCCGCCCTGCGCGCGGCCGGCCACGCCGTGCACCGGGTGGTGTTGTCGCCCGACGACGGCTTCCGGCTGGGCGACGTGCCGGAAGAAGCCGATCTGGTCTTCGTCGGGAACCCCACGAACCCGACCTCCGTGCTGCATCCGGCCGCGGACCTGCTCGCGCTGGGCCGCCCGGATCGCTTGGTCGTCGTCGACGAGGCCTTCCTCGACGCCGTCCCGGGCGAGACCGAAAGCGTTGCGGGACAACCCGGTTTCGTCGTCCTCCGCAGCCTGACGAAGACCTGGGGGATCGCCGGGCTGCGTGCCGGGTACGTCCTGGCCGATGAGTCCATTGTGGACCTTTTGCGCGCCGTTCAGCCCCCGTGGTCGGTGTCGTCGCTGGCCGCCGTCGCCGTGGAGGCGTGTTGCCGTCCCGCGGCGCTGGAGGAAGCCGAGAAACTGGCCGTGGCGGCGGAAGCGGACCGGGAGTACCTGGTCTCGGGCCTGACCGCTATGGGTGTCGAGGTGCTGGGGGAGCCCCGGGGGCCTTTCGTGCTCG
Source organism: Amycolatopsis sp. WAC 04169 (assembly GCF_003947535.1). Classification (NCBI taxonomy): domain Bacteria; kingdom Bacillati; phylum Actinomycetota; class Actinomycetes; order Pseudonocardiales; family Pseudonocardiaceae; genus Amycolatopsis; species Amycolatopsis sp. WAC 04169. The sequence continues at coordinate 152,601 of NZ_QHJI01000006.1, read as the reverse complement.
TGCGGCTCCCGGGTGCCGATGTCGTCCGGGAACGGTTGCGGGAGCACGGGTTCGCCGTCCGGCGTGGAGACACCTTCCCGGGGCTGGACGCGCGGTACCTGCGGATCGCGGTGCGGGACCGGGAGACGGTGGACGCTTTCCTGGCGGCGCTCGCGGCGGTCAGGCGGCTCCCCGCTTGAGGACCTCGATCACCGAGGAGTAGCCGCTCTTGCCGAACCCCGCGGCGACCGCCCGGTCCAGCAGTTCCTTGTTCCCGGCCGGGATCCCGGCGTCCACTCGCTGCTCGTCGCTGGTGCCGATGATGTGCTTCAGCGTCGTGACGTTCATTTCCAGGGAAGCAAGCTCGCCGGGATACTCACCCTTGTCGATGGTGGGCGCCTCGGCCTTGATGATCCCGCCGATCACCGAGGGCAGGAACCAGTCCACCGCGATCTCCGTGAACTCGGCCGCCCCGACCCCGGCACTGCCGACCAGCGCGGCGGCGTGCAGGAAACCGTTCAGGGACGAGTACATCATGCTCAGCAACGCGGTGTTGTACAGCACGGCGAGGCCAGGGTCCGTGCCGAGATGGGCCGGATCGCCCAGGTCGGCCAGCGTCTCCTTGTGCGTCTCGAAAATCTCGGTGGAGCCGCTGTAGAGGAAGAGCGAGCCGGTGTGCCCGACCAGGGGCGGAGGAACCATGATCGCGCCGTCGAGGTAGCCGATTCCGTGGCCTTCCGCCCACTGGGCGGCCTCGCGTGCCTCCTTCGGCGTGCCGGAATTCAGGTTCACCACTACGCGGCCGCGCAAGGCTTCCCGCGCAGGGCCGAGCGCGGAGTAAAGCGCGTCGTAGTCGGCGAGGCAGACCACGAGCAGACGGCTCGCGGACACCGCGTCCACGATGTCGTCCGCCTGCCGCGCGCCTTTCGCCACCAAGGGGGCGGCCTTGCCGGGGGAGCGGTTCCACACGGTCACGTCGTGACCGCGGTCGAGCAGGGCGGCGGCGAGCGCGGCGCCCATCGGGCCGAGCCCGGCGACGGTCACCGGGAGGTTCTGATCGGTCATGGGGCAAGGCTAAAGTCTCTCATCGATGTGAGAGTCAACTCCTGATCGTGTAATGGTTGTTCTCATGCGGATCGGTGAGCTGGTGCGGCGGACGGGCGTGCGGGAACGGTTGCTCCGCTATTACGAGGAACAGGGCCTCCTGCATCCGGCGCGAAGGCCGAGTGGTTACCGCGAATATTCGGAAGCGGATGTCGCGCGGGTGCGCAACATCCGCACCCTGCTGTCCGCGGGGCTGGGCACCGCGACCATCGCCGGCGTGCTGCCGTGCATGGTCGATCTGGGGAACGGCCTGGCGCCCGCCTGCGTCGATCTGCTGCCCGAGCTGTACCGGGAGCGGGACCGGATCACCGCGGCGATCGACGAGATGACGGCGACGCGGAAGGTGCTGGACGGCATCATCGCGGCGACCGTCCCGCATGCCGACGAAGTCGCCGGAGCCCTGGCTCGTGAGCGATAAGGGCGGTCATTGAGAAGTAAGGAAAAGGTGGCGTGTTCGGTACAGGTGGTCGTGAGTGTCGCTGGAACGACACTCACGACCAACCAGGCCCTCGAAGTGGTTGGATAAGCCGGTGAACTTCGTGATCGGCGTCTTCGATCTCTTCGCCTACACCATCCCCGGCGCGCTGTACGTCGCGTTCTTCGGCTATCTCGGGGCGAAGCTCCACATCCTGACGGCCGCCAGCATCGGCGGCGTGCCGACCGTGGTGCTGGTCGTCGTGATCGTGGTACTCAGCTTCCTGCTGGGCTATCTGGCCTATCCGCTCGGGGAAGCGCTGGAGCGGATCGTGCCGCGCAGGCGGAACCGGGACGCGGCCGCGGAGTTCGTGCGCCGGATGCCCTCGGCCGAGGGCCGCGCGTTCCTGAAGGAGAACACGCATCTGCTGCTGTGCGCGCTGCAACTGCACGACAAGGAGGTCGCGGCCGACGTCACGCGGCTGCGCGCGTCCGGGCTCATGGTGCGCAACTGCGCGCCGCCGCTGCTGTTCGGCGCCGTCGCCGCGATCGTCGACATCTTCGCGGGCAAGCACCCGTTCGTCGCCGCCGTGATCGCCGCGCTGCTGCTGTTCGCCTCGCTCACTTTGGTTTCCCAGGGCCGCAAGCTCGGCCTGTGGGCCGGGATGAAGACCCTCGAACTGTGCTTCTGGCTGCCGGAGATCGACGAGAAACTGGCGGCGGACAAGCCCGCTTGACCGGGGTCGCTTCAGAACGGATCGGTATTTACCCGCCTGCGCCGGACCTGCACGAGGACGACGGTTGCGTGGGCGTCGGAGTTGACGATGTAGGAATTGGGACGTTGAGTGTCCCGATTCCTACATCGTCGCGAGGGGCACACCAGGCTCTGAGACAACGCCCGACCAAGCGCCTGTCCTCCAATGTCGCGAAGGCCACTTTCGCAGCATCCGCAGCCGGCCTGCGGGAGATCGACGAGAAACTGGCGGCTCCTCAGAACGACGAAGCCAGCAAGGCCCCCGCGACGGCGACCTCGACGCAACCGCCGAGCACGTCCCCGGTCACCCCGCCCAGCCGCTGAACGCACCGCGCCAGCAGCGCCGACGCGGCCAGATAGCCCAGCGCCACCGCGATCAGTCCTTGCCACCACGGCAGCACCAGCGCCGCCGCGCCCGCCAGCACGGCGAAGACCGCGGCCGCCGCCCACACCGGCACCGAACCGGCGACGGTCGCGCCCAGCCCTTCCGGCCGGGCCGACGGGACGCCGCGCGCACAGCACAGCGACAGCACCCCGCGTCCGGCGAAGACCGCGACGGCGGCCGCCGCGATCCCGTGTCCGGCCGAGATCGCCCCGGCCAGCGCACCGGCCTGGACGAGCAGCACCAGCACCAGGGTCGCGATCCCGGTCGGCCCGGAATCCCCGCGCCGCATGATTTCCAGCGCCCGCGCGCGGTCGTACGACGCGCCGAGCCCGTCGGCCGTGTCGGCGAGTCCGTCGAGATGGAGCCCGCGGCTGCCGAGCGCGACCGCGCCCAGCGCGAGCGCCGCGGACGCGAACGCGGGCAGGCCGATCAGCTCACCCAGGAACACGATCACCGCGGCGGCGGCCGCGAGCGGCACGACGGCCAGCGGGCCGAGCACCATCGCCCCGCCCGCCACCCGCCGGTCGATCACTTTCGGCGCCGGCACCCGGACCGTGGTCAGGGTGCCGACGGCCATCTTCAGCGCGTCGGCGATCAAGCCAGATCCGCCAGCAGACCCATGTCCGCGAGGATCGCCCGCGCCGCCCTCAGCACCGGGACCGCCTGCACGGCGCCGCTGCCCTCGCCGAGCCGCAGCCCGAGATCGAGGATCGGCTCCAGGTCGAGCGCCTTCAACGCGTACGCCTGCGACGGCTCGGTCGAACGGTGCCCGGCCAGCCACCACCGCTCCGCCCCCGGCGCGATCTCGCGGGCGACGAGCGCCGCGGCCCCGGAGAACACGCCGTCGAGCAGCACCGGCACCCCGCGAACCGCCGCCTGCACGAGAAAGCCCGCCGTCGCGGCGAGACAAGCGCTGCCGAGCGAGGTCAGCAACGCGAAGGGGTCTTTCACCGCACCGGACCTGATCAACGCGGCCTCGACGACCGCGAGCTTCCGCGCGCGCCCGTCCTCGTCGATCCCGGTGCCCGTGCCGACGACGTCCTCCGGGAGAAGGCCGAGCAGCGAGGCGACCACGGCCGCGCAGATCGTCGTGTTGCCGATCCCCATGTCGCCGGGGACGAGCAGATCCGCGCCGCCGTCGATCTCCTCGTCCGCGATCGCCAGCCCGTGCTCGAACGCCGTCCGCGCCTCGCCCTCGGCGAGTGCGTCCTCGACGTCGATCGCGCCGGAACCCCGCCGGACCTTGTGCGCGGTGACTTCGGCGGGCACGTCCGCGCCGTCCCAGTCCACGGCGATGTCCAGCACGCGCACCTTCGCCCCGGCCAGCCCGGCCAGCACGCTGACGCCGCTCTTGCCGGCGAGGAACACCCGGACCATCGCCGCGGTCACCTCGCGCGGATACGCCGACATCCCGGAAACCCCGTGGTCCCCGGCGAAGACGACCACCCGGACGTCGTCGAGAGGCCGCGGCGGGACGGCGCCGTGTGCCGCGCTGAGCCACGCGGCCAGGTCTTCGAGCCGTCCGAGGGAACCGAGCGGCTTGACCAGACCGTCCAGTCTGGCGCGCGCGGCGGCTTCGGCGGCGGCGTCCGGGATGGCGATACGCATAGGACTCCTAAGGCAGGTCGAGCATCCGTCCGGCCACGACCAGCACGGTCCGGTCGGACACGGCTGACACCCGGTTGTTCAACGCGCCCAGCACATCACGGAAAACGCGTCCGGACACCGTCGCGGGCACCACACCGCTGCCGACCTCGTTGCTGACCGCGATCACCGGCACGTCCGCCTGCTCCCACGCGGCCAGGAAATCCTCCAGCCGGTCGTCGAGCCGCCGCTCCCAGCCCTTGCGCTGGTCCCAGGCGCCGACCTCGTCGAGCACCCGGCTGATCCACGTGCCGAGGCAGTCGATGAGCAGCGGATGCGTCGCCGTCCGCAGCACCGTGGCCAGGTCGGTGGTCTCGACCGTCTTCCAGTGACTCGGCCGCCGCGCGCGGTGCGCGGCCACCCGGGCGGCCCATTCGGGATCTTCGGCGCTCGGCGGCAGGCCGGGCGCGACGTAGGTCAGGTGCGGGTGACGGGACGCGAGCCGCTCGGCGTGGTGTGACTTCCCAGAGCGGACGCCGCCCAGTATCAGCACCTTGCCGTCGTCGCGCGAATAGCGGCGAAGTGCCCGCGCGAGGGTCTCCAGGACCCTCGCGAGGCGATGCGTCAGCTTGGTCATACCCCGCATTCTCGTGCACGCGCTACCGTTCGCCACGTGCCACTCCGACAAGCCGCCACCGCAGCCGGACTCGTGACCGGTTACGTCGCCGACGCCGTGTTCGGAGATCCACGGAAGTGGCATCCGGTCGCGGGCTTCGGCCGCGCCGCGCAAGCCCTCGAACAGCGGATTTACGCCGATTCGAAGGTTCGGGGCGCCGCGTACACCGCGGCCTGCGCGGGCACCGTCACCGGATTGGGGGTCGCGGCCCAGTTCTTGACGCGGAAGCGTCCATTCGCAAGGTTCGCGCTCACCGCGGCGTCAACGTGGGTGGTTCTGGGCGGGAAGGGCCTCGCGGCAGAGGGCACGCGTATGGCCCACCTGCTCGACGACGGCGACCTGCCCGGAGCCCGGCGCCGCCTTTCGCATCTGTGCGCCCGCGACGCCACCGGCCTCGACACCGAGCAGCTCGCGCGCGCCACCACCGAGTCCATCGCCGAGAACACCTCCGACGCGGTCGTCGCGCCGCTGCTGTGGGGCGCGGTCGCCGGGATCCCCGGCCTGCTGGGGTACCGCGCGCTCAACACGCTCGACGCGATGGTCGGCTACCGATCGCCGAAGTACGCGAACTTCGGCTGGGCGTCGGCGCGGACAGACGACCTAGCGAATCTGGTGCCGTCCCGGGTCGGCGCGGCGCTCACCGTGGCGTCGGCGCCGCTGGCCGGCGGCTTCGCCAAACCCGCGTTCCGGATCTGGCGCCGCGACGGGAAGCACCATCCGAGCCCCAACGCGGGCCAGGTCGAGGCCGCCTTCGCCGGCGCGCTCGGGATCAAGCTGGGCGGGACGAACAGCTACGGCGGCCGCACCGAACGCCGCGGCGTCCTCGGCGACGGCCGCGAACCGGAACCGGTGGACGTGCGCCGCGCGGTCCGGCTGTCGAGGGCGGTCGGGCTCGCCGCGCTCGCCGTCGCGGTGGCGGTGTCGCGGTGAGCGGCCTGCTCGTCGCGGGGACGACGTCGGACGCGGGCAAGAGCCTGGTCACCGCCGCGTTGTGCCGCTGGCTCGCGCGCCGGGGCGTGCGGGTCGCGCCGTTCAAGTCCCAGAACATGTCGAACAACTCGATGGTGTGCGCGGACGGCGCCGAGATCGGCCGCGCGCAATGGCTCCAGGCGCGCGCGGCCCGTGTCGAACCCGAAGCCGCGATGAACCCGGTGCTGCTGAAACCCGGGAGTGATCGCCGCAGCCACGTCGTCGCGCTCGGGAAACCGTTCGGCACGCTGGAAGCGGGGGAGTACGCGACGGGCCGGGCCGGGCTCGCCGAGATCGCCTTCGACACGTTCTCTTCGCTGCGAAAGCGTTTCGACGTCGTGCTGTGCGAAGGCGCGGGAAGCCCGGCCGAGATCAACCTGCGCGAAGGCGATTACGTCAACATGGGGCTGGCGCGGCGTTTCGGCCTGCCCGTGGTCGTCGTCGGCGACATCGACCGCGGCGGGGTCATGGCCGCGATGTTCGGCACCCTCGCCCTGCTGTCCGCCGAAGACCAGGCGCTGGTTTCGGGCTGGCTGGTCAACAAGTTCCGCGGCGACGTCGGCCTGCTGCGGCCGGGGCTGGAGACGCTGGAGAAGCTCACCGGCCGCGAGGTCTTCGGTGTGCTGCCCTGGCTCGACCAGGTGTGGATCGACTCGGAGGACGCGCTGGCCGCCGCGGGCTGGGGTGCCTCCGGCGGGTCTTTGCGGGTCGCCGTCGTGCGCTTTCCTCGGGCCTCCAACGCGACCGACGTCGACGCGCTCGCCGCCGAGCCCGGGGTCTCGGTCGCGCTGACCGCCGATCCGGACACGGTCCGGTCCGCCGACGTGGTGATCCTGCCGGGTTCCCGCGCGACCGTGGACGATCTGGCGTGGCTGCGGGCGCGTGGCCTGGCGGACGCCGTGCGCACGCGCGCCGAGGCGGGACGTCCGGTGCTGGGGATCTGCGGCGGCTATCAGATGCTGGCCGCCGAGATCGAGGACGACGTCGAATCGGGCGCCGGGGTCGTCCCCGGTCTCGGCCTGCTGCCGACGCGCGTTTCGTTCAGCGCCGACAAAGTGCTGGCCCGGCCGACGGGCTCGTGGCGCGGGCAAACCGTGGAGGCGTACGAGATCCACCATGGCACCGTGACCGCCACCGGCCCCGCCGAGTCCTTTTTGGACGGATGTCGGCAAGGCGCGGTGTGGGGAACGATGTGGCACGGTGCCTTCGAGAACGACGGTTTCCGGCGCGCGTGGCTGGGCGAGGTGGCGGACTGGTCACCGGCCGCCGGGGCACCGGGGTTCGGCGCGCTGCGGGAGAGCATGCTCGACAGGCTCGCCGACGCCGTCGAAGAGCACGTCGACACCGCCCGGCTCCTGCGCCTGATCGAGGACGGTGCCGACGGCTCTCTGCCTTTCGTGCCGCCCGGCGTCCCCTGACGCATTTCGTCCTCTGAATGCGGTCCTTGCACACGCAACTACCGCATTCAGAGGACGAAACGCTAGCTTGCCCGCACGGTGTCCCTGCTCTTCAAAGCCTTCTCGGCCAAAGCGCCGAAGGCCAGCCCGAGCGCGGTCCACAGCACCACCTGCGTGCCGACCGACGCCAGCCGGAAGGTCCACAGCGTGGAACCCGGGAACCCGTCGGGCACCTCGTCGATCGACGGCAGCAGCGCCGCCGCCACCGAGATCAGCACGACGTACCCGCCCGCGGCGAGCAGGCCGCCACGCCAGGCGCCGAGCTTGTCGGCCAGCTTCCGCCCGAACGCCGCGGCGAGGATGCCGACCAGCAGCGAAAGCGCGACGAAGCCGAAGTACAGCGAAGTCCGGCTCCCGATCGTGCCCGCCTGGCCGACCGCGGGCGGATTCCCCGGGTATTTCAGGAACGGCACCAGGAACACGACCACGAAGGCACCGCTCGCGAGCAACGCCGCGGTCACTCGCGGCCGCAGTGTGCCGAGGCGGCCGTAGGTGAAGGCGAACGCGAGCGAGAACAGCCCGCCGACCGCGACGCCGTACAAGCCGACGCCGGTCAACAGGCCGACGGTGCTCTGCACGCCACGCGTGACGAGCTCTTCCTCGGCCTCGGCGGGGGCGTGTTCGTGGGCACCCGGAGCACTGTGCGAATGCGCTGCCGTGCCTTCGAGACCGATGGCGGTCTCGACCGAAGGCTCACCGAAGAAGTACGCGAAAAGGGTCGCCAGGACACCGGCGACCAGGCCCGCGAGCATGCCGCGGACCAGCAAGGTCCTCATCATGGGGCGCTTGCCCGCCTAGTGGCAGGGGAAGGCCAGCAGGTGCCGGCCGTCGTGGACGAACTCGTGGACGTACGAGTTCGCGAACACCGACACCGCGCCCTGCTCGGCGCTGATGAAGTACAGGGTGATCAGCGAAAGGAGGATGACGAGCACCGCCCAGGGCAGGATCTCGCGGACGGGGATCCGGACGGGGACGGGAACTGCGGCTACCGCTTCGGACATGGCGGTGGGACCTCCTCGGGCTAGCGCGGCCTCTTCAGGGGTGTCACGACGGCTCCGGGTCTGGCTTCCCCGATGACTCGGGGTCACAGTGGCGCGACCGCGCGGATTCTCACCGCGTTCCGGGTGCCGTCGTCTGGCCGACCGAGCGTAGGTCGCCACGAAGCGTCCGGTCAATGTGACGGAACCCGATCGGCGCAGGCTCGTGACGTCACGGGCATCCACCGATCGGTTGATGGGGGCTCCACCAACGACAGTCTCAGCCGTGGCCACGCGGTTGATTCGGCGGACCCGCGCCGCGCGGGATGGTCTTCGTATGGCAATCATCGAGGTGGAAGACCTCGTCAAACGCTACGGCGACCACACCGCGGTGGACGGGGTCGGTTTCGCCGTCGAGCAGGGCGAGATCTTCGGCATCCTGGGCCCCAACGGGGCAGGCAAGACCACGACGGTCGAGTGCGTGGAGGGGCTGCGCGTCCCGGACGGCGGCACCATCCGGGTCTGCGGGATCGACCCGCGCAACGAAACCGGCGAGCTGCGGCAGCTGCTCGGCGCGCAGCTGCAGGAAAGCGAGCTGCCGGACAAGCTGAAGGTCGGCGAGGCGATGGAGCTGTACGGCTCCTTCTACCGCGAACCGGCCGACTGGCGGGAACTCCTCGGCATCCTCGATCTGACCGACAAGATCGGCACCCAGTTCCGCAGGTTGTCCGGTGGGCAGAAGCAGCGGCTGTCGATCGCGCTCGCGCTGATCGGCAACCCGAGGGTGGCGGTGCTCGACGAGCTCACCACCGGCCTGGATCCGCAGGCGCGCCGTGACGCGTGGGGCCTGATCGAGCGCGTCCGCGACCGCGGCGTGACGATCCTGCTGGTCACGCATTTCATGGAGGAAGCGGAACGACTGTGCGACCGGATCGCGGTGATCGACTCCGGCCGTGTCGTCGCGCTCGACACCCCGGCCGGGCTGGTCGCCGGCGTCGACGACCGGCAACGCATCCGGTTCCGTCCGTCCGCCCCGCTGGACCACTCCGTGCTGACCGCGCTGCCCGAGGTCGCCTCGGTCGACCGCGCGGGCGACCAGCTCGTCGTGACCGGCACGGGCGACCTGCTGCTCGCCGTCACCACCGTGCTCGCCCGCAACCAGGTCACCGCGGCCGGCCTGCGGGTCGAGCAGGCGTCGCTGGACGACGCGTTCGTCGCGCTCACCGGCCGCACCATCGACTCCTGAGGAGAACACCATGTCCGCCCTCGCCCGGCTCACCGTCGCCGAGACCAAACTCTTCTTCCGCGAGCCGATGCTCGTGTTCTTCGTACTCGCCTTCCCGCCGCTCCTGCTCGTCGTCCTCGGCGCGTTCCCCGCGTTGCGAGAACCCAGCGCGGACCTCGGTGGTGCCAGGGCGATCACCCTGTACCTGCCGATCATCGTCACGATGGGCCTCGCCCTGTTCGCGCTCAACAGCGTGACCCAGCTGCTCGCCACCTACCGGGAGAAAGGCGTGTTGCGGCGGATGCGGACCACCCCGGTCGAACCGCGCGTCCTGCTCGGCGCGCAGCTGCTGATGTCCACGATCATGTCCGTGGCGACGATGCTGGTCCTGCTGGCCATCGGCAGGGTGCTGTACGACGTGGGCCTGCCCCGGCAGCTGCCCGCGTATCTCATCGCCTACCTGCTGACGGCGCTCGCGATGTTCGCGATCGGCCTGCTGGTCGCCTCCGTCGCACCGACCGGGAAGAGCGCGGGCGCGATCGGGACCCTGCTGTTCTTCCCGATCCTGTTCTTCGCCGGTCTCTGGGTGCCGCGCGCCGAGATGAACGACGTCCTGAGGAAGATCAGCGACTTCACCCCGCTGGGCGCGGGCGTGCAATCATTGCAGGACGCCGCCGCCGGTCACTGGCCGCAACCACTGCAGGTGGCGGTCTTGCTGGGGTGGACGATCGTGGCAGGCGGGCTGGCCGCCCGGTACTTCCGCTGGGAGTGAGTCGTGGGCATCGAAGCGGAGCTGCGTGCGGAGTCCGACCACTGGGAACGGGTCGAGACGACGGTCTTCAAGGTCCTTCCGTACGTCCTGCTGGCGATCGGCGTCCTCATCTCGGTGCTGCTGCCGATCTGGCGGGTGCCGGTGCACCTCCCGGCCGTGCTCGCGCTTTCGGCCGGGATCCTGGCCTGGTCCTTCTGGTTCCACACGCTTCACCCGGAATGGCACCGGAACGGGCCGCTGATGGGCCTGTACTACACGGGGCTGATGGTACTGACGGCCTGCCTGGTCGCGGTCGCGCCGTGGTACGGCCTGTTCGCCTTCATCGGCTACCCCCAGGCGTTCCACTACCTGAAAGGCCGCTGGCGGTACGTCGGGGTCGCCGCCACGTCCGTGATCTCGGCGGTGGCGTACCTGGGTGGGCTGGCCGGGATCCAGGAAGAGGACATGTGGGTGGCGTGGGCGGCGCTCAGCGTGATCATCACCGTGCTGTCCGGGGCCTTCTCCCGCATCGCCGAGCAGTCGGACCAGCGCAACCTCAAACAGAAGCAGGCGCTCACCGAACTGCACGAGGCGAACACCAGGCTGGAGGCGGCGCTGGAGGAGAACGCCGGCCTGCACGCCCAGCTGCTGGTCCAGGCCAGGGAAGCCGGGGTGCTCGACGAGCGGCAGCGGATCGCCAGGGACATCCACGACACGCTGGCCCAGGGGCTGGCAGGCATCCTCACCCAGCTCCAGGCCGCCGAGCAGACCCTGGACGAGCCCTCGGCGCCGCACCGGCACGTGACGAACGCGATGAACCTCGCGAGGGAAAGCCTGACCGAGGCACGCCGGACGGTGCACGCGGTGCAGCCGGAGCCGCTCGCCGAGGGCAGGCTCCAGGACGCGATCGGCGAGGTGACCCGGCGCTGGTCGGAGGTGAACCACATCGAGGCGGTGCTGACCACCACCGGCGATCCCCGGCCCATGCACGCCGATGTCGAGGTGACGCTGCTCCGGGCCGCGCAAGAGGCACTGGCCAACGTGGCCAAGCATGCGAAGGCCGGCCGAGTCGGCCTGACCTTGTCGTACATGGAGGATCTGGTGACGCTCGACGTGCGTGACGACGGCGTGGGCTTCGAGCCGGCCGCCAGGCGCGCCAACGGTTCCGTCGACGGCGGGTTCGGGCTGGCCGGGATGCGGCAGCGCGTGCAGCGCCTCGCCGGCCGCCTCGACATCGAGTCGGAGCCGGGCGGGGGCACCGCGCTCTCGGCGTCCGTCCCGGCGATCCCGGCCGGGGCCGAGCGGTGATCTCGCTGCTGATCGTCGACGACCATCCCGTGGTGCGGGACGGGCTGCGGGGCATGTTCAGCGCCGACCCGCGCTTCGAGGTCCTCGGTGAGGCCGGGGACGGCGAGGAGGCCATCGCCACCGGGGTGAAGCTCCGGCCCGACGTGATCCTCATGGATCTGCGGATGCCGCGGATCGACGGCGTCACCGCCATCGAGGAGCTGGCGAAACGCGGGGTGCCCTCGCGGATCCTCGTGCTCACCACCTACGACACGGACAGCGACGTGCTGCCCGCCATCCAAGCCGGTGCCACCGGATACCTGCTGAAGGACGCGCCGAGGGACGAACTGTTCCGTGCGGTGGAGGCGGCCGCGGAGGGTAAGGCGATGCTTTCCCCCTCGGTCGCGACCCGGTTGATGGGGCAGATGCGGCAGCCGGCCTCAGGCCCGCTCTCCCAGCGTGAACTGGAAGTCCTGGAACTGATCGCCCAGGGCACGACGAACCGCGAGGCCGCGAAGAGGCTGTTCATCAGCGAAGCGACGGTGAAGACACACCTGCTGCACGTGTACGCGAAACTCGGCGTCAACGACCGGGCGGCCGCCGTGGCCACGGCGTTCTCCCAGGGGTACCTGACCCCGCGCGGCTGACGGAGCCCTGCCGTCCATGGTGGGGCGCATGCCAAAATCCAGCCATGACACCTGCGGTGGCGGCACTCGATGTCGGCGGAACGTCCATCAAGGCGGCCTTGTACGACGCGGACCTGAAGGACCTCGCCAGCCTGCGCGAGCCGACGGCGCGCGGGGCGGACGGCGAGGCGCTCGCCGATCAGGTCGCGCGGATCGTGGAAACGCTGGGCAAGCAGGCGGGGACCGGTACGCCGGACGCCGTCGGCGTGGTCATCCCCGGCATCGTCGACGAGGTCGAGCGGGTGGCCCGGTTCTCGGCGAACCTCGACTTCCGGAACGTGCCGTTCGGCGAGATGCTCGACAGCAGGCTCGGCCTGCCGTTCGCGTTCGGGCACGACGTCCGCGCGGGCGGGCTCGCGGAGTTCCGTGTCGGCGCGGGCAAGGGCTGCACCGACGCCGCCTTCATCCCGGTCGGCACGGGGATCGCGGCCGCGCTCCAGCTCGACGGGCGGCTGTACGCCGCAGGCGGGCAAGGCGGCGAGATCGGGCATATCGACGTCGGCCACCGGCTGCCGTGCGGTTGCGGCGCGACCGGATGCCTCGAAGCGATCTCTTCCGCTTCGGCCATCGCCCGCCGCTACAGCGAGCACACCGGGCGGCCCGCCGAAGGCGCCGAGCAGGTGGTCGACGCCGCCCGCCACGGTGACGAGGCCGCGATCTCCGTGGTCAACGACGCGCTCGAGGGGCTCGGCCACGGCATCAAGACCCTGGTCACCCTGCTCGCGCCCGAAGTCGTCGTCCTCGGGGGCGGCCTCTTCACCGCGGGCGACTACGTCCTCGAGCCGGTGCGGGCCTGGCTGGCGGCGAACCTGCAGTTCCAGCGGATGCCCGAACTGCGGATCGCGCGCCTCGGCGACGAGGCGGGCAGGCTCGGCGCGGCGCTGCTGGCGCTGGACCGGCTCAGTGTCTGATGGTGAACCCGCGTCCGCGATCGACGTCGGCAGGACGCTGCCTGGTCAGCCACCTGCGGATGGCGGTCAGGGCGTCCTGCCACCGCGATAGCTGGGCCTTCGGCCGAGGCGGGTTCACGCGTACGGTTCTGATCGCGGATCCTCTCCCGCTTCGCCGATCGGCTCAAGCCTTGACCACCCGCACGCCTTCCTCTTCGAAGGCGTGCACCCGCGCGGGATCGGCGCGGCCGTCGGTGACGAGCACGTCGACGTCGGCGGTCGCGCAGATCTTCGCGAAGGCGTGACCGCCGAGCTTCCCGCTGTCGGCGAGGACGACGACCTGCCGGGCGCGGGCCGCCATCAGCCGGTTCGTGTTCGCGTCGCCCTCGTGGTGCGCCTGTGCACCGTGCACCGGGTCGAAGGCGTCGACGCCGAGGAACACCAGATCCAGCGAGATCTGGTCGAGGAACAGCTGCGACAGCGGCCCGGACAGGTCGAACGACTGCTGCCGCGCGACCCCGCCGGTCACCACGATCTTGATATTGGGCCGCACGGCGAGTTCGTGGGCGATGTTGAGCGCGTTCGTCACCACGGTCAGCGACGGCCCGCCGGTCGGCTCGCTCATGTCCGGGCGGGTCGCGAGCGCGCGGCCGACCTCGGTGCTCGTGACGCCGCCGTTGAGCCCGACCACCATGCCCGGATCGACCATCCTGGCCGCGGCGGCGGAGATCCGTTGCTGTTCCGGCGCGTTGCGCGCGGCCTTGTGCCGCAACGGAAGGTCGTAGGCGACATTGCTCGCGACGGCGCCGCCGCGGGTGCGGACCACGAGATTGCGGCCCGCCAGATGATCGAGGTCCCGGCGGATCGTCGCGGGGGAGACACCGAGTTCGCCCGCCGAAACCTCGACGTCGACTTTTTCCCGCTCTCCCACCATGTCCAATAAAGCCGTCAGCCGTTCATGCCGATTCATCACCAGCTCCCTCCCCGAAGCGCGATGTCGCTTACCGCACCGGACAAAGTACTACGCGTCGCGATACGGCCGGAGAGAAGCGGCGGATTCCGGGCGCCGGGAAGAAAGGGCGGAGTGAACGGGCGCCGGCCACCCCCAGTGTGACCGGCGCCCGCCCGCGGCCGGTACGCCCAGGACCGGCCCGTTTCGCAGGCTATCGCCGCCGACTCCGGACTGATATCCGCTTTACGCCCGTTCCGGTGACGTTCAGCGGATAACGCGTCAGCCCTTGCCGCCGAGTCCGCGCAGGAAGGCGAGTGACGGCATGAAGAAGTAGTCGCCACCCTTCAGCGTCACCGCCTGCGGGATCGGATCCGCGGTCACCGTCCGCGTGCCCGCCCATTCCGCGGTGTAGACGGATTCCGGGCGCGGGCCCTGGCCGATGACCGGATCGAGGCCCGGCGGCTTGACCCCGTCGGCCGGGATCGGGAAGCCCGGGTTGTTCGACCAGTTCTGCTGCGTGAACTCGAACTGGTCGCTCAGTGCCGAATTGAACGCCATGAACAGCAGGCCGACCCCGCCGCTGGGCCGGGCGGACGGCGGCAGATCGGCGTTCGGATCGTCGGCCCGTTCGCCGTAGGGCACGCCCCGCCGGGCCATCAGGTGCAGGCGTTCCTGCGGCGGTGGTTCCGCGCCGCCGCTACCGCGCGGATTCGTCTTCCGGATGTGCGCCTGAAAGGGGCATTTGGCGCCGGTGATGTCGCTTCCGTAGTCGAAATTGTTCGGTACCGGGCTTTCCGCGCCCTCTTCCCGTTGCGCGGTCAACGGCGTGCCGTCCTCGAACCGGCCGACGATCATCGCGCCCGCCCGCTCCCGGTCTTCGCCGACGAGGCCCAATTGATCCGCCAGCGCCTCTTCCGACAGCTTGAACCGCCGCACGTTCTGTTCCAATTTGCGGAAAACGAAGTAGCTGCCGAAATGGACTTCGGGATCGGGAGCAGCGTGGTCCGGAACGAGCACCTGGTTCAGCGGGGCGCTCGGATCCCAGACGCTGATCCCGTCCGTTCCCGTCTTTTCCGCGTGGATGTCCTCGACCAGGAAGAGCGGCTGGCTCCGGCCGTCGACGTAGCCGAAATGCTCGATCCCGTCGCCATTGGCGTTCACGCGGCCGAATCCGGTTTCCTCGGCGACGACGGAAACGGTCGACGGAATCAGCGCGAGAACCGCGTTCCGGCGGGCGGTCATCGGAGCGTCGGCGCCGTCGCCGACGATGACGACGGCGTGGATCTCGTCGTGGTATCCGCTGTCGAACGTGGAGCGCGGCGGGTCGTTCAGCTTCTCGCGGGTCTCCTGCGCGCGCATGCCCAGGAGGAAGGAATCATCTTGCGGTGCCTCGATTTTCAGGAACCGGTAGCCCGCCGCCGTCAGCCCGGTGCCGACGTAGGGCGTCCCCTTCACGCCTTCGGTCTTGAAGCGCTCGACCTCGGTCAGGTGGGTCTTCGCGGACTTCATCAGCGGGACGAGCGAGGCGAGGAACTTCATCGCGCTCCCGGGCTCCGAAAAACGGAGGAAAAGCGCGGAAAAATGGTCCCGCGCGTGCGCTTTCAGGATGTTCGGCTGTAGTTCTTCGAGCATTTTCGCGGCATCGCCGGTGGCGGTCTTCCATTCCAGCGGCACGGTCAGATCGACGGACATGTCAAGGAACCCCCTCCTTGGGAACCGTCCGGCGGCCCCGGCAGGTCTTGCCGGTCCCCGCCGCCGTACGGGACTTACCCCTTGATACAACCGATACCGAAACCTTGCTGTCATCACCCGCAAGTACACTCTTCCGGCGGTTCTTTCACTCGAAAGAACCAATGCTCCGCTCACTCCCCGCATTTAGTCCTCTGCTTGCGGTGGTTGCACGCGCAACTACCGCATTCAGAGGACTAAACGCGGCGGGGTACGCGAGGAGGCGGCGCCGCCCTCACGTGATCGAAGCCGGAACTCACGTGATCAAGGCCGCAACTCGCGTGATTGGAGGCGGAACATCGAGTGCGGCATCCAGTCACGCGAGTTACGCGCCTGATCACGCGAGTCACGTGCCTGATCACGCGAGTCACGACTTTGGCCACGCCGCCGCACCAGGCGCCGAGCGCGTGAAGGCCCCCTTCCCTCGACTCAGCCGAGGGAAGGGGGCCTTCACGCGAAGACGGCCTAGGTGAGTGGCCGGTCGGTCGGAGCGATCGGGGCGGGCAGCACGTCCCGTCCGGTGAGGAACGCGTCCACCCCGGCCGCGGCCGAGCGGCCCTCGGCGATCGCCCACACGATGAGCGACTGGCCGCGGCCCATGTCGCCCGCCACGAAGACGTTGTCGACGCTGGTCTTGAACTCCTTGTCGCGGGCGACGTTGCCCCGCTGGTCCAGCTCGACGTCGAGCGACTCCAGCAGGCCTTCCCGCTCCGGGCCGACGAAGCCCATCGCGAGCAGCACCAGCTGCGCGGGCAGTTCGCGCTCGGTGCCTTCCACGGGGACGAACTTGCCGCCCTCGTTGCGCACCTCGACCAGCTTCAGCGCCCGCACCCGGCCGTCGGCGTCCGCGACGAACTCCTGGGTGTTGACGGAGTACAGCCGCTCGCCACCCTCCTCGTGCGCGGACGAGACGCGGTAGATCATCGGGTACGTCGGCCACGGATGCGCGTCGGACCGCGAAAGCGGCGGCTTCGGCATGATCTCCAGCTGCGTCACCGACTTCGCGCCCTGGCGGTGCGACGTCCCGACGCAGTCCGCGCCGGTGTCACCGCCGCCGATGACCACGACGTCGAGGCCCTCGGCGCTGATCGGCGAGACGTCCAGTTCACCGGCGGCGACGCGGTTGGCGTGCGGCAGGAACTCCATCGCCTGGTGGATACCGGCGTACTCGCGGCCGGGGATCGGCAGGTCGCGCCACGCGGTCGCGCCACCGGCGAGGACGACGGCGTCGTAGGACGACTTCAGTTCCTCGACGGTGAGGTCGACGCCGACGTTCACCGAAGTGCGGAATTCCGTGCCCTCGGCGCGCATCTGGTCCAGACGGCGGTCGAGCCGGTGCTTCTCCATCTTGAACTCGGGGATGCCGTAGCGCAGCAGCCCGCCGATCTTGTCGGCCCGCTCGAAGACCACGACACTGTGGCCCGCGCGCGTGAGCTGCTGCGCCGCGGCGAGTCCCGACGGGCCGGATCCGACCACCGCCACCTTCTTGCCGGTGAGCGCCACCGGCTTCTGCGGCGTGACCCAGCCTTCCTCGAAGGCCCGGTCGATGATCGAGATCTCGACCCGCTTGATGGTGACGGGATCGTCGTTGATCCCGAGCACACACGCCGTCTCGCACGGCGCCGGGCAGAGGGTCCCGGTGAACTCCGGGAAATTGTTGGTCGCGTGCAGCCGCTCGGCCGCGTCGCGCCAATCGTCGCGCCAGGTCAGCGTGTTCCACTCGGGGATGAGGTTCCCGAGTGGGCAGCCCTGGTGACAGAACGGGATACCGCAGTCCATGCAGCGCCCGGCCTGCTTCTGCAGTTTCGACGTCGCGAAGTCCTCGTACACCTCGCGCCAGTCCATCAGGCGCAGGTCGACGGGACGGCTCTTGGGCGTCTCGCGAGTGGTGGTCAGAAAGCCCTTGGGGTCAGCCATGTGCGGCCTCCGTGTCCTGCGGGATACCCGCACCCAGTCGGCACTCATAGCCGGCTTCGCGATTATCAGCCATGAGCTGCCTCCATGATCGCCTCGTTCACGTCACGCCCATCGCGCTCGGCCTTCGCCTGCGCCGCGAGCACGCGTTTGTAGTCCTTCGGCATGACCTTGCCGAACCGGTCGACGGCGGCGTCCCAGTCGGCGAGCAGCGCACGCGCGACGGCGGACTCCGTTTCGTTGTAGTGCTTTTCGAGCGCCTCGCGCAGGAAGTCCACATCGGACGAATCCAGCGGGTCGATGTCGACCATCTCCGGGTTGATCCGGTGCGCGGGCAGGTCCAGCACGTAGGCGACACCGCCCGACATCCCGGCCGCGAAGTTGCGGCCCACGCCGCCGAGCACGACGACCCGGCCACCGGTCATGTACTCGCAGCCGTGGTCGCCGACGCCTTCGACGACGGCCAGCGCGCCCGAGTTGCGCACGCAGAACCGCTCGCCGACCTTGCCGCGGATGAAGATCTCGCCGCTGGTCGCGCCGTAGCCGATCACGTTGCCCGCGATGATGTGCTCTTCGGCGTTGTACCGCGCCACCTTCGGCGGCCGCACGACGAGCCGCCCGCCGGACAGGCCCTTGCCGACGTAGTCGTTGCCGTCGCCGAAGAGCCGCAGCGTGATGCCCTTGGGCACGAACGCGCCGAACGACTGACCGGCGGTGCCGGTGAAGGTCACGTCGATCGTGTTGTCCGGCAGGCCCTCGCCGCCCCACCGCTTGGTGAGCTCGTGGCCGAGCATGGTGCCCACGGTCCGGTTCACGTTGCGCACCGGCAGTTCCAGCCGCACCTTGTCGCCGGACGACAGCGCGCCCTCGGCGAGCTGGATCAGCGTGTTGTCGAGTGCCTTCTCCAGCCCGTGGTCCTGCACGGTCTGCTGGTGACGCAGGCCGGCGGGCGCCATGTCGGGCACGTGGAAGATCGGCGTCAGATCGAGACCGGCGGCCTTCCAGTGGTCGATCGCCTTGCGCTTGTCGAGCATCTCCGCGTGGCCGACGGCCTCGGCGATGGACCGGAAACCCAGCTCCGCCAGGTATTCCCGGACCTCCTGGGCGATGAACTCGAAGAAGTTCACCACGTACTCGGCCTTGCCGCTGAACTTCTCGCGCAGCTTCGGGTTCTGCGTCGCGACGCCGACCGGGCAGGTGTCGAGGTGACACACCCGCATCATGATGCAGCCGGACACCACCAGGGGCGCGGTCGCGAAACCGAACTCCTCGGCCCCGAGCAGCGCGGCGATGACGACGTCACGGCCGGTCTTGAGCTGGCCGTCGGTCTGCACGACGATCCGGTCACGCAACCGGTTGGCCAGCAACGTCTGCTGCGTCTCGGCGAGCCCGAGTTCCCACGGGCCGCCCGCGTGCTTGATCGACGACAGCGGCGAAGCGCCCGTGCCGCCGTCGTGCCCGGAGATGAGCACGACGTCCGCGTGTGCCTTGGAAACCCCGGCCGCGACCGTGCCGACACCGACCTCGGACACGAGCTTCACGTGGATGCGCGCGGCCGGGTTGGCGTTCTTGAGGTCGTGGATCAGCTGCGCCAGATCCTCGATCGAGTAGATGTCGTGGTGCGGCGGCGGGGAGATCAGCCCGACACCCGCCGTGGAGTGCCGCGTCTTCGCGATCCACGGGTACACCTTCGCGCCGGGCAGCTGGCCGCCTTCGCCGGGCTTCGCGCCCTGCGCCATCTTGATCTGGATGTCGTCGGCGTTGACCAGGTACTCGCTCGTGACGCCGAACCGGCCGCTCGCGACCTGCTTGACCGCGCTGCGGCGCTCGGGGTCGTAGAGCCGTTCCGGATCCTCGCCGCCCTCACCGGTGTTCGACTTGCCGCCGAGCCGGTTCATCGCGATGGCCAGGGTTTCGTGCATCTCCGCCGAGATCGACCCGTAGGAGATCGCGCCGGTCGCGAACCGCTTGACGATCTCGGAGACCGGCTCGACCTCCTCGATCGGCACCGCGGGCCGCTCGCCGATCTTGAAGTCGAACAGGCCGCGCAGCGTGTACAGCTTCTGCGCCTGGTCGTCGACGGCCTTCGTGTACTCCTTGAAGATCTCGTACTTCCCGGCACGCGTGGAGTGCTGCAGCTTGAACACCGTCTGCGGGTTGAACAGGTGCGGCTCGCCCTCGCGGCGCCACTGGTAGTCCGCGCCGGTCTCCAGCTCGCGGTGGTTCGCGCGGAACCCATCGCGCGGGAAAGCGCGACGGTGCCGTTCGGCGACCTCCAGCGCGAGCGTGTCGAAGCCGACGCCGCCGAGCCGGGAAGTGGTGCCGGTGAAGCAGTTCTGGACGACCTCGTCGCCGAGCCCGACCGCTTCGAAGATCTGCGCGCCGGTGTAGGAGGCCACTGTGGACACACCCATCTTCGACATCGTCTTGCGGACGCCCTTGCCCAGCGCCTTGATCAGGTTCGCGGTCGCCTGCTTGGCGGTGGCACCGGCGATCAGGCCCTGATCGGCCATCTCCTCGACGGTCGCCATCGCCAGGTACGGGTTCACCGCCGCGACGCCGTAGCCGATCAGCAACGCGATGTGGTGCACCTCGCGCGCGTCGCCCGCCTCGACGATGAGGCCGACCTGCGTGCGGGTCTTCTCGCGCACCAGGTGGTGGTGCACCGCGCCGGTGAGCAGCAGCGACGGGATGGCCGCGTGGTCTTCGTCGATCCCGCGGTCGGACAGCACGATCAGCCGCGCGCCCTCGGCGATGGCCGCGGACACCTCGGCGCGGATCTCGTCGAGCCGCCGCACGAGCGCCTCGCCGCCGCCGTGGACGTCGTAGGTGCCCTGCACGGTGACCGCCTGGAACTCCGGCAGGTCGCCGTCGTCGTTGACGTGCACCAGCTTCGCGAACTCGTCGTTGTCCAACACCGGGAACGGCAGCACGATGCGGCGGCACGACTTGGCGTCGGCCTGCAGCAGGTTCGGCTCCGCGCCCAGCTGGGTGCCCAGCGAGGTGACCAGTTCCTCGCGGATCGCGTCCAGCGGCGGGTTGGTCACCTGGGCGAAGAGCTGGATGAAGTAGTCGAAGAGCAGCCGCGGGCGGCTGGACAGCGACGCGATGGGGGAGTCGTTGCCCATCGAACCGATCGGCTCCGCGCCGGTGCGGGCCATCGGTTCGAGCAGGACGTCGAGTTCCTCCTCGGTGTAGCCGAACGCCTGCTGACGGCGCACGAGCGCGGCGTGCGGCGGGATCTCGCGCTCACGCTCGGGAAGCCCGTCGAGCGGGAGCAGCCCGTCTTCGACCCATTCGTCGTACGGATGCTCGGTGGCGAGCTCGTTCTTGATCTCCTCGTCCTCGACGATCCGGCCGGCGGCCGTGTCCACGAGGAACATGCGGCCCGGCTCCAACCGTCCTTTGCGGACGATCGTGGACTGCTCCAGCTCCAGCACACCGACCTCGCTGGCGAGGACGACGAGGCCGTCTTCGGTGACCCAGTACCGGGCGGGGCGCAGGCCGTTGCGGTCGAGGACCGCGCCGATCTGCGTGCCGTCGGTGAAGGAGACCAGCGCGGGGCCGTCCCACGGCTCCATCAGCGTCGAGTGGAACTCGTAGAACGCGCGGCGCGCGGGGTCCATCTCCTGATGGTTCTCCCAGGCCTCCGGGATCATCATCAGCACCGCGTGGGGCAGCGAGCGGCCGCCGAGGTGGAGCAGTTCCAGCACCTCGTCGAACGACGCCGAGTCGCTGGCGCCACGGGTGATGATCGGGTAGATCCGCTTGAGGTCACCGGGGATCAGGTCGGATTCGAGGAGCGCCTCGCGCGCGTCCATCCAGTTCCGGTTGCCGCGCAGCGTGTTGATCTCGCCGTTGTGGGCGACGTACCGGTACGGGTGCGCCAGCGGCCACGACGGGAAGGTGTTGGTGGAGAAGCGGGAGTGCACCAGGCCGATGGCGCTGGTGACGCGCTCGTCGGTGAGGTCGGCGAAGAACTTCTCGACCTGCGGCTCGGTGAGCATTCCTTTGTAGACGATCGTGCGCGAGGAGAGGCTGGGGAAATAGACGTCGTCCTCGACGAGTTCGTGCTCGGCGCGTTTGCGCACCACGAAGGCCGCGCGCTCCAGCTCCAGGCCCTCCAGCGCGTCGTTGCCCGCCAGGAACAACTGGCTGAAATACGGCATGGTCTCGGCCGCGCCGGTGCCGACGTGTTCGGTGTGGACCGGCAGGTCACGCCAGCCGAGCACGCGCATGCCCTCTTCGGCGGCGACGCGCTCGATGGTCGTCATCGCGCGGCCGCGGGCGTTTTCGTCCTGCGGAAGGAAAGCCGTGCCGACGGCGTAGGCGCCGGGCGCGGGAAGGTCGAAGCCGACGACCTCGCGATAGAACTCGTCGGGGACCTGGATGAGGATCCCGGCGCCGTCGCCGGTCTCCGGGTCGGCGCCGCGGGCCCCGCGATGTTCCAGGTTCCGCAGCGCGATCAGCGCTTTGGCGACGATGCCGTGATCGCGTTTACCGGAGAGATCGGCGACGAACGCGACACCGCAGGCGTCGTGTTCGAACTCCGGGTCGTACAGGCCTTCGGGGGCCTTGCTGCCCTTGTAGCTGGCATGGTGGGTCACGGCTGGCCGCCTCCCAAGGCGTCGGCGCGACCGGTAACACTCCGTTCGGGTGGTTCGGACGTGAACCAGTTAACGGAGTGGTCCGGGACCGCGATGGTCAGTCGAGAGGGAACGATCCCGCCCGCGGAAACGGGGGCAGGCCTCGTAGAGCCGCACTGCACTGGGCGGCCGATGCGCATATCGGTACTGCTGTGCACGTGGGCGCCGCCCGGCCGCTGTGGTGGGTGGCTGGCGGGTACACGTGTTACTCCCGGGTTCGCCGGTCTTATGACGATAGTGTGAAATCGCTGTTATCGACATACGTCGCTTGGTCGGGGTGGGAAATGCCACGCGGGCGTTGACTTCAAACATCATCTGCCCACTGGCTGGAATGACGTGTCCACTGAGTGGTGCATCGGCGCGTTGACCTGCGGTTATCACTGCCCGACTCGTCCGAAAGTGTGATCTGGGTCGCGCGGGAGAGTGGGTTTCGCCGGTGTTGCGATGACCTTGGGTGACCGCCGAATCGCCCGAACGGCAGAGTGAGCTGCCCGGTTTGAGAGGCTTGGCCGATGGCGGATCGTTATCTCACCGTGGCGGGTACCGGGGTCCACGAGATCGAAATCCGGCGGTCGCGCTTCCTCTGCGCGCTCGCGCCGGTCACCTCGGAAGAGGCCGCCCGCTCGCTGATCGCGGGCCGTCGGAAGGCCGAACCGGCGGCCCGGCACCACTGTCACGCGTTCGTGTTGGGCGCCGATGGCAGGACCCAACGGTCGAGTGACGACGGGGAGCCCGCGGGCACGGCAGGCACCCCGATGCTCGAGGTGCTCCGCCGCCGCGACCTGACCGACACCGTCGCCGTGGTGACCCGCTACTTCGGCGGGGTGCTGCTCGGCGCCGGCGGGCTGATCCGCGCGTACGGGCAGGCCGTTTCGGAGGCCGTCGACGTCATCGGCGTGCGGGAGTACCGGCGGCTGCGGCTGGTGGAGGTCGTCGTCGACTACGACCGGGCCGGCCGCCTGGAGAACGACATCCGCTCGTCGCCGTACCTGCTGCACGCGACGCGCTTCGAGGACGTCGCGCACTTCGACGTCGGGCTCGCGCCGGACCAGGGCGACGCGTTCCACGCCTGGCTCGCCGACCTCACCGGCGGGGAGGCCCTGGCCGAGGAGATCGGCGAAACCTGGCTGCCCACCGGCCGCATTTAGTCCTCTGAATGCGGTTTATGCACCGCCCGCCACTCCTCCAGGGTGATGGCGTACTCGACCTCGCCCTTCTCCGTGCCGGGGATCGGGTGGTCGAAGTGCTCGTGAAAGGTCCGGACGTGGCGCATCCCGATCTTCTCCATCACCCGGCGGGACTTCAGGTTCACCGCCATGGTCGCCGCCCAGATCCGCCGGGCCCCCAATTCGGTGAACCCCTTCTCCAGGAGCGCGAGCGAACCTTCGGTCGCATACCCCTTGCCCCAGGAAGACCGGTTCAGCCGGTAACCCAGCTCGGGGTCGTCCGTGTGATGCCCCCGCAGCGGGCGGAAATGGAACCACCCCAGGAAATCCCCGCTCGCTTTCTCGATCGCCGCCCAGAACCCGTAACCGGGGAAACGCTCGTAGTAACCGAGAAAGGCGGGAAGGTCTTGGTTTTCGATCTCCGCCCGGTCGGCGGGTTCGCCCCCATTGAGGTACCGCATGACTTCGGGATCGTCGTAGAGCGCGAACAGATCGTCGACGTCGGCGCCGGTGAACTGCCGCAGCACGAGCCGCTCGGTCTCCAGGAAGACACGCATCACGAGATCGTGGCGCTCCCCGCGCGCCCCCGCAAACGCTTTTAGGCGGCGGCCAGCGGAGGGAACGCGCCTTCCAGCGCCATCGCCCCGGCCTCGGTGAGCAGCGCGGGAACGCGCTCGCCCCATCGGCCGCCCCGCGCGGGCATCACCAGGCCGAGGTGGGCGAGGCGATGCGCGGTGTGCTGGTCGCAGCAGGCGAGACCGTCGACGAACAGATCCGGCTCGCAACTGCAGCTGATCTCGGCGTGGCCCTCGGCCACGGCTCTCAGGGTGGCCCGCTCACGATGATTCAGGCCGGTCCGAACGTCCATGGCGTGCCTCCTTTCCGTTTCCGCTGTGAACAGTCAAACCCATACCCCCGACAGTTTCCGTCTCCTACGATGCGAAGTCTCGGATTTCGGGCGTACTTAGGGGTGGTGTGTCGGGTATTCCGGGGTGACGACCTAGGGGGTGTCACCCGGTATTCGACGCGGAAGGGGTTCCAGCTCGGTCTTGCGCAGATGCCGGAAAATGATCGAACTCCGGAATCCGATGATCTCTTTGCGCTTCGCCAAGCGATCCACCAGGAATGCGTGGAGCTGATCGACGTCCTGGGCGGCGACGTGGATCAGGAAATCGTCGCTTCCTGCCGTGACGAAAACGGAGAGGACCTCCGGCAATTCCGCGACCGAACGCTGGAACGAATCGATCACCTCCCGGCTCAGCGGCCGCACCTGCGCCGAGACCATCGCCTGCACGCCGCGGTTGAGGCTGCGCAGGTCGATGTCGGCGTGATACCCGCGGATCACGCCGCGCTCCCGCAGCAGCCGCGTCCGTTCCAGGCAGGTCGACGGCGCGACGCCGACCTTGCGGGCGATGTCGCGGTTCGACTGCCGCGCATCCGCCTGGAGTTCCCGGATGATCGCCGAATCAAGTTCGTCCACGCCCACTCCTTCGCCGAGCCTGCCGAATATCGTTCGGCAAAGCCCCTGTAGTCCTGCGCATCAGCCTAACTTCGGCGCATTCAGTCGGCTAAATGCGGAGAAAGGGAGCCAGATGTCCGTACAGGAGCTGGTCGTCCGGCGGGGGCGCCGGTCCGGGGTGACGACGATGGTGGCCGTGCATTCGAGCACGCTCGGCCCGGCCGTCGGCGGCTGCCGGTTCAAGATCTACCCGCGCGTCCACGACGCGATCGACGACGTCCTGCGGCTGTCCGCGGCGATGACCCGCAAATGCGCGGTCGCGGGCCTGGACTTCGGCGGCGGCAAGAGCGTCGTCGCGCTCCACGGCGTGCCGTCCGCCGAGCTGAGGCGCGAGGTCCTGCTCGACCACGCCGACCTCATCGCGTCACTCGACGGTGCGTATCTCGCCGGGCCCGACGTCGGAACCGGTCCGGAGGACATGCTCGTGCTGCGCGAGCGGACCCCGCACGTCTTCTGCCTGCCCGAGGAGCACGGCGGCACCGGTTCTTCGAGCGGGCCGACCGCCGTCGGGGTGCTCGCCGCCCTGCGAGCGGGCGCGCGTGCGGTCTTCGGCGACGACGACATGAACGGTCGCAAGGTGGTCATCAGCGGTTACGGCTCGGTCGGCGCCCATCTGGCCGTCGCGCTGGCCACGCGGGGCGCCGAGGTCGTCGTGTCCGATGTGGATGAACGACGCCTCGCCGCGGCCCGCGAGCAAGGGCTCAAACAGGTCGCGCCGGAGAAGGTGCTCGGCATCGAGGCCGACGTCCTGATCCCCGCGGCCGTCGGCGGGGTCTTCGGCCCGGGAACCGAGGTCGCCGCGCCGCTCGTCGTCGGCCCGGCCAACAACCAGCTCACCGACGACACCGTTGCCGAGGCCCTCGCCGCCCGGGGAGTCCTGTGGATCCCGGATTTCGTCGCGAGCGCCGGGGGAGTCGTCTACACCCTCGGCCGCGAGAAGGAGAACCTCAGCCACGCCGAGGCGCTCACCCGGGTCGAAGCTTTGGAGAAGACCACGCAAGAGATCCTCGACGCCGCTTCGGCCAACGGCACCACACCGTTGGCCGAAGCGGACGCGCTCGCCGAAACGAGACTCACTTCTGGTGCGGGGCCACGTACTCCTTCGCCTCGGGAGCCTCGAACAGCGGCTTGACGTAGCGGACCCCGCCCTCGGCCGACGCGTCCGGTGTCGCCGCGTACACCTGACGCGTCGCCGGGGTGCCCGCCTTCGAGAAGTCCAGCGCCGCCACGAGGTCGCCCGTGCTCGCCGACGTCGTCTGCTTCAGCGCCGCGGCGATGCCCTCACGGGTGAGGTCCTTGTTCTCGCAGGCCTTCTTGAGCACCGCGCCCCACACCTCGCCGACCGCGTAGCCGTAGGGGATCCCGCCGTTCGGGGTCTCCTTGTACGCCGCCTTGTACTTCGTGGCGACTTCCTTGGCCTTGGGGATGTCGGCGGAGAACGGGACGCTGCTGGCGACGATCGTCAGCTTGTCCAGCGCGTTCGCCGCGGGGCTCTTCAGCAGCACGGGGTCGAACACCGGGTTGTTGCCGAGCACGGGCACGTCGAGCCCGAGCGCCTTGTTCGCCGCGAGTGCGGAACCGGTCTGCGCCGGGGAAGTGGTCAGGACGATGGCCTTGACGCCGTCGCCCTTGAGCCCGGTGACGATATTGGTGAGGTCGTTGTCGGTGGAGGTGATCTTGACCTCCTTCACCGTCAGGTTGTGCTTCTTCGCGTAGTACTGCGAGCCGCGCAGGCCGTTCTTGCCGTATTCGCCGTCGATGTAGACGTGCCCGATCGTGTCGCCGTCCTTCACCAGGCCCTTTTCCTGGAAGTACGACAGCCCGTCGATGATCTCCAGGTCGTACGTCGTCCCGACGATCATCACGTACTGGTTGTCGAGCAGTTCCGAAGACCACGACGCGGGCGCTGCGACGGTCTTGTCCGAGGCGATGTTCTGCTTCAGCGCGGCCACCACCGGCGAGCCGAGCAACTGCACGAAGCCGAGGACCTTCGGCTCGATCTGCGGATACAGCGTCTTCGCCGTGTCCGCCTTGTAGCCGTGGTCGACGGTCTCGAGTTTGACCTGACGGCCGCACACCCCGCCCGCGGCGTTGAAGTCCTTGGCCCACAACTCGTTCCCCTGCGTGATGCCGAGTCCGAGGTTCTTGAACACCCCGGTCTTGTCGGTCATCACGCCGAGGGTGATCTCCGAGGCCGTCACCCCTTTGCCGGCCTTGACGCCCGAACCGTCCGCCCCCGAGGACCCCGAGTCGCCCGCTTTCGTGCTGCACGCCGAAAGGGCGAGGACCGCCGCCAGCGCGACGGCCGGATATGTACGCTTCATTTGTCTTGCTCCTCCGGGAGATGAGGTTTCCTGGCGGGTGTGATCCGTCGGCCGATCGCGGCGAGTCCGCCCGGTTCGAAGAGCACCACGAGGATGATCGCGGCGCCGTAGACGAACGAACTGACCAAAATCGGGGTCAAGGCGCCGTCCCCGGTTCCGGAGAACCAGCCGAGATCGGCGGAGTACAGCGAAAGCACCTGCGGCAGCCCGTTGACGATCAGCGCGCCCACCAGCGCGCCGGGCACCGAGCCGAGTCCCCCGATGATCACCATGGCCAGGAAGGCGATGGAGATGTTGATCCCGTACGTGCCGAATTCGCTCTCGTCGGGTTTGAGGATGTCGAACCACAGCACGGTCATCGCGCCGGCGAGCCCCGCGTACGCCGACGAGACGGCGAACGCGCCGGCCTTGGCGCGCGTGACGCTGACGCCCATCACGGACGCGGCGGCCTCGTTGTCCCGCACCGCCCGCCACGACCGGCCGACCCGGCTGCGCACCGCCGCCTTGGCCACGACGAACGCGAGCACGGTCAGCAGCAGGAACAGGTACCAGAGCCGTTCCGCCTGCCGGATCGGCACACCCATCAGCTCGATCTCGGGACCGTCGTTGGTGAACGGGAAGCCGAACAGCGAGAACGGTTCCGGGGTGCGCCCGGTCGATGTCCCGCCGGTCAGCGTTTCGGCCGACTGTCCGAAGTAGAGCCCGAGGAACACCAGCGAAAGCGAGGCGACCCCGAGGTAGATCCCGCGCAGCCGTCCGGAGACCGGCGCGAACGCCAGCCCCAGCAACGCGGCGATGACCACCGCGCCGACCAGCGACAGCCCGGGGTCGAGCCCGAGGCCGAACACGCGCTCGTCGTCGGCCGGTCCGGAAAGGACGGTGTATCCGGTCGCGCCCGCCAGCAGGAAGAACGCGTGCGCCAGCGACAACTGCCCGGCCTGCCCGACCAGCAGCGTCAGCCCGATCGCGCCGACCCCGCCGATCATCATGTACTGCCCGGCCTTCAGCCAGGCGGCGTCGAGGTACAGCGGGATCGCGAGCAGGACCACGAGCAGCGCGACCCAGGCCAGCGCCTTGAGCAGGCGTCCCCGATCGCGTTTCGGGGGCGGCGCCGTCGGTGCGGCGGCGGGGGTTTTCACGGCGGTGTCAGACACGTGTGCTCTCCCTCGTCCCGAACAACCCCGACGGCCGCACCACCAGGACCACGAGCATCACCAGGAAGACCGCGCTCTTGGAGAAGTCGAACGACACGTACTGCGCCGAAAGCGCCTCGACCAGCCCGACGACCAGCCCGCCCACCACCGCGCCCGCGGTCGAGTCCAGCCCGCCGAGGATGGCCGCGGGGAACGCCGCGAGCGCGATGGAGTGCGTGCCGCGGGACAGCCCCGCGCCGGAGAAGTCCTGTGTGGCGATGAAGAGCACCGCGACCCCGGCGAGCACGCCCGCGACCACCCAGGCGGTCGCCGTCACCCGGGAACTGCGGATGCCCATCAGCGCGGCGGCCTCGCGGTTCTCGGCCTGTGCCCGCATCGCGACGCCCCAGTTCGAGTACTTGAACGCCAGCGTGAACGCGGTGATCAGCACGGCGGCGACGACCAGCGCCACCAGATGCGTGCGGAACAGCGTGATCCCGCCGAGCTGGAACGGTTTCGCGTCCCAGGCGTCGCCGAGGAACGGCAACGTGACACCGAGCCGCCGCACGATCTCCTCGGTGACGATCACGTCGACGCCGATGGTGAGCAACGCCAGGCTGTTCGCGTCGGCGTGCCGCGAACGGGACAGCAGGAACCGTTCCAGCAGAAGGGCGAGTAGACCCGCCGAGACGATGCCGACCAGCGAGGCACCCACCCAGCCGAGTGCTTCGCGGGTCACGACGACCAGGTAGCCGCCGAAGAGCACGAGCGAGCCGTGTGCGAAGTTGACCACCTCGGTGGCCTTGAAGATGATCACGAAACCCAGCGCCAGCAACGCGAACACCGCGCCCTTGCCGAGCCCGTTCACCACGAGTTGCAGGAATGTGTTCACGCCGTGGCCTCCGTGCCGAGATATGCCTTGATCACGTCCGGATCCGACTGGACCTCGGCCGGTGTGCCGTCGGCGATGCGCTTGCCGAAGTCCAGGACGGTGACCCGGTCCGCGATGCCCATCACCAGCCCCATGTCGTGTTCCACCAGCAGGATCGAGATGCCGAGCTCGTCACGGACGTCGCGGATCGTGCCGGCCAGCTCGGCGGTCTCGGTCGCGTTCATGCCCGCCGCGGGTTCGTCGAGCAGCAGCAGTACCGGTTCGACGGCGAGCGCGCGGGCGAGGTCGACGCGTTTCACCGCACCGTAGGGCAGCGCGCCGACCGGCAGGTCCACCAGCGCGCCGATGCCGAGGAAGTCGCAGATCTCCCGCACCCGTCCGGCATGGCGGCGTTCGGCCCGGACCGTCCACGGCAGACGGAGGCCGCAGGCGAGGAAGCCGCCCTTGGTCAGCGCGTGACGGCCGAGCATGACGTTGTCGAGCACGGTCGAGCCGGGGGAGAGGGCGGCGTTCTGGAACGACCGGCCGACCCCGAGACGGGCGAGCCGATGCGGCGGGAGTCCGGAAAGGACGGTGTCGCCGAGCCGGACGCTGCCCGAGTTGGCCCGGTAGAGGCCGCTGATCACGTTGAAACAGCTGGACTTCCCGGCGCCGTTCGGGCCGATGAGCGCGTGCAGCGAGCCGGAGCCGACGGTGAACGAGACATCGTCCAGCGCCCGGATCCCGCCGAAGCGCAGGGTCACGTTCTCGACGCGCAATTCGGGCGGTGTCATCCTGCCCACCTCGACAGGCTCCGGCCCGCGAGGTGCTTGCGGGCGTCGGCGGCTTCGGCCTCGGCGGTGGCCTGCGATTCGGCGTGACCGCCGAGGTAGAGCCGCTGGACCTCCTCGCTCGCCGCGAGTTCGGCCGTCGTGCCCGCCAGCGCGACCCGGCCGACTTCGAGGACGATCGCGTGGTCGGCGACGCGCAACGCCATCACGGCGTTCTGCTCGACCAGCACCACCGCGGTGCCCTGCTCGTGGATCTCGCGGATGATGTCGCCGATCCGCTCGACGATCTTCGGCGCGAGACCGAGCGAAGGTTCGTCGAGCAGCAGGAGCCGCGGGCCGGACATCAGCGCGCGGCCGATCGCGAGCATCTGCTGCTCGCCGCCGGAAAGCAGGCCGGCGCGCTGTTTGGCGCGTTCGGACAGGACCGGGAAGAGCTCGTCGACGCGTTTGCGGGCGGCGGCGCGCTGCTCGGGGGAGCGGGCGCCGATCCCGCCGGCGCGCAGGTTCTCCTCGACCGTCATCCGCGCGAAGACCTGGCGGCCTTCCGGGACGCCGACCACGCCGAGACCGACGATGCGGGCCGGGTCCAATTTGGTCAGTGGTTTGCCGTCGTAGCGCACCTCGCCGGCGGAAACCGAGCCGCGGTGCATACGCAGCGTGCCGGAGACGGTGCGCAGCAGCGTCGACTTCCCGGCCCCGTTGCTGCCGAGGACGGCCAGCACGCCATCAGGTGAAACGTCGAGGTCGACCCCGTGCAGCGCGGCCACCGATCGGCCGTACCGCACCTGGAGATCACGAACACTGAGCAAGCCGCCTCCTCCGTTCGTGTGACGCGAGTCACGATCGGTGGCGGTCATCCTGCGTGGGCACCCTCCGCCGCGTTACCCCCACTTGGAGACCCACCCGGACACAAAACGGACACGACGCAATTCGTCCTCTGAATGCGGTACTTGCGCGTGCAACTACCGCATTCAGAGGACGAAACGCGTCAGAGGAGGCCGGCTTCGGAGGCCTTGCCGATGGCTTCGACGCGATTCCGGGCGCCGAGTTTGTGCAGCGCGGACTGCAGATAGGTCTTGACGGTATTCCGCGCCAGCCCGGTCGATTCCGCGATCTCCGGATTCGTCTGGCCCTGCGCGGCCAACCGCAGCACCTCGTACTCGCGCCGCGTCAGGCCGCTGCGGGCCAGCGCGTCGGACCGCTGGCCGTTGTCGGGAAAGATCCGCGGATCGACGACGCGCTCACCCTTGAGCACCTGCCGCAACGCCGCCACCAGATCCGTCCCGGCGACGTCCTTGAGCAGGCAGCCGTGCGCCCCGGAGTCCAGCGCGGCCCGCACGCCCTGATGGTCGCCGTGCGCTGTGAACACCACGATCCGGCAGGCCGGATGCACGCGCCGGAGTTCGGCGATGACCTCGGGCGCGAGCATGTCCGGCAGCCGCAGGTCCAGCAGGATCAGCACCGGTTTCAGCTCACCCGCCCGCCGGATCGCGGACCGGCCGGTCTCGGCCGAGCCGACCACGGTCATCGCCGGGTCGTAGCGCAGCAGCAGGCTCACCCCGTCGCGGACCACCGGATGGTCGTCCACGACGAGGACCGTCACCGGCGACGGCACGGTTCCGGCACCCAGGCGCGCAGCGTGCACCCATCGTCGTCGTCCCGGACCAGGCTGACCCGGCCGCCGAGCCGCGCGGCGCGTTCGGCCAGCGCGCGCAGCCCCATCCCGGTCCCCGGCTCGGGCTCATCCTCTTCGGAGCGATGACCGGTCCCGTCGTCGGCGACGACCACCTGCACGCCGTCGTCGCTGGGCAGCAGGCTGACCACGACGGACAGCGCCTCGGCGTGTTTCTCGACGTTGAGCAGGCCCTCCCGGACGGCCGCCACCAGCAGGCCGGTGCGTTCGGCGTCCAGCCGCGGCACCGGGGCGAGCTGCACGAACCGCGCGGGGACGCCGCAGCGCGCCTGGAACGAACGGCAGTGCTCGGCCAGCTCCACCGGGAGCGCGCGTTCCGGGCTCGATTCCGACAACGCGAGCAGCGACTCGCGCAGCGCCCTCGACGCAGCCGACACGTCGCCCTCCAGCCGCCGCAGCCGCGATTCGAGCGCCGGGTTGTCGCTGATGTCCTCGTGCAGGTTCCGCACCTGGACGCCGATGGAGAACAGCAGCGCGCCCACCGAATCGTGCAGCGCGCTCTGCATGCGGAGCCGCTCGGCGGACAGCGCGGTCTCGCGGTCGGCCTCGGCGACCGACGCCAGTTTCAGCGCCCGGCCGGCCTCGGTGGCGATGTCCTCGAGGGACTGGACCGCGTCGTCGCCGAAGTCGCGGCGCTCGCGCATGGCGGCGTACGCGATGGCGACGGTCTCGGTCCCGCTGACGATCGGGACGGCGATCATCGCGGCGAGCCCCTCGCCGCGGACCTGCGCGTCGAACTGGTGGGTGATACTCGGCGAGCTGACGTAGTCGTTGACCCGCACGGGCCTGCCCAGCGCGAGCACCCGTCCGCCGATGCCCTGGCCGATCGGCACGGCGAGATCCTGCAGGGCGTCGGTGCGGGTGCCCGACATCCAGCGGATCACCGCCTGTTCGGGCCCGGCCAGCTCGGCGACGAAGCCGGAATGCGTGCCGATCGACTCGCGGATCAGCCGCGCGGTGCCGTTGAGGGCCGCGACCCGGTCGAGGGTCGCGAGCAGCTCTTCGCGCTCGCGAAGAAGCCCGCCGAGCACCGCGCTGTGCTCGGCGGCGAGCTCTTCAGCGGCGTGCCGTCTCGCCGTCACGCGCTCACGATCGCACACCGGACGTGGTTTCCGACACACCCGTCCGGAGAGGTTCACCGATGCGTTCTCGCCCGCGGTTGTCTTGAATGGACCCCGTGGAGATCCTGGCCGACGCCGCGACACTGGCGCTGTACACGACCGACGCCTCCAACTACCGGCACGTGCCGAAGGGCGTGGTGCTGCCGCGGAGCACCGGCGAGGTGATCGAGGCCGCCGCCGCCTGCCGCCGGGCCGGGCTGCCGGTGATCGCCCGCGGCGGCGGCACCAGCGTCGCGGGCAACTCGTGCGGGCCGGGCGTCGTGATCGACACTTCGCGTCACCTCGGCGGGGTCCTCGGCCTCGACCCGGCGGCCCGCACG
The DNA here is from genome assembly GCF_003947535.1 of Amycolatopsis sp. WAC 04169. Taxonomy (NCBI): domain Bacteria; kingdom Bacillati; phylum Actinomycetota; class Actinomycetes; order Pseudonocardiales; family Pseudonocardiaceae; genus Amycolatopsis; species Amycolatopsis sp. WAC 04169. The sequence continues at coordinate 119,285 of NZ_QHJI01000006.1, read as the reverse complement.
GCGAGGGTCGCCCCGGGCACCGTCCTCGACGACCTCCAGCGGCTCGCCGCACCGCACGGTCTCCGGTTCGGCCCCGACCCGTCGACGCATTCGCGGTGCACGATCGGCGGGATGATCGGCAACAACGCCTGCGGCTCGCATTCGGTGGCCTGGGGCCGCACGGTCGACGTCGTCCGCGAACTGGACGTCCTGCTCTACGACGGCACCCGGCTGACCGTCGGACCGACCTCACCGTCCGAAGTGGACTCCCGGGCGGCCAGGCCCGGCACCGAAGGCCGGGTCTTCTCCGAGCTGCGCGCGCTGGTCCGGGACAACCTGGCGTTGCTGCGCACCGAACTGTCCTCCTTCAGCAGGCGGGTCTCCGGCTACGGACTGGAACACCTGTTGCCGGAGAACGGTTTCGACGTCGCCAAGGCCCTGGTCGGCAGCGAGGGCACCTGCGTCACCGTGCTGGAAGCGACGGTCTCACTCGCCGAGGTCCCGCGGCGCAAGGTACTCGCGGTGCTCGGCTTCGAGTCCGACATCGCCGCGGCCGACGCGGTCCCTGCCATCCTGCCGTGGTCGCCGCTGACCGTCGAAGGCGTCGACGCCGATCTCGTCGCGCTGCTGGAACCCGGCCGCGCCGACGGCCTGCCGCCCGGTGGCGCCTGGTTGTTCGTCGAAATGGCCGACCCGGATCAGGCGCGCGGGCTGATCGACGCGCTTCGCGGCGCGCTGACCGGATCCGCGCTGCTCGACGACGCGGCGGCGCAGAAGCGGCTGTGGCGGATCCGGGAGGAGGGCGCCGGTCTCGCGACCCGGCTGGCCGGGGGAGCGGAAGCCTGGCCGGGCTGGGAAGACGCGGCCGTGCCGCCCGAGCGGCTGGGCGCGTACCTGCGGGAGTTCAAGCGGCTCATGCGTGAGCACGGGCGCAAGAGCGTCGTCTACGGCCACTACGGCGAGGGCTGTCTGCACCTGCGGCTGGACTTCGATCTGCTTTCACCGCAAGGGATCGCCGGATTCCGGTCGTTTCTGGAGGAGGCGGCGGATCTGGTCGCCGCGCACGGCGGCTCGCTGTCGGGGGAGCACGGTGACGGCCAGGCGCGTTCGGAGCTGCTGTCCCGGATGTACAGTCCCGAGATCCTCGCGCTTTTCGCGCGGTTCAAGGGGATCTTCGATCCGGCGGGGATGATGAACCCCGGCATCCTGGTGAACCCCAGGCCGGTCGACGCCGATCTCCGCGTCCGGCGCGCGCCGCTGGAGCTCGAAGACGTCACTGCGCTCGCGTACCCGGAGGACCGGGGGAGCTTCGGGCAGGCGATGCGGCGTTGCGTAGGTGTCGGGAAATGCCGCAACACCACCGGGGCGGGCGTGATGTGCCCGAGCTACCGCGCCACGCGCGAGGAGAAGCATTCGACGCGGGGCCGCGCGCATCTGCTCGCCGAGATGGTGAACGGCGAACTGATCACCGACGGCTGGCGCTCGGAGGAAGTCGCCGAGGCGCTGGATCTCTGCTTGTCGTGCAAGGGGTGCCTGTCCGATTGCCCGGTCGACGTCGACATGGCGACGTACAAGGCGGAATTCCTGCACCAGCACCACAAAGGACGGATCCGCCCGGCTTCGCACTATTCGATGGGCTGGCTGCCGGTGTGGCTGCGCGCGGCGTCGCTCGCGCCCCGGCTGGCGAACACGATGTCGCGCCGGTTCTCCGGGCTGCTGAAGAAGCTAGGCGGGATCGCGCCGGAACGGGATCTGCCGACGTTCGCGAAGGCGCCGTTCACCCGGCGGCGTACGGATCTCAAGCGCTGGGCGACCGGCTCCCGGCCCGTGGTGCTGTGGCCCGACTCGTTCAACAATTACCTCACGCCGGACGTCCTCGACGCCGCGGCCGAGGTGCTCACCGCCGCGGGTTACGACGTCGCCCTGCCCGATCGCGGCGTCTGCTGCGGCCTCACCTGGGTGTCGACCGGACAGCTCGACGTGGCGAAGAAAGTGTTGCGACACACGCTTTCCGTGCTCGAACCGTACCTGCGGTCGGGGTACCTGGTGGCCGGGCTGGAGCCGAGTTGCACGGCGCTGTTCCGCGGCGACCTCCCCGCGCTGCTGCCCGGTGACCCGGTCGCGGAACTGCTCGCCGAACGGACCAGGACCTTCGCGGAACTCGTCGAGGATTCGCCGCTGGAATTCCGTTCGCTGGACGTCGAGGCACTCAGCCAGGTGCATTGCCACCAGCACGCCGTGCTCGGCTTCGACGCCGACGAGGCCGCCATGCGTGCCGCGGGTATCCACAATTCCACAATGGACTCCGGCTGCTGTGGACTCGCGGGCAACTTCGGCTTCGAACGCGGGCACTACGACGTTTCCGTCGCCTGCGCCGAAGACCGCATGCTGCCCGCGATCCGCGCCGCGGCCGAGGGCACCGAGGTGGTCGCGGACGGCTTCAGCTGCCGGACGCAGATCGAGCAGCTCGACGGGCGGCGGGCCGTGCACCTGGCGGAGCTGTTAAGGCGCGCGCTGCCCTAGCCGCGCATCGCGTTCGGCGTACTTCTTCAACGTCAGCAACTGTTTCCGCATCATGATCAGGTCGCCCCAGCCGAGCAGGAACTCCTTGAGGCGCCCGCGCAGCCCTTTCGAGGTCACGACGATGCGGCACAGCATGCGGCACGACCGCTCGTCGATCGGCTCGACCGAGTACGTGGCGGCCACCGGGCCGAACACCTTCTCGGATTCGGCGAAGGTCCGCCCGGTGAGGCTGTGGCCCCGCCGCACCTCGGTCAGCTCGAACACGATCAGCGTGTCCCCGGGAGCGAGTTCGTCGGCGCCGGGGGTGAGGCTGCCGGGGCTGCGCTTCCCCCGGTTGTCGAGCAGGTCGTAGCTGTAGGGCGCGACCGAGATCTGGCAGAGCCAGCGGTAGGCGAGCGCGGCGGGCGCCCGCACGGTGACCGCGCGGTCGAAGCGCGCGATCGGGCCGTCGAGCAGGGTGTCCGCCGGCTGCGCGCGGCGGCGTTCTTCCGTGGTCGCGCCCCAGTTCGCGGGTGATCCGAAGGGCATGTCCGCCTCCCGTACGGTGCCGTATGGTTTCCCATACGGTAGCGTATGCCGCGTGAAACGGAAGCTCGCGCGGGAGGATTGGGCGGACGCGGCGCTCGAAGCGCTGTGCGAAGGCGGCGTCGGCGCGATCGCCGTCGAGCCCATCGCGGCGAAACTCGGGACGACGAAAGGCAGTTTCTACTGGCATTTCGCGAACCGCGACGCGCTGGTCGAGGCCGCCGTGCGCCGGTGGGCCGAACAGCACACCGAGGCGCTGATCACGTTGCTGGACGGGATATCGGATCCGGCCGAAAGGCTGCGTGAACTCTTCGAAGTCGTCTTCGGGGGGAAGGACGAGCGGGAGGAGCTGGCCTTGCTCGCGCACGCCGGCGACCCCGTGATCGGCCCGCTGCTCGCCGACGTCACCGCGCGGCGCGTCGAGTTCATCGTCCGGTGCTTCCGTGAGATGGACTGCCCGGAAACCGAGGCCCGCCATCGCGCTTTGCTGGCGTACACGGCGTTCGTCGGGTTGATCCAGGCGCACCGCGCGAGCGGCGGCACCCTGCTGGCCGATCCGGAACGCCCGGCCTATCTGGACTTCCTGCGCGGGATTATCACCTGGTGAGAAGGGCCTTCCGGCCGCACGCAGCGCCGCTCATCATCATGCTCCATGACAGCCACCTATCCCGCGGCGAAGGACGACCCCGCGACCCCGATGGGCGCGATCTACGCCGAATATCCGCCGATGTCCCGGGTCGTCTTCCCCAGCGGCTGCGAAGGCTGGCTGGTGACCCGGTACGAAGACGTCCGCCTGATCTTCTCGGACACGCGGTTCTCCCGGAACCTGCTCGCCCCGGGCGCGCCGTGCCTCATCGAACCCGGTGACTTCTCCACCGGCGAGCACAGCATCCTGAACATGGACCCGCCCGATCACACGCGGCTGCGGAAGCTGACGGCGCAGGCCTTCACCGTCCGCCGAATCGCCGGGCTCCGGCCGCGGATCCAGGAAATCGCCGGCACACTGCTGCGGGCGATGGCCGAACACGGGCCGCCGCTGGATCTCGTGGAGATGTTCGCCTTCCCGCTGCCCACCGCGGTCATGTGCGAAATCCTCGGCGTCCCTTACGAAGGCAGGGAACGGTTCCGCCAATGGTCGCGCGTGATCGTCACGCCGATGGCGTACGGCCCGGCGGAAGTGGCGCAGGCGCGGCGTGACGGGGCGGACGACATGGCGGCGCTCGTGGCCGTCAAACGGGAGACGCCGGGAGAGGATCTGCTGAGCGTCCTCGTGCACGCTCGCGACGAGGACGGCGACCGGCTCACCGAGGCCGAGCTGATCGATCTCGCCACCCAGCTCCTGCTCGCCGGGCACGAGACCACGGTCAGCCTGATCGCGACCGGGATCGTGCTGCTGACGGCACATCCGGATCAGCTCGCCGCGCTGCGCTCGGATCCGAGCCTGACGGAAGGCGCGGTCGAGGAGATCATGCGGTTCGACGGACCGGCCGACGCGTCGCTGCTCCGCGTCGCGCTGGAAGACGTCGAGCTGAGCGCCGGCCGGGTCCGGCGCGGTGAGGCCGTGCTGGCGCACACCGGCGCGGCGAACCGCGACGAAGCCGCCTTTCCCGGCGCTTCACGGTTCGACATCCGGCGCCGGAACGCGCCGCAACTGGGCTTCGGGCACGGGCTCCACTTCTGCCTCGGCGCGGCGCTGGCCCGGCTCGAAGGGGAGATCGCGTTCCGGACCCTGCTCGACGGGCTCCCGGGGCTGGACCTCGCGGTTCCCGCCTCGGCCATCGCCTGGCGTCCGCCGCTTTCGATCCGCGGCCCGGAGGCGGTGCCCGTGACCTGGGCTACCACCAAGCGCGGCTGAGGCTCTCCAGCGTCGGTTCCTCCGGCGCGGGGAGAACCCTGAGATACCAGGTGAAGTTGCTGTACACGTGCAAAAGCGCGTACGCCAGGCAACGACGGGAGAACTCCTCGTCCGGCTCGGTGCCGTAGCCGGCGAGCAGCCGCCGCAGGAAATCCTTGTCCCCGCCGGAAACGAACAGGCCGACGGCGACGAAGTCGTACTCGGCCGCGCCCCGCATGGCCGGTTCGAAATCGAAGAGCCCGGTCAGCCGCGGACGGCCGCCGTCGTGGGTGACCATGAGGTGGTCGCGCATGAATTCGGTGTGCAGCGGGACGACCGGCGGGCTGCCCAGCTCGACGGAGTCGAGGAACGCCGGGATCTGCGCGATCCAGCTTTCGTCGAGCCCGGTCCGCCGGTGGTGCTCGACGACCTTCGCGCGCTGTCCGGCGACGAACGCGGCCCAGTCCGGCGGGCTGATGATGTCGAGGCGGGGGTCGCGCAGCGAATGCAGGGCGGCCAGCGCCTCGCCGAGTTCGGGCGCGAGCCGATGTTTGTCCTCTGTGGACAGTTTCGGCCAGGCGTCCTTGAGTGTTTCGCCGTGCAGGCGTTCCATGAGCACGTAGCCCCAGCCGTCCCGCTCGCCGGTGTCGTGCACGGCGGGCGTCGGGATCGGCAGTTTCCCGTGCAGGGCTTCGAGCATCGTCCGCTCGGTGGGCAGTTCGTCGAGATGCACCGGCGGGAAGAGTTTGAGGACGAGATCGTCGCCGACGGCGTAGACCGGCAGAGAGCCCTCGGTGAACGGGACGGCTTCGCCGAAACCGAGCGACGTCACCGCCGGAAGCAGGTCTTGCCTGGTCAGCGCGTCGAACTCGGCTTCGGTGCCGGCGGGCGGGAACGTGATCACGGCACGACCGTAGAGCAGTGCGCCGTGGACGGCGACGGAATTACCCGCTGCGCTCCAGCAGGGTCCGCGCCGCGCCGAGCACCAGACGGCAGACGTCGTCGGGATCCGCGCTGGCCAGCGGCTCCTTGCCGGTGATGTCGCGGACCAGGCCGATCCCGAGCAGCCAGGCGAGGACGAGGTCGGCCCGCAGCTCCGCGTCGTCGGCGTCGCTCAGGGTGGCGAGCACCTTCGCGTACTCCTCGCCGAGCTGCCGCCGGACGGCGGCCGCGGCGCTGTCGTGGCCCGTCGAGCGCAGGTACGCGTCGAGGGTGCGGTCGCGGCCGGTGTCGGATTCCAGCATGCTGCGCAACGCCGTCCCGAGCAGTTCGTCCGGTGGGGTGGTGGCGATCTGCTCGCGTCCACCGCGTGCCAGGACCTCCTCGAACAGCGCGTCCTTCGACCCGAAGTAGCGGAACAGCAAGGCCTGGTTGACGCCGGCGAGTTTCGCGATGTCGCGCACGGTCGTCCGGTCGAAGCCGCGCTCGGCGAAGAGGGCCGCCGCCGCGTCGAGCAGGGCCGCCCTGGTCGCGGCCGCGTCGCGCCTGCGGACCTGCGGTTCTTCCGTCATCGGCAAAGGCTAGCCGGGCGTCGCACGGTAGGCGCATTGACGCTCAGCGTGATCATGGTTAGCGTTGTAAGCAGTTGCTTACAAACCGCCGAGCCGGGGGGTTTCCGGACAAATGACCACCACAGACACCGAATTCGTCGCCTATCCCTTCAACGAGGACGCCGGCCTCGAACTCAACGAGGCGTACGCGGCGGCCCGCGCCACCAAGGGCATGCTCCGCGTCCGGCTCCCGCACGGTGAGCCCGCCTGGCTCGCCACCCGGTATGCCGACGCCCGGTTCGTGCTGGGCGACCGGCGGTTCTCCCGGGCGATGGCGGCGGAGAAGGACGAGCCGCGGATGGCGCCCGGCAGGCGGCCCGGCGGGATCCTGAGCATGGACCCGCCGGATCACACCCGCTTGCGCACGCTGGTCGCGAAGGCGTTCACCATGCGCCGCGTCGAACTGCTGCGCCCGCGCGTCGCCGAGCTGGCGGCCGGCCTCATCGAGGACATGAAGGCCAAGGGACAGCCCGCGGATCTGGTCGAGGACTACGCGCTGCCGATCCCGGTCGCGGTGATCTGCGAACTGCTCGGCGTTCCCGTCGAGGACCGGCCGAAGTTCCGCGTGTGGAGCGACGCCGCGTTGTCGACCAGCCCGCTGACCACCGAAGAGATGATGGCCAACCAGGACGAGCTGCGGGCGTACATGCACGTGCTCGTCGAGCAGCACCGCGCCGAACCGCAGGACGACCTGATGACCGCGCTGATCGAGGCGCGCGACGTCCGCGACCGGCTGAGCGAGCTGGAACTGGTCGACATGTGCATCGGCATCCTGATCGCCGGGCACGAGACCACCGCCAGCCAGATCCCCAACTTCGTCTACGCCCTGCTCGAACAGCCGGAGCAGCTCGCCCGCCTGCGCGCGGACTTGGACCTGATCCCGGCCGCGGTGGAGGAATTGCTGCGGTTCGTCCCGCTGGGTGCCGGAGCCGGGTTCGCCCGCTACGCCACCGAAGACATCCAAGTGGGTGATGTGCTGGTGAAGGAGGGCGAGCCGGTGATGGTCGCGATCGGCGCCGCCAACCGGGACGGGCTCCAGTTCACCTCGGCGGAAACCCTCGAATTCGGCAGGGAGGCCAATCCCCACCTCGGTTTCGGGCACGGCGTGCACCACTGCCTCGGTGCCCCGCTGGCCAGGCTCGAACTACAGGAGGCATTGAAGGCGCTGCTGCGAGATCTCCCCGGGCTGCACCTCGACGGCGATATCGTGTGGAAGACCCAGATGCTGGTGCGGGGCCCCCGCTCCATGCCGATCGGATGGTGAGCATGAGCTGGAAAGTCGAGGTCGATGGCAACACGTGCATCGGCTCGGGGATGTGCGCGGCGCTGATGCCGGAGGTCTTCGAACTCGAAGGCGCCGTGGCGACGGTGGTCAAGGAGGAGGTGGATCCGGACGAGACGGTGCTCGACGCGGCGGATTCCTGCCCCGCGATGGCCATCGAGGTGACGGAAAAGGGCGAGGTGATCGGGCCGAGGCCCTGAACGCCGCCCTTTAATGCGTGGCGGTCGTCGGTGAAGGGGCGTAGTACGAACAGGGTGAGCGACGACGGCTTGACCCTCCGCACCCTGACCACCGACGACCTGCCCGCACTCTCGGACATGCTGGCGCGTGCTTTCCTCGCCGATCCTTCGGAAGGCTTCCAACACCGCGAAGGGCTGGTGTTCGAACCCGAGCGTTCGCACGGCGTCTTCGACGGCGACGAGCTGATCGGGATGGGGGAGATCCTCACCAGGAAGATCACCGTTCCCGGCACGGGGCCGACGCCGTTCGCGGGGATCACGTCGGTCGGTGTCGCTCCGGGGCATCGGCGGCGGGGCGCGCTCACCCGGGTCATGCGGGCGCAGTTGCACGGCCTGCACGACGACGGCGCCGAACCGATCGCCGCGTTGTGGGCGTCCGAAGCCGTCATCTACCCCCGCTTCGGATACGGGCTCGCGGCACAGTTCTACCGCGCGAAGATCCGCGCGAAGTCCGCGTTCCGGCCCGGTGTCGAACTCGAAGCCGAGCGCGTGCGCGAAGTCGGCCGCGAGCAGGCGATCCCGCTGATCAAGGCGATCTACGAAAAGGAAGCGCCCCAACGGGTCGGCGCGCTGGACCGGCCCGGGGCGACGTGGGAGTTCAACCTCGACGACCCGGAGCGGCGGAGGAACGGCGCGACCGCGTTCAGGTTCGCCGTCCTGCCCGACGGCTATGTGATCTACCGGGTGAAGAACGACTGGAACGAAGAGGGCCCGCGAGGGATCCTGACCGTGCAGGAGCTGGTCGCGACCACACCGGAGGCGTACGCGACGCTGTATCGCTTCCTGCTCGACTACGACCTCGTCGTCACGGTGGAGGTGTCCGCCGCCCTCGACGAACCGCTCGTCCATCTGCTCGCCAACCCGCGCGCCATGACCCGGTCCGGCGGCGACTCCCTGTGGCTCCGGCTCGTCGATGTCGATCGTGCCCTCGTCACGCGGCGCTACAACGGCCCGGTGGACCTGGTGTTCGGTGTACGCGACGCCTTCTGCCCGTGGAACACCGGGAACTGGCGGCTCGTCACCGACGCCGACGGCCACGCGCAAGTGACCCGCGTGGAGGACGCGCCGGATCTCGAACTGGACGTCACCGACCTCGGCGCGATCTTCCTCGGCGGGACCAGGCCGAGCACCCTGGCCGCGGCGGGCCGCATCAAGGAACGGACCGCCGGCGCGGTCTCGCGCGCGACGGCCGCGTTCGCCACCGACCGCGAGCCGTCCTGCCTGGAATCCTTCTAAGGCTTCAGGATTCCGTGCTCGGTCACCACCGCGGTGATCAGCTCGTGCGGCGTCACGTCGAAGGCCGGGTTGAACACTTCCGCGCCTTCGGGCGCGACCTTCGTGCCACCGAAGGCCAGGACCTCGCCGGGATCGCGTTCCTCGATCACGATCCCGGCGCCGTCCGGCATCGAAGTGTCCACAGTGGACGAGGGGGCGACGACCACGAACGGGATTCCGTGGTGCTTCGCCGCGATCGCCAGGCCATAGGTGCCGATCTTGTTGGCGACGTCGCCGTTGGCGGCGATCCGGTCGGCGCCGACGAGGACGCAGTCGACCAGGCCGCGGCTCATCGCCGCGGCGGCCGCACCGTCGGGCTGGATCCGGTACGGGACACCGGCTTCGGCCAGTTCCCACGCGGTCAGGCGGGCACCTTGCAGCAGCGGCCGGGTCTCGTCGACCAGTACGGACTCGACCAGGCCGCGGGCCTGCAGATGCCAGACGACGCCGAGCGCGCTGCCCCAGGCGACCGTCGCGAGGTGTCCGGCGTTGCAGTGGCTCAGCAGCTTGAGCGGCCGCCGCCCGCAGTGCTCGATCACCACGTCGGCCGCCAGCCGGGAGGCCTCGTGGTTGATCCGCTCGTCCTCGTCGAGGATCGCCAGCGCTTCGGCGAGAACGGCTTCCGGCCCCTCCGGGAGTTTCGCGAGGGCGCGGGAAACGCCCCAGCTGAGGTTGACCGCCGTCGGCCGGGCTTGGGCGACGCGTCGCGCTTCGGCCTCGACGTCGCCTGGCGCGCGGGTGGCGAGCACGACGCCGAGCGCCCCCGCCGCGCCGAGCGCCGGTGCCCCGCGTACCGCGAGCCGCTGGATGGCGGCGACGAGTTCGCCGACCGTGCGCAGTTCGAGCACGCGGTACTCGGCGGGAAGGACGGTCTGGTCGATGATCGTGACCGCGTCACCGGTCCAGTCGATCGTCCTGCGCATCGCTCCCCCGTGAAATCCGGTTGTCCCGTCGCGACCGCCTCGGTGAGGATGCGGCTCGTGACCATTGAACGCCACCATCCGCCCGGTCTGCACCCCACACCCACCTACCACCACGTGACCATCGTCGAAGGCCGCAGAGACGTCCACCTCGCCGGCCAGTGCCCGCTCACCGAAGACGGCAAGGTCGTCGAAGGCGACGTGCTCGCCCAGGTCGACCAGGTCGTCGCGAACACCGCCGCCGCGCTCGCCTTCGCCAAGGCGACCCCGGCGGACGTCGTGCGCACGGTGATCTACGTGGTGACGCCGGACGCGGACGTGCTCTCGGCGGTGTGGGACCGGTTCGTCGGGTCGGCGATCGGGGAGGCCTTCACCACCGCGAGCACCCTGCTCGGCGTCGCGCAGCTCGGCTACCCCGGGCAGCTCGTCGAACTCGACGTCACCGCCGCCACGGCCTGACCTGCGCGTCGAGTCCGCGAAGTTCCGTGAAGGCCTCCTTGAGGGACCCAGAGTCCCTCAAGGAGGCCTTCACGGACTGCGGCAGGCTTCGTCAGGTGATGATCGTGACGACCGGCTCCCCGGCCTTCGCGGCTTCAGCGAAGAAGGTCACCAGCTCGTTGTAGTGCCCGCGCACGTAATCGAGCGCGTCCGGCTCGTCCCAGATCGACGGGTAGATACCCTCGGCCTCCAGTTCCGAGAGCTCGACGCCTTCCGAGAGCCGATCGAACCCGGTCCGCGCCATCTCCGCGGAGACCGTCCGCACCTGATCCGCGGTGAAGTACCGCGGCGGTCCGTCGCTGTCCGCTTCCCCCAGCAAGGTCCCGCCCAGTACGAACTCGCCCTCGAACCCGGCGCGCTTCGCCAGGAACCACAGCGCGTTCCACGCCTTGTCGATGTCCATCGCCCGCTCGGTCCCGTCGGCCTTTTCGGCGTAGGTCCAGTACCGCTCGGGCTCCTCGATCAGCTCGCGCAATTCCTCCGGCGTGACCCGGAGATACGCACCGCACATGCCCATCGGTCAGAGACCGGCCATGATGTCGGTCTCCGTGATGCCCGGACCCTGCCCGGCACGGATGAACCACTCGACGCCGAACGCCTGCGCGAAACCCTCGTCGGGCATCGCCAGGAAGAACGAGTCCTCGCTGATCTGGCTGGCGTGCGCGCGCATCGCGGCCCGCTTGTACGGCAGGTACGCGGTGACGTCCACCCTCGCCGTCAGGATCGCTTCCGGCTTGCCGAACTCGGAACCGTCTTCGAAATCGGGAAGGTCCTCGGCCTTCATCTGCCCGGTCCGCACCGCTTCCTCCATACCGCGGCGCATCTCGTCACTGTTGCTCGTCGCCTCGTAGACGCGCGGCGTGCCCGCCAGCTCGGCCGCGCGCATGCCGACGCGGTGCACCTGGATGTGGTCCGGATGCCCGTAGCCGCCGTTGTCGTCGTAGACGGTCAGGACGTCGGCCTGCTCCTCGCGCAGGATCGCGGCCAGCCGCTGCGCGGCCTCCTCGACGTCGGCCTGCCAGAACGTGCCGGGCACGTCGTTGCGCGGCTCGCCCATCATGCCGGAATCGGTGTACCCCAGGAACTCCACGCGTTTGGCCCCCAGGACCTCGGCGGAGGCGTGCGTCTCCTGCACGCGGCGCTGCCACAACTCCTCTCCGTCGTCGAGGAACCCGTCCGGCACCTCGCCGACCTCCCCCCTGGTCGCGACGACGAGCACGACACGGTGGCCTTCCTCGAAGGCCTTGCGCATGACGCCACCCGCGACGATGCACTCGTCGTCGGGGTGGGCGTGAAAACTCACCAATGTGGCCATGGTGGGGAAACTACCGGGAGGCACCGACATATTCCGGCGTTCGGCCGCCTCAGGCCGGGAAGGTCCGCCCCAGGAACTCCAGCGTCAGCGCCCAGGCCGCCGCGGCGGGCTCCGGCTGATGGAACATCGGCGCCACGTGGTTGTGGAACGCGTGCCCCGCGCCCTCGTGGATGTGGATCTCCGCCCCGTCGTGGGAGGCGACCGCGTCGGCGAGGCGGCGCACGCCTTCGACGGGAATGTAGGGGTCCGCGCCCCCGAACTGGAACTGGATCGGGCAGGTGATCCGGTCCAGCAACGGAAGCTGTTCGGGTACGCGCGAGCCGTAGTACGAAACCGCGACGTCCGGGTCGCCTTCGGCGGCGGCCGCGTAGGCCATCGAGCCGCCGAGGCAGAAGCCGAAGACGCCCGCGCGGCCGTCGGTTTCGGGCAAGGCGCGCAGCGTCGCCAGGGTGGCGAGCACGTCGGTGACGGCGCTCGCCGGGTCCAGTTGGCCGGCGACGGCCATCGACGCGGAGACCCCGGCTTCGTCGTGCGTGGCCGACCATCCGGGCGAGATACGCCAGAACAGTTCGGGCACCGCGACGACGTAGCCGAGAGCGGCCAGGTCCGCGGCGACCGACTTGAGGTAGTCGTCGAGGCCGAAGATCTCCTGGATCAGCACCAGGCCGGGGCCGGAGCCGGATTCGGGCAGCCAGAGCGGGGCGTCGAACGAGCCGTCGGCGACGGTCACCTTGGTCATCGGGTTCCTTCCAGTGCGCGTACGAGGCAATCCGTCACGAGGGCGGCCTGCGTGCCGTCGGGGTCGAGGTCGGGATCGAAGATGGTCAGCTCCAGCCCGGCGGCACCGGGGATCGCGAGCAGGCCGCGGAGCAGCTCGACGAGTTTGTCCGGGCTGAGCCCGCCCGGATCGGGACTGTCCACAGCGGACACATACTCCGGGTCGAGCGTGTCGATGTCGATGTGGATCCAGAAACCGTCCAGTGGCGCGAAAATCTCCCGTGCGGCGGCGAGCGCGCCGTCGGTGCCGGACGCCATGATCTCCTGGCTGGTCACGACCCGGAGCCCGGCGTCCCGTGCCTCGGCGGACTCCTCCGCGCGAACGCCGAGCACGAGGACGTCTTCGTCGCGGACGTAGGGCTTCAGACCGTCCACATCGGCCAGTTCCGGCTGGCCGCGGCCGGTGACGACGGCTAGGGCCTCGCCACCCACGTTGGCGACGTACTCGGAATTGCCGGGATGCCGGAAGTCGTCGTGTCCGTCGAAGTAGACGATGCCGTAGCGGCCTTCGCGACGCAGCGTCAGCATCGCGGCGAGCGCGATCGAGCAGTCGCCGCCGAGCACCACCGGGAAGCCACCGTCCGCGCGGATCTTCGCGAGGCGTCCGGCGAGGGCCTCGGTGTAGGCCGCGATCCCGGCCGCGTTCCGCACGCCGCCATCGGGCGACCACGCGGGCAGATAGCGCGGCGGGGTGACGATGCCGCCATCGGCCGCCCCCAACCGGGTGAGCAGGCCGTGGTCACGCAGCGCGCCCGGCGCCTTGTAACAGCCCGGGACCACACCTTCGGCGGGCGGCCGCAGCCCGAGGTTGGACGGCGCGTCGAGCAGTACGAGATTCCCCATGGTCACACCGTAGTAGCGATGTCTGGTGCCGCGCCGTCCGTCCCTTTAGGTTGATGGGACGGACGGAGGAGGCCCCATGGCGGAGCGGACCAAGTACATCCTCGACGAAGCGGACATGCCGACCCGGTGGTACAACGTCGTCCCGGATCTGCCGGAGCCGCCGCCACCGCCCTTGCATCCCGGCACCCGCGAGCCGGTCGGCCCGGACGATCTCGCGCCGCTGTTCCCGCAGGCGCTCATCGCCCAGGAGGTCAGCACCGAGCGGTACATCGACATCCCGGAAGAGGTCCTGGACGTCTACCGGCTCTGGCGTCCGTCGCCGCTGTTCCGGGCGCGGCGGCTGGAGAAGGCGCTCGGCACCCCCGCGCGTATCTACTACAAGTACGAGGGTGTCAGCCCGGTCGGCTCGCACAAGCCCAACACCGCCGTACCGCAGGCGTTCTACAACGCGGCGGAGGGCGTCACCAGGCTGACCACCGAGACCGGCGCCGGGCAGTGGGGGAGCGCGCTCGCGTTCGCCTCCACCACCTTCGGGCTCGAATGCGAGGTGTGGCAGGTCCGCGCCTCCTACGACCAGAAGCCGTATCGCAAGCTGATGATGGAGACCTTCGGCGCGAAGGTGCACCCGAGCCCGTCCGAGCTGACCGAATCCGGCCGCGCGATCCTGGCCGCCGATCCGGACTCGACCGGGAGCCTCGGTATCGCGATCAGCGAGGCCGTCGAGCAGGCGGCGCAGGCGGAGAACACTCGCTACGCGCTCGGCAGCGTGCTCAACCATGTGCTGCTGCACCAGACGATCATCGGTGAAGAGGCGCTCAAGCAGTTCGAGCTGGCCGGGGACACCCCGGACGTCCTCGTCGGCTGCACCGGCGGCGGATCCAACTTCGGCGGGCTCGCCTTCCCGTTCCTGCGCGAGAAACTCGCCGGGCGGATGGACCCGGTGATCCGCGCGGTCGAACCGGCCGCCTGCCCGACGCTCACCCGCGGGAAGTACGCGTACGACTTCGGGGACACCGCCGGGCTGACGCCGCTGCTGAAGATGCACACGCTCGGTCACGACTTCATCCCCGACCCCATCCACGCCGGTGGCCTGCGCTATCACGGGATGTCACCGCTGATCTCGCATATCTACGAACTCGGGCTGATCGACGCGATCGCCATCGGGCAGGAGGACTGCTTCGCCGCCGGAGTGCGGTTCGCCCGGACGGAGGGCATCATCCCCGCGCCGGAGCCGACGCACGCGCTCGCCGCGTGTATCCAGGAAGCGTTGCGGTGCAAGGAAACCGGGGAGGAGAAGGTGATCCTGACCGCGCTGTGCGGACACGCGCACCTCGACCTTCCGGCGTACGGCGCGTACCTGGCGGGGAACATCTCCGATCGCGCGCTGCCCGACGAAGCCCTCGAGAAGTCCCTTGCCGGCCTCCCCTGAGCGCATTTCGTCCTCTGGATGCGGTCCTTGCGTGTGCAAGGACCGCATTCAGAGGACGAAACGCGGGGGTCAGCCGGTCACCTGGTAGCCCGAAGTCCGGTTCCGCCCGGTGTTCTTCGCCTGGTACAGCGCCCGGTCGGCGACGGCGAGCACCGTGTCCAGATCGGCGACCCCCGGCCGGTCGGCGAGCCCGATCGACACGGTGACGTGCTCGGGCAGGTCACCGGCGCGCGACGCCACGCTCGACCGGATCCGCTCCGCGATCGCGTGGGCGTGCACGGCGGGCGTGCCGGGCAGCAGGACGACGAACTCCTCGCCACCGAAGCGCCCGACCAGATCCGTGCCGCGCACCTCGGTACGCAGCGTTTCCGCGATCGCCGCCAGATACCGGTCGCCGACCAGATGCCCGTGCCGGTCGTTGATCAGTTTGAATCGGTCGACGTCGACCATCAGCAGGCTGGTGTGCCGCCCCGCGCGCCGCGCGCGGTCGAGTTCGTCGGTCGCGGCCTCACGCCACGCCTTCGCGTTGAGCAGCCCGGTCTTGGCGTCGCTGCGCGCCTGCCGTTTCAGCTGCCGCAGTAGGACCCCGCGGTGCAGCACCAGCGTGATCCCGACGACCAGCAGCAGCACCACCGGCCAGTCCCGCAGCGCCCACGCGACGATGACGCCGAGCGCGATCGTCGCCGCTTCGAGCGCGTACTCGAACGGCTTCGCCAGCGCGTCCCGAAGCCGCTCGTGCGGTGTGCCGTAGTACACCGCGATCGTCATCAGCACGGTGTTGACCAGCAGGAACACCCCGCCCGCCGCGGCCACCGAACCGAACGAGGAAGCGTCGCGGGGGAGCACGTCGAACGGCTCCGCGTACCGGGCGAGGAAGGCGGCCGCGGCGAACCCCGAGAGCACCGTCGCGGAGGCGGAGAACATCCGCCGGAACAACGGGTTCGGCTGCCCGCGGAACCAGCGGTAGAAGAACGACACGGCGATGACCAGCGCGGCGAGCGCCGGGTGCACCAGCAGCACGGCGGCGAAGGTCCACACGCTGTCGAGCGAGATGTGCGGTGTGCCGGCGAACCGCTCCCGGACCCGCTCCACCGGGCGCGACAACTCCGTGTACAGCACGGAGCTGAGGATCAGGATCGCGAAGGGGAGCGCGTCGCCCTCGGTGAAGGGGATGCGGAGAAAAGACCAGGCGGATCCGGCGATCGCCGCGACGTCCACCAGGAGGACGAAGCCGATCAAACCACGGTTGGGTAGCCGCCACAGCGCCCAATTCGTTAGCGCCACGGAGACGAACGTAATCGGTTGGATACTAGGTGTCACTACGCTGTATGGGTAGGCGTGGGTGCACCACGCGTGACCGGGAGCGGGAAAGCGGAGGGGGTGAGCCCTATGCGCGGGCAGAACTGGTGAGTACCGGGTTCCGGTCTAAAGGGGGTGCGGTGGGGCCACGTGGCGCCAAGCCCGGGTGGCCGGAACAGCCACTACGAGACCGGCGAGTGCGATGACCGAGACCGTCGTCGCCGGTGAACCGAGCACGCCGACGAGCAGGCCGCCGGCGATCAGCCCGATTCCCTGCACGGCGATGAGTCCCGACCCGGCGAGGCCGAAGGCCTGGCCTCGTTCGGTGTCGGGTACCAGTCGCATGAACGTGGTGCTCGCGGTGACCTGGTAGGCCGCGCACATCCCGGACAGCACGAGCAGTCCGGCGGCGTAGGGGAGCGAGGGCCGGAACCAGAACGCCGCGAGCGGCACGATCGCACCGAGCGCCAGCGCGCCGACCAGGCGCAACCGGATCTCGGGCCGCACGAGGCGGCCCAGCGCGAACACCCCGAGCACGATCCCCGCGGGATGCGCCGCGAGCAGCAGCCCCGCGGTCATCGCCCCGCCGCCGATCTCCGCGGCGTAGGGCACGGCGAGCCCTTCCGGCACGATCACGAAACCCGCCAACCACGCCAGGCCGACCAGCGCGCGCAACCGGCGATCACGCCAGATCGTCCTGGCGCCCGCCGAAAGCCGCCGCAGGGTCGACGTCGCCGGTCCGCTCGCTCCAGAAGCGGGCCGCGCGCGGACCCCCAGCCGCAGGACGACCGCCGAGACGGCGAACGTCACCGCGTCCAGCGCCAGCCCGCGTCCCGGTCCGATCGCGGCGATCACCGCGCCGCCCAGCGCGAATCCGGCCAGCTGACCGATCTGGTTGGTGATCTTCAGCAGGGACTGGCCGAGCACGTAGGAATCCCCGCTGAGCACCGACGGGAGGACCGCGGCCTGCGCGGCGGTGAACGGCGCGTTGGCCAGCTGCACCACCACGAGCACGGCGGCGAGCACGGGCAGCGGGATGCCGGGGACGGCGAGCACCGCGACCAGGAGCGCGCGGACGACGTCGGAGCAGACCATCACCGCGCGGCGCGGGTACCGGTCGGCCAACCCGCCGAGCAACGGCCCGCCGATCAGGTCGGGGAGATAGGTGAGCGCGTAGGTCAGCGCGGGCCACGTCGCCGAGCCGGTGCGCTGGAACACCAGCACCGACAGGGCGACCCTGGCCACCTGGTCGCCGAGGATGGACTGGAGTTCCGCGAACCAGATCGCGCGCAGCTCACCGACCGCGAGGATCTGCCGGAAGGTCGCCTTGGAGTCCACGAGGTGACCACCCCCGCCCGGTCGAGTGAGTCACTCAGCGTACCGCTCCGGGCGCGGGTGGTGAACCCTCGAAGCTACTCCGTGCCGCAGGTGATCTTCGGCTGCGGGTTGTAGTGCACGTTCCGGGTGTGGCGCCGGATCTCGCGGCCGGTCGCGGCGTCCTTGATGACCCGGGTGTCCGACGTGGTGAAGCCGGGCGCGCCGTTGCTGGGCTTGCAGTTCTCGGCGGGGCCGGGCTTCGTCGGCGGCTCGGACGGATTGGTGCGGCCGCCCGGGATCGACTCGACGGTGTACTTCTTGGTGCCCCACAGCCGGATCGTGATGTCCGACGGCGTCCAGATGGTCTGGATCGCGACACCGGTGTCCGTGTCGTTGGTGAACTTCAGGTCGATGACGCTGCCACCGCTGTGGTTCTGGAACACGGTCGCCTCGCGCGCGGCGGGGTAACGGCTGATGTAGTAGCTGTGTTCCTTGTGTTCGGTGTCCTTCATGCCGGCGAAGTACGAAGCGTTGTACAGCGTGGTCGCGAACTGCGAGATCCCGCCGCCGACCTCGCGGCCGGGCGCGCCGTCCTTGATGACACCCGCCTCGACGTAGCCCTGCGCGGCGCCGCGCGGCCCGGTGAACCCGTTGAGGCTGAACGTCTCGTTCGGCTTCACGATGGCGCCGTTGACCTTCTGCGCGACGACCCGGATGTTCGTCCCCGAGTCCGGCGCGAAGCCGCCGGTCTTGAACTCGCTGACGACCTCCTTGATGCCGAGCTGGTTCGCCTGCTCGGTGGTCACCTTGGCCGGGGTCTTCTTGTAGGTCACCGGCAGCTCGCGGGGCGCGGCGCGCTTGAGCACGTCGAGCACCGGCTTGAGGCTCGGCTCCCAGTCGACGACGTTGGCGTCCTCGGAGGGCTGGACGGTCGGCTTGCCGCCTTCGAAGACGATCTGCGCGTCCTTGCCCTCCTTTTCGGTGGACTTCAGCTGCGGGCCCGCCGCCTCGATGATCTTGTTGTTGTCCACCTTCGGGTTCAGCACACCGCCGTCGACGGGCTCGAAGGTCAGCGCGGCCGCGATCTGCTCGGGTTTGACGACCGCGTCCTTGCCCTCGCCCTTGACGACCATCGGCGCCGCCACGGCGGGCTTCGCGATCTGATCGAGGGCGGCGTGGACGGCCTCCGGCGAGACCTTCACCGGGGTCTGGGTGACCGCGAGCGTCAGCGGCTCGCCACTGGCCCAGCGCTCCAGGATGGTCTTCTTGGCCGCTTCGAGGTCGAGCTTCTGCCCGGCCTTCGGCTCGACCGCGATCGGCTTGGCCTCCTCGAAGCGCACGGTGCCCTCGACGGGGTCGCGGTCGACCTTGTCGCGCAGGTTCTCCAGCGCGCCGCTGAGCTTGGCGTCGTCGGTCTGCGTGACGACACCGACCTCGGTGGTCGAGAAGAACGACGCGATCCGCGTGAACGGGTTCAGCGGCTGGTCGCCCGCCTGGTCGAGGGTGGCGGGCCAGTCGAGGCGCAGGCCGGCGTTGTTCGGCGCCAGCGACTCCTCGGCGTCGCCCGCGACGACCTTCACCGGCCGGGTCAGCCGCGGCTCGATACCGCCGCGGAGCTCCTTCTCGGCCGCCGTGCGGTCCATCCCGCCGACGTCGACCCCGGCGACGGTGACGCCGCGGGGGACGCTGCCCTGGGAGACCAGCACGTCGAGGGCGTACGCGACGACCAGGAGGCCGAACACGCCGCCGCCGATGAAGGCGGCCTTGCGATAGCTGCGACGGCGCTTCGGTGGCGTGGGCTCCTGCGGCGTGGCAGACTCCGCGAACCCGGGCGTGACGACCGGGAGAATGTCCGTCTGCTCAGCGTGGGACTCGGGCCAGCGCGGTTCCTGCGGCAACTCTCCACCCTCCACGGTCCGGCGAGCGCCGGGCTTCGTGATCGAACGTCCGGGCCTTCCACACGTTCCGGACGTAGGTTCAAGATACGGGGCGCGTTTTGTGAGCCTGCAACTCGCCCGGTTGGGTGATCGGGTCACTCCGTCGGGTGGTCACTGGGCGTCAGGTTCCGGATTTTCGCCCACTCTGGCGAGAAAGTCGAAGTCACAGCCTTCATCGGCTTGCGTGATGTGTTCGGCGTACAACGCGCCGTAACCCCGTTCGTACCGCGGGGGTGGTGTGGTCCACTCCGCCCGGCGACGTTGCAATTCCGCATCATCGACGTCGAGGCTCAGCCGTCGTGAAGGGACGTCCAGGGTGATCGGATCGCCGTCACGGACGAGTGCGAGCGGACCGCCCACATGGGACTCCGGTGCGACGTGCAGCACGCAGGCGCCGTAGCTGGTGCCGCTCATCCGCGCGTCGGAAACGCGGACCATGTCGCGGACCCCCTTGGCCAGCAGGTGATCCGGCAGCGGCAGCATCCCGTACTCGGGCATGCCGGGGCCGCCGAGCGGGCCGGATCCGCGCAGCACCAGCACCGAGTCCTCGGTGATGCCGAGCGCGGGGTCGTTGATGCGTTTCTTCAAGTCCCGGTAGTCGTCGAAGACCACCGCCGGTCCAGTGTGGACAAGTAGCCGCGGTTCGGCGGCGATGTGCTTGATCACCGCCCCGGACGGCGCGAGATTCCCGCGCAGCACCGCGACTCCTCCTTCTTCGGCGACAGGGTTGTCACGCGTGCGGATGACATCGTCGTCGTGTACCCGCGCCGAAGCCAGGTTCTCGCCGAGTGTCCGGCCGGTCACCGTCACCCGATCG
The DNA here is from genome assembly GCF_003947535.1 of Amycolatopsis sp. WAC 04169. Lineage (NCBI taxonomy): Bacteria > Bacillati > Actinomycetota > Actinomycetes > Pseudonocardiales > Pseudonocardiaceae > Amycolatopsis > Amycolatopsis sp. WAC 04169. The sequence continues at coordinate 98,926 of NZ_QHJI01000006.1, read as the reverse complement.
GTATGCAGCAGGTCGGTCAGTCGGGAAAGCAGGCCGGGAAGCCCGCCGGCGTAATAGAAGTCCTCCATCAGCCAGTCGCCGCCCGGCCGGATGTTCGCCAGCACCGGGACCCGGCGCGCGATCGCGTCGAAATCGTCGCATGCCAGCGGGATCCGCGCGCGTCCCGCCATCGCGATCAGATGGATGACGGCGTTGGTGGAGCCGCCGAGCGCCAGCACGGTGGTGATCGCGTCGGCGTAGGCGCGCTCGTCGAGGATCTTCGTGATGGTGAGGTCCTCCCACACCATCTCGACGGCACGCGCGCCGCTCGCCGCGGCCATCCGGTGGTGCGCCGAATCGACGGCGGGGATCGACGCGGCGCCGGGCAAGGTCAGCCCGAGTACTTCGGCGACCGACATCATCGTGGACGCGGTCCCCATCGTCATACAGGTTCCGGGGGAACGGGCCAGCCCACGCTCCAATTCGGACAGTTCCTCGTCGCCGATCAGGCCGGCCCGCTTGTCGTCCCAGTACTTCCACATGTCGGTGCCGCTGCCGAGCACCTCGTTCCGCCAGTGCCCGCGCAGCATCGGCCCGGCGGGTACGAAGATCGCGGGCAGCCCCGCGCTCGTCGCGCCCATCAGCAACGCCGGGGTCGTCTTGTCGCAGCCGCCCATGAGCACTGCGCCGTCGATCGGATAGGACCGCAGGATCTCTTCGGTCTCCATGGAAAGCAGGTTGCGGTAGAGCATCGGCGTCGGCTTCTGGAACGTCTCGGACAGCGTCGCGACCGGGAACTCCAGCGGGAATCCGCCCGCCTGCCACACCCCGCGTTTGACCTGTTCGGCCCGCTCGCGCAGATGCATGTGGCAGGGGTTGATGTCACTCCAGGTGTTGAGGATCGCGATGACGGGTTTCCCGAGGTGTTCCTCCGGGTTGTAGCCGAGTTGCCTGCTGCGGGCACGATGACTGAAGCCGCGCAGCTCGTCGCCGCCGAACCAGCGATGGCTCCGGAGTTCCTCGGGGTTCCTCATGTCCGCGAGTATGGCATCTCATATATGATCGGGCCCATGTCTTCGACCTTCAGCCTGCCCGCTTCGCGGACCGAAGTGGTGCTCGACGAGATCCGCCGCGGCATCCTCACCCGGGAGTTGAAGCCCGGTCAGCCGCTGGTCGAAGCCGAGCTCGCGGCCAGGCTCGGCGTCTCGAAGACGCCGGTCCGCGAGGCGCTCAAGGTGCTGTCGAACACAGGGCTCGTGACGTTCAGCCCGTACAAGGGCGCTTCGGTGTGCGTGGTGGACGCGGAGCTGGCGAAGTCCGTGTACGACGTCCGCATGGTGCTGGAGCCCGAGGCCGTGCGCCGGTCGGTCGAACGCCGCTCCCCGGACCTGCTCGAAGACGCCGCGGAAGCGCTGAAGGAGGCGTCGGCGGCGCTTTCGGACAAGGACCACGCCGCGCTCAGCCTGCTCAACCGCCGGTTCCACCGGGCGCTCTACAGCGGCTGCGGCAATCCGCTGATGGTCTCGATGCTGGACGATCTCAGGGACCGCGCCGCGCTGATCAGCGTGGTCGGCTGGGAGACGAATCCCAGCTGGCGCAAGGAATGGAACGAGCACAAGGCGGTGCTGGCGGCGGCGAAGAAGGGCGACGCCGAAGGTGCGGCCCGGTTGCTGCGCGCCCACATCGGCGATTTCCTGGAGCGGACCCTCGAGACCATCGGAGACGCTTGATGCGGCTGCTGCTCATCGCCGACACCCATCTGCCGCTGCGCGCGAAGGCGCTGCCGGAGCAGGTCTGGCGCGAGGTCGACGAGGCGGACGTCGTCGTCCACGCAGGCGATTGGGTCGAGGCCGCCCTGCTGGACGAACTCGAAGCCCGGAGCAAGCGGCTCCTCGGCGTCTACGGCAACAACGACGGCGCTGATCTGCGGGCGCGGCTCCCCGAGATCGCGCGGGCCGACCTCGACGGCGTCCGGCTGGCGGTCGTCCACGAAACCGGCGGCAAACAGGGCCGTGAACGGCGCTGCGACGAACAGTTCCCGGAGACCGACGTCCTCGTGTTCGGGCACAGTCACATCCCCTGGGACACCGTCACGCCGAACGGGCTGCGGCTGCTGAACCCCGGCTCGCCGACCGACCGGCGGCGGCAGCCGTTCTGCACCTATCAGACCGCCGAGGTCCGCGACGGCGAATTGCGCGACGTCACGCTGCATGAGCTGCCTCTTCGCCGCTGACGGGGTAGACAGGTAGGCATGGAACCGGCGCAGGCGTTGAGGGAGATCGCGTTCCGGCTGGAGCGCGCGGGCGAGCCGACCTACCGGGTGCGGGCGTTCCGGCAGGCGGCCTCGGTGATCGCCAAGATCGAGGCGGACGACCTGCGCAAACGCGCCGCGGCGGGCACCTTGACCGCGTTGCCGAACATCGGCAAGGCGACCGCGGCCGTCGTCGAAGACGTCCTCGCCGGCCGCCGTCCCGCGTACTTCGAGAAGATCGGCGAGCCGAAGCTGCCTGACGGCGGCGCGATGCGGGCGGCGCTGCGCGGCGACTGCCACACCCATTCGGACTGGTCCGACGGTGGCAGCCCGATCGAGGAGATGGCCGAGGCCGCCCGCGCGCTCGGCCACGAATGGATGGTGCTGACCGATCACTCGCCGCGGCTGACCGTCGCGAACGGGCTCTCGCCCGAGCGGCTGCGCCGTCAGATGGACGTCGTCGCGGAACTGAACGAGACGATGGCGCCGTTCCGGATCCTGCACGGCATCGAGGTCGACATCCACCTGGACGGCACACTCGACCAGGAGGAAGAACTGCTGGAGCGGCTGGACTTCGTCGTCGCGAGTGTCCACTCGAAACTGCGGATGCCCGCGAAGGAGATGACGCCGCGGATGATCGCCGCGGTGCAGCATCCGCGGGTCCGCGTGCTGGGGCATTGCACCGGACGGCTCGTGATGGGCGGCCGCGGGAAACGGCCCGAGTCGGAGTTCGACGCCGAAGCCGTGTTCACCGCGTGCCGGGACAACGGGGTCGCCGTCGAGATCAACTCGCGGCCCGAACGCCGGGATCCGCCGACGCGGCTGCTGAACCTTGCCGTGGACCTTGGCTGCGATTTCGCGATCGACAGCGACGCGCACGCCCCCGGTCAGCTGGACTGGCTGGTCTTCGGCTGCGAGCGGGCCAACGAACTGGGGATCGAGCCGGAGCGGGTGATCAACACGCGGACCGCCGAGGACCTGCTCGCGGGCTAGTTCACCTCCTCGTGTGTGTCATGAAAGGGCCGTTCAGGACGAAAGATGTCCTGAACGGCCCTTTCATGACATGCGTCGCGGTGCGCTAGCCGATCTCGTACGGGTCCCCGTAGACCGCCCACTTCAGCGGGGTGTGCAGGTCGAGATTGCCGTCGTTGAGCCACACCAGCTGCGCGGTGTCGATCCGCGAGGTGTCCGCGTGCGCCTCTTCCTGCTTCATGACCACGCGCCGCGCGTCGAGGAACGCCTTGAGGTACGCCGTCTCGTCACCACCCTGCGCGGGCGGCTTCGCCTGCTGGAGAGCGGCCGAGCGGATACCGCCGAAGCTGTCCTGGCTGGTGCCCGGGCCGTGCATCACGATGGCGTCGTAATAGATGAATTGTCCCAGTGCGCCCAGACCGTCCGATTTCGCCTGATTCACCGCCGGGTCGAAATAGACGCGGTCCCGTTCGCTGTTCTGCGCCGCCTTGAAGTCCTCGCGGCCGGCGGCCTCCCGCCAAGCGTTTTCGAAACCGGTGCCCAGCCCTTCGTGCGATTCGGTGCCGTCGACCTTGCGCAGCGCCGGGAGGTATTCCGCGAGCGGGTTGTCCGGGACCGAGCTCGTGTAGCGCTCGACGAGTTCCAGCATGTCCCCGGTGCCGGAGCAGAACCCGATGATGCCGGCGGTGTACCCGCGCCCGTCGCCGATGTCCTCGATGTAGGAGTACTGCGCTTTCCAGGCCAGGGAGGAGTTTTCCGCGCTGGAGACGATCTGCATCGCGATCTCCTTCTTCTCCGGCGAGGCGAGATCGCCACCGGAAGCGAAGATCGGCGCCGACGCCGGGCTGGGCGCCGCGGACGCGAGCGAAGAGATCGCGACGGGGCCGGAAACGGCGAGGGCGAGAACGGAGACCGCGCCGAGAGCACGACGCATCGCGGGCCGCAGGGTGTCACTCATGAAAGGTGTCCCTTTCCACAGAGAATTGTCATTTTCTCATCAGGTGTTGCTGCGGCGTGGGCACACGATAACCATGGGTGACAGTTTCCGGCAAGAGGGAGAGCCGGTTAAAGATTCTTGCGCAGCAGTGCCGACCCCAGTTGCGTGAGGTGATGCCGCACGGTGTTGCCCTCACGCGTACTGAGCACGAGACCCGCTTCACGCAGCACCGTGGCGTGCTGGCTCGCCGACGACATGGAGATGCCCGCGCGGCGCGCGACATCGCTGGTCCGCCCGCCGCTTTCGATCGTCTCCAGCACGGCCGCACGCGTGTGCCCCAGCAGTGTGGCCAAGGCGGAGCCGTGGCCGGGGCGCACGGTTTCGGGAACGTGCTCTTCGATGGGTGGACGAGCACCGGCACCCGGTCGTTCTCGACCAGGGTCACCCCGGTCCGCCAGCAGAAGTACGACGGGATGAGCAGCAGCCCCCGCCCATCGAGGTGGAGGTCCTGGCGCACCGGGTAGTCGACCTCGAGCACCGGCGCTTTCCACCGCATCGCGGGGGAAAGCCCGCGCAGCAGCCCGTCGACGCCGTCCGTGAGCAGAAGCCGTGCCTGTCTCGCGCGCTGACGGTCGAAGCAGGCGAGGATGTCGTTCCAGACGGGCTCGATCGCCGCACGGTGGTAGGACCGGGCCGCTCGCGTCAGCGCGCCGAGCGCGGCCGGGTTGGCGTCACCCAGATCGCGTGCCCACGGTGTCGGCCGCCGGGATCGTGCCAGCACCGCCAGATCCCGCCGCAGAGCGAGGCGCTCGGTGCGGCACACCAGGTCCAGTTGCTCTTCGAGGTCTTCGCCGGACGGCGTGAGGAAGTCCGGGAAGTACCCGCTGGGCGGGACGAGCGTCAGCAACGGCCCCGCGGCCTTCGGCAGACGGGTGCGGACGGCACCACGCCACTTCCGCACCCGCAGGTCACCGTCCCCGCGTTGCAGCCGGTGCAGGCTCAACGTCGTCTCCCACAGCGGATCCGGCCTCGTCGCGACCCTGACGCGGCCAAGATCGTCTCCGGAAAAATGCACGCGCAGCACAGCGCCCCCTCCCCAGGTCCCCGCAGGAATTAACGCACGGAATGCCCGTCTTGGCGATGTTTCAGCGAGAACTAAAACTGGCCGGGGGAGGCGCACCGGGCCTGGCACGGTTCGTCGGGCAAGGTCCACTACCGAGGGGATGAAGATGAACATCAGGAAGCTCGGCATCGCCGCCACGGGTGCGGCGATGGCGTTCGGGACGCTGTTCGCGGCCGCACCCGCCCAGGCGGCGACGACCAACAGCTGGGAGGTGAAGTGCAGGCAGTTCCAGTACAACGAGGTCGTCTCAGGCGGATGGACCGAGTTCTGGGCGACCTGCAGCGGCAACACCGTCACCATCAAGGGCAAGGTCTACGACAGCGCGGCCGACAATCGTTGCATCGTGCTCAAGATCTACTGGCCGAGCGAGAACCGCTGGGACACCAGCCGCAAGGCCTGCCCCAAGAACACGAATCAGTCCTTCACCTTCACCGGGCTCAAGGCCGCGAACCCGTGGGCGCACCTCTCCTCGGTGCCGGCGGGCTAGTCCTGGACCGGCGCGGTGGGCACGTCCGTCGTCCGCACAGGCCACCCGGGCTATCGCCGGTCGCCGGTGTAGACGACGGCGGCGCACACCGCGTCGACCCCCGAGATCAGCTCGGCGAGCGCCTTCGGCAGGTCCCGCTGAGTGGACTCCACCCAGGCGCGCAGGCCCGCCCGGTCGAGTTCCGGTTCGCAGAAGTCGTCGAGCCCGATGGTCCAGGCCAGCAGCGCAAGACAGACTGAATGCGGATCAGGCTGTTCGGTGCCGAGGACGGCCGCCCGCACCTTGCTGCGCGCGGCCGTCGACAACAGCAGATCCCGCGGCGGGTACCGGTGATTCTTCCGCATGAGCACCCGGTCGGTCTCGCGGTCGATCACCCCGGCGGCGAGCAGATTCCCCGCGACCGTTTCCCCGAGGTCGTGCCGCAGATGCGTGACCCATTCCCGGACGGTGTGCCGCTCGCGTTCGGCCAGGATTTCCGAGAACACCCCGTCGAGCGGGGGATGGGCGAGGCCGCGTCGTGACAGCGGGCGGATTCGCTTGCGTTCCACGGTGATCCGCTCGGCGAGGAGGAGATCGCAGAGCGCGGAACCGGCCATTCCGATCCCGAGTCCCGTGCGGCGCAACGCGGGTTTTCCGGTGAACTCGTCGTGGGCGAGAAAGAACAGGGAATCGACCAAGGTCAGCCGACGCATGAATGGCACGCCCTCCGGCGTTGAAGTGCGGGACGGCCAAAGTAGCGGTAGCGCGCGTACCACTGCGACCCGAGGTCCGTTTTTAGCCTGAACGGACGTACCTCGCCGGGGTGCCCGGCCCTAAGGTGGGATGGCTTCGGAAGATCAAGATCTTTCACCGCCATACCGACGTCCGGGGGGACGGGTCCATGGGTACGCAAAGACCGCGGCGCGGTCTCGGTCATCGGCGGCTCGGAGCCGCCCAGATCGTGTTCTTCGTGGTGGCCGCGGCGGGTCCGCTCTTCGCCATCGCGGGCGGGGTCCCGACGAACTACGCGGTCACCGGCAATGTCGGCGTGCCGCTGTCGTTCCTTCTGCTCGCCCCGATCCTGGGCCTCTTCGCCGTCGGTTACGCGGCGATGAGCCGCTACATCACCAATGCCGGCGCGTTCTATCCGTATGTCGCCAACGGTGTCGGCAAATCCACCGGCGCCGGGATCGCCTTCGTCACGCTGATCTCCTACAACGCCATCCAGATCAGCATCTACGGCCTGTTCGGCTGGTCGGTGTCGACCTGGCTGGGCACGCTCACCGGATCCCCGCCGCCGTGGTGGTTGTGCGCGCTGGTGATGGTCCTTCTCGTCGGCGCGCTCGGTGTCCTGCGGGTCGATCTCAACGCCAAGGTGCTCGGGGTGGCGCTGTGCCTCGAGGTGGCCGTCGTCGCGATCGTCGACATCGCGTTGTTCTCGAATCCGGCCGGTGGCGGCGTTTCCTGGGTTCCGCTGGAGCCGTCGAGCCTGTTCACCACCGGCGTGGGCGCGGTGTTCGCGTTCTCCGCGGCCGCGTTCATCGGCTTCGAGGGCGCGGCGACCTACGGCGAGGAGACCAGGGAACCCAGCCGCACGGTCGGCCGGGCGACGTTCGCCGCGATCGCGCTCACCGCGGTGCTCTACGTCGTCTCGTCGCTCGCGCTGGCCGTGGGCACCGGACCGGACGTCATCGTGACGACCGCGGCCGCCCAGGGCCCGGATCTGCTGTTCAACCTGGCGGGCGAACACCTCGGCGGCACGTTCTCCGACGTCGCGTACACGCTTTTCGTGACCGGTCAGTGCGCGGCGCTGCTGAGCTTCCACAACGCCGTCGCGCGGTATTTCTTCGCGCTGGGCAGGGAAGGGCTATTGCCGCGCTCGCTGGCCAAGACCAGCAAACGCACCGGCGCGCCGGTGGCCGGTTCGCTCACACAGACCGCGCTGGCGATGACGGTCGTGTCGCTCTTCGCGATCGCGGGCCGCGACCCGGTGACCGAACTGTTCACCTGGCTCGGCTCGACGGCGTCCACCGGGGTCGTGGTGATCATGATCGCCGTCTCGCTTTCGGTGATCGGCTTTTTCAAACGGCGCCGCGACGCCGAAAACGCCTGGCGCCGCTGGATCGCGCCGTCGCTGGCGATCCTCGCGCTGTCGGCCGTCCTCGCGCTGATCCTGCTCAACTTCGATCTGCTGCTCGGCCCGGCCGGGACGTTCCTGTTGCGCTGGGGCCTGCCCGGTCTCGTGCTCGTCGCCGCGCTGGCGGGCTTCCTGCGCGCGGAAGTGTTGCGGACGAAGGATCCCGAGACGTATGCCGCCATCGGCGGACCGCTCGAAGACGAGGAGCTCGCCGCCGCCAAGCGGTCCTAAATGGACATACGTGACGGACCCCTGGTCGATTTGTCTATAAAGGAATGGTAAAGTGGCGGGCAGATGACGACCACCCGTGCCCCCGCCGCACGGCACCGTTCCGTCTTCTTCCTGCTGATCTTGCTCGTCTTCGCCTTCGTCACGCCGACCGTTCCCCATGGGCACGGCCGGGCCGCGAAGGAAGATCCCGTCGCCGTCTTCGCGACCCATCCGTTGCCCGCCTTCCACGGCGGGCAGGCCGTGCCCCTCGCCGACGCTCCCGCCGAAGCGGAGACCGTCGACCTCCCCGACGCCGGCCACGCCCCTGAGCAGGGCGAACCCGTCGTCATCACCCGTGCGGTGCCCCAGGCGCCCGCACGGGCACCTCCGCGCTGATCGGCGTCTTCTTCCCGCATCAGCCATCCATCGGAGGTCTCCATGAGTTCCGGTCATGCCCTGCTGGCCGTCGGCGGGGCGTTCCTCGCCGCCGGTGTCATCGCCAGAGCCGGCGCCCGTATCGGGCTGCCCACCATCCCCCTGTTCATGCTGGCCGGTTTCGTCTTCGGCCCCAACACCCCCGGACTGTCCCTTGTGGACGATCCAGCCGAGCTCGGTGTGCTCGCCGGTCTCGGCCTCGTCTTCCTCCTGTTCTACCTCGGCCTCGAATTCTCCCTCGACGACCTGGCCAAGGGCGGGCGCAAACTCGTCTGGTCCGGGCTGATCTACCTGATCCTGAACATCGGCGGCGGGCTGGCGTTCGGCTTCCTGCTCGGCTGGGGGACCAGGGAAGCGCTGGTCATCGCCGGTGCCATCGGCATCTCGTCGTCGGCGATCGTCACCAAACTCCTGCTCGAAGCCCGCCGGATGGACAACCCCGAATCCCGGCTGATCATGGGCATCATCGTGATCGAGGACATCTTCCTCGCCCTCTACCTGGCGTTGCTGCAGCCGGTGCTGTCCGGCGCCGGGAGCTTCGGCTCGGCGCTCGCCGATTTCGGCAAGGCCTTCGCGTTCCTGATCGTCATGGCCGCGCTCGCCCGCTGGGGCGGCCGGGTGGTGTCGAAGCTGTTCGGTTCGGCCGACGACGAACTGCTGACCGTCTGCTTCGTCGGTGTCGCGGTCATGGGCGCCGCGGTCGCCGAGGAGGTCGGGGTGTCCGACGCCATCGGCGCGTTCATGGTCGGCATGATGCTCGGCGGTTCGAAGGTCGCGCCGCGCATCCACAAGCTGGTGCTCCCGCTGCGGGACGCGTTCGGCGCGCTGTTCTTCTTCATCTTCGGGCTCAGCATCGATCCGAACGCGGTCGGCTCGGTGGTCGTGCCGGTGCTGATCGCGGTGGCGCTGACGATCGTGCTGAACCTGGGCGCGGGCGCGCTGGCCGCGCGGGTCAACGGGTTCGACCGGCAGGCCGGGGTGAACATCGGGCTGACCGTGCTCACCAGGGGCGAGTTCTCGCTGGTGCTCGCGGCGATGGCGACCGCGGCCGGGCTCGACTCGCGGGTCGCGCCGTTCGTCGCGGGCTACGTCCTGCTGCTGGCCGTGATCGGTCCAGTCGCGGTCATCCGTTCCGAGAAGCTCACCTGGTTGCTACCGGCGAGTATTGTCCGAGGCTCGACCCGCCGCGACGAGCCGGCCAGGGCGACGTGACGAGGAGGCCTGGGTGACGGAGCGGTTCGGCGGCTACCAGAACGAGATCTACCTGCAGGGGCTCGGCGGGACCTTCCCGCCGTGCTCCACCGACGCCACGAAGCTGGAGGAGTCGGCGCGGGAGATCCTGGAGCCCGGGCCGTTCTGGTACGTCGCCGGTTCGGCCGGTTCCGGTGCCACCGCCCGGGCCAACCGCGAGGCCTTCGACCGCTGGCGCCTGGTGCCGCGGATGCTCACCGGCGCCACCGAACGCGATCTGTCCACGACGGTCCTCGGCACGCCCGTTCCGGCGCCGGTGCTGCTGGCGCCGGTCGGCGTGCAGTCGATCGTCCACGAGGGCGCCGAGCCGGCGGCCGCGCGGGCCGCGGCGTCGGTCGGCCTGCCCTACGTCATGTCGACGGCGTCGTCCACGAGCATCGAGGACGTCGCCGAGGCCAGTGGTGAGGGGCCGCGCTGGTTCCAGCTGTACTGGCCGACCGACAACGACGTCTGCGCGAGCATCCTGGCGCGGGCGAAGGCCGCCGGGTTCACCACGCTCGTCGTCACCCTCGACACCTGGACCCTCGCGTGGCGCCCGAACGACCTCGACCACGCGTACCTGCCGTTCATCAAGGGCGTGGGCCTGGGCGTCCCGCTGAGTGACCCGGTGTTCCGCGGCCTGCTGGAGAAGACGCCCGAAGAGGACCCGCCCACCGCGATCCTGCGCTGGATCTCGATGATCACCGGCACGGACAGCACCTGGGACCGGCTGCCGTTCCTGCGCGAGCACTGGGACGGGCCGATCGTGCTCAAGGGCATCCAGCACCCCGACGACGCACGCCGCGCCGTGGACGCCGGGATGGACGGGATCGTCGTGTCCAACCACGGCGGCCGCCAGGTCGACGGCGCGGTCGCCTCGCTCGACGCGCTCCCGGAGATCGTGGCCGCGGTCGGCGACCGGCTGGAGATCCTGTTCGACTCCGGCATCCGCACCGGTGCCGACATCGCCAAGGCGCTCGCGCTCGGGGCCAAGGCCGTGCTGGTGGGACGGCCGTGGGTGTACGGCCTGGCGCACGCGGGGGAGGACGGCGTCCGGCACGTGCTGCGGAGCCTGCTCGCCGACCTCGACCTGACCATGGGCCTGTCCGGGCACCGGCGGCTCGCCGACCTCACGCCGGGCTCACTCACCCGCGTTTAGTCCTCTGGATGCGGTAGTTCGTGGCACCAACTACCGCATTCAGAGGACGAAATGCGCGGGGTGGTGGTGACGTGCGGGATATTCGGAGGCCCGGATCGTCACGCACGGCTATCCTGGTGCCGGTCATGGCTTCTCAACCTTCCCCGCTCGGCGCCCTGCGCGCTCGCCTGCCCGAATTGATGTCGCGCGACGAGCACCGCCTCCGGCGCCGGCTCGACGGTGCCCGCAAAGCGCGCGACGCGGAGTCGATCGCCGCGCAGATCGAGGCCGACATCGAGGCCGCCGAACTCCGGATCACCCGCAGGCGGGACAGCGTCCCGAAGATCTCGTTCCCCGAAGAGCTGCCGGTCAGCCAGCGGAAGGACGAGATCGCCGAGGCCATCCGCGACCACCAGGTGGTGATCGTCGCCGGCGAGACCGGTTCGGGGAAGACGACCCAGCTGCCCAAGATCTGCCTCGAACTCGGCCGCGGCATCCGGGGCCAGATCGGGCATACGCAGCCGCGGCGGCTGGCCGCGCGCACGGTGGCCGATCGCATCGCCTCCGAGCTGAACACCGAGCTCGGCGAGACCGTCGGCTACAAGGTCCGGTTCACCGACCAGTCCGGCCAGGACACGCTGGTCAAGCTGATGACCGACGGCATCCTGCTCGCCGAGATCCAGACCGACCGGATGCTGCGCCAGTACGACACGCTGATCATCGACGAGGCCCACGAACGCAGCCTCAACATCGACTTCATCCTCGGCTACGTCAAACAGCTCCTGCCTCGGCGCCCCGACCTCAAGGTGATCATCACCTCGGCGACGATCGATCCGGAGCGGTTCTCCAAGCATTTCGACGACGCGCCGATCGTGGAGGTCTCGGGCCGGACGTATCCGGTGGAGGTCCGCTACCGGCCGATCATCGACCCGGACGATCCGGACGCCGATCAGGACCGGGACCAGACGCAGGCCATCTGCGACGCCGTCGACGAGCTCCAGCACGAGGGCCCGGGCGACATCCTGGTGTTCCTCTCCGGCGAGCGGGAGATCCGCGACGCCGCGGACGCGCTGTCCAAACAGGACCTCAGGAACACCGAGATCCTGCCGCTGTACGCGCGGCTTTCGTCGTCGGACCAGCATCGGGTGTTCCAGCGCCACACCGGGCGCCGCGTCGTACTCGCGACGAACGTCGCCGAGACCTCGCTGACCGTGCCGGGTATCAAATACGTCGTCGACCCGGGCACCGCGCGGATCTCGCGCTACAGCCACCGCACCAAGGTGCAGCGGCTGCCGATCGAGCCGGTCTCGCAGGCGTCGGCGAACCAGCGCAAGGGCCGCTGCGGCCGGACGTCGGACGGTATCTGCATCCGCCTGTACTCCGAGGACGACTTCGACGCACGGCCCGAGTTCACCGACCCGGAGATCCTGCGGACCAACCTCGCTTCGGTCATCCTGCAGATGACCTCGCTCGGCCTCGGCGACATCGCGGCGTTCCCCTTCGTGGAGCCGCCGGATCGCCGTCAGGTCACCGACGGTGTCCAGCTCCTGCAGGAGCTCGGCGCCTTCGAGATGTCGGACGGCAAGAAGCTCACCGAGATCGGCCGCAAACTCGCGCTGCTCCCGGTGGACCCGCGGATGGCGCGGATGGTGCTGGAGGCCTCGCGCAACGGCTGCGTCCGCGAAGTGATGATCATCGCCGCCGCACTGTCCATCCAGGACCCGCGCGAGCGGCCGGCGGAGAAGCAGCAGGCGGCGGACGAGCAGCACGCGCGGTTCGCGGACAAGACGTCGGACTTCCTGGCGTACCTCAACCTGTGGGAGTACGTCAGCGAGCAGCAGAATGCGTTGTCCACCAACCAGTTCCGCCGGATGTGCCGCAACGAGTACCTGAACTACCTGCGCATCCGTGAATGGCAGGACATCTTCAGCCAGCTGCGCCAGCTGGCCAAACCGCTCGGCATCACCCTCTCCACCTCCGGCCCGGCCGATCCGCAACGTGTGCACACGTCGCTGATCGCCGGGCTGTTGTCGCATGTCGGCCTCAAGGATCCGGCCAAGGGCGACTATCTCGGCGCGCGCGGGGCCCGGTTCTCGGTGTTCCCGGGGTCGGCGCTGTTCAAGAAGCAGCCGCGGTTCGTCATGTCGGCCGAACTCGTCGAGACCTCGCGCCTGTGGGGCCGGGTCAACGCGCGGATCGAGCCGGAATGGGTGGAGCCGCTCGCCGGGCACGTCGTGAAGCGGAACTACTCCGAACCGCACTGGGAACGCAAGCAGGGTGCGGTGATGGCGAAGGAGAAGGTCACGCTGTACGGCGTCCCGCTCGTCGCCGACCGCCGGGTGAACTACGGCCGCATCGATCCCGAGGTCAGCCGCGAGCTGTTCATCCGGCACGCGCTGGTCGAGGGCGACTGGGAGACCCGGCACCACTTCTTCCGCGAGAACCGCGCGCTGCTCGACGAGGTCGAGGACCTGGAGAACCGGGCCCGCCGTCGCGACATCCTGGTCGACGACGAGACGCTGTTCGAGTTCTACGACCAGCGCGTCCCGGCCGACGTCGTCTCCGCGCGGCATTTCGACAGCTGGTGGAAGAAGGCGCGGCACACCCAGCCGGATCTGCTGAGCTTCGAGAAGACGATGCTCATCAACGAGACCGCGGGCGGCGTGCGCGAGGCCGACTACCCCGACTTCTGGACGCAGGGCACGCAGACCTTCAAGCTCACGTACCAGTTCGAGCCGGGTGCCGACGCGGACGGGGTCACCGTGCACATCCCGCTGCCGGTGCTGAACCAGGTGACCCCGGACGGTTTCGACTGGCAGGTTCCCGGCCTGCGCGAAGAACTGGTGACGCAGCTGATCAAGTCGCTGCCCAAGGCGATCCGGCGCAACTTCGTGCCGGCGCCCGACCACGCGAAGCTGGTGCTTTCGCGAGTCGGCCCGGCCGACGGGCCGCTGCTGCACGCCGTCGCCGACGAGCTGGAGGCGTTGCGCGGGGTGGTGATCCCGGACGACGCGTGGCAGCTGTCGACGGTTCCCGAGCATCTGAAGATGACGTTCCGCGTCGTCGACGTCCGCGGCAAGAAGGTGTCCGAGGGCAAGGACATCGAGGCGCTCAAACGGGATCTGAGCGGCCAGGTGCGCGCGACGATCTCCAAGGCCGCCGACAGCATCGAGCGCGAGGGGTTGACGACGCCCGCGTTCGGCGAGTTGCCGAAGGTGTTCGCGAGCAAGCAGCGCGGGCACGACGTCAAGGCGTATCCGGCGCTGGTCGACGAAGGCGGTTCCGTGGCGGTGCGGCTGCTGGACACGCCGGGCCAGCAGGAACAGTCGATGTGGGCGGGTACGCGGCGGATGCTGCGGCTGAACATCCCGTCGCCGATGAAGTTCATCACCCGCAGCCTCGGCAACTCGTCGAAACTCGTGCTGAACCGGAATCCGCACGGTTCGGTGGCGGCGTTGCTCGAAGACTGTGTGGATTGCGCTGTCGACAAGCTCGTGGCCGACAACGGTGGACCGCGCTGGGACGAGGCGGGATTCGCCGTCCTGCTGGAAAAGGTGCGCGCGGGCCTGAACGCCGGGGTGCTCGACGTGCTGACCAACGTCGAGAAGATCCTGCGCGCGGCCAACGACGTCGAAACCCGGCTGGCCGACACGCGTGGCCCGAAGGACTCGCTCGCGGATATCCGTTCGCAGTTGGATGGGCTGGTGCACAAGGGTTTCGTCACCGAGACCGGGCAGGACAGGCTCAAGCACGTCGTCCGGTACCTGCGGGGGATCGAACGGCGGCTGGAGAAGCTCCCGACCGAGCCGACCCGGGACATCCAGCGCACCGGCGACATCGCCTGGCTCCGCAACGAGTACCAGGCCGCCCTCGACGCGCTGCCGCCGGGCACTTCGTCGCCCGCGCTGCGGGAGATCCGGTGGATGATCGAGGAACTGCGGGTGAGCTTCTTCGCCCAGACCCTGGGTACCGCCCACCCCGTCTCGCTGAAGCGGGTCATCAAGGCCCTGGACGACGCCGCCCGCATTTAGTCCTCTAAATGCGAGGGCACCCAGCCGAGCGTGACGGACGTAGACCGCATTTAGAGGACTAAATGCGGTCACTTGGCGTCGGCGTAGGTGTCCACGGCGGCGATGTGCAGCGGGAACCGGACCGGGCAGGCGGCACCGAAGAGCAGCCGCGCCGCCTCGGTCATGCTGTCCACAATGGACTGCGAGACCTCGTCGGCGAACTCGGCCGGGGTGTGCACCAGGACCTCGTCGTGCTGGAAGAACACCAGGTGCGCGGGGGAGGGGAGCCTGCCGCGCAGGGTCGCCAGCAGGACCGCGGTCATGTCCGCCGCACTCGCCTGTACGACGAAGTTGCGGGTGAACCGGCCCCAGTTCCGCGACGCCTGACGCGCCTTCAGCTCGCCGGCCTCGTCCGCCGCGACGCCACCGGTCAGCGCGCGCCAAGCCTCCGACGGCGCGGGCGACGTCCGGCCCAGCCGCGAGCGGACGCGCTCCCCGCGTTCCCCGGCCTGCGCGGCACGCTCCACATAGGACACCGCGTCCGGGAACCTGGTCCGCAGCAACGCCAGCAGCGGTCCGGCCTCGCCGGACGTGCCGCCGTACATCGCCGACAGCATCGCGATCTTCGCGCGGTCCCGGTCGTCCCTGTCGTCCCACGCGGGCACCGGCACCCGGCGCACGCCGGAGAACATCGCCTCGGCGAGACTCGCGTACAGATCGGTGGCCGCGGCGACGTCGGCCAGCTTGCGGTCCCCGGACAACGCCGTGAGCACCCGCGGCTCCAGCTGCGCGGCGTCGGCGACCACCAGTTTCCAGCCCGGATCGGCCCGGACGCAGGTCCGCAGGACCTTCGGGATCTGCAGCGCGCCCCCGCCCCGGCTCGCCCAGCGGCCGGAGACGACCCCACCGACGACGTAATGCGGGCGGAACCGCCCATCGCGCACCCACTCGTCGAGCCACGTCCATCCGTTGGCCGAATGCAGCCGCGCGAGCTCCTTGTACTCCAGCAGCGGCGGGACGGCGGGATGGTCGATGTCGCGCAGCAGGTACTTCCTCGCCGACGAGACCTCGATGCCCTCCCGGCCGAGCGCGCGGACGACGCTGGCCGGGGCGTCCGGGTTGACCGGGCGTCCGCCGAACGCGTCGCTGATCTTCGCCGCCAGCTCGACCAGCCGCTTCGGCCGGTGCCCGGCCGGGACACGGGGGCCGAGCTGCTCGGCGAGCAACGCCAAATGCAGGTCCGCACGCCACGGCAGCCCGTCGGCCGACATCTCCGCGGCCGCCAGCGCGCTCGCCGACTCCGCCGCGAAGAGCAGCCGGAGCCGCTCCGGATGGTCGGTCAGCGCGACCCGTTTCTCCTGCTCGGCCAGCACCCGTCGCGCCGCGTCGATCACCGTGACACCGGCGGGCAGCCGCGGGCCGCGCGTCTCGAACAGCGTCGGCTGGTCGTCCTCGGCCCAGAGCGGCGGCTCGTCGGCGGGAGGCTCCTGCCCGTTCGCCCTGGCCAACGCCGCGCGCAGGCTTCGCGACTCCTGCGGCCGCCCCTCGTGGGCCAGGAGCAATCCCTCGATCAACGTCAGGTCGTGGCAGCGCCGCACCTGGACGCCCGCCTTGATCAGCGCGGGGTACGTCCCTTCGACCGATGGGAACACCCAACGGGGTGAATGCTCCGCCTCCAAACTCCGTACTTCACCGACGAACTCCGCGAGCTTCAGGCCGCGCCGCGGCGGCTGCCCGGAAAGTGCGATCGCGAAGTCGCCATCCTCCTCTTGACCTGCGATCGCCTGCACACTCACATTGTGGTGGTTCCCTCCGACATTTCTGTCACCAGACGGCTAGTGCGCCTGCGCTATCGGTCGGCTACTGTCGAGTAGCAACCCCATACCGCCGGTACGCGAACCGCCGGTGGCATGGTGTCTCGCCGCAGCAGCAACGGAGGTGCCCGGATGAGAAACCCCACCGGCCTCGCCACCCTGGTGGCGGGCAAGGTGACCGAGACCGTGCGCAGCATCGACGTGATGCGGCAAGCGGGCCTGCTCCCGATCCCTCGGGTGGACGAGGGCCTGCGTTCGCTGGTCATGGTGCGGAAGTGGGGCCCGTTCGCCGGGGCGAACATGATCGCCGCCCGCCGCGACCCGACCGCGACCGGCATCATCGACGAGCTGGGGCCGCTGACCTTCAAGCAGCTCGACACCCAGTCGAACGCGCTGGCCAGGGCGTGGTCCGAACGCGGCCTCGGCCCGGGTTCGGTGATCGCCGCACTGTGCCGCGACCACCGCGGTCTCGTGCTGACGATGCTCGCCTCGGGCAAACTCGGCGCCAAGCTGCTGCTGATGAACACCGGGTTCGCCAAACCCCAGCTCGCGGACGTCGCGAAGCGTGAAGGCGTCACCGCGCTCGTCTACGACCAGGAGTTCACCGACCTGCTGGACGCCGTCGAGGGCGACGTCGAGCACTACCTCGCCTGGGTCGATTCGGACACCGCGCGCCCGGCCGGCATCCCGGTCGTCGCCGAACTGGTCGCCAGCACCGACGACCGTCCGTGGCCCGCCCCCGCCAAACCCGGCGGGTTCATCCTGCTGACCAGCGGCACCACGGGGACACCGAAGGGCGCGCCGCGGCCGCACACCTCCGCGCTCGCCTCCGCGCAGTTCCTCGACCGCATCCCGCTGCGCACCGGCGAAGCGACCTACATGGGCGCGCCGCTGTTCCACGGCACCGGGTTGTCGCAGTTCATCCTGTCCTTCGCGCTCGGTTCGAAGGTCGTCATGCGGCGCAAGTTCGTGCCGGAGGAGACGTTGCGCGGGGTCGCGGAGAACCGCTGCACCACGCTGGTCCTCGTGCCGACGATGCTGCAGCGCATCGTCGACCTGCCCGAGGAGATCCGCGCCAAGTACGACACGTCGAGCCTGCGGATCATCTTCGTCGCCGGCTCCGCGCTGTCCCCGGATCTGGGGAACCGCGCGACCGCCGCGTTCGGCGACGTCGTGCACAACCTCTACGGCTCCACCGAGGTCGCGGTCGCGACGGTCGCGACGCCCGAGGACTGGCGCAAGGCGCCGGGCACCGTCGGCCGCGCGCCGGTGGGCTGCAAGGTGGCGCTGTACGACGAAAAGGGCGGCAAGATCACCGAGCCGCATGTCACCGGCCGGGTGTTCGTCGGCAGCGGGCTGAGCTTCCAGGGCTACACCGACGGGCGCAACAAGGAGATCATCGACGGGCTGCTCTCCAGCGGCGACGTCGGGCACTTCGACGAGGACGGCCTGCTGTTCATCGACGGCCGCGACGACGAGATGATCGTCTCCGGCGGCGAGAACGTCTTCCCGATCGAGGTGGAGAACCTCCTGGTCGAACGCGAGGACGTGATCGAAGCCGCGGTCGTCGGCGTCGAGGATCCCGAGTTCGGGCAGCGGCTGAAAGCGTTCGTGGTGCGGGCCGAGAAGTCGGACCTGGACGTCGACGGCGTGCGCGAGTACGTCAAGGCGAACCTCGCCCGGTACAAGGTGCCGCGTGACGTCGAATTCCTCGACGAGCTTCCGCGCAACGCGACCGGGAAGGTGCTGCGCAACAAGCTGCGCTAGTACTCCCAGTCGATGCCGAAGACGCCGGGACCGAAGTCGAGCGCGACGGCGTGGACGCCGTTGCCCTGGTCCGGTTTGAGTTCCTTCCGGTCCATCGGCGACGTGCCTTGGCGCGAATACTGCCAGCACTTCGCCGGGCTGGACTCCGGATCGAACCGGACCTCCAGCAGGTACTCGCGTACGGGACGCCGGAACTCGCGGTAATGCGTGTTCCGGCATTCCGGGTACGGCGGCCCGGGGTTGGTCAGCGAGTACTCGATCAGGTGAGTCTCGCCGCGATCGATGGGCCGGTCGAAGAGCAGTTCGGCCACCGTGAGCCCGTGCTCGTCGTCGACCTCGGCGCGGCCGACATGGCAGTTGCGCAGCGTGTTCAGCGCCGGCGGCCCCGCTTCCGGGTCGCCCTGGGCGTACACCAGCAGCCAGCGGTCCTGCCCGTCCGCGCCCGCCTGGAACACCGCCCGCGCGGTCACCGCGCGCTGCCCGCCGTCCTCGGCGATCTCGCACAGGTCGTGCAGGCCGACGAGCTTCAGCTGATGGTGTTGTTCGAGCGCGTTGGGCGCGCCGACCTTCTCCAGCAGCGCCTGGAGCGCTTCGAGCGGGAAGGTCAGCGGCTGCTCGGTGGTGGCCCGGCTGCGGCGTGACGAGGCCCCGCGTGGCCGCGGCGGCGGCAGCAGGCTGAGCAGCGATCCGGCGGGGATCGCCAAAACCTCTTCGAGAACCCGGACGGCGGACAGCGAACTCTGCCGTTCCGGCTGACGTTTGCCCGATTGCCAGTAACTCAGCGCGGTCACGCTCACCGACGCGCCGCGCGCGAGCAGCCGGGCTTGGATACGGTCGAGGCTCAGGCCGCTCGTCGCGATGGCCGAACGCAACGCGGTGGCGAACGCGGTACGCGGTTGATCGTCATCGTCCGTGGTCACTCGGTCCGCCGCGCTCCCCGCCACCATATGCTGCCCGACCGCCCCCGTCTGCCGTTCCCTGACACCGCCCGGTTGATAACAACACGAATAACTTTAACAGTCTGAGGTAACGCTTCAGGGGCGCCTTCTGCCAGGCGAAAACGACTTTCCGGACGAGCGCGGTTACTCCGGATGGCCTAGTACTGGTAACTGTGAATCATTGCCCGCCCACCTGGGCACCGGCTTGCATGGCTCTCAACAACGATCATCCTCCCGGGTGATCCGCACGGTGCGGCAGGAAGGGAACCAGTGAGCAAGTCCCGGAAGAACCTGAAGTCCCGAAAGACCCGTAGCGGCCTCGTGGCGGGAGTCGCCCTCGCCGGTGTGACCGCGGCGGTCGCCACGTTCGGCGCGGGCGCGGCCAACGCCGAGCAGCAGGGCGAGATCCGCGGCGCGGGTGCGGCCAACGCGGTCGGCGGCAGCTACATCGTCGTCCTCAAGCCCACCGCCGTCGGCCAGGGCGTGGCCGCGGCGAGCGAGATCACCGCGAACGTGGCCGCGAAGGCGCAGGGCCTCACCGGTCAGTACGGCACCACGCTGTCCCGCACCTTCGGCTCGGCGCTGAACGGCTTCTCGATCAAGGCCGACGAGGCCGCCGCGAAGCGCCTCGCCGCCGACCCGCAGGTCGCGTACGTCGTCCAGAACAAGACGTTCAAGATCAGCGAGACCCAGGACAACCCGCCGTCGTGGGGCCTGGACCGGGTCGACCAGGCGGACCTCCCGCTCGACAACAAGTACACGTACCCGACGAAGGCCGACAACGTCACCGCCTACGTCATCGACACCGGTGTCCGCGGTTCGCACAAGGACTTCGGTGACCGCGCGACCGGCGGCAAGGACTTCGTCGACAACGACGACACCCCCAACGACGAGCACGGCCACGGCACGCACGTCGCCGGCACCATCGGCGGCACGGACCACGGCCTCGCCAAGGGCGTGAAGATCGTCGGTGTCCGCGTGCTGGACGCCAACGGCAGCGGCACCACCGAGGGTGTCGTCGCCGGGGTCGACTGGGTCGCGGCGAACGCCAAGGGCCCGTCGGTCGCCAACATGAGCCTGGGCGGCGGCGCGGACGACGCCCTGGACGCGGCGGTCAAGGGTGCCATCGACAAGGGCGTGACCTTCGCGCTCGCGGCGGGCAACGAGTCCTCCGACGCCGGCACCACCTCCCCGGCCCGGGTGAAGGAGGCCATCACGGTGGCCGCCAGCGACAAGACCGACAAGCAGGCCAGCTTCTCGAACTACGGTTCGGTCGTGGACCTGTACGCGCCGGGTGTCGACATCACCTCGTCGTGGGCGACCGGTGACGACGCCACCAACACCATCAGCGGTACCTCGATGGCCGCGCCGCACGTCGCCGGTGCCGCCGCGCTGTACCTCTCGGCGCACCCCGACGCCACCCCGGCCCAGGTCGCCGAAGGTCTCGTCGGCGCGGCCGCGGACGGCAAGATCAGCAACCCGACCGGTGGAACGGCCAACAAGCTGCTCCAGGTCAAGTAAGACCCTTGCGGACAGGCTGCCCCCGGCGAACTCCAGGCGCCGGGGGCAGCCCCCTGTCCGAGGGGATCCCAGACTTGTTACCAACGGGTAAGCTCCTGCCCATGGTGCTGCGGAAGAACATCCTGATCACCGGGGCGAGCTCCGGACTCGGCGAAGGAATGGCCAGGCAGTACGCCGCGAGAGGCCGCAATCTGGCACTGGCCGCCCGCCGGGTCGACCGGCTCGAAGCCCTCGCCGCGGACCTCAAGAAGGCGTACCCCGGCATCACCGTGGTCACCCGGAAGCTGGACGTGAACGACCACGACCAGGTCTTCGCCGTCTTCGAGGAGTTCCGTGAGGAGCTCGGCTCCCTCGATCGCGTGATCGTGAACGCGGGGCTCGGCAAGGGACAGCCCATCGGCTCGGGCCGGTTCGACGCCAACCGTCAGACCCTGCAGACGAACTTCCTCGCCGCGGCCGCCCAGATCGAAGCCGCCGTCGGCATTTTCCGGAAACAGAAGGAAGGCCACCTCGTGGTGGTCTCCTCGTTCTCCGCGCTTCGCGCCTTCCCCGGCAATCTGACCGCCTACGCCGCCTCGAAGGCGGGTGTCTCGGCTTTGGCGGAAGGCACGCGGATCGAGCTGATGAAGACGCCTATCAAGGTCACCACGCTGCTCCCCGGATTCATCGAATCGGAGATGAACGAGGACATCACGAAGGTCCCGCTCGGGACGAGGGCCGAGGCGGGTGCGCAGGCACTGGTCAAGGCGATCGAATCAGAAGCCGCGAAGGCGTATGTGCCCTCGTGGCCATGGGCCGTGCTCGCCAAGGTGTTCCCGTTGGTCCCGGCGTCGGTGCTGAAGAAGTTCGCATGACCTTGGCCGCGGACAAGACCGTCGAGGTACGCGGTGAGGACTCGTTCGACCCGGCCGCGGTGCACGCCTGGCTGGCCGCGCGGGTGCCCGGGCTCGGCGATGCGCCGCCCGGGGTCCGCCAGTTCCCCGGTGGCGCCTCGAACCTCACCTATCTGCTGACCTATCCGGATCGCGAGCTGATCCTGCGGCGCCCGCCGCTGGGGCACAAGGCCGCGTCCGCGCACGACATGCGCCGCGAGTTCCGGGTCCAGCAGGGGTTGCGGCCCGTCTTTCCGTACGTGCCCGAGGTTCTCGCCTTCTGCGACGACGAAACCGTGCTCGGCGGCGACTTCTACGTGATGGAGCGGCTCGAAGGCCTGATCCTGCGCGGAGATCTGCCCGCCGGGCTCGACCTGTCGCCGGACAGCGCGCGCGAACTGTGCGGCAAGGTCGTCGACCGGCTCGTCGAGCTGCACGCCGTCGACGTCGAGGCCGCCGGGCTGGCCGACCTCGGCAAGGGCGCCGGCTACGTCGAGCGTCAGGTGCGCGGCTGGTCGGAGCGGTTCCTCAAGGCACGCACGGAGAACGTCCCGGACTGCGCCGAGGTGATGGCGTGGCTGAAGGAGAACCAGCCGTCCGAGGTGAAGATCTGCCTGATCCACAACGACTACCGGCTCGACAATCTGGTGCTCGACGACGACCTGGGCATCGTCGGCGTGCTCGACTGGGAGATGGCCACCCTCGGCGATCCGCTGATGGAACTGGGCAGCACCCTGGCGTACTGGGTGCAGGACGACGATGACGACGTCATGAAGCTCAGCCGTCGCCAGCCGACGCACCTGCCGGGGATGTACACGCGCGAGGAATTCGTGCGACGGTACGCGGAGCGGTCCGGCCTCGAAATCGGCGACTGGACGTTTTACGAGGTGTACGGCCTGTTCCGGCTCGCGGTGGTGATCCAGCAGATCTACTACCGCTACCACGCGGGGCAGACGACCAATCCGGCGCTGAAGGATCTCTGGCAGTTCGTCGGTTACCTCGACGGCCGCTGCCGCCGGATCATCGCGAAAGGGCACGCCTGATGGGCGCGATCTACCTGGTCCGGCACGGGCAGGCGTCGTTCGGCGCGGCGAACTACGACCAGCTCTCGCCTCGCGGCTTCGAACAGTCCACTGTGGTCGGCGAGGAACTGCTCCGGCGAGGCGTCGAGTTCACCCAGGCGCGGGCGGGTTCCCTTGCCCGCCAACGGGACACGGCCGCGACGGCGTTGAAGGTGCTCGGTTCCGGGATCGCCGTCGTCGAGGACGAACGCTGGAACGAGTACGACCACGTCGACATCGCGAAGTATCACGCCGCCGGTGTCCAGCAGACCGACTCGCGGGCGTACCAGGCCGCATTGGACGGTGCCCTGAACGCGTGGGTGTCGGCGGGGGATTCGAGTCCGTGTGCCGAGACCTGGCCCCGGTTCCTGGAGCGGGTCAAGGGCGCGCTGGCCGACGTCGTGGCTTCGCTGGGCAAGGGCGAGCACGCGGTCGTCTTCAGCTCCGGCGGGGTGATCGCGACGGTCTGCGGCGCGCTCATGGGCACGCCGGAGGCGGGACTGCTGAAACTGAACCGGGTCACCGTGAACGCGGGCATCACCAAACTGGTGTCCGGCCGCGGCGGGGTGACCCTGTTGTCGTTCAACGAACATCCGCATTTCGAGGCGGAAGCCGCACAACTGCTCACGTACCGCTAGTGTCGCGCACCGGAATGTGGCACACGATTCGGCGGCCCAGCTTCCCGCTGGCGGCATTGCCGGTCCGCCCGAGTACAACCCGGTACGAGGACGAACCGGCAACACCGCCAGCGGAAACCTGGATCCACCGACTCATGCACCGCATTCCGGTGCGCGACACTAGGAGAAACGCGATGGCGTTCGGCGAGGTCACGGTCATCCCGGTCAACGGGCACGGTCCCGAGGACGTCGTGGTCGACGACCAGGGGCGGATCTACACCGGCGTCGACGACGGGCGGATCCTGCGCGTCACGCCGGACGGCAAGCGGATCGACGTCCTCGGCGACACCGGCGGCCGTCCGCTGGGCCTGGAGTTCTACGGCGAAGACCTCCTGATCTGCGACGCCAAGGCCGGTCTGCTCACCATGCCCCTCGCGGGCGGCCCGGTCACCACGCTGGCGACTTCGGCGGTGGGGCTCGACTTCGTGTTCTGCAACAACGCCGCCGTCGCCTCCGACGGCACGGTGTACTTCACCGACTCGTCGCGCCGCTTCGGCATCGAGAAATGGCGCGACGACCTGATCGAGCAGACCGGCGGCGGCCGGCTCCTGCGCCGCACGCCGGACGGGAAGATCGAGCAGCTCGCGGACGGTTTCCAGTTCGCCAACGGTGTCGCGCTGCCGCCCGACGAGTCCTATGTGGCCGTCGCGGAGACCGGCGCCTACCGGGTCGCGCGCGTGTGGCTCACGGGCGACAAGGCGGGCACGCGGGACTACCTCGTCGACGATCTGTGGGGCTATCCCGACAACATCTCGACCGGCAGCGACGGGCTGATCTGGATCACCGTGGCCAGCCCGAAGGTCCCCGCGCTTTCCTTGGTGCAGAAGCTCCCCGCGCCGCTGCGGGCCGGTGTCCGGGCGCTGCCGACGGCCCTGCAGCCCGCACCCGCGCGGGAATGCGGGGTGCGGGGCGTGACTCCGGACGGGAAGCTCGTCCACGAACTGCGCGGGGAGATCGACGGGTTCCACGTGCTCGTCGGCGTCCGCGAGCGGGCCGGGACCCTCTACTTCGGTTCCCTGGAGGACAACGCGATCGCGGTGACGTCAGTCTAGGCAGAACTCGTTGCCCTCCGGGTCGTTCATCACGATGAAGCCGAGGCTCAACGGCTGCTCGGGCTCGAAACGCTTCACTCGCGTCGCGCCCAGGGCGACGAGACGGTCGCATTCGGCTTCGAGCGCCGCCATGCGCTCGTCTCCCTCCAGCCCGGGAGCGGCGCGGATGTCGAGGTGGACGCGGTTCTTCGCGATCTTGTCCTCCGGGACCTGCTGGAAGAAGATCCGCGGCCCTTCGCCCGCCGGGTCTTCGAGGGCCGAGCGGCTGTTGCGCTGGTCCGCGGGCACGCCGACCCGCTCGAGGAACTCGTCCCACGCGTCCAGCGGGTCGGTGCCCTGGGGAACCTCGACCCCGGGCGGGCCGGGGTGGACGTAGCCCAGAGCGTCGCGCCAGAAGGTGGACAAGGCTTTCGGGTCGAGGGCGTCGAAGCTGACCTGGAATTCGCGGCTCTTGCGGTTCATGGGATCACTCTGACATGCCTAGCGGACAGGATCGGTCCGCTATCTCTGGCAGAGTGGGTGACATGGAGGACGAGCGGGGGACGACCGAGCGGGTGCTCACCCTGCTCGGGCTGTTGCAGCAGCGTGCCGTGTGGACCGGCCCGGAGCTGGGGGAGCGGCTCGGGGTCACGCCGCGCACGATCCGCCGCGACGTCGAGCGGCTGCGCGCGCTCGGCTACCCGGTGCAGGCGAGTAACGGGGTCGGCGGGGGCTACCAGCTCGGGCCCGGCCACGACATGCCGCCGCTGCTGCTGGACGACGAGGAGGCGATCGCCACCGCGGTCTCGCTGCTCGCCGGCGCGGGCAGCGGGGAAGCCGCGCTGCGGGCTTTGACGAAACTCGACCGGGTGCTCCCGACCAGACTGCGGCACGAGGTGAGCGCGCTGTCCGGCTCGGTGGTGGCCTTCGACGGAAGCCGCGCTCCGATCGACCCCGACGTGCTCATGACCCTGGCTCGCGCTTGTCGCGACGAGTTCGAGGTGGCCTTCGAGTATCCGTCTTCGGGTTCCACGCCGCGGCGGGTCGAGCCGTATCGCTTGGTGGCCTCGGGGCGGCGCTGGTATCTGCTCGCCTACGACCTCGACCGCGACGACTGGCGCACCTTCCGCGTCGACAAGATGACCGAGGTTTCCGCGCGGTCGTGGCGTTTCCGCCCGCGCGAGGCGCCGGACGCGGCGACGTACGTGCAGGAGAACATCGCCAGCCGCGTCTACCGGCACCAGGCGCGGTTTTTGGTGCACGCGCCCGCTCCGGTCGTGCGTTCGCAGATCCCGGCGTCGGCCGCGGTGGTGCGGGAACGGGGCCGGTCGCGGTGCGAGGTGGTGAGCGGGGCCGGGGATCTCGATTTCCTGCTGATGCACGTGGTGGTGCTGGGGCATGCGTTCGAGGTGATCGAACCGGTGGAATTGGGGGAGCGGTGCCGGGTTCTGGCCGATCGGTTGCTTTCAGCTGCCGGTTCTTTGTCTTCGCATTTAGCCGACTAAATGCGGGTCGCTCAGGGTGATTCGGCGTTGGCGACTGTTTCACCCTTCAGTGTTGTCGGTGCGAGTTGACTTGTTGCTTAAAATTACGAACACGTGTTCGACGTGTTTGCGGTATTATTGAGGGGTGTCCGAGACCTTCCTCCCCGAGTTGCCGCAGGAGTTGTGGCGCGCTGGCAAGCTGGAGCTTGCGCATGGCGTGCAGCAGTTCTTGCAGGTGATTCGCATGGCCACTGCCGGGTTGGGGCAGTTTCTGGCGGAGATCGAGAATCGGGGCGTCAAAGACTTATACGGGCATGGAAGTACGGCGAGCTGGTTCGCGGAGATGGCGGGGTTGTCGCGCGGCGAAGCGGGCGCGGTGGTGAAGCGGGCTCTCGCCTTGAACCCCACCCGAGCCTTGGACGGTACGGAGGTTCCGCCTGTCGCTCCGGCGACTGCGGCGGTCGCCGCCGAGGGGTTGGTCGGGGATGAGCGGATCGATCAGATCCTGGAGATCTTGAAGAAGCTCCCGGCCGACACCTCGGCTGGGGATCGGGCGAGCGCGGAGAAGATCCTGGCCGAGCTTGCCCCGAACGCCGGTCCTCACCAGCTCGTCGAGGCTGAGGCGAAACTGCTGGCCTGGCTGGACCCCGACGGCAACGAGCCGAAGGATCCTGAACCCAAGGAACCACGCCGGGAAATCACTCTGGAACGCCGCAGGGACGGGTTCTGGAAACTCACCGGCCTCCTCGATAATGAGACCGGTGCCCGCACGGCGGCCGCCTTGGAAGCACATGCCCAGCCACGCCCGGTCGATGAGTTCGGGCAGGCGGATCTGCGGATGAAGTGCGAACGCATGGGCGACGCCTGGGCCGAGCTCCTGGATCTGGCCATCGCCTGCCCCGATCAGCCCGGCACCAGCGGCTACCGCACCCTCGTCCATGTCACCATCGGACTCGACGAACTCAAATCCGGTCTCGGGACCGCGTGTCTCGACTTTGTCGGGACGATGACCGCCCGCGAAGCGCGGCTAGCGGCCTGCGATTGCCTGATGTTGCCGGTCGTGTTGGGAGCCTCGGGTGAACCACTGGATATGGGACGGCTGAGACGGTTCGTCACTCCCGGCCAGAGACGGGCACTGAACATCCGCGACGGCGGCTGCGCCTTCCCCGGCTGCCATCGAAAACCCAAGAACTGCCACGCCCACCACATTCATCACTGGGCAGACGGCGGACCCACCGACCTCCGGAACCTCGTGCTGCTCTGTGGTTTCCATCATCGGTTGATTCACCACGGTGACTGGGAAGTACTGATGGCGGCCGATGGGTTACCGGAGTTCATCCCGCCCCAATACCGGGACCCGCTCCGACAACCCCGCCGTAACACCCTGCATCACGTCTGAAAACCGAGGAGCCCGTCGGCCACACCGGCGACGGGCCCCTCGTCATGACTGTGTGGATTTTGGGGCATCTGACGTCCCAAAATCCACACAGTGCATCGCCCGAAGGCCGGCGACACCCGACAAAGCGACGATCAGCGAAAAGTCCTCACCGGCCAGTCCACTGAGGCGAACGCCCAGACGTCCAGGCCGCATAGAACTCCCCATGATCCTTCGCCGTCATCAGCAAGGCCTGCGTGATCGCCTCCAGCTCGATGGAACTCCCCAAATCCATGTCGAGCTCACGCGTCAGCAGCACCTTCGTCGTGCTGTAAGCCAAAGCCGGTCCATCGGCAAGACGCCGAGCCAACGCGGAAGCCTCCGAAGCCAGCGAGTCGTCGGGAACCACTTTCGAGGCCAGCCCGATGGTCTCGGCCCGGGCGGCGTCGATCTTGTCGCCCAGCATCAGCAGTTCGGTCGCCCGGCCCAGCCCGACCAGGCGCGGCAGCAGATACGCCGAGCCCATGTCCGCACCGGCCAGGCCGACCTTCGTGAACAGGAAGGCGAACTTCGCCGACGACGCCAGCAGCCGGAAGTCGCTCGCCAGCGCGATCACCGAGCCCGCGCCCGCGGCGACACCGTTCACCGCGGCGATCACCGGGATGGGGCATTCCCGCAGTGCCTTCACCACCGCGCCGGTCATCCGCGTGAACTCCAGCAGTTCCGCGGACTCCATCTTCTGCAGTTCGCCGATGATCTCTTCGACGTCGCCGCCGGAGCAGAAACCACGCCCCTGCCCGGTGATGACCAACACCCGGACGTCGCCGCGATGCGGCAGTTCGGCCAGCAGGTCGCGCAGGTCGGCGTAGCTGTCGAAGGTGAGCGCGTTCAGTTTGTCGGGGCGGTTCAAGGTGACCGTGGCGACGCCGTCGTCCACGGTGAACTCGAAGTGCTCCCAGTCCGTCGTGATCGGCGGCGTGGCGCGGAACGGGCTCATGACTGGATCCCACCTCCATCGAGGACGAGTGTCTGTCCGTTGATCGCGGCGGCTTCGGGCGCCGCGAAGAAGGTCACCGCGTGGGCGACCTCGTCGGGTTCGAGCAGGCGGCCGAGCGGCGACGCGGCGGCGAGGGCGGCTTCCGCGTCGGCTTCGTCGCGGCCGGTCCGTTCCTGGATCCGGGCGACGGAGGCGGCCGTCATGTCCGTGCGCACGAAGGCCGGGCACACGGCGTTCGCGGTGACACCGGTGCCCGCCAGTTCCGCGGCGGTCGCCCGCATCAGGCCGACGGCGGCGTGCTTCGACGCGGTGTAGCCGGCCGTGTAGCGGTAGCCGATATGCGACGCCGTCGAGGCGACGGTGACGATCCGCCCGGTGTCGCGCGACCGCATTCCGGGCAGAACCGCCCGCGTGCACAGGAAAGCGCCGGTCGCGTTGACCTCGAACTGGGTCCGCCACTGCTCCAGCGACGTCTTCGCCAGCGGGGCGCTCGCCGAGATCCCGGCGTTGTTCACCAGCACGTCCACCGGGCCGAGACCGTCGAAGTACCGCGCGACGGCGTCTTCGTCGGTGACGTCGCAGTCGGCCCGGCCGGGGGCGTGCACCTTGTCGCCGGCGGCCCGGAACCGGGCGGCGATGGCCGCGCCGATCCCGCGGGTCCCGCCGGTGACGACGACGATCCTGCTCACTCTGCCTCCACCCGGCGCAGCGCGCGCCGATCGAGTTTTCCGTTGGCGGTGCGGGGGAGTTCGGTCACGAAGACCACCTCGCGCGGGTATTTGTGCTTCGCCAGGTTTGCCCGCGCGTGGTCCTTGAGTTCCTCGGCCGTGACGGAAGCGCCCTCGGCCAGGACGACGCACGCCCGCGGGACGACGAGGCCGTCGACGGTCACGCCCAGCACCGCGCAGTCGACGACGGCGGGATGACCGATGAGACAGTCTTCGATCTCGCTCGGCGCGACGAACACGCCCGACACCTTGAGCAGGTCGTCGGCGCGGCCGTGGTGATGGAAGTACCCGTCGGTGTCGCGGCTGAACAGGTCGCCGGTGCGCAGGGTGTCGCCGTGGAACGTCCGCGCGGTCTTCTCCGCGTCGCCGTGGTACTCGCGGGCGATGGTCGGGCCGGTCACCTCCAGGGTGCCGATCTCCCCGTCCGGCAACGGATCGCCGCTCTCGTCCAGCACGCGGGCGGTGTAGCCGGGGACCTCGCGGCCGAGGCTGCCGACCCGCTGCGCGCCGGGCACGTTGGACAGGTAGATGTGGTAGGCCTCCGACGAGCCGATCCCGTCGATCACCGGGACACCGAACAGGTTGTCCCACTTGCGATGCAGCTCGGACGGCAACCCCTCGCCCGCCGATGTCGCCAGCCGTAGGGAGCTCATGTCCACAGTAGACGCCGCCGGATGGGCGATCATCGCGCTCATCATGGTCGGCACGTTGACCAGGATCGTCGGCCGGTAGCGCTCGATCAGCGAGAACAGCAGGTCGGCAGTGCTGCGCTGCGGGAAGACGATGCCGGACGCGCCGACGCCGAACGGGAACAAGGCCGTCAAATCGCGCGCGTAGCCGAAGAACAGCTTCGGCACGGCCAGCACGCGGTCGTCCTCGCGGAGTCCGAGCACGCCGAGCGCGTACCGGTCGAAGCTTTCCAGCGCGCTGCGCGCGGGGTGCACGCACGCCTTGGGCGCACCGGTGCTGCCGGTGGTGAACTTCCAGATCGCGACGTCGTCGAGTGTGGTCGGCGCGGCTTCCAGCTCGTCCGGTGCCGAGGCGGTCAGCGTGGAGAACGAGTGCTCGCCGGGCAGCAACTCCACGTCGCCGACGACCAGCAGGTTCCGTGCCCCGGCTTCGCGCAGCGCGGGCAACGTCGAGGCGTCCGCGATGACGACGACGGCCTCGGTGTAGCCGAGGTAGTACGCGTAATCCTTGGGCTGCAGGAAGGAATAGACCTCGGCGGTGACCGCGCCGATCTTCTGCGCCGCGTACCAGACGGCCACGAACTCGACGCCGTCGTTCAGCGCCAGCAGGACCCGCTGTCCACTTCGGACACCGAGTTCCCGCAGCACGTTCCCAGCGCGGTTCACCAGTGCCCCGAGCTGCGCGTACGTGATTTCCTCGTCGCCGCACAGCAACGCCGTCCGCTGCCCGGGGAGACGGTCGACGAAATGGGTCGCCAGATTGAAGGTCATACGAGCTCCCGGATCGCTTCGACCAGGATGTCGGTGAGCACCGAGAAGGTCTTCTCGCCTTCCTCGGCGGTCGCCTGGGCGGGGGTTCCGCAGTAGGCCTCGGTCATCCCGGCCGAGGCGAAATCCGTGACCCCGCCGCGCGCCAGGTCGACGTGGACCGCGGGCAGCGCGCGCTGGACGGTGGCGTCGACGAGATCCGGCCGGTCGGCGAGCACCAGCGACGTCTCGTACTGCCCGGCATGGCATTCGCCCGAGCGGAACTCGTCGGTGAGCCGCGCGGCGTACCGGCGACGGACGAGGTCGACGAAGCCGACGCCCGCCGTCTCCACCACCCGGCGCAGTACGGCCAGATGTGCCGGTTCGAAATGGTTGTTGACCAGCAGAATCCGGGTGAGTCCCTGTTCGGTGAGGGCGCCGCAGATCTCGGTCAGCAGCGCGTACAGGGTCTCTTCGCCGATCGAGACGCCGCCCGCGAACCCGGCGGCGAACCGCGTCACCCCGTACGGCACCTCGGGCAGGATCAGCACGCGCAGACCGGGATCGCCGGCCAGCCGCGCGGCGGCACGTTCGCACATCCCGCGCGAGATCAGGGGATCGGTGCCCAGCGGCGCGTGCGGTCCGTGCGGCTCGACGGCGCCCACCGGGAGCAGCAGCACGGGAACGCGCGCGTCGGACGCGAGTGCGGCCACCTGACGCGAGCTCAACTCCGCGAAGTACGTCACTCGAATCAAGCTACACCGCAGCGGCCTGAGGTGTATAGAGTTGCGCTCATGCCCGAATCGGCCCCGCCCCACGGCGACCCAGGTCCCCAGGAACTGGTGATGACGCTGCTCGGCACCTACGTGTCGCCGCGCGAGAGCCGTCGTGTCTGGTCCGGCGGCCTGGTCGGCGTGCTCGCCGGGCTCGGCTTCTCCGACGGCGCCGCGCGGATCGCGCTGGCCCGGCTCGCCCGCCGCGACCTGCTCGCGCGGCACAAGGCGGGCAGGCTCGTCCACTACTCGCTGACCCGCCGCACGATCGCGCTGCTGGAGGACGGCGACCGCCGGATCTTCTCCCTCGGCAGGCGCGAGCGCGAGGTCGGGCAGTGGACGGTGCTGTGGCAGAGCATCCCGGAAAGCCGCCGCCAGGCCAGGGAGCGGTTGGTGCGGCGGCTGCGCTTCCTCGGTTTCGGCCCGGTACAGGACGGCACCTGGATCGCCCCGCACGACCGCGAGGCCGAGGTGCTCGCCCTGCTGGCCGAACTGGACGTCGCCGAACACGCCGGGCTGATGCTCGGGAAGCCCTCGGCGGGTCTCGATGTCCGGCGGTTCGCCGCGCGGGCGTGGAACCTCGACGGCCTCGCCGCGCGTTACGACGCTTTCGTCCGAGATTTCGGCGGATATTCAGGCGACCTGCCTGACGCCGAGGCGTTCCAGGTCCGAACCTGGCTGACGCACACGTTCCGCGCCTTCCCGTCGCTCGATCCGGAGCTTCCGGTCGGGCTGGTGCCCGCTCCGCCGTGCCGGGCGGCGGCGGTCGAGTTGTTCCATGATCTCTATCAGGCGCTGGCCCCGGCGGCGCAACGCCATTTCGACGAGGTGACTGAAAAGTGACAGGTGACCGGAAGGGGCTCTTGATCTTTTCGGGGTCGCGCCGTTTTCGGCCGGAAGGCCCCGTGATCGCGATGGCAGGGCGCCGTCGTGGGCAACGTGCGCTGATCGGGAAGAGTGCGCCCTGGCAGCGCGATCACGGTCGGCGCGATATCGATGGAGTGACAGAAAAATGAACGACACTCAGGCCGCATTGAGTTACACGTCCTACCTTTCGCTGGACGAATTGCTGGACGCACAGCATCCGCGGTCCGACGAGCACGACGAATTGCTCTTCATCGTGATCCACCAAGTGTATGAACTTTGGTTCAAACAAGTTCTCCACGAGGCGCTTTACCTGCAGGAGCAACTCGAAGCGGGTAACACCGCTCACGCCGTCCGCACTTTGCGCCGAATCCTGACTATCTTCAAGGTGGTGGTCGCGCAGATCGATGTGCTCGAGACGATGACTCCGAGCCAGTTCACCAGTTTCCGTGCGCGACTCGACGCTTCGAGCGGGTTCCAGTCGGCTCAGTTCCGTGTCCTGGAGGCCGTCCTCGGCCGCCGGGACGAGCGGGTGTTCGCGCATTACCCCGAAGGCGGTGAACAGCGCGCCCAGATCGCGGACGCGATGTCACGGCCGTCGCTCTTCGACTCCTTCGTCACCTACCTCGCGGTGAAGGAGTACGACGTCCCGACCGGGCGCGATGTCACCAAGCCACTCGAACCCTCTCCGGCGCTCCAAGAGGTTCTGTTGCGGGTCTACCGCGACGACACCGGGCCGTCCGTCGTGGCGGAGCACCTGGTCGATCTGGACGAAGGGATGCAGGAGTGGCGGTATCGGCACGTGAAGATGGTCGAGCGCACCATCGGAGACAAGACCGGGACGGGGGGTTCGTCGGGCGCGCACTATCTGCGTACGACGCTTTTCTCCCCGATGTTCCCGGATCTCTGGGCGGTGCGGAGCAGGCTTTGACGAACCTCGACGAACTCCGCCGCGAGCCCAACGCGCTCGCGGAGCACTATCAGGCCTTCGGTGTGGCGGACCGGATCCTGCTCACCGGGCACTCGCATCAGGCGTGGCCGGACGTCGCGCGGGAAGGTCTTCTCGAAGCCTTCGCCGACGCGGCCGAAGAGGTCGACACGAAATGGGACCGTGCCTTCGCGAAGGCCGACGAGATGCGGGCCGGGTTCCGGGCGCTGCTCGGCGATCCGCACGGCGCCATCGCGCTCGGTGCCAGCACCCACGACCTGGTGATCCGGTTCCTCTCGGCGATGGACCTGCCTCGCCGCCCGCGCCTGGTCACCACCGACGGCGAGTTCCACACCCTGCGCCGTCAGCTGGGCAGGCTGGCGGAGGAAGGCGTCGAGGTGGTCCGCGTCCCCGCGGCGCCGGTCGCCACGCTGGCCGAACGTGTCGCGGCCGAGGTCACCGAAGACACCGCCGCCGTGCTCGTCTCGGCCGTGCTGTTCGAGACCTCCCGGCTCGTGCCGGGCCTCGCGCATCTCGCCGACGTCTGCCTTTCGAAGTCGGTGAACCTCGTCGTCGACGCCTACCACGCGCTCGGCGTCGTCCCGTTCTCGCTGCACGACCTCGGGCTCACCAACGCCTGGGTGCTCGGCGGCGGGTACAAGTACCTCCAGCTCGGCGAGGGCAACTGCTTCCTGCGGATGCCCGCGCATGCGCAGGAACTGCGGCCGGTCGTCACCGGCTGGTACGCCGAGTTCGGCGCGCTCGCGGACGAGCGCCGGCCCGGCCAGATCGCCTACGCCGCCGGATCGGACAGGTTCGCCGGTGCGACCTACGACCCGACGAGCCACTACCGGGGCGCTCGCGTCTTCCGGTTCTTCGCCGAGCACGGGCTCACGCCCGAATTCCTGCGCGAGGTGTCGCGGCACCAGGTGGGCTTCCTCGCCGAGGGCTTCGACCGGCTCGGGTTGCCCGAGGACGTCATCACCCGCGACAGGGAGACGCCGCTGGACCGTATCGGCGGCTTCCTGTCGCTGAAGTGCGCCGACGCCGGTGCGCTGCAGGCCGCGCTCGCCGAACGCGGCGTCCGGACCGACAGCCGCGGCGCGTACCTGAGGTTCGGGCCGGCCCCGTATCTGTCCGACCGGCAGCTCGATTCCGCGCTCCACGTCCTTCGAGAGGTCGTCACCGGCTGAGACACCTCGCCCCCGGCTTGGCGAACGGACCGGGGCGATCTAGGTTTGCGATGTGGCACCGTCGCCGCCGGACGACCTTCGTCGGGGGCTGTGCCTTGTTGCAGGAACTTCGCACGTGAGCCACAAGCAGCGTGCACTCCAGGACAAGGAGTCACCACAGTGACCGAAGTGTTCGGCCAAGGTACCGGCCATGAACAGGTCGTCTTCTGTCAAGACCAGGCCACCGGCCTGAAGGCCATCATCGGGATCTACTCGACGGCGCTCGGGCCGTCACTGGGCGGGACCCGGTTCTACCCCTACGAATCCGAAGACGCCGCGCTCGCGGACGTCCTCGCGCTGTCGAAGGGGATGGCGTACAAGAACGCGCTCGCCGGGCTGGACCTCGGCGGCGGCAAGGCCGTCATCATCGGCGACCCCCAGAAGCACAAGACCGAAGCGCTGCTTCGCGCCTTCGGCCGGTTCGTCCAGACGTTGGGCGGCCGCTACATCACCGCCTGCGACGTGGGCACCTACGTGCAGGACATGGACGTCGTCGCCCGTGAATCGGAGTTCGTCACGGGCCGCTCGCCGGAGAACGGCGGCGCAGGCGACTCCTCGGTGCTCACCGCTTTCGGTACCTACCAGGGCATGCGCGCCTCCGCGGACGCCGTCTGGGGTGTCCCGGAGCTCGCGGGCCGCAAGGTCGGCGTCGCCGGGGTCGGCAAGGTCGGGCACATCCTGGTCGGGCATCTGATCGAGGCGGGCGCGCAGGTGGTCATCACCGACGTCTCGCCCGCGGCGATCGAGCGCACCCGAGCGGCGTACCCCGGGGTCGAGGTCGTCGAAGACCTCGACGCGCTGATCCGCACCGAACTCGACGTCTTCGCGCCGTGCGCGCTGGGCGGGGTGCTCACCGACGAGACCGTCGGCCTGCTCCGCTCCAAGATCGTCTGCGGCGCGGCCAACAACCAGCTCGCGCATCCGGGCGTCGGCAAGCAGCTCGACGACCGCGGCATCCTCTTCGCGCCGGACTACCTGGTCAACGCCGGTGGCGTGATCCAGGTCGACGACGAGCGGCGCGGCTTCGACTTCGCGCGGGCCAAGCGCAAGACGACGGCCATCTTCGACACCACCAAGGCGGTCTTCGCGCTGGCGAAGGCCGACGGTGTCCCGCCGGCGACGGCGGCGGACCGGCTGGCCGAACGCCGGATGGCCGAGGTCGGCGGGCTGCGGTCGATCCTGACCGTGTAGCTCCCCTGAACGCGGCCCCCTGAACGCTATGAAAGGTCCTTTCCTTGCAAATTTTGCAAGGAAAGGACCTTTCATGGCACTTGGGTGTGCCGGGGACTCAGCCGCTCTTGCGACGGAAGGTGCGCTTGTTCGCCGCCGGACCGTGCGCGTGCAGGTTCTTCCCGCCGCCGTTCTCGTGCGACGAGCCGGAGCGGGCCTGAGCCTGCTTGCGCTCCAGGGCCTCGCGGAACTTGCGCTTCGTGTCGTCCTCTTCGCCATCCGCCGGGGACGGTGCGGGTTCAGTCATTCTTACCTCCGAGGTGACGACGTGTGACCACGCCAGCCTGTCAGGAACCGACCGGCTTGGCGAGTCGATTTACGTCACCTGGACGGCGCGGGCAGCTGGACCGGGCCGCCGAACCGGACCCGGTCCCGCAGCAGCGGGTGCCAGCAGTGATCGCACAGCAGGATCGGCTTCAGCCGGTTGCCGCAGTCCACGTGCTCCAGCGTGATGTCCGGCTCCTGGCCGGGGACCTCGAAACCCCGCGACCATTCGGCGATGAACGCCAGCGCGGGGAAGAACGCGAGGCCTTTCGCCGTCAGCCGGTAGTCGTGCGCGTCGGTGCGGGTCTTCGCGACCCCGGTCCGCAGCACGCCGACGTCCACGAGCCGCGAAAGCCGCCCTGAGAGCACGCTCGGCCCGATGCCCAGTTCGCGTTCGAACTCCGAGAAATGCCGTGCCCCGAGCAGCGCGCTCACCACGACCCCGGTCGACCATCGGTCGCCGAGGAGTTCCATGGTGTCCGGGAAGAACATCAGCGGATCGCCCGCGAGGGACTCGGCGTCCTTGCGGCGGAAGCGTTTCGACGCCGTCGCTTCGACGACGCCGGTGTCGTCGAGCCGTCGCGCGCGGACGTCGCGGGCGTCGACCCGGCGTTCGCAGGAGGCGCAGCCGAGCGGCGCCGAGGTGGCCAGTTCGCAGTCGAGATGGATCAGCGTCGGCAGTACGGCACGCCGTCCCTCGACCCATTCCCGTTCCCACGCCCAGATCGAGATCAGCAGCGGCCACAGATCGAGGCCGCGTTCGGTGAGCCGGTATTCGTGCCGGGTGCGGCGCGCGTCCCGGTACGGCGTGCGGACGAGCACGCCCGCGTCGACCATGTCGCGCAGCCGCCCGGACAACGCGGTGGGGGAGATGCCGAGCCGCAGCCGCAGTTCCTCGTAGCGGCGGAAGCGCAGGAAAAGGCTCTGCAGGATCAGCAAGGTCCACTGATCGCCGAGCAGTTCGAGCGCGCGGCGCAGTGGATCGCCCGCCGGTCTGACGCGGTGCGCCGTCGCCTCTGTCACGTGCTTCCTTCCGAGGGGGAGTCGCGGTCAGCGTACTACTGACTACAGCAGTAGGAGTCTATTGACACCTGACTACAGCAATCGTAGTGTCTCGGTCATGACGAGCACCTCCGAGCAGCCGGTGCTGGTGGCAGCCCCCACCGGCGAACCCGAGGTCAACCCGTACCTGATGGGCGTCTACGCCCCGGTCGGCGAGGAGATCGACGCGAGCGATCTCGAAGTCATCGGCAAGATCCCCGCGGACCTCAACGGCGTGTACCTGCGCAACGGGCCGAACCCCCGGTTCGAGCCGGAGGGGCGCTATCACTGGTTCGACGGCGACGGCATGATCCACGCGGTCCATCTGGAGAACGGCAAGGCCCGCTATCGCAACCGCTGGGTCCGCACCAAGGCGTTCGAAGCCGAATCCGAAGCGGGCAAGGCGCTCTGGAAGGGCGTCATGGAATCGCCCAAGGGCAACCCGTTCGGCAACACGCACGGCTTGAACGTCAAGGACAGCGCCAACACCGACCTGATCTTCCATCGCGGCAAGGTGCTCTCCACCTGGTACATGTGCGGCACGCCGTACTCGGTCGACCCGCTTTCGCTGGAGACTCTGGGCGCCGAAGACTTCCTGGGCACGCTGGTCGGTGACATGATGGCCCATCCGAAGGTCGACGAGCGCACCGGCGAGATGTTCTGGTTCGACTACGGGCCGCGCCCGCCGTACCTGCGCTACGGCGTGATCAGCGCGGACGGCAAGGTCGCGAGCACGACCGACATCGAACTGCCCGGCCCGCGCCTGCCGCACGACATGGCGATCACCGAGAACCACGCCGTCCTGATGGATCTACCGCTGGTCCAGGACAGGGAAGCGGCACGCAACGGCCGTCACAGGCTGTTGTTCGACCGGTCGCTGCCGAGTCGTTTCGGGGTGCTTCCCCGCTACGGTAACGGTAGCCAGATCCGCTGGTTCGAAGCCAGCCCGTGCTACATCTACCACGTCGTCAATTCCTGGGAGCAGGGCGAGGAAATCGTCCTCGACGTCTGCCGCGTCCAGCGCCCGCAACCGCGGTCCGGCGCGCACACCCCGCTCGCCAAGATGCTGTCGTACCTGCGGCTGGACGCCTCACTGCACCGCTACCGGTTCAACCTCCGGACCGGGCAGTGCCTGGAGAACCAGCTCGACGACGACAACACCGAATTTCCGTCCGTCGATTCGAGGGTGGTCGGCGGCCGGAATCGCTTCTCCTACGCGGTGCACATCTCGCCGGAGTCGACGCTCAAGTTCGACGGCCTGGTGTGCTACGACAATCTTGCCGGCGTCAAGACCGAACACCGTTTCGGTCCTGGCCGGTGGGGCAGTGAGGCGCCGTTCGCACCCCGCGACGGCGCGGCCGCCGGTTCCGCCGACGGCTATCTGGTGACCTTCGTCCAGGACGAGCGTGAGGGGCGCTCGGAGCTGGACGTCTTCGACGCCGCCGATCTCGCTGCCGGACCCTTGGCCAGGGTCCTGTTGCCCCAGCGTGTCCCGCTCGGTTTTCACGCGACCTGGGTACGAGCGGACCAGCTGGAACCTTCCCGTGATCGATGATCCCCGTCGCATTCGCCCACCGGAGGGGTGTGGGCAGGTGTGTCAGGGCCGGAAAGCCGCGTCCGGGTCGCCCCTTCCAGGGGGTGGGGCGACTCGGACCCGGCATCATCCCGTACGAAACGCCGGGCCGTTCCGGCGAGGGCGCCGAGCGCGGTAGCGGAGGCGAACACGGCCGCGGCGAGCCCCGTCTCGGCGGTGAACTGGAGCTCGCCGAGTGTTCCGGCGGTGAATCCCGAATGGACACCCCAGGCGATCACCGCCGTCCCGGCGGTCGCGGTCAGGCTTGTCGCGACACCGGTGACGAGTACGACCAAACCCAAAGCCAGCAAGGAAAAGACGTGATGTCGCGCCGAACCGAGGAGTCCGGCCACCGACGCCGCGACGACGACGGAGGCACAACCGAACGGGAAGCCGAAACACTCGGGTTTCCTCATCCGTCCAGTCAACTCCGCGTCACCGCCCGTGCCGCGGGCGTGAACGCGTTCCCTACGGCCCCGCCGGGAACCTTGACGGAATCCTGACCCGCTCAGGCTTTCCGCGCGTGCGCGATGATCGCGCCGGCGATCGCGGGCCACAGCTGCCGCGGCAGTTCGTGCCCCATACCGGGGAACAGCAGCAGTTCCGCGTCCGGGATAGCTTCCGCGGTCGCCTTCCCGCCGCTGACGTTGATCAGCGGGTCGCTCTCGCCGTGGATGACGAGCGTGGGGACGTGGACGTCGCGCAGCTTCGCCGTGCGGTCACCCGAAGCGACGACGGCGGCGGCCTGCCGCAGCGCGCCCTCGGGGTGATTCGCGCGGTCGTGGTTGCGAGTGGCCTTCATGCGCAGGAACTCTTCGTCGGACGGGTGACCGGGCGAACCCACGAGCTTGAACCATTCGATGCCGTCTTCGATCGCCTGCTCCCGGGTGGCGGCGGGTGGGCGCGTCAGCCCGGCGACCGCGACGGGCTCCGG
Source organism: Amycolatopsis sp. WAC 04169 (assembly GCF_003947535.1). Taxonomy (NCBI): domain Bacteria; kingdom Bacillati; phylum Actinomycetota; class Actinomycetes; order Pseudonocardiales; family Pseudonocardiaceae; genus Amycolatopsis; species Amycolatopsis sp. WAC 04169. The sequence continues at coordinate 59,498 of NZ_QHJI01000006.1, read as the reverse complement.
ATGCCCGACCGACGGATCCCCGGTGGTCGACATGATCGACGTGAGGCTGAGCAGCCGCTCCGGCGAGTCGATCGCGAGCTGCTGCACGATCATCCCGCCCATCGACGCGCCGACGACGTGCGCGCGGGCGAATCCGAGCGTGTCGAACAGCCCGGTGACGTCGGCGGCGAGATCGGACAGCAGGTACGGCGCGGAGGTCAGGTCGCCGGCGGCGAGCGCGGCCAGATCCGGCGTGGGGAGATCGTCCAGATAGGACGAAAGGCCGATGTCGCGGTTGTCGAAGCGGACGACGTGGAACCCGCCCTCGGCGAGCAGTTCGCAGAAGCCGACCTCCCACGTCACCATCTGGGCGCCGAGTCCCATCACCAGGACCAGTGGCGGATCCGCGGGGGAGCCGAAGGTGTCGTACTCGAGTTCGAGACCGTTCACACGCGCACGGGGCATGGCCCGATCCTGCCGGAAGCCCCCGCCGTCCGACCAGCCGAATGCGGATACGGTAGCCCGCATGCCGACTTTCTCCGAAGACGCGGGCTCCCGGCCGAGGTCCCGCGCGGCTTCCGGACGGCCGGCCGTCACCAAGGACCGGATCGTCGACGCCGCGCTGGAGCTGTCGGCCGAATCGGGCCTGGAGAACTGGACGTTGCGGCAGCTCGCGGCCGCCGTCGACGCCTACCCCGCGGTGGTCTACCACCACGTCGGCGACCGGGACACCGTCGTCGTCGCGGTGCTGGACCGGGTGGTCGGCGAACTGAAGCTGCCCGGCGAAACCCTGCCGTGGCGGGACTGGTTCGACGAGTTCCTGCCGACCGTGCGGACCGTGCTGCGCCGCTATCCCGGCTCGGCGCGACGGCTGGCCCTGTTCGGCCCGTCGGTCGCCGCCGCCGTGCCGACCATGAACGCCGGGATCGGCCGTCTGCTCGCGGCGGGCTTCGGCGGCGAGGCGCCGTTCGCCTACAACCTGCTGCTGGCCACCGCCTGCCAGTTCGTCGCGATGGAGGACGACCGGGAGAGCGCGATGGCGCTCCAGCTCGACCGATGCGAGGGCTACGCGGCGTACCGCACGCGCGACGATCTGCCCGGGATGGCGGCGCTGGGCGAGTCGGTCGCCGAGCTGGTCGCGGATCCGGACCTCGCGGCCGGTTACTACGAGCGGCTTTACCATTACGCCGTGCAGCGCTGTCTCGACGGTCTCGAACTCCGGCTCACCCAGCTGAACGCAATCGGACGTTTGACAGAGCCCTGACAGGGAATCGGCGTAGTGTGGAGGAATACCGGTGCTCGTCACCGGTCCCGAAGCCCCTGGCACCAACCTCCCCCTCGAGGTGCCGGGGGCTTCTCCCTCCTCAGCCTCGCTGGATCTCGGGGAAGACGTCACCGACCAGCGTGACCAGTGATTTGCTGAGCAGGGTGTGCACCTGCGCGCGGTCGAGCGCGCCGCGCACGAGCCATTCGCGGCCCGCCGCCTTGACCATCCCGCCGAACGCGCGGACGAGCGCGTTCAGCTCCGGGCCGTGCTCGCTTTCGCGGGAGAGGCCGACGGCTTCGAGCACCCGGTCCGCCGATTCGCGATCGGCTTCTTCGAGGATCCGCTCGACCTCGAGGTCGCGGCCGATGCCCTCCGGCGCGATCGCGGCCAGCCACATCTTCTCCTGGCTGGTGACCATGTCCAGGAACCAGTCGATGGCGACGTCGGCGCGCAGTTCGAGCGGCCCGTCCGGCAGGATCTCGACGGCGAGCCGCGGCACGGTCAGCGCCCGCCGGATGATCTCCAGGTAGAGCTCGCGTTTCGTGCCGAAGTAATGGTTGATCAGCCCCCTGGCGACCCCGGCCTCCGCCGCGATGTCCGAAGTGGACACTTCCGAGTAGGGACGGTCGGAGAAAAGGCGGGCCGCGCAGGCGAAGATCTGCTCCTTGCGCTCGTCCGGTTCCAGTCTCCGCCATCTCGGCGCCGGCTCGGTGGTCATGCGGTCAATCTTCCCACGATCGATTCAGCCCGGCCGGACAACGGCTCTGGATCCCTTTCGACATCGAAAAGCGCTGTGACATTCAAAAGCAAAGTGTCAGTTAATCCGGCGTGTACCGTCTGTTGGCCCGCTGGTCTTTACCGTCTTCAGTCAGGTGGCATGCCGTGCGCGCTGTCGGGGCGCGTTTGCCTCCTACCGGCCCGGCCTGGCGAGTAACCCCCCCTAGCTCGCCAGGCCCGGGCCTTCTTCTTTCGGCGAGGGGCGTTCGGCGGGCAGCAGCAGTGTGAACGTCGTCGGCGCCGGGCTGGTCAGGCGCAGCCGCCCGCCTTCCGCCTCGGCGAGGCTCCGCGCCAGCCGCAGCCCGATCCCGTTGCCTTCGTGGTCCTCGGTCCGGTCGGCGGTCGCGAACGGATCGCGCCCGTCCTCGATGGCGCCCTCGTCGCTCACGTCGATGGCCAGCGCGTCCCCGGCGTCGCGCGCGAGGACCGACACCGTGCCGCGCCCATGGGTCGCCGCGTTGTCCAGCAGTACGGCCAGCACCTGCCGCACGGCCGCGTCCGCCGCCCGCGCCGGCAGCGCGTCACGGCCGCTGATCCGCAGCGCGCGGCCGCGTCCGGCGAGCAGGCCGTGCCAGGTCTGGCGGACCTCTTCGAAGAGTTTGCCCAGGTCGAGCAGCGCGCGCGGCGCCCGCGTCTGCTTGGCCAGCGCGAGCAGGTCGTCGATGGTGCGTTCGAGCCGGTCGGCCGAGGCGATGCCGTCCCGGATCGTCGCGTAGGGGTCGCGGTCGGGGCTTTCCAGCGCCGCCTCCAGTTGCAGGCGCAGTCCGGTCAGCGGCGTCCGCAGCTGGTGGGAGGCGTCGGAGGAGAAGGTCCGCTCGCGGTCCAGTGTCTCGCCGATCCGCTCGGAGGTGACGTCGAGCGCTTCGGCGACCTGATCGATCTCGCGGACCCCGGTCCGGCGGGTGCGGACGCTGAAGTCGCCCTCGCCGAGCCGTTCGGCGGTGGCGGCCAGATCCTCCAGCGGCCGCGCCAGCCGGGTGGCGATCCGGCGCCCGATCAGCCAGCTCGCGCCGATCGCGATGCCGCCGAGCGCGATCATCTTCAGCCAGGTCAGGCGGATCTTGGCGTCCAGCTCCGACCGGGGATGGGCGGCGCGGACCACCCCGACCAGCGACGGTCCGCTGAGCACCGGGACGGCCAGGACGACCTCGTCTTCACGGATGCCGGTCGCCATGTCGGTGTAGTGCGCTTCGCGGACGAAGCGGTCTTCGCTGGCCGGGCCGTTGCCCGCCAGGAGCCTGCCGGTCGGCGTGTAGACCGCGACCCTGATCCCCCGGATCCGGCCTTCCTCCTCTTTGACCGGTCTCAGCTCCGGGATCCGGCCGTTGGCCAGGTCGCCGGTGACGCTGAGAACGACGGTGTCCGCGACCCGTTCGAGGTCGTGGGTGGAGTTGCCCTCGTGGAACCTGGCGACCGCGACCGCCAACGGCGCCCCGAACAGGGTGATCGCCAGCACCGCGGCCAGCACGGTGAGGGTGACGATCCGGCGGCGCACGCTCAGAGTGTGGCCGAAGAGCGAGAGGATCACCCACCCGACGCGATATTTTGCCGTCCGTTGACCTGAGATCAAGGCGATGTTGACCCCTTTCGCTTTACCTTGGGGCCATGCGCCGACGTGCCGCCGTCATGGCAGGCCCGGGGCCCGGATCCGTCCCCCTCGTCCGGTTCGCCGTCCCGGGCGAGTGTGTGGCCGTGCTGCCCGCAGGAGGCGGCGAGGCCCCCATCGGCGCTCCCGGGACAGGCGTGCTGCTCCGGCGCGGGAACCTCTTCGATCACCTCACCGTCGGGCGGAACGTCGTGCTGGCGGGCAGGCTCGCCGGCCGCCGCTCCCTCCGCTCCGCCGACGACCTGCTCGAACTGGTCGGGCTGGCCGGACGGGGCGACGACTACCCGGACACGCTGTCGGCGCTGGAAGGCGCGCGGGCGGGAGTCGCCGTCGCGCTGGCCGGGGCGCCCGAGGTGCTCGTCGCCGACGAACCCGCCGGCGAACTCGACGGGCTCGCCGCGCTCGAACTCATGGATCTGCTGTGCGCCGTCGCGGCCCGCGGGACGGCCGTCGTCGTGGCGACCCGTGACCCCGAGATCGCGGCGGCCGCGCAGCGGATCGTGAGAGTGGCGTGACGCCGCCACTCGTCCGCGCCGACGAGCTGGCACATACCTACGGTTCCGGGCTGACCGCCGTGGTCGCCGTGCACGGCGTCACCTGCGCGATCGCCGCGGACACCCGCGCGGTGGTGACCGGCAGGGCGGGCGCCGGGAAGACCACGCTGCTGCATCTGCTCGCCGGGATGAAGAAACCGACGGCGGGCACCGTCGACTGGCCCGCCTTCGAGCCGTCGCCGCCCGGCCCCGACCTGATCGGACTGGTGCTGCAGGACGGCGGGTTGCTGCGCGACCTCGACGTCCGGCTCAACGTCGCCCTGCCGCTCGTCCTCGCCGGGCGGACCGGCACGGCGGTCCGTGACGCCGTCGACGGCGCGCTGGAACTCGTGGGTCTCGACGGCTTCGCCAAGAAGGCGCCCCGCGACCTGACCGGCGAGCAGATCCGGCTCGCCATCCTGGCCAGGGCACTCGCGCCCGCCCCGAAACTGATCCTCGCCGACGACCCGGCCGGCTGGCTCGACCAGCGCGAGGGCGAGCGGCTCCTCGGCAGGCTCGTGCGCGCCGCGGACCAGCTGGCCGCCGGATTGCTGGTGGCGACGGCCGAGCCTGCCCCGGCCGGGCTCTTCGGCGAACATTGGGCCATGGTCGACGGGAAGCTGGTGCTGGACCGGTGATGGCGGCGATGGCGTTGTGGGTCGGCGGGATCGCGCGCGTGCGCCCCGCCCGGCTCGGCGTGCCCGCGGCCGGGGTCGCGATCGTGACCACGCTGCTCGCCGTGCACGACTGGACCTGGACCCCGGCGCCGCGCTGGATACCCGCGATGGTGCTCGTGGTGCTGCTGTCCACCCCCTCGGCGAGGGTGCTGCGGGCGGATCAGGACCTGCTGCGCGCCCGCGGCGCCACCGGCGGGCAGGTGATCGGGCTGGCCGCCGCCGAAGCCGCGGTGGCGGGGCTCGCCGGCGGCGTGGCCGGGAGCATCGTGTCCCTGGCCTGTGGCTTTTCGACGGGCACGGGCATAGCCGTCGTCCGGGAAATCGTTCTCTTGCTGGTCGCCGGAGTGCTCGTCGCGGCACTCGCCATCCTGCCCCCGGTGCTGCGCGAGTGGTATTTCGTCCCGGCCGACGGCGGGCCGCCCTGGTGGTCGCCCTACGGCCTCGACTTCATCCTGCTCGCGCTCGCCTTCGTCTGGCCGTTGTTCGGCTGGGCGGGCGGCACGATGCTGCTGTGGCGGCTGGTGGAACTGGGGCTGCGGAAGGGGAAGCGGGCGATCGGCGGGATACTCCGGCCGCTCGTCTCGGGACTCGCGGGAGTGATCGCGCTGTCCATTTCGTGGCGGAGCGCGCTACTGGCGCGGTCGGTGGTGCTGGTCGCGCTGGCGGTGGCGTTCGCCATCGCGACCGCCCTCACCAGGGACGGCTGCGGCGAGGCCGAGGTGGACCTGATCGCCTCCCTGATCCTCGCGGCCGCCGCGGCCGGGCCGTCGTTCGGGGCGGCCCTCAATGAACGGCGCCGCGACCTGCTGATCGTGAGCACGCTCGGCGGGAAACGGCGGCAGGTGGCGGCGTTCATCGCGGGCGACGCGCTGGTGGTCGGCGGCGGTGGCCTGATCGCCGGGCATCTGCTGGGCGTGCTGTTCGTCTTCGTCTCGAAGGTGGAGAGGGTGCCTTCGCCGCACGGCTACTTCGGGCTGCTGGCGCTCGTGGTGATCGTGTCGTGCGTGGCGGCGTCGGCCCGGATCGCGCAGCTCGCCGCCCGCGACGAGGTCTCCGACCTGCGGAATTACTGACTCTCGAAGGGCTGTTCGAGGCGGTAGCCGTGGCCGCGCAGGGTCGAGATCCTGGGCGCCTGCTCGGGCGTGGGCGCCGACTCGGTCAGCTTCCGGCGCAGCGCCGCGATGTGGACGTCGAGCGTCTTCGTGGAGCCGTACCAATGCGCGTCCCACACCTCGGACATCAGGGTGTCGCGGCTGACCGCGACGCCCGGCTGTTCGGCCAGCCGGGCGAGCAGGTCGAACTCCTTGGCCCGCAACGCGATCTCCTTGCCGCCGACGCTGACGCGGCGGCCGGCGGTGTCCACCCGCAGATAGCCGATGGCGATCGCGGGCCTGCTCTCCGGCGGCGCCGTCCCGCGCCGCAGATGCGCCCGCACCCTGGCGAGCAGTTCGCCGAGGCGGATGGGTTTGGTGAGGTAGTCGTCGGCGCCGGCCTCCAGGCCCACGACGACGTCCATCTCCTCCTGCCGCGCGGTCAGGATGACCAGGACGGCGCCGGGCAGCTCCGCCCGCAGCCGACGGCAGACCTCGACCCCGTCCAGATCCGGCAGCCCGAGGTCGAGCAGGACGAAGTCGATGTCGCCGTCCGCGGCGGCCGCGAGCGCGGTGCGGCCGTCGCGTTGCCAGGAGACCTCGTAGCCGTGCAGACGGAGGGTCGATTCGAGGACGCCGCCGATCGCGTCGTCGTCTTCCACCACCAGCAGTTTCGGCATGCGGGGGAGCTTAACCGTTGAACACTGTTCTTTTCGGCTTCGACGTTAGGAACACCACGCCTTCCGTAACGGGGCGCTAACGTTTCCTTCGATATGTCCATAAAGGACAGAGCGCGGCGGCCGCGAGGCACAGCCAGGCGAACACGTCACCGACACGGGCGTACACGGTCTGTGTTCTCGGCTGCACCGGCAGATCGGCGACGAGCGTCTGCTGATTCGTGCGGTAGTAGCCGGCGTGGCCGAGCACCCTGCCCTGACCGTCCACGGCTGTGGAATTCCCGTGGGTGGAGTGCCGGAAGAGCGGATATCCGTTCTCCACCGCGCGGAAGACGGCCTTTTCCGCGTGCAGTGAGCCGAAGCCCGGCCAGTCGTTGGCGGGGACGAGCATCAGCGAGGTCCCCTTGTCCGCGGCTTGGCGCATCAGACCGGGGAAATCCGCGTCATAGCAGATGACCGACGCGATCCGTCCGTACGGAGAATCGGCGGTGGGGACGATGCCCGGGCCGGGGGTCATCGGCTCCATCGGCGTCGGATGCGTCTTGTCGTAGGTCCACAGCACCTCGCCGGACGGCCCGACGAGCACGGCCACGTTGCGGATGAACGGAGCCTGCGCGGTGTAGAGCGAGTACGCGAGTCCGACGTGGATCCCCGCTTGCTTCGCTTCGGTGCCCACGCGGGCGAGCAAGGCCGCCTGGTCTCGCTCCAGCACACTGGCGTGGGTTTCCGGCCAGAGCACGATCTTCGCCCCCGCCGACGCCTGCTGCCGGGTCCTCGTCACGAGATCTTCGGTGACCGGCGCGAACGCGGCGCCGACCGCGGCCGGGTCGGCGGCGACGACTTCTTCGGCACGCCAGTACTTCACACCGATCCGTTCCAGCGCGCCGGAACTCGATCGGTCCGCCTCGGCCGACGGGCTGATCCCGGCGACCCGCACCGTCTTCGTCGTGGGAGCGTCGAACAGCAACCGCGCGCCACCGGCGGCGAACACCACGCCGAGCAGGCAAAGGTGCACGACGACCGTGCGGTTGACCGGCCGCCACCCTTCCGCCCAAACGATGTTCGCCACCGAGGCGGACCACGCCATGACGAAGGTGAGGCCGTACACGCCGGTGACGGACGCCGTTTGGAGCAGCGGCAGGTTCGTGGACTGCGTGCTGCCGAGCGCGCCGAAGTCCCCGAATCCGGTGATCACCGTGAAGAGGTATTCACCCGCGACGAGCGTCACTGGGAACACCAGCGTCCTCACCGGGCCGGCGCGGCCGGCGAGCAGACGGTCGGCGAGGAACGCCGTCGTCTGCAGCACGGCGAGCAAGGTGAAGGCGAGCAGTGCGGAGAGCACGAACAGCAGGCCGGTGACACCGAGCCAGAACACCTGCCCGATCAGCAGGGACAGGCCCACCATCAGGATCGCGCGGCGCGTGGGCACCAGCCGGGCGTAGCGGAGGAGGAAGACCGGGAACACCCAGGCCGCGAGCGGAACGTTCCAGTCGGTGTGGACGGCGAGCAGGAGCAACGCTGTGCCCAGCCACCAGAGCAGCCGTGGTTTCATGCCGCGAACGGTAGGAGACCACGGCCGCCCGGACAGCGGACCTTGGGCAGCGAGCGACCCTTACTTTCGTCAGGAAACGTGGTCGCGGTAGGCCTGGACGGTCTCCGCGAGCACCTCGCCACCGGGGCGGCGCCAGAGGTCGGCGTCGAACACCTCGACCTCGATCGGACCGGTGTACCCGGCGGCCTCGACACAGGCCTTCAGGTGCCGGTGATCGATCGGGCCGTCACCGGGCAGCGCCCGGCCGAGCAGGGTGTCGGTCAGGGGCACCTTCTGGTCGCAGACGTGGAATCCGGCGATCCGCCCCGCCGCCGCCGCGATCGACTCCTCGATGCGCGGGTCCCACCACACGTGGAACTCGTCGACGATCACGCCGACCTGGTCGGCCGGATGCTCCAGCGCGATCGCCAGTGCCTCGTCCACAGTGGACAGAACGGACCGCTCGGCGCACTGCATGGGGTGCAACGGTTCCAGGCCGAGGCGGACCCCGCGCTCACCGGCGTACGGCGCCAGCTCGCCGACCGCGTCCGCGACCCGCTGCCGCGAAGACTTCAGGCTGCCGTTCACCCCACCGACGACCAGGACGAGGACGTCCGCGCCCAGCGCGGCGGCTTCGTCGATCGCCTCCCTGGTCTGCGCGACACCGTCCACAGGAGACCCTTCCGGGGTGACCCCGGTGAAGAAACCGCCACGGCACAACGACGACACGCCGACGTCGTACTCCTTGAGCAGCCGGGCGGCTTCCTCGACGCCGGTCTCGGCGACCTTGTCGCGCCACAGGCCGATCCAGCGGACGCCCGCCTCGGCGCAGCCCGCGACGGCCTCCGGCAGCGACCAGGCCTTGGTGGTGATCTGGTTCAGGCTCAACCGGTCCATCAGGCCACCCCCGCCGCGGCCAGCAGCGGCCGCATCCGCGCGACGGCCAGCTCCGGGTCGGTGAGCGCGCCCGCGGCGTCGGCCAGGCGCAGCAGTTCGGCCAGATGCGTGATGGAGCGGGCCGACTCGCGGCCGGCGACCATGCGGAAGTGGTCCTGGTGCCCGTTGAGGTAGGCGAGGAAGACGACGCCGGTCTTGTAGTTCCTCGTGGGGGCGCGGAAAATGGCCCGGCTCAGCGCCACCGTCGGGTCGAGCAGGCCGTGGAAACCGGCCTTGTCGCCCTCGTCGAGGCGGGCGAGCGCGGCACCGGCGACCTGCGCGACGGCGTCGAAGATGCCCAGCAGCGCTTCGCTGTGGCCCTGGTCGTCTCCGGCGATGAGCTCCGGATAGTTGAAGTCGTCGCCGGTGTAGCACTTGACGCCTTCGGGCAGCGCGCGGCGGAATTCGGTCTCGATCGACGCGTCGAGCACCGAAACCTTGACCCCGGCGATCACGCCGGCGTGCTCGGCGCAGAGCCTGCCCAGTTCCTCGGCCGCCTTGCGGACGTCGCCGTGGCCCCAGTAACCCGCCAGTGCCGGGTCGAACTGCTCGCCCAGCCAGTGCAGCAGGACCGGGCGGTCCGCGCCGGAGAGCAGTTTCCCGTACGCGGCATGGTAATCCGCGGGCCCGGAAGCCGAGGCGGCGAGCGCGCGGCTGGCCATCACGACCGGGATCGCGCCCGCCTCGCCGACCAGATCCAGCTGCTCGCGCCAGGCGTCCACAATGGACCCGGCGGTGGCCTCGCCGTCGGGGAGCTGATCGGTGCCGACACCCGCCACCCACGGCCGTCCGGCGGCGAGCGCCCCGGTGCGGCGGATCAGGTCCTTGGTGGTGGCCCAGTCCAGGCCCATCCCGCGCTGCGCGGTGTCCATGGCTTCGGCGACGCCGAGACCGCAGGACCACAGGTGCTCGCGGAAGGCGAGCGTGGTGTCCCAGTCCAGCACCGCGCCTTCTTCGGGGTCGGCGGGGGCGAGCGGGTCGGCGACCACGTGCGCGGCCGCGTAGGCGATCCGGGAGGTCGGCGGCGTCGCCGGTTTCGCGGGCGTTTCGGCCCCTCGCGGCGTCCACTCCGCCAGGCCGCCGTCGGCGGTGGGAAGGGCGATCAAGGTCATCGGGTCTCCGTGGCGCGGGTGTGAGAAAGCGCTTTCTCGGACCACGTTAAGTCACCCCGCGGGCCGCACACAAGGGTTTCAGCGACCGGGGGCCGCGGTACTGCGGCGCAGGACGACCTCGCCGGACATCTTCACCACGCGCGGCCGGGTGCCGGGGGAGGCCTTGAGCGCCAGGTCCATGGCCCGTTCGCCCAGCTTCTCCAGCGGCAGCGCGACCGTGGTCAGCGCGGGGGTGAGATCGCGCACTACCGGGATGTCGTCGAAACCGGCGATCGACATCTCACCGGGCACGGAGACACCGGCGTCGCGCAAGGCCGACATCGCGCCGATCGCCATCACGTCGGTCACCGCGAACACGCACGTCGGCCACTGCTTGCGCGGCCGGGCGAGGACCTTCTCCATCGCCTCGTAGCCGCCGTCACGGGTGAACGCCGCCTCGAAGACGTCGTCCTCGGCCAGTTCGACGCCGTGCTCCAGCAGTTCCGCGGCGAACCCGTCGAGGCGGTCGACGACGGTGGTCAGGCTCTTCGGCCCGGCGAGCACGGCGAAACGGCGGTGTCCCAAGTCCAGCAGGGCCTTCGCCAGTTCGGCGCCGCCACCCCGGTTGTCGGGCTGGACGGTGTCCACCTTGAGCCCGCGGTGCCTGCTGACCGCGGCGACGTGCCCGCCGCCGCGCCGGTACGGCTCGAGTTCGGCGGCCATCGCCTTTTCCCACGCCTTGTCCTCGAACGCGGAACCGATCAGCAGAATTGCCGACGCGCGCTGGGCACGCAGCGTCGAAACGTAGGCGACCTCCTTGGCCGGATCGCGGAACGTGCTCGCGAGCATCACCAGAAGATCGTTTTCACTCGCCGCGCGCATGATCCCGCCCGCGATCGCGGCGAAATACGGGTCGCCGACGTCGTGGCAGATCACTCCGACGGTCGGCTGCGAGCCACCGGCCAACGCCTGAGCGTGAGCATTGGGGGTATACGAGAGCTCGGCCGCCGCGGCGATCACTCGTTCGCGGAGATCTCCCCGGACGGTGGCGGTGCCGTTGAGTACGCGGGACGCGGTCGCGAGCGACACGTCCGCGGTGCGCGCCACATCTTCCAGCGTCACGTGGGGGCGGGCCTTCATCGATCCTCCAAGCTGGCGTTTGGGGCATAGTGGCGGACATGCTCGGCCTTTATCCGGAAATCGAACCTTACGTCCAAGGGATGTTGCCCGTCGGTGACGGCAACGAGATCTATTGGGAGGAATGCGGCGATCCCGAGGGCAAGCCGGTGATTTTCCTGCACGGCGGCCCCGGCGGCGGTTCGGGCCCGAGACATCGCAGACTGTTCGATCCGGAGCGGTACCGGATCGTCCTTTTCGACCAGCGCGGCTGCGGGCGCAGCACGCCGAACTGCGCCACCCCGGAGGCGGACCTCTCCGTCAACACGACGTGGCACCTGGTCGCCGACATCGAGCGCTTGCGCGAGCATCTGGACATCGAACACTGGATGGTCTTCGGCGGCTCGTGGGGGAGCGTGCTCGGGCTGACCTACGCGGAAACCCACCCGGGACGCGTCACGGAACTCGTCCTCCGCGGCGTGGCCACCCTGCGGGTGAAGGAACTGCAATGGCTCTACGGCGGGGGAGCGGCGTTCCTCTTCCCCGAGGCGTGGTCGCGGTTCCTGGCCCCGGTGCCGTACTCGCGGCGCCAGGAGAACCTGATCGAGGTCTATCACGAACTGCTGAGCCATCCGGATCCCGCCGTGCACGGTCCCGCCGCGATCGCGTGGAGCCGCTGGGAGGGGGAGACGGTGAAACTGCGTCCCCAGGACGAGGTGATCGACGCGTTCAGCGATCCCGCGTTCGCCCTCGCGATCGCGAGGATCGAGAACCACTACTTCCGGCACGGCGGCTGGCTGGCCGAAGATCAGCTGCTCCGCGACGCCGGGAAGCTCCGGGACATCCCGTGCGTTCTGGTCCAGGGACGCTACGACGTGGTCACCCCGGCCATCACCGCGTGGGAGCTCAGCCAGGTGCTGCCCTCCGCCGAACTGGTGATGGTCGGCGACTCGGGTCACGCGTTCGACGAGCCCGGCACCCTGCACGAGTTGATCAGCGCGACCGACCGGTTCGCGTCAGACTGGGAGGGCGCCGGTACACGCCAGGACGAGAGGAACACAGACATGCTTTTCGGTGACGAGCACGTCCGTCGCTACGAAGAGACCGACGGCGAGGTGGGCCACGACTGGGAGAAGGGCGCGCCTTGCCTCATCCTCACCACCAAGGGCCGCAAGACCGGCGAGGACCGCAAGTTCGCGCTGATCTACCAGTTCGACGAGCAGAACAACCCGGTGATCGTGGCCTCGAAGGGCGGCGCGCCGGAGGACCCGGGCTGGTACAAGAACCTGCAGGCCAACCCCGAGGTCAAGGCCCAGGTCAAGGCGGACAAGTTCACCGCGCGCGCCCGGACCCTCGAAGGCGAGGAGCGCGCGAAGCTGTGGGACAAGCTCGCCGCCGTGTGGCCGGACTACAACGAGTACGCGAAGAAGACCGACCGCGAGATCCCCGTGGTGGTGCTCGAGCGCGTGTGATCCGCGCCGCGTTCGCGCGTGGTTTCAGCCGAACCAGGGCGGGTTCGGCTACGAATTACGTCCATGGTGCTGAGACCCCGTGAACGCTGGACCGCGCTGAGCCCCGCTTCGGGGGACTTGCTGACGTTCCGCCAGATGATCGCCTTCGGCCGGCGCTTCGCCCGCGCCGGCCGGGGCGCCTGGTTCGCCTTCGCGATCAACGTCGTGTGGCCGTTCCTGGTGCTGTTCACCCGGTTCCGGGTGCGCGGCGGGGAGCACCTGCCCTCGTCCGGCGGCTTCCTGGTCGCGTCGAACCACCTCTCGTTCGCCGACCCGACGACGGTGACGGCGTACTGCCTCGCCCATGGGCGCGTGCCGCGCTACCTGGCGAAGGCGAGCCTGTGGGACGCGCCCGTCATCGGCTCGGTGATGCGCTCCGGCAAGCACATCCCGGTCTACCGCGGGGCCGCCACGGCGTCGGACGCGTACCGCGACGCCGTCAGCGCCGTCCGTGAGGGTGAATGCGTCGTCATCTTCCCGGAAGCCACCTTCACCGATCACCCGGACGGGTGGCCCATGCGCGGCAAGACCGGAATCGCGCGGATCGCGCTGGAGACCGGTGTCCCGGTGATCCCGCTGGCGAACTGGGGCACGCACCACCTGCTGCCGTCGGACGCCGTGCTCCCGCGCGCCTTCCCGCGCAAGACGGTGAACCTGGTCGCCGGCCCGCCGGTGGGCCTCTCGGACCTCATGACGCCCTCGCCGTCCCGCGAGGTGCTGGAGGAGGCGACCAAGCGGATCATGACCGCGGTGACCGACCTGCTGATCGAGATCCGCGGCTCGCGTCCCGAGTAGGCAGTCTCACCCTTCGGACCGTCCCGGTGAGGGGTAGGTTTCGAGGTATGAGTGCACACTATGACGTCGTTGTCCTGGGGGCCGGGGTCGGCGGTTACGTGGCGGCGATCCGGGCGTCGCAGCTGGGGCTGAGCGCGGCCGTCGTGGAGGAGAAGTACTGGGGCGGTGTCTGCCTCAACGTCGGCTGTATCCCGTCGAAGGCACTGCTGCGCAACGCCGAACTCGCGCACATCGTGACCAAGGAGGCGAAGTCCTTCGGGATCCAGGTCGAAGGGAAGGTCAGCTTCGACTACCAGGCCGCCTTCGACCGCAGCCGCAAGGTCGCGGACGGTCGCGTCAAGGGCGTGCACTTCCTGATGAAGAAGAACAAGATCACCGAATACGACGGGCACGGCACCTTCCTCGACGCCAACACCATCGAGGTCAACGGCGAGCGGATCACGTTCGACCACTGCGTGATCGCCACCGGCGCGACCGCGCGCCTGCTGCCGGGCACCACGCGCAGCGACCGCGTGGTCACCTACGAACAGCAGATCATGGAAAACGAGCTGCCGGAGAGCATCGTCATCGCCGGCGCGGGCGCGATCGGCGTCGAATTCGCCTACGTGCTGCACAACTACGGCGTGAAGGTGACCATCGTCGAATACCTCGACCGGATGGTCCCGCTCGAAGACGCCGAGGTCTCCGCGGAACTCGCGCGCCGCTACCGGAAGCTCGGCATCGAGGTGCTGACCTCGACCAAGGTCGAGTCCATCGACGACACCGGCTCCAGCGTGCGCGTGACCGTGTCGAAGAACGGCGAGCAGCGTGTCCTGGAAGCGGACAAGGTGTTGCAGGCCATCGGTTTCCAGCCCCGGGTCGAGGGATACGGCCTGGACAAGACCGGCGTGGAACTGACCGACCGCGGCGCCATCGCCGTCGACGCGCGCGGCCGCACCAACGTCCCGCATATCTTCGCGATCGGCGACGTCACCGCGAAACTGATGCTCGCGCACGCGTCCGAATCCATGGGCGTCGTCGCCGCCGAAACCATCGCGGGCGCCGAGACCATGGAACTCGACTTCGTGATGATCCCGCGCGCGACCTACTGCCAGCCGCAGATCGCCAGCTTCGGCTGGACCGAAGAACAGGCCCGCGAAAAGGGCTTCGACGTCCAGGTGGCGAAGTTCCCCTTCACCGCCAACGGAAAGGCGCACGGCCTCGGCGAGGCCGTCGGCTTCGTGAAGATCCTGAGCGACGCGACGCACGGCGAGCTTTTGGGCGCGCACCTGATCGGCCCGGAGGTCACCGAACTGCTGCCGGAGCTGACTTTGGCGCAGCAGTGGGACCTTACGGTGCACGAGATCTCGCGGAACGTTCACGCTCACCCGACGCTGGGGGAAGCGGTCAAGGAAGCCGTGCACGGTCTTGCTGGACACATGATCAACATGTAAGGGGCTCGTGAGTGGTAAGGACGGTTCTAACCGTCCTTACCACTCACGAGCTGGTTCTGGCTGTAGCGATTCGTGCGGCTAGCTCCTCGGCCTTACGCTCCTCGAAACCCACCCAGTACTTGAGTTCGTGGTGGTGCCACCGGTCCACCTCGGACACCTCGCGATACATCCGCGCGTTCGCCCGGTGAAACGTCAGCCATTCCGACACATCCGCTTCGGGCCGCGGCCGGCGGGCAGCCGCGTCGGTGTGTGCGTCACGCAGAGTCTGCGGCTCGGTCTTCATCGACCCCTCCCTCTCGATGCCGTCAGTTTTCGGCAACGGCAGGGACGTGACCACCTCACGGCGGGACATCTTGGGACGTCCTTGGTACGGTCGAAGACGTCCCTACAAGTCCCTGGAGCGCGGATGCCGAACGAACGCCTTCGGGACGCCTTGCTGCGTAACGGCTTCTCGTTGGAGCAGGTGGCCGACGCCATCGGGGTCGATCAGAAGACCGTGGAACGGTGGATCACCAAGGGGCGGACGCCGTACCCGAAGCACCGGCACAAGATCGCCGTGATGGCGCGCGAGTCCGAGACCTACCTGTGGCCGGACTCGGTGGCCCCGGAGCGCAAGGCGGAGATGGCCGCCGCCGAGGTCGTGCAGGTGTTCCCGCACCGCAATGTCATTCCGGCCGAGCTGTGGGACCGGCTGATCAAGGAAGCGTCGGAGACCGTTGAGGTTCTGGTCCACGCCGGGCTGTTCCTGGTGGAGCGCCCGCGGTTCGTCAAGGACCTGACCGCCAAAGCCGCTACGGGCGCGCGTGTCCGCCTGCTCTTCGGTGACCCCTCCAGCGGCAGCGTTGCTCTGCGCGGAGAGGAGGAGCAGCTAGGCGACGGGACGCTCGCGGCGCGCATCCGCAATGCACTCGCGTTCTACCGGCCGCTGATCGGGGTAGGCGGGGTGGAGATGCGCTTCCACGACACCACGCTCTACAACTCGATCTTCCGCTTCGACGACGAAATGATCGTCAACACGCACGTCTACGGCTTTCAAGGAGCCCACGCTCCCTCCCTGCACCTCCGCCGGCTATCCGCCGGGGACCTCTTCGAGACCTACTCGGAGAGCTTCGAAGCCGTCTGGAACCTCGCCAAGCCCGCCACCTTCTAGGAGGCCACCCATGGCACGCGTCGACTACCTCAACGATCCCAACGCGCCGAAGGCGAACAGCATCGCGGTCGCGGTGTCCGTGTTCATCCAGGACGACGAGGGCCGGATTCTCATGATCCGGCGGACGGACAACGACCTGTACTCGATCCCTGGTGGGCAGCTTGAGCTTGGTGAGACTCTGGCTCAGGCCGCTGTGCGGGAGGTCCGGGAGGAGACCGGGATTGAGTGCGAGGTGACCGGGGTCATCGGCCTGTACTCGAATCCGAACCACGTCATCGCATACGACGATGGCGAGGTTAGGCAGGAGTTCTCAATCTGCTTCCGTGCGACAGTTGCTGGTGGCGAACTGCGAACCAGCAATGAAAGCAAGGAGGTGCATTGGGTAGATCCTGATCGGTTGAGGTCGCTAAAAATACACGAATCAATAAAGCTGCGCATCGGTCACGCACTTCGGGAACCCGGGCACCCCTTCTTTTCTTAGCTGACAAACGAGTCAAGTTGGGTTAAGAAATCGCGTACATCGTCGCATATTGCTGAACTGGGAATATGTTTCGATAGATCGATTGCGTTGACGCGTAGTCCTTGCAGTACATCCTTTGCTCGTACATCCATTAGTGCTTGAGGTGCGATGCGGGCAGTGAAGTTATCGCCGACGGCTATACCGTGCTTTTCGCGAAGATACTCAACAACCTCTTTCTCGGGCTTGCCGGTGCAGTCAGCTATTGCCGGAGGATATAAAAGGTAGGCTTCGATGTAGCGACGCCGCCACTTTCGTGCGTGAAAATCGGCTATGGTGGTATATCCAACGTCCACTAAATTGTCCCCGACAGACGCGATCGCTTCGTCGTCGCGATCTCGAAGACTGACTGCCACGATCCCGTGAATATCTTCGCAGAGGGCAGACCAGAGATTTCTTCTATCTCGTTGTGGAGCGGAGGAAAGCCACTCTACCCAGCTTTCATGCCAACGCAACCCTGCGGTTGAAGCAAGGTTCTGAAGAATTGGAACATCCGTCTTTCCTTCAATGAAGAGCAATCGCTTCGTGCTTCGAACCTTATCGATTCGAGGCGAGTAGTCCGATCCGAGACCTTCGAGCAACCCTACCTTCTGGTGGGCTTCACGCAGGTATCGAGCCCTGCCTCCTCGCCGAATTTCGAGAATGCGAGCCGGGCTAGCATGACGTAAAATCTCACTTGAATGCGTTGCTAGAAGAACCTGTTTTCCTCCAGAGTTTGCAATTTCGTCTAATCTGCGCAACATCTCTTGTTGTAGCGTTGGATGGAGATGCGCGTCCGGCTCGTCAAATAGTAATACGTCCGCATCGGGTGAAGTGGCTAGGGTGTAAACGCTGAGCCACTGCAAAAACCCGCTTCCTTCGACCATTAAGTCTCGGGGATTGTAGCCATTATGACGCTTCATCTTAAATTCGTCGCCAGTGCCTTTATCTACGAGAATCTCTATATAAGAGTGGTATTCTTCGCGGAAGTCTTTGACGATAAGCTCCGCGCCAAAGACGACGCGTAGCGTCTGCATTAGCTTTTCCCAGGGGTCGCTCTCGCGAAGCTGGCGCAAGTCGGGATCACTAATCTTTGTTCTTGGCTTTCCTGTGGACGTAGGGCGCGCTTGAAGTTCGTTGCGCATGGATTGGTTGGAAACGTGCATATCGAGCAGGAGGTTGCGTAATACTGCGCCCGCGAGGCCTTCGCCGATCCGGCGCCTTCTGATCGCTCCATTGATTCGCTCTTCTCGGGATCTGATTCCGGCAAATGGAGGAAGGTAGGCAATCCGAGGAGTTCTATCTTCTGGTACGAGGTTACTTGTTGCCGTCTTTACGAAGAGTCGGTCATTGGTGAGTGCGAGTCCAAAGCCTAATTCTTTTGTTTCTTGCCCATCCTTCCATTGGCAGGTGATCTTGAGAGTGTATCCGGGATCTGCTTCGCCTTTGGCGTGCGTAGTCTTAAGGTTGGTCCAAAGGTGTTTAAGGGACGGCACGTTGATTGGCGAGAACTGCTCATCTCCGAGGCCGAACCCGAGTCGTTTTAGGTTTGGGTCCGGCAATATTCCGTCGGGCCCCTTCTCCATTATGGTTGCTGTTCGACAAAATTCCCATACGGCCAACCCGTGCAGCAATGAAGTTTTGCCAGAATTGTTGCCTCCGGCTACGAGTGAAACACCAGGGTTTAACTCTATGGAAGTGCTTGCAAACTGTTTGAAGTTTTGAAACGTGACTTTTTCGATTGTTAAAGGGTCAAGTGGACTGTCGTCGTCAATATCGTCATCCGTCTCGCTGAAAAGAGGCTGAGTGTCTCCATGATTGGAGGCGTTAGATTTCATTCTGCACCTTTGTGAACGTGGCCGGTTCTGCCGAACTTGGCTCTATGGGATCAAGGCGCGCCGCCGTCGGCGGCGCGCTGGTCACCTTGCGTCCGCGTCTCGCCTGCGGGCGCACCTGCCCGACACGGCGGGCTGCCGCTCCGCTCCGCCCACCGGCCGGGCGGTGCGCCCGCTGAAGCCGTGGGCAGCTGTAGCCGCCGCCAGCGGCGCGCAGGTACGCCAATGAGCACGTCGGCCTCCTCGCTGAGACATTCGTGCCCGCAATGTCGCAAGAGGACTGACGGCTGTTACGCGGAGCCACCGCCCCGATGCCAGATCGTCACAACGGCCGTCACGCCGCGTCAAGGCGGGAAAGCGTGCCTTGACCCGACGCGACGGCCGCGTGGATGGCTTCGTATCGGGGAGATGGGGGAGGAGTGGCCAGGCCGTCTCCAGGCCGTCAGACGTCGGGTAGGGGCAAGAACACGCGAGAAGTGTCCAGCCCTATCCGTGCAGGTCAGCGACCGAGACAGCGATCATGCCGAGGTCAACGCAACCCCGGCATCAAAAGATCAACATGTAAGCCCTCGTGAGTGTTTCGGGTCGTTCTAACGACCCGAAACACTCACGACCAACGGGACCCAGAGCCCGCCGCAGCCCGACCGACCGGCGTGACCGGACGGCGAGTCGTAAAGCGGGCTAGAGCGTGTGCATGGCGATCAGTTGCCCGATGGCCCGGATGTTCGAACCCCGGAACTCCAGCCGTACGTTCCCCAGCCCGCTGAACCACAGGTCCAGTTCCGCGTCGAGGTCGAAGGTGCCCGCGGTTTCGATCGAGAAGGCCTGGATCCTGTTGTACGGCAGTGAGGTGAAGTCCTTCTTCTTACCTGTCATGCCCTGGACGTTCACCGCGATCAGCCGCTTGTTCGTGAACACCACGAAGTCGCGCACCGCCTTGAACGAGGAGATGATCTCCTCGCCGGGGATGATGATCGGCTGCACCGTCGGCGCGATGTCCTTCGGCTTGCACGGCGTGAGCTTGAAGACGGTGTCCTTGGAGAAGTCAATCATGTACCCACGATACGGACGAGCGCGACATCGGGACCCGTCCCCGGCGGGATCTCGCATAATGCCGGGGGATCAGGAGGAGGGACGATGAAGCGGCTCACGACGACGCACGAGAGCCTGGCGCTCGGCGTGCCCCGGTCGGCGCCCGGCGCGGTGTTCGCGCTCGCGCTCGCGGGTGGCGTGTCCGTCGATCCCGGCGAGGGCGGCGAGATCTCTTTCGGGCGTAATCGGCCGCAGGTCGACGTCTGTGTGGGGGAGAACGACCTGCAGGTCAGCCGCAAGCACGGGCTGCTGAACTTCACCGACGGGCGATGGTGGGTCAGCAACACCGGCCAGTTGCCCATCCGCCTGCCGAATTCGCGCTGGCTTTCCCGCGGCGAGGAGCCGATTCCCCTTTCGGACGGGTACACGCCGCTGTTCGTCCGCGGGTCGGGTAGGCGGGAGCACCTGCTCGAGTTGTACGTCGCGGGTCCCGAAGGCGGGCATCCCGCCACCCGGCACGACGACGTCACCGTGCCGCCCCGCCGCTGGCGCCTCAGCGCGGAGGAACGCCTGGTCCTGGTCGTCTTCGGGCAGCGTTATCTCCTCCACGACCTCAATCCGCAGCCGTTGTCCCGCCAGCAGACGGCCGAGGTGCTCTCCGAACTCAGACCCGGCGAGACGTGGACCGCCCGCCGGGTCGAGCACGTCGTCATCGACGTCCGGGGGCGGTTGTCCGCCGGCGGCGTTTTCGGGCTGAGGCGCGAGGAGGTCGGCGAGCCGGTCGGCAACGCGTTGAACGACAACCTGTTGCGAGAACTGGTGTTGTCCACGACGCTCGTCCCGCCGGACCTCGCCCTGCTCGAAGCGCTCGACTGAGTGTCCATAGAGGACTGTCAGCGCACGCCCTCCATCGCCGCCTTCGCGACGTCGCTGTCCTCGTCGGCCTTGGTGGCCACCTTGACCAGTGCCGCCGTGGCCTGATCCCGGCTTTCTTCGGCCTTCACGCGTCCCGCCGAGGCCGCGTTCACGCCGAAGAAGGCACCCACCACGGTGCCGATCACCGTCCCCGCCGCGGTGATCACCGCCGTCACGTCCGACGTGTTCGGATACCGCCACACCGCCGCGACCGCGATCACCGCGAGCGCGCTGAGGCCCGCCAGCACCGTCATGAAACCGTAGTTCCTGCTCATGGCCCGCTCCCTTCAGGCTCTTTGCGCCCATGCTTCGCCCGAACGGTGCCCGTTGTTACGGCAAAAGGCCGGACCGTTACCCGCCGATGCCGAAACGTATGTCGTGCCCGGAATCCGGCACTACGAATTCCAGTAGCCGCGCGCCCTCTTCGGCGATCGAATCCTGATCTCGCAAGGGTTCCCGCGATTCGATCGTCAGCGTCGCCCCGTTGATCGCCCAAATGGCCAGGAATTCACCATCGACGAGCAGCGTGCCCCTTCGGCCGCCGTTTCCCGGTGGCAGCGGCACGCGGCGGCCGTCGGGGATCACCCGTGCGCGGTCGGCGTGGGAGAGCAGGACGTTGTCGTACTCGGGAAGGAACCGCGGTGGCGCCGGGGTTTCCGGATCGGGGCGCGGTGCGTCGGGAAGGTCGAACAGTTCCTTGCCCTCGACGTCGGTGAAGGTGATCAGCCGCGGCCGCAGCCGTTCGAAGACCTCCTTCAACCGGGTGAGCCCCGACCAGAGCTGCGCGTCGCGGACGGTCGCCGGGCCGAACGCCCCGAGATAGCGCAGCACCAGGTCGTCGAGGGAGATCCCGGCCGTGATCGGTTCGCCGACCCAGTCTTCGAGCAGGGCGAACGCGGCGGGCCCGGTCTGGCCCCACAGGCCACGCGGGGTCACGTGTGCGAGGGGGAGCAGGCTGTTGACCGCGTAGCCGAGTGTCGGCTGGTCCGCGTCGGGCCATCGGGGCGCCAGCGCGGTCCGGATCTCGGCGCGGGTACGTGGCCGTTCGGCGAGCAGGGCCCGCCCCGCTTCGGCGATCGCGGCGAGGTCCAGCCCGGCGACCTCCCGCGAATAGTGGCCGAAGAAACCGCGCTGGACCACCGGTGCGAGGGTGGGCCACAGCGCGAGACCGTCGGCGGCCGTGACCAGGTGCACCGTGCCGCGCATCAAGGTCATCCGGACGACTTCGCGGGCGGCCAGCGGCTTCGCCAGCTCGTCCACCTGGAAATCGCGAAGCCGCGACCACAGCCCGACATACGACGAGTCGGGGGCCTGCGCCTGGAGGCCTGCCAGCCGCTCGATCGTGGTGACGGCGGGAAGATCGGCGCGATCCAGCAGGAGCTGCCTGGCCAGGGTCGCGCGGTTGAGGGCCCGGGGGCTGAGCTGATCCATTCGTCAGACGCACTTTCGCAGGAAGGAACGGAGGTCTTCGGCGAACAGACCGGGGACCTCCATCGCCGGGAAGTGGCCGCCGGTGTCGTACTCGGACCAGTGTGCCACCGGACCGTCCTGAAGGCTCCGGATCGTGGTGTCCCCGGCGAAGACCGCGATCCCGAGCGGCGGTCCGGCGGGCGCCTCGCCGCCGTCGTCCCAGCCGCCTTGGGCCATCTGCCGGTAGACCTCCATGCCTTCGTACACGGCGTGCGCGGAGGAAGCGCCGGCGCCGGTGAACCAGTACAGGCTCACCGCGGTCAGCAGGTGGTCGCGATCAACGGCGTCGTCCGGCAGTTCCTTGGCCGGATCGGTCCATTCGGCGAACTTCTCCACGATCCACGCGAGCTGGCCGGTGGGGGAGTCGTTCAACGAATAGGCCAGCGTCTGCGGTCTGGTTGCCTGCAGGTGCAGGTAGCCGAGACCGTCGGACTGGAACCGGTTGAAGCGTTCGCCGCGCTCGCGGTCCTTCTCGTCGAGGCCGTCGAGGTCGACCGCCGGGCCGAACGGCATACCCGCGCTGGTCCCGGTGAGGTGCGTGCCGACCACCCGGTGCGCGGCGATCATCGACAGGATGCTCGCGACCCCGGCGCCCGCGTCGGTGCCGTGGACGCCGAAGCGCTCGTAGCCGAGGCGGTCCATCAGCGTGATCCACGCCTGGGCGACGCGGAACAAGTTGCCGCTCACCGGGCTCGAGAATCCGTAACCGGGCAGGGACGGGATTACCAGGTGGAACTCGTCGCTCAGCTCTTCGATGACTCGCCGGAATTCGAACGGCGAGCTCGGCCAGCCGTGTGTGAGGACCACCGGCAGCGCGTCCGGGGCGGTCGACCGGATGTGCAGGAAGTGGATCGTCTGGCCGTCGATCTCGGTGGTGAACTGCGGGAACTCGTTCAGTTCCGCTTCCTGGGCGCGCCAGTCGAAGCCGTCGGCCCAGTACTCGGCGAGTCCCTTGAGGTAGGCGACGGGAACGCCTCGGCTCCAGTCGCCGGTGACCTCGCGGGGCCAGCGGGTGCGGTTCAGACGCTCCTTGAGGTCGTCGAGTTCGGCCTGGTCGATGGCGATGCGGAAGGGCTTGATCTCGGTCATGGGGCTAGATTAGGAACGATTGCGGAAAGGTTCGTTCCGCGATTGCGGACAAGGTGGAATTCATGGCGGAAACTTCGGCGAGACTGCTGCGGCTCCTGTCGTTGCTGCAGGCCAGGCGCAACTGGACCGGGCCGGAACTGGCGGAGCGGCTCGACGTCACGACCAGGACGATCCGGAACGACGTCGAGCGGTTGCGCGGGCTGGGCTACCCGGTCGACGCGACGCCCGGCGTCTCCGGTGGGTACAGCTTGGGCGCCGGTGCGGCCATGCCACCGCTGCTGCTCGACGACGAGGAGGCCGTCGCGGTGGCGATGGGCCTGCGCACGGCCGCCGGCGGGACGATCGCGGGGATCGAGGAGACGTCGGTGCGCGCGCTGGCGAAGCTGGAGCAGGTGCTGCCGTCGCGGCTACGGCACCGTGTCGCGGCGCTGAATTCCGCGACCCTCGCGGTGCAGGGCGGCGGGCCCACGGTCGACGCCGAAGTGCTCTCCGCCATCGCCGGTGCCTGCCGTGACCGCGAGACCCTGCGCTTCGATTACGTGGGGCACAACGGATCCGAGACCCGAAGGCAGGTCGAGCCGCACCGCGTCGTGCACATGAGCCGCCGGTGGTACCTCGTCGGCTGGGACGTCGACAGGCAGGACTGGCGCACGTTCCGCGCGGACCGGGTGCGGCCGCGTACGCCGAACGGACGCCGTTTCGAGGAGCGCGAACCACCCGAAGGCGGCGTGGTCGCCTACCTCCAGCGTGGTGTGGGCGCGGCGTTGTGGCGGCACCACGCGACGATCCGGCTGCATGCCCCGGCCGCCGAAGCCGCGGCGAAGGTGCCGCCCGCCGTCGTCGTCGAAGCCGTCGACGAGCGGACCTGCCTGCTCAAAGCCGGGGCGGACACGCTGGAGTATCTGGCGCTCTACCTGGGCCTGCTCGACGCCGATTTCGAGGTCGTCGACTCGCCGGAATTCGCCGGCCACCTGCGCAAACTGATCGGGCGGTTCAGCCGCGCGGTGGGTGCTTGACGTCGAAGACCAGCTCCGGGCGCTCCCAGGCGATCTTCGGCGGGTTGGGCGGTACGACGCCGACGCGGCGGGCGCCCATCCGCTCGTAGAACCCGGCAGCGGGCGGATGCGACACGACGCGGACCTCGGTCATGCCGAGCTCCGCCGCCTGCCCGAGCATGTGCTCGACCAACCACGCGCCGATGCCCGTGCCCTGCGCCGAATCGGCGACGAACAGCAGGTCGAGCTCGGCCGGGTACTCGATCAGGCTGTAGAAACCGACCACGTCCCGCTGCGCGTGCGCGACGTACGCGGGATGGGTGGCGAGGTAATCCTCGGTGACCTGGTAGCCGTCGAGGATCGAGGCGTATTCCCCTTGGTAGGCGGCCGATTCGTGCATCAGCGCCGTCAGCCTGCCGGCGTCGGAAGCGCTTGCCCTGGAGATGCGGTAGCTCGTCACGAGCGCAGCTTAGAACGTCACACCGACAATTCTTGACCTCCAGCTATCTAGAGGTATCAGGCTGGGTTCCGACAGCTGGGGAACGAACTGGAGGAACGAGATGAAAGCGGCCGCGTTCACGGAAGCCGGTGGCCCGGAGGTGCTCCGGGTGCTGGAGCTGGAGGAGCCGCACGCCGGAGCGGGGGAGGTCCGGGTGCGGATGAAGGCGGCGGGGGTGCAGCCGTACGACGCGGCGGTGCGGGCGGGCTGGGAACCCGCGGGGATGGAGCTGCGTTGGCCGCGTGTCCCGGGGAACGAGTTCGCCGGGGTCGTCGACGAGGTCGGTTCCGGGGTTACCGGCCTCGTCGCGGGGGCCGAGGTGCTCGGGTTTACCGCGGTGCAGGCGTACGCCGAGTACATCGTGGTGCCCGCGGAGAACGTGACGCCGAAGCCGGCGGAGATGCCGTGGGAGGTCGCGGGCGGGTTCACGGCGGGGACGCAGACGGCGTACCTGGCGCTGGACGCGCTGCGGGTGGCCCGTGGCGAGACGCTGCTGATCCACGGGGCGGCGGGCGCGGTGGGCACGGCCGCCGTCCAGCTCGCCGTGCTGCGCGCGGCGAAGGTGATCGGGACGGCGAGCGAGGCGAACCAGGAGTACGTCCGTTCGCTCGGCGCCGAACCGGTGGTCTACGGCGACGGCCTCGCCAACCGGGTGCGGGCGCTCGCTCCCGCCGGGATCGACGCGGCGCTGGACGGTGCGGGCGGGGTCGCCTTCGATCTGTCGCTGGAGCTGGTCGGGAATCCGGACCGCGTGCTCACGCTGGTCGAGCACGGCCGCGCACCCGAGGCGGGAGCGCGGCTCGTCACCGGGACGCGGTCGGCCGAGCGGCTGGGGATGCTGGCGTCGCTGTACGTCAAGGGAGAGCTGCGTTTCCTCGTGCGGCGGACGTATCCGTTCGGCGAGGCCGCGGCGGCGCACCGCGAGATCGAGACCGGGCACGGGCGGGGGAAGATCGTGCTGACCTTCCCCTAGCGGGCCGATCGGGGGCGTGGGGGGCGCCCTCGGTCAGGTGCAGGAAACACTGACGATCTTGACCGTCACCTTGGTCTTCGAGGACGGTGTCGAAAGAACCGAGCGGTGTGCGGTCACGCTCGTTCCGACGAAACTGAGCGTATCGGTGACCGTGCCCGACTCGTCGCCTGTGATGTCGTAGGTCAACGAGCACTTTCCGTGGCTTGCCATGGTTTCCGCGGAGCCCTTGTAGGTCAGGGCGGGTTCGACGACCACGCTGCAGCCGGCGGAGCCGAAGCATTTTTTGGAATATGTCTTCAGATCGAGGGTGAAATCCGCTGGAGTGAGCGGTGGCGGACTGGGCGTCGTCGGTGCCACGTAGGCGGGCGGGGTCGCGCGTGTGGAGCTTTCATAGGAGCCATCGGCCAGGACCCAGCCGCTGATGCCTTGGCACGGCGGCTTGAGTGTCTGGTCCCGGCAAGGTGATGGGGTCGATTTCGACGCGACCTTCTTTCCGTCGCGTTCGTTGCTGAGTAGTACGAGTGTCAAGGTCGCCGTGAGCGCTGCGACGACGATGGCGGTAGCGAGTATCCACGGCCAGCGTCGGGGTTTGGCCGGACGCGCGGCCGGTTCGGGTGGGATGTACATGGCGCTCTCCCGCTTTGTGGTGGTGCTTGCCGGACGTACTCGTTCGATCCGCGCGCGGCGTTACGACAACTCCTGTCGGCATCACCCTTCAGTGGCAAATGTGCGCTCTGACTGTCGCTTAAAATTACGAACACGTGTTCGATTTCGCGGTGTATTATTGAGAGGTGTCCGAGACTTTCCTTCCTGAGTTGCCGCAGGAGCTGTGGCGCGCCGGCAAGCTGGAGCTTGCGCATGGCGTGCAGCAGTCGTTGCAGGTGATTCGCATGGCGACCGCGGCGTTGTCGCGGTTCCTGGCGGAGATCGAGAATCGGGGCGTCAAAGACTTATACGGGCATGGCAGTACGGCCAGCTGGTTCGCGGAGGTGGCCGGGCTGTCGCGCGGCGAGGCGGGCGCGGTGGTGAAGCGGGCTCTCGCCCTGAATCCCACCCGGGCTCTGGACGGGAGCGAGGTTCCGCCTGTCGCTCCCGCCACTGCTGCTGTCGCCGCTCAGGGGTTGGTCGGGGATGAGCGGATCGATCAGATCCTGGAGATCTTGAAGAACCTCCCCGCCGACACCTCTGCCGAGGACCGGGCGAGTGCAGAGAAGATCCTGGCCGAGCTTGCCCCGAACGCCGGTCCCCGCCAGCTCGTCGAGGCCGAGGCGAAACTGCTGGGCTGGCTGAACCCGGACGGCAACGAGCCGAAGGATCCCGAGCCCAAAGAGCCGCGCCGCGAGATCACTCTGGAGCGCCGCAGGGACGGGTTCTGGAAACTCACCGGCCTGCTCGACGACGAGACCGGTGCCCGCACCGCCGCCGCCCTGGAGGCGCATGCCCAGCCACGCCCCGTCGACGAGTTCGGGCAAGCGGATCTGCGGATGAAGTGCGAGCGAATGGGCGACGCCTGGGTCGAGCTCCTGGACCTGGCGATCGCCTGCCCGGACCAGCCTGGAACCAGCGGCTACCGCACCCTCGTCCACGTCACCATCGGACTCGAGGAGTTGAAGTCCGGTCTCGGCACCGCCTGCCTGGACTTCGTCGGCACGATGACCGCCCGCGAAGCCCGGCTCGCCGCCTGCGATTGCCTGATGCTGCCGGTCGTCATGAGCTCCGCCGGAGAACCCCTCGACCTAGGACGCCTCCGAAGATTCGTCACGCCCGGCCAGAGACGCGCTTTGAACATCCGAGACAGTGGCTGCGCGTTCCCGGGCTGCCATCGGAAACCCAAGAACTGCCACGCCCACCACATTCACCACTGGGCAGACGGCGGACCGACCGATCTCCGAAATCTGGTCCTGCTCTGCGGCTTCCACCACCGCCTGATCCACCACGGCGACTGGGAAGTACGGATGGCCGCCGACGGCCTACCGGAATTCATCCCACCCCAATACCGGGATCCGCTTCGAAAACCGAGACGCAACACCCTGCATCACGTCTAGGCCGCGAGGAGCCCGCCAGCCACCCAGGCGACGGGCCCCTCGCCATGCCCGACGCCGCGCAGACTCAAGACGCTAAGCCCGGCGCAGCTTCCGGATCACTCCGCGCACCACCAACGGCGTCACAATGGCCACGAACAGGACCAAAGCCGCCCAGCCCCCGAAACCGCCGAAACCGCCTTCGTCGTAGGCCGCCGGTGCGGCTTCCCGCCAGTTCTTCGAGCCGCCGCCCGCCGATTCCTCGTCGGGGTTCGCCGTCGCGGTCGCGGTCTTGTCGCCGGTGGCCGGGCCGGTGCCGGGCCCGGCGGGCTTGCTCGGCCCGCCCGCACCCGGCCCGGCCGCGGGTTTGCCGTTCGGGGCGATGATCCCGGCGGTCACCAGCGGGTCGGGCGGGCTGGCGGCGCCGGCGCCGAGACTGCCGCGGAAGGTCGGGTTGGCGCAGTTGCCCGCGTTCAGCTGTTTCGGCGGCTGCCCGGTGAGCCGCGCGTTGGAGTTCATGATCTCCTGCGACAGGTTCGGCGGCAGCGGCGAGTAGCCGATTCGGGCCATGTTGATCTGGCCGTCGCAGGCGACGTGTTCGAGGAACGCGGTCATGGTGTCGGTCTTGCCCTGGTCGCCGTAGCCGCCGCGGCAGGTGTCCCGCCCGCTCGTACACGGCATCATGATGTAGGAGTACGCCGAAATCGGGTACGTCTTCGGATCCGTGTTCGAGTAGACCTTGTCGAGTTTCTGGCTCAGGTCCGGGCGGAGTTCCGCGAACTTCAGCGCGGACGCGATGTTCTCCGCGTAGGGCTGCGTGTACTGGCCCGCGCCGTTCTGCACCCAGGCCGCCGGCACGTTGTGGCGCTGCGCGTAGGCGAATTCGTCGTAGGCGATGGAGAACGGGATGGTCGCCTTGCCGATGGCCTGCGCGATCTGGTCCGAGTCCGCGAGCAGCCGGTACCAGTCCGCGTCCGGTCCCCGTTCGGGCAGCTGGATCGGGCGCACCCCGGCGGGCAGGCTGCCCATCCCGTTGCCGACGTTGCGGGAGACGAAACGCTGGTAGGCGTCGGGGGCCGCGTGCGCGATGAAGTCGTAGAACAGCGCCGTCGTCCCGGATTGCCCGGTCCGGCCGACGAGCGTGATGGGCTGGTCCGGCAGGGACTTCCCGCCGTTGGTCGCGGTGATCGCCGGATCGCTCCAGCGGGTGATGTCCCGGCTGAAGATCCGGCCGATCACCTCGCGGGTGAGATGCAGGTAGTCGACCCGCTTCCCGGCCTGGTCGGTGACGTTGTACATGACGGCGACCGCGCCGGCGACGTCCGGGACGTACTGGTAGCCGCGGGTCTGCGCGGTCACGCCGCCACCGCCGGCCGCGAGGAGCGACGACACTTCGGCCTCGGTCCCGCCGAAGTCGACCGTCCGGTCGCCGTACTGGTTGACCCCGGCGGGCGAGTTGGTGGCCGAGTAGTTGACCGGGATCCCCCGCGACGTCGCGCCGTTCTGCCAGTCGGTCATCGCCACGCCGACGTAGCTGGACCCCGAGCCGGTGACCCGGCTGAGCGCCGCCGCGCCGGGCGCGCCCGCCACGGAGATCGAGAGCAGGAGCGCCGAGATCCCGCCCAAAGCGCCCAGCCTGCGCAAGGTCGTCATCCGAATCGCCCGTTCACGTAGTCGTAGGTGCGTTCGTCCGACGGCGCGTTGAAGATCGTGTCCGTCGGACCATGCTCGATCACCCGGCCGGGTTCGTTCTCGGCCGCGAGGAAGAACGCGCAGTGATCCGAAACCCGTTGGGCCTGCTGCATGTTGTGCGTGACGATCACGACGGTCACCTCGTGCCCGATCTCGGCGATCGTCTGCTCGATCCGCCGGGTGGACGTCGGGTCGAGCGCGGAGCAGGGCTCGTCCATCAGCAGCACGTTCGGCTGCACCGCGAGCGAACGGGCGATGCAGAGCCGCTGCTGCTGCCCACCGGAGAGGGCGCCGCCGGGCGAGCTCAGCCGATCGCGGACCTCACGCCACAGCCCGGCGCGTTCGAGACTCTGTTCCACGAGCGCGTTCTTGTCGTCGCATTTGACGCCGGCGAGTTTCAGCCCCGCGAGCACGTTGTCCCGGATGGACATCGCCGGGAACGGGTTCGGCTTCTGGAACACCATGCCGATACGCAGCCGGACCTGCTGCGGCCGAGTCCCGTCGGCGTAGATGTCCTGGCCGTCCAACAGGACCTCGCCGGTCAGCGACGCCGACGGGACGAGCTCGTGCATCCGGTTGAGGATGCGCAGGAAGGTCGACTTGCCACAGCCCGACGGACCGATCAGCGCGGTCACCTCTTTGGCGGGCATCCGCAACGACACGCCTTCGAGGACCAGCCGGTCGCCGAACCAGGCGCCGATCTCGCGCGACTCGAGTTCCGCCGCGCCGGGCGGGGGACCGCCGGTCAGGGTGACCGGCGGCCTCCCGTCCACAGTGGACAAATCGATGGTGTCGGTCACCGGTTCTCCTTCGTTCTTTTCGCCTTGCGCTTCGACCGGTCGCGTCCGACGATCCGCGCGATCGCGAACAGGCCGAAGATGAGCAGGATCAGCACGAGCGCGCCGACGTAACCGCGCTGCTGGACGTTTTCCAGCGGCTGCTTGATGAAGCGGAAGATGAACAGCGGGATGCTCTCCTGCGGTGCGGAGAACGGGTTGGCGTTCATCGCCAGCGAGCCGAACGAGGTGAACAGCAGCGGTGCCGTTTCCCCCGCCACCCTGGCGATGCCGAGGATCACGGCGGTCGTGACGCCGGTGCGCGCGGTGGGCAGGACCACCGACCACACCGTCCTCGCCCGGCTCGCGCCGAGTGCCAGCGACGCCTCGCGCAGGCCGTCCGGGACCAGCCGGAGCACCACGTCCACGGTCCGCGTCACCGTCGGCAGCATGACCATCGTCAGCGCCAAGGTGGCCATCAAACCGTTGTAGCTGAACAGTCCCACGCCCGCCTGGATACCCGGGATGATCAGTGCCGCGTAGATGAACAGGCCGGCCACGATCGACGGGAGACCGCTCATCGCGTCGACCATGATCCGCACCGGACGGCGGAACCGCGACCGGGTCTCGTTCAGGAAGATCGCGGTGAGCACGCCCAGCGGAACGACGAACACCAGGGTCAGCGCGGTCTGCTGAAGGGTGCCGACCACCGCGTGCAGACCACCGGTCGCGGTGACCGGATCGGTCGGCGCGACCGCAGACATGTCGTGGGTGAAGAAGCCCAGGCGCAGGTACGGGGCGCCCTCGATCACGATGTAGGTCAACAGGAACAGCAACGGGACGAGCAGGGTGAGCGCCCCGGAGACCACGATCGTCGACACGATCCGGTCCGACGCGGCCAGTCTGCCCAAACGGTCGCGGGTGACCAGGTAGAGCATCGCCAGGTACAGCAGGTACGCGACGATCAGATCCGCCAGCCAGCCGGGGGAATCCAGCAGCAGGTGCATGACGAACCAGGTGAGGAGCGTGGCCGACACCGCGCAGCCGAGCGCCGCCAGCCGGTCCTGCCGGGTGGTCTCCGACGGGCGGCGTTTGACGAGTTTGCGCGGAGCGGACGAGACCGGGGGCGTGGTCGTCGTGGTCATCAGGCATCCACTCCCGCACCGGACCGGCTCTTCGAGATGATCACCGACGCGGTGAAGTTCGTGGCCAGGGTGAAGACGAACAGCACCAGCCCCGCCGCCATCAGCCCGGACAGCGAAAGGCCGGAGGCGCCGGAGTTGTTGGCGATGAACCCGGAGATGGTCGCGCCGCCGAACTGGAGGATGTGTTTCGTGATCTCCGGAACCTGGGGCAGCAGCAGGGAAACGGCGATCGTCTCACCGAGCGCGCGGCCGAGCCCGAGCATCGAACCGCCGATGATGCCGCCCCGGCCGAAGGGCAGCACGACCGTTTTGACCATCCCCCAACGTGTACTGCCCAGTGCGAGCGCCGCTTCCTTTTCCCCGGGCGGGGTCTGCGCGAACACCTCACGGATCACCGAAGTCGTGATCGGCAGGACCATCAGCGAGACCACCAGCCCGGCGATGAACATGGACTGGATGTACAGCGTGTTCTCCTTGGACGCGAACAGCGGGAACCAGCCGAGGTTTTCGGTCAGCCACGTCGAAACGGGGACGATCTGCGGGCCGAGGAAGCTGAATCCCCACAGGCCGTACAACAGGCTCGGGATGGCGGCGAGCAGGTCGACGAGTCCGGTGAGGAACCCGCGGATCCGGCCGCTGGAGTACTCGGTGATGAACAGCGCCGCGAGGATGCTCAGCGGCACGGCGACCAGGACCGCGATGAGCGCGACCACGATCGTCCCGTACAGCAGGCCCAGCACGCCGAGTACTCCGGAGGCGGGGTCGAACCGGATGGTGGTGAAGAAGCCGAAACCGCTGTTGTCGAAGGCGGGTCCGGACCGATAGACCAGGAAGAAGCCGATGACCAGGAGGATGCCCAGCATGGCCAGCCCGGCGCCGGTGGTGACCCGGCGGAACGCCCGGTCGGCCCGGGAAAGGACTTCGGTGATCGCCCGCCGCACCGGTGCTCCCGGTGGGGACGGGTCGGGCCGGGGTGGCGCGACGGTCACGAGCGGCCTTCCTTCGTATCGGTGAGCAAACGTGTTCAGGGCACACCACTTCGCCCCTCGATGCGGCCAGTATGTGGTGCTCAATCCCGGGAAAGGTGTCCAAGCGGAGAACGCCCGACGGGGCGAATGTGAATGTGTGCCGGGGCGGGTCCGGGGACGGTTGACCCCGAACGGGCGACTCGGGGACGTTGGTTTCGGCGCGGCTCGTGATCGAGCCCGCTCTCCGCCGTATGCCCGCGCACCCTGGGGGTCGTTCGTGTTCTTCGTCCGTGCGAGACAAGTCGGGATCTTGCTGATCTGCGGCGTGCTGATGGTCACGGGAGTGTCCGTCCCCGCGGCGCAGGCGCAAGCGCCGTCGAATCCGCCGCACACCCTCAAAACCGAGCCCGCCGATCTGTCGGCGGCCCGCAACGGCGACCCGGTGCGGATCACGGTGTCGGGATTGACGAGCGGTGCGCAAGCGTCACTGAAGGTCTGCCCCGCGGTCCTGCCGGACAATCTGATCAAGGTCGGCGCGAGACCGCCGTGGAATCGGGAGACTTCCGTCAACGCGCGGGTCAACGCCTACTGCGGAGGGTTGAAGGACGAGTTCATCGCGAACGCGGCGCATATGGACAGTGCCACCGGCCGCCGCAGCAGCAGAACCGGCGACATCGTCGTCGACACCCAGATCCCGCTCGGTTCCTCCACCCCGAAACCGATCATCTGGGACCCGCTGTACACCACCTTCAACAAGAACGCCGAAGGTCAGGCGGACAAGCCGCCCACGGTTTCCTGGGCGGCCAATCCCGACGTCGTCGATCCGGCGACCGGCGCGAAGACCCGCAACAAGTATTCGTTCCGGTGCGACGAGAACAATCCCTGTGCGATCGCGGTCACGATCACCGCGAAGAACGCGGACGGCGCGTTCGTGACCTGGATCGACAGCTCGATCCGCTTCACGCCGTCGCAGCAGGAGCTCGGCGTCAAGGGGTGCAAGGGCGCCGGTCAGCACACGCTCGGTGCCAGCATGCCGGAGCGGCTCGGCCGGGCCGCGGTCGCCTGGAACCAGGCGCTCTGCGCGCCCACCCAGGCCGAGCAGCCGCTCAACATCGTGAGCGAGACGGAGAACGCCGGCCTGACCGCTTTCGACAAGGGCACCTCGGATCTCGTCGTCACCGGCAGCGGGAACGCGCTCGCCACACAGACCGTCCGGGACCGGCAGTACATCCCTGTCGGGATCAACGCGGCCGTCGTGGCCGCCGTCGGCTGGTCGCCGACCGACACCGACGACAACGGGAACTCGCTCAACGCGAAGTTCACCGGCACCCTGCGGTTCACCCACGACGAACTCGCGAACATGATCACCAAGGGCGGCCAGGAACCCGATCTCGACGGCCGGGGCGGCATCTTCCGGAACGGCTCCCCGCTCGTCGACCGCAATCCCGGGCTCGTCTCCGTCACGAGGGAGAACGAGGCGAACGCGGCCAGGGCGAGGGCGGGCGCCGAGAGCCTGGACTTCTTCGGGGTGACCGGGGAATCCGGACCGGGCACCGTCC
Source organism: Amycolatopsis sp. WAC 04169 (assembly GCF_003947535.1). NCBI lineage: Bacteria > Bacillati > Actinomycetota > Actinomycetes > Pseudonocardiales > Pseudonocardiaceae > Amycolatopsis > Amycolatopsis sp. WAC 04169. The sequence continues at coordinate 25,863 of NZ_QHJI01000006.1, read as the reverse complement.
CGCTCGCGTTGAGCAAGGTGCTCGCGGAGGCCGCGCCGTCGGCCTGGGTGTTCCCGAAGAAGGGAAAGGAATACTTCGGTGAGCTGGACGGGAAGTCGCCTGGGGTGATCTCCGATCTGAACGCGCTCGACCCCGGCGCCTTTTCGCTGCACAACGTCGACGCGAAAACCGGTCAGCTCGCCGTGCGCAAGACCGTGCAGAACGGTGTCGTCGGAACGGGATTCGTCTGCACCGGCGGCTGCATGAGCTGGGTGATCACCGATCTCGCGACGGCGAGGGCCTACGGCTGGGCGCCGGTCGCGCTTCCGGACGGCAAGGGGAACTTCGTCGCGCCGACCAAGGAAAGCCTGCAGCTGGCGGCCGATTCGATGCGGGTCGGCGCGGACGGGACCGTGCAGCCGGGCACCGCGACCAAGGACGGCGCGTATCCGCTGACCTTCGTGGAGTACCTGGCCGCGCCGGTCAATCCGTTGATCGACGCGACCTGCAAGCCGATGACCGAGAAGCAGGCGCAGCTGAAGGCGGTCGCCGGGCTGGCGAGCGGCTACGGCCAGTCGCTGCTCCCGCCGGGGATGACCCCGTTGAGCCCCGGTCTGGCGGCCGCCGTTCCCGCGCGAGTGGCCAAGATCGGCACCGGGACGGTCCAAGAAGCCTGCCAGGAAAGGGAAGAAGCGAAGAATCCGCCACCCGCGGGCGGGACCGGCGCCACGACGGCCGCCAATTCCTCGCTGACCGGTCCCTCCGGGGGAACGGGTTCACCGGCCGGGACCTCGTCGCCCGCGGCCGCCACCGGACCCGCAGCCGCGGCCGCTCCGACCCCGGAAAGCGTGCTGGCGGCCAAGAACCTCGCCGAGTCGATCGACATCCCGAAGTTCGCCGGGGCCGGGGTGCTGGGCGCGCTCGTTCCCTTGGTGGCGCTGGTGATCCTGGCGACGCTCCCGTCCGCGACGGCCTACGTCGCCGCCGGGCGCCCGGTGCCGAGGTGGCTGGTCGTCGCGCTGGCCGAGATCGCCGCCGCGTTCTCGATGCTCTTCGGTCTCCTGCGGCGGAAGACGGCCGGAGGCGCGGCGTGAGCACCACCGTCGAAGAGAGACAGGGCGAACCGGAAACCCGCTTCCTGGATTTCGGCCCGGGATGGGTCGGCGCCGTCCTCGCCGCCTGGCTGGTCACCACCTTGGTGGCACTGTCGCTGGTCGTCTACGCGCTGGGGCCGATGCTTCAGGCGAGCGACCAGCGGAAGGCGCTGGGCGAGATCCGCGGCGAGATCGGCCTGGCGCTGGGCGCCAGCCAAAGCCTCTTCGGCGCCGCTCCGCCCACCGAACCGGTCGAGTTCGGCAAGCCGGTCGCGGTGCTGGAGATCCCCGCGCTGAAGGTGCAGCAGGTCGTCGTCGAAGGCGCGTCGAGCGGCGAAACCGCGTCCGGGCCCGGCCACGTGCCGGGCACCGCCGGGCCGGGGCAGCCGGGCAACGCCGCGATCGTGGCGCGCAACGCGGGTTACGGCGGGCCGTTCGGTTCGCTGGAGGCGCTGGAGCCCGGTGACGAGATCGTCGTCGCGACGACCCAGGGCAAGTCCGTCTACCGGGTGACCGAGAAGGCCACCCGCCCGCTCGACGAGGGAACCGACTACGGCAAGACCCAGAACGACCGGCTGACCTTGGTGACGTCGGCGTCGTGGTGGCCGCTGGCGTCGGCGGAAGCGACCGTGGTGACCGCGGTGCTGGAGGGCAGGCCGTTCCGGCCCACCCCGCAGAACGGCAAGGCGGACACCCAGGACGGCCGGACCGGTGACGGCGACGCGTGGGCCGGGCTCGTGCTGGCCTTCGGCGGGTTCGTGGCGGCCGCGGCCGGGGCGACGTTCCTCTACCGCCGGTGGCGGCCGGTTTCCACCTACGTCATCACCGGCCCGGTGCTGCTCACCCTGGCGTCACTGGCGGCTTTGGCGCTTTGGCGACTGTTTCCCGCTTGGGCTTAGCGCGATTTCGGTCTTTTCGGACCGAACTCACTCCCACGATGTGGATCTTCCCCCGATACCGACTTTGGTCGGTGGACTCCTCACTGATCGCTCTTTAGATTCTCCCCATTACACCCGGTCAGGGGTAATTCATTCGGGCGGCCGAAGGAATTCCTGTCACGGGCTGTGCCGTGTGGGAACAGGGAGAGAATTCGATGAGCAGATTCAGCCGGGTGGTCACATGCTCGGTTCCGGTCGCGGTCGGCGCTTTGCTGCTGTCGACGGCGGTTTCGGGTGCCCAGCCGTCGGAAGAGGTGCGCACCCAGGCCGGGATCAGCGCCCTGCAGAGCATCAAGAAGAGCCTCACCCCGGCTGAGCGCAAGCAGTCGAGCCAGCTCGTCGTCGAGAAGCGCCTGCGTGCCGACAAGGGCCTGGCCGGCAAGCTGCCCGAGTACCGGACCGGGCTGGGCGTCAGCGACGCCGGCACGGTCGCGGTGGACATCAAGGGCGCCGGACAGTCCCTGGTGGACGCCGTCAAGGCGGCGGGCGGCACCGTCCGTTACGCCTCTCCCACCGGCGCGATCCGCGCCGACCTCCCCCTGAACGCCGTCGACGCGATCGCCGGACGCGGGGACGTCGCCGAGGTCAAGGCCGCTTCGCAGGCCATGACCTGGAACGAATCCGCGCCGCAGGACCGGCGGCAGGCCGCGGTCAAGCAGACCGCCGCCGCGCTGCAGGTCGCCGAGGGCGACAAGGCGCACGGCAACGACACCGCCCGCACGAAGTACGGCGTCACCGGCGCGGGCCAGAAGGTCTGCGTGCTTTCCGACGGCATCAAGTCGCTGAAGGCGTCCCAGACCGCAGGCGAGCTCCCCGCCGTCGACGTGCTCCCCGGCCAGGCGGGCAGCGGTGACGAGGGCACCGCGATGCTGGAGATCATCCACGACATGGCGCCCGGCGCCGCGCTCGGTTTCGCCACCGCGTTCACCAGCGAGCAGAGCTTCGCCGACAACATCCGTGCCCTGCGGAACACCGGCAAGTGCACGATCATCGTCGACGACGTCTCCTACTTCGACGAGTCGCCGTTCCAGGACGGCCCGGTCGCGCAGGCCGTCAACGACGTGACCGCGAACGGCGCGCTCTACTTCTCCTCCGCGGGGAACTCGGGCAACCTGACCGACGGCACCAGCGGCTACTACGAGGGCGATTTCCGCGGCTCCGGCAGCAAGATCTCCGGGATCACCGGCACGCCGCACGACTTCGACCCGAGCGCCACGACCCAGCTGTACAACGCGCTTTCGCCGAACTCGGTCGGCCGCTACGTCACCCTGTTCTGGTCCGACCCGTGGGGCAAGGCCACCAGCGACTACGACCTGTTCGTGCTGAACTCGTCCGGTGCGGTCGTCGCCTCCAGCGAGGGTGCGCAGAACGGCACCCAGAACCCGTACGAGATCGCTCAGGTCCCGGCCAGCGGCTCGGGCTTCAAGGTCGCCGTGGTCAAGTACAGCGGCTCCGACCGGTTCATCGCGCTCAACGTGATCCGCGGCCGCTTCGTCGCCTCGGGTGACCTGAAAGCCTTCAGCACCAACGGTGTCACCTCCGGCCACTCGGCGGCGGTCAACGCCTTCAGTGTCGCGGCCGCCCCGGCCGCCGGTGCCTTCGGCCGCGCGCTCGAGGCCGGTGACCCGGCGAACCCGGCCGGTCCGTACCCGGGCCTGTTCACCGTCGCCAGCAAGTGGGAGCGGTTCACTTCGGACGGTCGCCGTCACCAGTTCTACAACCCGGACGGTTCGGTGATCACCCCCGGCAACGTGTCCTCGACCGGTGGCGCGACGCGGAACAAGCCGGACATCACCGCGGCCGACGGCGTCGCGACCTCGGTGAGCGGTTTCCAGCCCTTCTTCGGCACTTCGGCCGCCGCGCCGAGCGCCGCCGCCATCGCCGCGCTGCTCAAGCAGGGCAAGCCGGCCGCGACCCCGGCGGAGATCCGCAACGCGCTCGTGTCGACCGCGATCGACCTCGGTGCCCCGGGCTTCGACCCGGTCACCGGCGCGGGCGTGATCATGACCGGCCCGGCGCTCGCCGCACTGGGCGTCGCCCCGAAGTAGTCCTCTAGCGCGTGAAGGCCCCCTTCCCTCGGCTCAGCAGAGGGAAGGGGGCCTTCACGCGCTAGGAGGGGGTCAGGACTTGACGCAGGACAGGCCGTTCGGGCCCGACACGGTCAGGAAGCCGTACCGCTTGATGGTGGTGGCGAGCTGGCCGCCGCACAGCGGGCTGGCGGTCGCGGCGGTGTCACCGGCGGCGAAGCCGACGGCGCGCTGGGCCTGGTCGTAGCTCGGCGTACGGGTGTCGAGCACGTGGTAGACGCTGCGCGAGCCCAGGAACGCCGTGGTGAAGGCCGGGGTGTAGTTACCGGCCGAGCCGGCGACCGGGGAGCCGTTGAAGCCGGCACCGGTCAGCGGGTTCACGGTGAAGCCCGCGCGCTTGTCCGCGGTCACCGCGTTGCCCTGGGCGATCCACTGCGCGATGGAGAACGGGGCGATCGCGTTGGCGCGGTCGGCGGCGGGGATCGAGGTGCCGTCGTGCTCCTGGAACCGCTTGATGGTGACCGGCTTGGTGGTGGGGTCGAAGCCGAGGACGGTGGTGGTGAAGAAGCTCAGCGTGCCGGAGCCGGTCTGGGGCAGGTAGACGACGATGGCGGCGTTGGCGCCACCGACCTGGTTCCAGTTGGTGATGGAGCCGTCGTAGATGCCGCGCAGCTGCGCCAGCGTGAGGGTCAGGCCCGCACCCGAACCGGTCGCCGAGGAGGACCAGGTGACACCGTCGGTGGCGAAGGCGTAGTACTCGAACGACGCGGGGTCGGACGAGCCGCGGGGCGACGACGACCGCGCGATGTCGATCTTGCCGTCGGCCGCGTCGCCGGAGGCCTTGAGCGCGGCCTTGCCCTGGGAAGAACCGTTCGGCGGCAGGGTGGTCGTGGTGTTGTAGACGACCTGGTCGGCGTACAGGTCACCGGGAACGGTGAAGGTCGCGCCCGGGGCGAGCAGCGGCGGGACGTTGACGTGGTTGTCGGGGTCGGTGTTCCAGGCGGCGCCGTTGGCGTTGGCCAGGATCGCGCCGGTGATGTCGACGGTGGTGTCCGAGCCCGCCGCGGCCAGGACGTCTTCGAGGCCGTTCGCCGGGGCGACCGCCGAGGCGGTGCCGGTCAGGGTGAGGCAGGCACACGCGGCGATCGCGGTGGCGCCGAGAAACCGAGTGGTACGAGCACGCATCTTGTTTGCACTCTTTCTCTAGTCCCCAAGTAGTCGCGGGATTCCGTGACTTGGCACAATCCTCGCTCCGCAACACTGTCCGGCGGCGGTGCTTCGCGTTCCCGCCCGACGTCATGGTGGTTAATCTCCGGGGAACGCACTTTCCGTGATCGGCCGTCACGGAGAACGATTCGGTGAATGCCCGCCGGAATCGCGACGGTATTTCCGGCGCCAATCGGCAATCGTCTCGATTCCTTCACCGATGGACGCTTCGGTGGTGGCCGAGCGGAACCGGTCGAGGCCGCGCTGGGCCTCGATACGCCGTCCGTAGGCATGGCTGGCGATCGCGACGAGCCGGTCGCCGGTGTGCAGGCGCCACCGCCAGCGACCGCCGCTGAGATGACTGAAATCGCTGGTCAATTCGGAAACGTGCGCGCTGAGCCAAGCGATCGCGACAAGGCATTCCTCGGCTCGCGGATAGTCGTCGGGCGCCGAACCCAGCGACACGTTGTTGCCGCCGAGCAACCGCCATCGAAGGGTCTGCTCACCGGTCTGGACGAGTTGAAAGCGTGGATTCTTCGGTGCTGAATTCCCCCTGGTCACATCCCGTGAATCGCCTCGATGTGGTGAAGGAGTTACGGGATTCGCTTAAGGCGCGACGGCCGCCGGGTGAACGTTTTCCCCCGGCGGCGGCGCGCTAGCCTGAACGGACGCGGGTAATCGGAAAACAATCACCGTGCCGGTCCGGTCCGGCACGGTCTGCGAGGAGGATCGATGGGCAACGGCAGGATCGCGGTCGTCACCGGGGCGGGTTCCGGGCTCGGCAGGGAGATCTCCCGCGCGTTGCTCGGCGCCGGTTACCGGGTCGCCCTCGCCGGACGCCGCGCGGACGCGCTGGCCGAGACCGCCGGCGGCGCCGCGGACGCGCTTTCCGTGCCCACCGACGTCGCCGATCCCGATTCCGTCGCCGCCTTGTTCGAGACGGTCCGCGCGGAGTGGGGGCGGCTGGATCTCCTGGTGAACAACGCGGGTGTGTCGGTGGGTGGGACGGTCGACGAACTGTCCTTCGCGGACTGGAAACGCGCCGTCGACACCAACCTGACCGGAATGTTCCTGTGCGCGCAGCAGGCCGTGCGGCTGATGAAGGCGCAGGACCCGCGCGGCGGCCGGATCATCAACAACGGCTCCATCTCCGCGCACGCCCCGCGCCCCGCCTCCGTCGCCTACACCGCGACGAAACACGCGGTCACCGGGCTGACGAAGTCGATCTCCCTCGACGGCCGCGCCTGGAACGTCGCATGTGGACAGATAGACATCGGCAACGCGGCCACCGAGATGACGCTGCGGATGGCCGACGGGATCCCGCAGGCCGACGGCAGCGTCAAGGCCGAGCCGACCTTCGACGCCCGGCACGTCGCGGACGCCGTGCTGTACATGGCCGGGCTGCCGCTGGACGCGAACGTCCAGTTCCTCACCGTCACGGCGACCACGATGCCGTTCATCGGGCGCGGCTAGGCCCTCACGGGATCACCTTCGCCTTCCGGAACTCGTCGAACAGCCGGAAGAACATCTCGGGCGTCTCGGCGTACTCGTGGAAACCGGCCCGCCGGGCCTTCGAGCCGTCCGCGAACATGTCGTAGTCCCAGCCGAACACGAAGTCCGCGAACGCCCACGACGACGAAACGGCGCTGTACGGCACTTCGAGGCCGTACTTCGCGGCGATGGAGGTCCAGAGTTCTTCCTTGTCCGCCATGACGACGTCCAGCGACATCGGCAGCGGCGGCGCCACCTCCAGGTCGAAGTAGCGCGCGATCCGCGGCCAGAGGTCGTTCCACCGGAACAGATCCCCGTTCGCGATGTTGTACGCCTCGTTCTCCGAGCCGGTGGCCCACACGGTGGCCTTCGCCAGCAGTCCGGCGTCGGTCATCTCCAGGAGACTGTCGTACGCGCCGGGTTTGCCCGGGAAGCGCAGCGGCAGGCCGAGTTCCTTCGAGATCGACGCGTAGACCGCGATGGCCAGCGCCAGGTTCATCGGGTTGCCCAGCGCGGTCCCGCCGACCACCGACGGCCGGATCGCCGACCACGTCCAGGCTTTCCCGGCCTGGCGTCGCTCCAGGAACTGCTGCTGGTCCACGTTGAACTCGGGCGGCATATGCCCGGCGTCGTCCTCGCGCGCCGGAGTCTTGAACGGGCCGAGGTGGGCGCCGTATACCTTGTAACCCTGCATGAGGCTGATGTGCCGCAGGCCGGGCGCCACGGGCTCGATCGCGTCGACGAGGTTGGTCAGCATCGCCAGGTTCGGCGGGACCAGTTCGGCCCAGGTCGGCTTGTCGACATAGGCCGCGTAGAACACGTGCGTGACGTCGTCCAGGCCGCCGAGCTTCGCGCGGGTGTCGTCCGCGTCGAGCAGGTCGACCGCGATCTGGCCGGGGCCGCCGCGCCGCGACAGGCCGATGACGCGCCAGCCGGGCAGGGTCTCCAGGTGTGCGATCAGGTTCTTGCCGATGACCCCGTTGGCCCCGGCGACCAGGGCGACCTTGCGTTCTTCGTTCATGTCTCCGAGCCTGGACCAGGCCGAGAGATAAGTCCAAGGCATAGATCTCACGGCTCCGATAAACTCTCTTCATGACCAGTCTGCGGCAGCTCGAATACCTGGTGACCGTCGTCGACACCGGCTCCTTCACCAAGGCCGCCGAGTTGCTGCACGTGACGCAGCCCGCGCTGTCGCATCAGGTGCGCGCGCTGGAGAAGGGCGTCGGCGGCCCTCTGCTCGAACGGTTGCCGCGCAGCGTCCGGCTCACCCCGATGGGCCGCGCCATGCTGCCGCACGCGCGCGCCACGCTCGCCGACGCCGAACGCGCGCGGTGCGCGGCCCGGCAGGCGTCGGGGCTGGAAGCGGGCGAACTGCAGATCGCGACGGTCTATTCGGTCGGTCTCGGGGTGCTGCCCTCGGCGTTGCGCGTGTGGCGCCGCGAGCGGCCCGACGTCGACGTCCGGCTGGTGGAGTTCCGGCACGCGGATGAACTCAGGGAGGCGATGGAGGCGGGGGAGGCCGACGTCGCGGTCGGCCCGGTCCCGCCGGACTGGGACGGGCCGGTGCGCGAACTCGGGGTCGAGGAGTTCGTCGTCGTCCTGCCGATCGACGGGCCGCGCGAGGACGACGGCACCGGCGTCGTCGACCTGGCGACCCTCGCCGACTGCGCGTGGGTGCACTACGCGCCGGGCAACGGGCTGGCCGACCTCGTCGATCAGGCCTGCGCCGCGGCGGGATTCCAGCCGAGGGCCGCGGTCCGCACCGAGCAGAGCGCGGCCGCACCGATGCTCGCGGCGGCGGGCCTCGGCCCCGCGCTGGTCCCGGCCAACGTGCTGCCCGAAGGCTTCCGCGGCCGCGTGCTCCGGCCCGAACCGGCGATCCGCCGCACGCTGGCCGCCTATTGCCGCAGCACGCCCGACCCGCTGACCTCGGCCTTCATCGACGTCGTCGCGGGTGAGTGCACGCTCGGATCACCGGACGGTGGCGCCTGACAGGTCCACCCCGCCGAAGGCCGTCGCCTTGACGTCGCCGACCCGGTCCGCCCAGACGGCGTGCCCGTGCCCGGACCACAGCGGTGCCACCGGGAGATCCCGCAGCAGCTGGTTCTCCACCAGCCGGTAGATCTCGCCGCTTTCGCCCGCGTCGATCTCCTCGGCCGATTTCAGCAGGTCGGCGAATCCGTCGCTCTGGTAACCGGTCGTCTTCACGATCTCGGCCAGCACTTCCTGCGGGCTCGGCGTCGTCAGGGCCATGTCGATCGCGAACGGTCCTTGTCCGGGCTCGGCGGCGAGCGGGACACCGACCGCCTTGCCGACCTGCTCCGCGAGCGGCCGCTGCCAGCTCACCGGCGACTGTCCGAAGTGGACAGGCGTGGCCGGGAACTCCGCTTGGGTGAGCAGGGATTTCCCGGCTCCGGCGTCGAACGTGCAGGGGCGGCAGGTGCTGCTGCGTTCACCGGGGGCGACCGCGGGCGGCAGCAGCGACTTCGCCGGATCCACCTGCTTGCCGAGCGCGCCGGCCTCCAGCGCCGCGCGGTCGATGCCGAGCGCGAAGCCGTGCCGGACGGTCGCGTCGGAGAAATGCGGTGCGCTCAACGGAAAGCCGAGGTAGGCGGCGGTGGGCAGGGCCCACATCACGTGCCGCTGCGCGAAATCCGCGTGCATGGCCTCGTGGCGATCGCCGGGGACGAACGTGGACAGGTCGAGCTTCCCGGCCTTGACCTCGTCGTACTGTGCCGCCGCGTCGCCGGTCTTCAGCTCGACCACCCGCGCCTTGCCCGGCGCGTCGGCCACCCGGACCAGTTTGCCGCCCGACGGCTGCCACGCGCCGTCCAACCGGAACGGCCCGTTGCCGACCGGCCGCTGCGCGAAGCCCGCCCAATCGCGCGAAGCCAGCGCGGACGCGGGCAGCGGGACCAGTGCGGGCGAGGAGAGCAGCGCCGGGACCTGTCCGGACGGCCGGTCGAGCACCAGCCGGATCGTCAGCGGGTCGGGTGCGGTGATCTCCTTGGCCCGCAAGAGATTTTTGACCACTCGGGACGCCTGCCACTGCTCCGCACCGATCGTCTTCCAGGTGTCCACATAGGACTGCGCGGTCACCGGGGTGCCGTCGTGGAACTTCCCGCCGTCCTTGAGCTTCACCATCCACGTGACCCGATCGGGGCTGGAGAACGACTCGGCCGCCCGCGGCGCCGTCTTCCCCGTCGCCGGGTCGTAATCGGCCAGCGGCGTCCACAATGCGCCGGCGACCATCCGCCCGGACTGGTCGCGGACGTCCGCGGGCAGCAGGGTCGCCGGGGCGGCCAGGCCCACGCGAAGAACGTCCGGTGCGGGCGGTTCGCCGGATTCGGTGCAGCCCGCCGCGACCAGGGCGGCGGCGAGGAGCGGGGCCAGAAGACGCAAGCGCATGGTCATGTCATAGCAGTCCCGCACCGACCAATGGCGGTTGTGCGGGCAAAGTGACGATCATAAGGTGCGGGGACCAGCCTGGGAGGTTTCTGTGCGAGGAAACTGGTTGCTCCGTTCGTGTTTGGCGCTCACCACGGTCACCGCGACCCTGATCGCCACCGGCCTGCCCGCCGCGGCGTGCGGCGACGAGGACAAACCGGCCGCCGAAAAGGTCCGGGTCGCCGGTGCGCCCGGTGCGGTGAAGAACGTCAAGGCCGTCGGCAACGTGCCCGACGCGCAAGGCGCCATCGCCATGGGGTTCCTGCAGTACGGCAAGCGTGACGTCATGGCGGTTTCCGGTGAGTTCGGCCTGAAGGTCTACGACCTGACGAAGAACCCCACCGCCCCGAAGCTGATCGGCGAGGTCAGCCTGCCCGGCCTGTGGGAGACCGAGGACACCGAGGTCGACGTCAAACGCAAGCTCGTCTTCCTCGCGCGGGACCCGCGGGCCTACGGCGGCACCACGCAGACCGGCGAGTCCGGTATCTACATCATCGACCTGAAGAACCCGGACAAACCGGTCCTCCTGAGCTACACCAAGGTGCCCGCCGGCCACACGACCAGCTGTGTCGACGACTGCCGGTACCTCTGGACCGGTGGCCCCTCGAAGGCCGCGAACCAGCCCGCGGAGTGGGGCGGCCGCCCGATCTGGGTGACCGACATCCGCGACCCGCGCAACCCCAAGACGTTCCCGAACCCGATCGAACTCGCGCGCAACGACGGCAAGACCGACTACGTGCACGACGTGCAGGTCGACGCCGAGGGCGTGGCGTGGGTGTCCGGGCGAGGCGGCGTCCGCGGCTACTGGACCAGCGGCTACCACCGCGATCCCGTACAGGGCAAGGTGCGCCGCGCGACGGCGTTCGACCCCGTGCCGTACGCGGGCGGCGGGATCGAGGAGACGGCGGCGCCGTCGAAGTTCATGCACAACAGCTTCCATCCGGCGGGACACCGCTCGGCCGACGGTGCCGACTCGAACCGCTGGCGCGGCCGCGACCTGATCTACGCCACCGAAGAGAGCTTCCTCGACGGCTGTGCCGGTGACGGCGTGCTGACGATCTCGTCGCTGCGGAACTCCTACAACGGCGAAGGCTGGCGCTCGACGCCGGAGAAGCCGTTCCGTCTCGAGTCCGTCGGCACCTGGAGCGTGGCCGGGCAGGAGGGCAGCGACCCGGCGTCGGGTGACTGCTCCGCGCACTACTTCGACATCCGCGGCAAGGTCCTCGTGCAGTCGTTCTACGCGCAGGGCACACGCTTCCTCGACGTCAGCGACCCGACCGACCCGAAGCAGATCGCCTACTTCCGCCCGGCGGACGCCAGCGCGTGGGCGCCCTATTGGCACAAGGGTTACGTCTACGTCGCCGACAACACTCGCGGAATCGACATCCTGAAGCTCACCGCCTGAGGCAGGATCTTCCCCATGCGCACCATGGGGAAGATCCTGGGGATCACGGCCGCGATCGTCCTGATCGCGGCCTGTGACCCGGTCCCGCCGAAGGAAGTGGCCGTCCACACCGATCCGGTGCCGGTCGCCGAGACGTTCCCGGAGGTCGGCGAGATCGTCCAGGCGTCCTGGGTCGAGGAGCGGATGGGCACCTCCGAAGGGCGGGTCGCGGCGCCGGGGCCGTCCGACCTCCGGCTGTCCGCGGTGGTGAAGCTGCGTCGCGAGGCCGTCGCGAAGGTGCTGGCCGACTACAAGTGCCAAGCGGGTTCACCGGCGGTGCCCGAGCCCTTGAAGGGACTTTTCCCGGCCGGGATGAAGTGGCTTTCCTGCGAACTGCCCACGACCACCAAGTCGCGGACCGCCTTCGTGGTCGAGGGCTCCGAGCAGGCGTTCCTGAGGTCGACGACCATGTAACGGAGCTGTGGCGAGACTGTCACGCGACTATCACGGCAGCAAGATGACCCGTTCCTAGCTTGGCGTCATGACCACGTTGCTCGAGCGGGCCCCGGCTCCCGTCGCCGGGAAGACTTCGCGGCGAAGCGTCACGGCACTGTTCGCGATCGCCCTCCTCGTCGCCGGATACACCGGGTTCCGGTTGCCAGGGGAGTGGGCGGCCACCCTGCAAGCCGTGTCGCTGACGGACGGTTTCCACCGCCGTTTCCTCATCGGCACGCTCCTGAAGCCGTTCGGGCACGACTATGCGGTCTTCGTGGTCGCGAGCTTCGCCGTCCTCGTCGCGGTACTGGCGGTCGTGACGCTCGCCTTCTTCCGCGGCCGCACCGAAAGCCGGCGGTGGTTGATCGTCGTCTGGCTCCTGTTGCCGACCGGCGGTTACCTGTTCCACGAGGTCGGTTACTTCGACCAGGTGCTGTATCTCCTGCTGTTCGGCGCACTGTGGGCGTCGCACCGGAACAGACTCGTGCTCGCGAGCGCGATGATGGCGCTTTCGGTGACGGTGCACGAGATCGCGTTGCTCACCGTGCTGCCGATCTTCGGGTTCGCCTTGCTGCGGAAGGTTCCGTTCCGGCGCGCGTGCGCGCTGCTCGGTCCGTCCGCGATACTCGGCCTCGGGATTCTCGTGCTGCCGCCCGCCACGCCCGGCGCCGTCGACGGTCTCGGGCGCTCACTGTCCACAGCGGACTTCCGCTACCGCGCCGACGCGCTGCACCTGTTCGGGCGCACCCAGGCCGAAAGCTGGCGGCTGTACTCGATCACCGGTGTCCTGCTCTACCTGCTGCCGATCGCGGCCGTGGTGATCGGGGGTTTCCTTTACCTGCACCGTCCGACGCTCTCCGCCGTGGTGCCCACCGCCGCGATCGCGGCGCCGGTGCTGCTCGCCTTCGGCGGCTGGGACGACGCCCGATGGGGCTTCCTGCTGGTCACCGGCTTCTTCGTGGTGGTGTGGCTCTGGCTCGGCCACCGCGAGCTGAAACTGTCCCAAGCCGGTGTGCTGACCGCGCTCGTGCTGGTCCTCACGCACGTCCCGATGCCGTACTTCGACGGCTACGCGCCACGGTGGCTCACTCTGGTGACTCCCGTGGAAGCCGCACGGTGAACACCGCGCCGCCGTCGTCGTGCACGGTGATCTCCCCGCCGTGGATCAACGCGTTCTCGCGGGCGATGGACAGCCCCAGCCCGCTGCCTTCGGTCGCCTGCCGCGCGTGATCGCCGCGCACGAACCGGTCGAACAGGATCGGGCGCAGCTCCTCGGGGATCCCCGGGCCGGAGTCGGCGACCTGGATCGTCACCGCGCCGGGAAGGCCTTCCAGGGACACCCTGATCGGGGTCCGGCCGTATCGTTCGGCGTTGACCAGCAGGTTGCGCACGATGGTGTGCACACGGCGCGGATCAGCGGAGACGGTCGTGTCACCGGTGCTCGTCAGCTGGACGGACGTCTCCGGCACGCTCACCTCGATCGCGTCCTCGACGAGCGCGGGCAGGTCGACGAGCTCGGGGCGCAGGTCCGCGGAACCCGCGTCGAAGCGCGAGATCTCCATCAGATCCTCCACCAGCCGGGCCAGCCGCCTGGCCTGAGTGGCGAGCAACTCGGTCGCCCGGGTCCGGACCTCGGGGCTGGCGTCGTCGAGGGTGTCCACCGTGGCGACCATCGACGCGAGCGGCGTCCGGAGGTCGTGCGCGACATCGGCGACGAATCGTTGCTGCTGGCGGTCCTTGGCGCGCAGCTCCTCGATCGCCGTGCCGACCCGATCGGCCATCGTGTTGAACGACGCGGCGAGGTCGGCGAGTTCGTCGCGGCCCTTCACCGGGACACGCACGTCGAAGGCGCCGCCGCCCAGGTCGCGGGCGGCGGAGGCGACGCGGAGAACCGGCCGCCGGATCCGGCCCGCGGCGAAGACCGCGGCCGCCACGCCGAGGACCGTGACGCCGAGCGCGATCCACCCCAGCTTCCACCGCTGGGCCGCCAGATCCTGCTCGAACGCGGTGAGGTCGAAGAACTGCACGACCCAGTACGCGACGAAGTTCGCGCTCACCACGAAAAGCCGGTGGCCGGTCAGCGGATCGATCGTGGTCGCCGACAGCAGTTCTTCCGGCCCCGTGGTCCGCAGCAGGACCGCGTCCTTCACCGTTTCCAACGCGGCTCGCCGGTCGGGCGGGGTCGCGTTTTCGGCGCCTGTCGTCCAGTCGTGGCTCTGCGACGAGGACTTGACGACTTCGGGAGGTCCTTCGGGCGGCCTGAAGTCGTCGTTCGTCAGTGGGGGAGAGCTCGTGACGAGCATCCAGTCCGCCGCGGCCTTGTCCATTCCCTGAGAGAACATCTCCAAGGCCCGGGGGGAGCCGGCCATGAACTGTTCGAGATGGGGCCAGGCCTGCCCGAACATCGCCCCGAACGACGTCTTCGTCGCGGCGGTGAACCTGTCGAACGCGTCGTCCTCCTGGATTTCGGCCGCGCTGAAGGCCATCAAGACCGTCGCCGTCGTGGTCACGGCCACGACCGCCGCGGTCACCCTCGCACGGAGCCCGAACCTCATTCGCCCACCAGCCGGTAGCCGAGGCCTCGCACGGTCTTCAGCACCACGGGATTCGCCGGATCGTCCTCGATCTTCGCCCGCAGCCGCGCGACCGCCGCGTCGACGATCCGCGAGTCGCCGACGTAGCCGTAGTCCCAGACCCGTTTCAGCAAGGTCTGCCTGCTCAGCACCTGGTTGGGATGTTCGGCGAACTCGACGAGCAGCCGGATCTCGGTCGCGGTCAGCGCCAGTTCGGCGCCGTCGCGGGTCACGCTCATCGCCCCCGCGTCGATCTCCAGCCGTCCCAGCACCAATCGGCCGGCCGACGGCCCGGGAGCGGTGACGGCACGACGGCCGATCGCCTTGATCCGCGCGTCGATCACCCGCGGTTCGGCCGGTTTGACCACGTAGTCGTCGGCGCCGCATTCCAGCCCGGCGACGATGTCGATCGGGTCGCCGCGAGCGGTCAGCAGCACCAACGGCAACCGGCTCCGCGCACGGATCCGGCGGCACACCTCGAAGCCGTCCATCCCGGGCAGCATGACGTCGAGCAGGACGAAATCGAGTTCGAGCCGATCGGTGAACAGCGTCTCCAGTGCCCGCTCTCCGGTCGGCGCGACGATGACGTCGTGCCCGAGGGCCTTCAGCGCGAGTGTGAGCGCCTCGGCCAGGGCTATGTCGTCCTCGACGAGCAGGATGCGCGGCATGGTTCCCCCAAGATCGAAAGGCTCACCGATGGTAAGGGCGCTCTGTCGCACCGCACCGGATTCGGGGCGGAACCGTCGCGGAGTCGTGCCGTCTCGTCACAAACCCCGGTTCTCTGTTTCACTGTCGTATCCGCGAGCGAGGGGGAACGATGCCGGTCGCGTCCGGTCACCACGGATTCTCCGATGTGGCGGTGGTCGCGGCCGGCGCGGCACGGCGGCCACCGCGGCCGTCGTGGGTCCGTTGCTCGGCGACCTCGTCCGGCGGTCCGACCGGTTCGGTGTCGGAACCTTGGCGGTCGCGACGGCTCTCGCGATCGCTTTCGTGGCCTGGAGGGGCATCCGTTCGTCTCGGCAGGCCGTGCAGGTCGCCTTGGCCGTAGTGCCGATGGGACTTCTCGGTCTCGTGATCGTGTCGGCGCCGGACTTCCTCGAGGGCATGACCCTCTAGTCTGGGCCGAAGGCGTCCTTCACCGCATCCGACGCGGCGAAGGACGCCTTCGCCCCAACTCAAGCCCCGCTCAAGAGGCCAGCAACTCCTGCAGTTCCGCCACGGCCGCGGTCAGCTCCGTCGCGAACAGCTCCATCTCGTGCGCCACGTGCTTCGGCGTGCACAGGTACAGGTTCAGCGACTCCGGCAGCAGCACGTACGCGACACCGATGCACTGCGGGCTGGTCGACCCGAAACCGAAGTACCGGATGTTCACCGACGGCGCCGAGCTGGTGCTCAGGTAGTCGTTGCGCATCTTCAGCCAGCCGGGTGACGAGTACAGCGACGGGGAGTCCTCGACGCCACGCCGCTTCTGGATCAGCTGCAGCTCCCACAGGTGCTGCTCCGGCGCGTCACCCGCCTGACACTCCTTCGCCCGCGTGACGTGCTTCGCGGCCGCCGCGCGGAAAGCAGCCTGACGTGTCTGACGATCGGCCTGCGGGTCGTCCATCACCCGGACGAACCACTGCACCTCGGGCGTCACCACACGCATCGCTTCGGTGCGCCCGTTCTGGTACTGCCGCGTCGCGATCGACTCGTACGTCGCGCCCGTGATCCCCTTCGCCCGCTTGTGCGCGAGCTGGTACGCCATCTGCGCGAAGGCGTCCGGGGACATCCCGAGCTCCTTCGCCCGCTTCGCACCGAAGTCGGTGAAGGACACCGTCTTCGTAGCGGTCGCGTCGGCGTACTCGGCGAAAGCCGCGGCGGCGGCTCGGGCGTCCTCGCGCAGCGCGTCACCCAGGACGAACTCGATGACCTCGGACGACGGCACCCCGTCGGCGGGCGGCCGCTCCAGCCGTGTCCCGCTGAGCAGCGCGTCGGTGAACCCGAGGATCGTGGTCCCGTCCAGTTCGCAGTGCTCGACGTTGATCCCCGCCGTGCCGTCCTCGAACACGATCAGCGACACGGCCTTGTCGAACCAGCGGTTCCCGCTGTCGCCGTGCAGCAGGTGGTCGCACGCCTCCTGCGTGCCCGACGGCGTGAAGTCCTCCAGGCACAGGCAGAACAACGCCGTCTCGATGTCGTCGAGCGCGGCCGCGTTCCCCGCCGCCAGCAACGCTTCCCGCGTCGCCGCCCACTCGGCCCTGGCCTTGGTGGTGAAATGGCCGGCGGCGGTCCGCGGGTCGTCGATGAAGTTCCCCGACTTGACGATCGCCTGCAGCCCCGCGACCAGCTGTTCGGGGGAATACGGGCGGCCGTCCGGCGCGATGACGTCCATCCGGAACGGGGTGTCGCGATGGAAGACCACGATGTGCCGCGCCCTCGACGGCCCCGGCCAGTCCTCGCGGTACGGCGTGCGCGCGGTGTCCTGGACGGCACCGGGGATCCGCGTCGCCGAGAACAGGAACTTGTGCTGCACCATCGACTGCGGCTGCCCGCGCAGCAGGATCGGCGGCACCAGCTCCTCGTCGAGCTTCAGCTTGTAGTCCACCGCCGAAGCCGCCAGTTCGGCCGCGCGCTCCAGCTGCCCCAGCGGGGACTCGGTGAACAGGAAGAAGAAGTTCGCGTTGAGGGCGATCCGGTCCCGACGGCCGAGGTAGCGGTACGGCCAGAAGGTGTCGAGCCAGCTTCGGACGTCTTCGCGCTTGTCGTAGGCCTCGAGCGCGTTCTGCAGTTCGTGCGCCGGGCTTCCCGCCGCGAGGAACTCGGCGACGGCGCCTTCGGTTTCCGCGAGCTCGCCGGGCGTGAGCAGCGGCGAGCACCACTCGAGGAACCGGCGGCAGGTGTCCTCCAGGCTGGGGACGGGGACCCGCGGCAGGATGTCCTCGTTGCCGAACGTGCGGGTGGACGGTTCCGGACTGCTCACGATCATCCTTGATCTCGAAGGGGAAGGGCGTTCAGCGCGGAGGCGAGCCCGCCCGCCGCGCCGTTCGGGCGGGAGACGAACAGCCGCGCGTACAGCCGGCCGCCGTCCTCCAGCCCACGCGGGTCGACGCCCGCGACGGACAGATTGTCCAGGATCTGCGTCTGTTCCTCAGCCGAAGCGAATTTCCGCTGCCGGAAGACGCCCTCGACCCCGGTCGTCTCGTAGTCCAGTTCGCCGAGGCTGTCGGCGACCGGGCCGTAGGAGAACATCCGGAGGACGAAATGCGCCATCCACGGCCGGTTTTCCCGCGCGATCCGTACGAGGGTCTTCTCGGTGACGTAGCCGACGCAGCCGGTCGAGATGACGATGTCGACCTCGGACAGCAACGCGCGCTGTTCGTCCGTCGGGTCTTCGCTCTCCAGATCGGCGTGGATCGCTTCGTCGATGAAGCCCGCTGCGAGCGCGTAGTCCAGCGCGGGCGCGGAGGCGTCGAGGCCGATGAAGCGCACAGTGTCGTCCTCGACCATCCGGCGATCGCGCGCGATCAGTTCTTCGCGGCTCAACGACGCGGCGGACGCGTAGTGGTCGTACAGCCGTTCCATCGACGTGTCGCATCGGTGCAGTGCCGCGTTCACGCCGTACGAACAGCCGAGGTCGAGCACCGTCGGCACCTTGACGTCGGCTTCCGCGCGGTATTCGTCGATCAGTTTCGCGAAGTAGGCCTTCGCCTGCTGCGGGATGTCGTAGTCCAGCGGACGCAAGGTGCCGAAGAAGGCGCGTGGATCGGGAGCGGTGTAGATGTCGTCGAAATTGATCTTGCCGGTCGAATCCAATGGCACGGCCAAGCTCCTGACTTAGTCGAGCAGCTGATCGCCCCGGACGGCCGCCGAAGCGACGTGTTCCGGCAGGACCCGGCCGAACAGCTGTCTCGTCCGTTCCGGACTGCCGATGACCCCAGGGCGCTCGCTGTACGCGAAGATCGCGGAATGGCGGGCGACTGCCCCTCGAACATTACTCACCCGGTGCAGCGCGAAGCGTCCGCGAAACAGCTGAAGATCACCGGGACGGAGAGTGAGCCGCCTGATCAGGTGATCGCCTTCGCCCGCCAGGACGGCACGGACGTCGTCGAAGTTCTCCGCCGTTTCGGAGCGGATGTTCGGGCAGAATTCGAAGACTCCGCCATCGGCCGCTTCCTGCGTGAGCATGCTGACCGTGTACTCGTTGGTGTCGAAATGCCACGGATGCGAGCGGCCCGGTTCGACCACGTTGAGCACCAGCCCGGACAGCGGATCGGCGAGTTCGTGCAGCTCGGGGAGTTCGAAGCAGTCGGCCACGAACCGCTGGAACTCCGGGCTCGAGTACAGCTGCTGGATCACCGCGGTCGCCGGGATCCGGTCGCGCGCCACGAAGGCGTTGCCGCGTTCCATGATCGTGCGGCCCGGATGGTCTTCCGGCAGTGGAGTGTCGATGGCGATGTTGTAGGCGTTGACGCGTTCGACCTTCGCGTACGCCTCCGGAGCGATCTTCGCGCCTTCGCGGCGAAGGACGTCACGCAATTCCGGACGGATGAAGTCGGCCAGCACACTGCAGCCCGTTTCCCGCAGTTCGGCACGGGTGCGGGAAACGATTTCGCGCCACGCGGGGCTTCCCGGTTCGGACAACGGATAGCGGGCGGTATCGGCCACTTGGACTGCGCTCGCGGTCATCGACGTCCTCTCGGCTGCCCGGAAGTGATTCTCGGGTTTAGCACAGAAAACGCCCGCGACCCCCGCGCCTTGTGAGCGGTGCCACACGCAACGTGACGGCCTCCTGACTCGGGTCAGGAGGCCGTCAGTGGCTTTTCGTCAGCTGGTGACAAGCGGCAGCAGCGGACGGCGCACCGCGGTCGCGACGCCGTCGGACGCCTGGGCCGCGGCGATCCGCTCCGCGGTCGGCGTGCCGTATTCGGTGGTCCGCTGCCGCAGCGGGCGGCCCAGCGGTTCGACCATCGCGCGCATGTCGCTGATCGTCTTGTACGACCCGTTCGCCGCACCCGCCATCCGGCTGATCGTCTCCTCCATCAGCGTCCCGCCGATGTCGTTGACCCCGCCCTGGAGCACCGCGCGGCTGCCCTCTTCACCGAGTTTCACCCACGAGCTCTGGATGTTGTCGATCATCCCGTGCAGCAGCAGCCGGGCCAGCGCGTGCACCGCGCGGTTCTCGCGCAGCGTCGTGCCCGCCCTCGCCAGCCCGGCGAGGTAGATCGGCGAACTCTGGTGGATGAACGGCAGCAGCACGAACTCGCTGAACCCGCGCCGCCCGTTGCGCTCCAGGCCTTCCCGCTGCAGTTTCGCCAGCAGCTTCAGATGCCCGACCCAGTGCGCGGGGGTGTCGACGTGGCCGTACATCATCGTCGACGTCGTCGTGATGCCGAGCTTGTGCGCGGTGGTGACGACGTTGATCCATTCCGACGTCGGCAGCTTGCCCTTCGTCAGCACCCAGCGCACGTCGTCGTCGAGGATCTCCGCGGCCGTGCCCGGCAGCGAGTCGACGCCGGCTTCCTTCGCGCGCGCCAGCCAGTCTTCGATCGAGAGGTTCGTCCGCGAAGCGCCGTTGACGACCTCCATCGGCGAGTACGAGTGCAGATGGATGTCCGGCTGACGGCGTTTCACCTCCGCCGCGAGATCGAAGTACGCGGTACCCGGCAGATCGGGGTGGATACCGCCCTGCATGCAGATCTCGGTCGCGCCCGCGGCCCACGCCTCGTCGACCCGGTCGCCGACCTGCTCCAGCGAGAGCGTGTACGCGTCGGCGTCGGTGCGCCGCTGGGCGAACGCGCAGAACCGGCAGCCGGTGTAGCAGACGTTGGTGAAGTTGATGTTCCGCGTGACGACGAAGGTGACGTCGTCGCCGTTCACCTCACGGCGCAGGTCGTCGGCGATCTTGGTGAACGCGTCGAGCTCCGGCCCGTCGGCGTGCAGCAGCGCCAGCGCTTCGTCGTCCGAGAGGCCGGCGGGGTTCTTTTCCGCGCTGCGCAAGGCATCCCGGATGTCGGTGTCGAAGCGCTGCGGCCCGGTCTTGATGTTGCCCTTGATCTCGGCCCAGTCGCCGTAGACCGAGTCGAAGTCGCTGCGGCGGTCCTCGGTGCGCCCGACGGTGTCGACCTCGACGTGCAGATCGGTACGCCCGGCCTCCTTCCACCCGCCGTCCGGCTCCTGCCACGGGATGCCCACCGGGATGGCCTCTTCGATCGCGAGGCCGGTCTCGGTGTCGGTCAGCGGGGCGAGGTGCGCGTTCATCCGCGGGTCCAGCCAAGGCTCGCCCGCCTTGACGTACTCCGGGTAGATCGGCAGCCGCTCGCGCACGGTGAACCCGAGCGCCTCGGTGCGGCGTTTGAGCTCGTCGATCTGCGGCCACGCGCGTTCGGGGTTCACGTGGTCGGGGGTCAGCGGCGAGACGCCGCCCCAGTCGTCGATGCCCGCGTTCAGCATCAGCTCGTACTGCTGGCCGATCAGGTTCGGCGGCGCCTGGATGCGCATCCGCGGCCCGAGCACCAGCCGGGCGACGGCGATGGTCGCGGCGAGTTCTTCGAGGTCGGCGTCCGGGGTCGCGCGCATCTTCGTGTCCGGCTTCGCGCGGAAGTTCTGGACGATGACCTCCTGGATGCCGCCGTAGGTCTTCGCGACCTTGCGGATGGCGAACAGGGAGTCGGCGCGCTCCTCGAAGTTCTCGCCGATGCCGATCAGGATGCCCGTGGTGAACGGCACCGAACTGCGGCCGGCGTCCTCCAGCACCCGCAGGCGGACGTCCGGGTCCTTGTCGGGCGAGCCGTAGTGCGGGCCGCCCTTCTCGGTGTACAGCCGCTTCGCCGTCGTCTCCAGCATCATGCCCATCGACGCCGACACCGGCTTGAGCCGCTGGAAGTCCTGCCAGCTCAGCACGCCGGGGTTGAGGTGGGGGAGGACGCCGGTCTCTTCCAGCACCCGGATCGCCATCGCCCGGACGTAGGACAGCGTGTCGTCGTAGCCGTGCGCGTCGAGCCAGTCCTTCGCCGCCTTCCAGCGGTCCTCCGGACGGTCGCCGAGGGTGAACAGCGCTTCCTTGACCCCCATCTCGGCACCCTTGCGGGCGATGTCGAGCACCTCGTCGGGGGAGAGGAACGGCGACTCGACCCGGCCGGGGACGGTCGCGAAGGTGCAGTAGCCGCAGCGGTCCCGGCACAGCCGGGTCAGCGGGATGAACACCGAACGGCTGTAGGTGACCACGCCGGGTCGGCCCGCCGCGACGAGCCCGGCGTCGCGGACCCTCGAGGCGTGCTCGGACAGCGTCTTGAGGTCGTCGCCGCGCGCCTGGAGCAGGATCGAGGCCTCGGTGATGTCGAGGGTCTTCCCGTCGCGCGCCCTGGCGAGCGCCCGGCGCATCGCCGAGGTGGTGGGGGCGTTCGGGTCAGCAGGGGATGCCATTCCCGCACGCTATGGCCGGACTCGCTCCACCTGCCAGTGTGCAACCCGCCACCGCGTCACCCACGTGGGTAAGGTCACCGTTTCCGCTGGTCAGAGCATGATCTTGGTTGCCGATCAGGGGGTGCGAGTGTATTACCTAAAGTGTGGCTTCGGTGATCGGCAAGAAGGTCGGCGGGCGGACGTACTACTACCTCGTCACCTCCGCTCGGGTCGACGGCGAGCCGAGGGTGGTGTCGCAGCGGTATCTCGGCACGGCCGAGGAGATCGGGCGCGCGATGGACGGCGACGTCTCCGCCCCCGGCGAAGCGCGTCACCGGACCTTCGGCGACGTCGCGGCGGTGTGGGCCACGCTGCGGCGGCTCGACTTCGTGCGCCGGGTCGACGAAGCCGTCGGAGCCCAGCGCGCGTCGACCACCCTGGGGACTCATCTCGCGCTCGCCGTCCTGCACCGGGCGACCGCGCCCGACACGCAGTTAGCCGACTGGTGGCGTGACTCCGTCGCCAGGGAATTCATCCAGGCCGACCTTCCGAATCACCGGCGGGCACTGCAACGCCTCACGCCCGAACGGATCGCGCGGATCGAGACCGCCGTCGCCGGCGCGGTGCTCTCCTGGCTGGGGACGGGCGACGCCGCGCTCGCCGTCGACGTCCCGCAATTCGCCACCTTCACCACCGCCGACCCCTGCCGCTGCGAACTCGCCGGCCTCGGCCTGGTGGTGACCAAGGACGGCGCGATCCCGCTGGCGTCGCACGTGTACCCGCGGGAAGGGGCGCCGCCGTTCGCCGCGCTCGCCGAGGAACTCCGCTCGCTGTATCCCGTCACGCTGGTGTTCACCGCGGGGCAGGCGGCGCAACTGGACCTCGGGCGGCATTTCGTCGGCGCGCTCCCGCTCTCGGACCACCCGGAACTGCTGGCGAAACCGCCGTCCGCGCGCAGACCCGTCGACCCGGAACGCTTCGCCGGGCTGACCGCCCTCGACACCAGGGCCGTCGTCGCCGGCGTGCGCCGGCGCGTGATCCTGACCCATTCGGAGACCCTGCACAACGCGCAGGCCCGCGCGTTCGGCGAGGAACTGGGCACCGCCACCCGCGAACTCGCCGGCCTCGACGCCGCGCTGGCCTCGGGCACGTACCGGGGCGACCGCGGCCAGGTGAACGCCGAAATCGCCCGGATCACCCGCGGCCGCCGCGTCGAGCGGGTGCTCTCACCCGCACTGACCGGCACGAAGCCGGGGGAGATCCGGCTGACCTGGAAGGTCGACGACGCCGCGGTGTCGCGCTTGCACGACGAGTTCTTCGGCAAGCAGGTGCTGGTCACCGATCACGACTGGCCGGTGTCCGAGGTCGTCACCGCGTACCGGGCCCGCACCCACCTCGACTCGACGTTCCGCTGGCTGACCGGCCCCGCCGTCGCCGGTCCGGCCCCGCGGTGGGAGTGGACGCCGCATCGGATCGCGGTGCACACCCTGGTCACGGTGCTCGCGTCCACGGTCACCCACCTCATGCGGCGCGAGGCCGACCGCGCGGGGATGAACCTGTCGGTCCGCGAACTGATGGACAGCCTCGCGGGGATAGGGGAGACGGTGCTCCGGTATCCGTCCACCGGCGGCCGCCCGCGGACGCGGCGCCTGCTGACCGAGCGGAACCCGGAACAGCAGGCGCTCTTCGACCTCTTCGGTCTTAGCTCTCTCGGTGGATATGAAGCGCGGAGAAGCTCTGCACCACCGGCATCAACTCGATGACGTTGATGTTCACGTGCTCCGGCTGCGAAGCCGCCCAGAAGACGGACTCGGCCACATCGGCGGCCGTCAGCGGTGTCGTGCCCTTGTAGACGTTGTCGGCCTTGCTCTGGTCACCCTCGAACCGGACCACCGAGAACTCCGTGCCGCCGACCAGGCCCGGCTCGACGTTGGTCACCCGGACGCCGGTGCCCTGCAGGTCCGCGCGCAGGTTCAGGCTGAACTGGTGGACGAACGCCTTGGTCGCGCCGTACGCGTTGCCGCCGGGGTAGGGGTAGCTGCCGGCGACCGAGCCGATGTTGATCACGTGCCCGCGCCCGCGCTCGACCATGCCGGGCAGCAGGGCGCGGGTGAGGTGCGCGAGCCCCTTGATGTTCGTGTCGATCATCTGGTCCCAGTCGTCGAGCTTCGCCCGGTGGGCGGGCTCGAGCCCCTTCGCGAGGCCGGCGTTGTTCACCAGCAGATCGACCTCGGCGAACTCGGCGGGCAGCGAGCCGGGGAGCGCGGCCACCGCGTCGGCGTCCCGGACGTCGAGTTCGAAGGGGAGGACGTTCTCGCCCAGCTCGTCCGCCAGCTTGTCGAGCCGGTCCTTGCTGCGCGCGGCCGCGACGACCTTGGCGCCGTCGGCGGCGAACCGGCGGACGATCTCGACGCCGAACCCGGCGCTGGCACCGGTCACGAAAACGGTCTTCTCGGGCATCAGTCAATCTCTTTCAAGAATCGTGCGAACACGTCGTTGAACTCGGCCTCGCGCTCCAGGTTAGGCATGTGCGCGGCGCCCTCGATCACCGCCAGGGTGGAGCCGGGGATGAGGTCGTGCATGAGTTCGGCGTCCGCGACCGGCGTGAACTCGTCCTCGGTCCCGACGACGACCAAGGCCGGTACTTCCACGCGGGTGAGGCTCTCCCGGTAGTCCGGACGCTCGGCGCGCCCCCTGAGCGCGGCCGCCGCTCCTTCCTTCGGTGTCGTGCGCATCATCCCGAGGACGTGCGCGGCCACGTCCGGCATCGTGCGGACGTTCTCCGGGGAGACCATCTTCGTCAGCACCTCCTCCGCGTACGGGTTCATTCCCTCCGCGAGGACGCGGTCCGCCATCTCGTTGCGGACGCGCTTGCCCTCCTCGGTCTCTTCTTGGGGAGAGGTGTCGGCGAGCAGGAGCCCGGCGACGCGGTCGGCGTAGGTGCGGTGGAACTCCATGACGATCTGCCCGCCCATGGAGAGGCCGCCCAGCACGAAGCGTTCGAGACCGAGGTGGTCGGCCAGCCGGACGATGTCGGCCGCGAAGACATCGAGACCCGTCTTCTGGTCCTTTGCCGGCTTGGTCGTCTCGCCGTACCCGCGGAGGTCCGCGGTGATGACCCGGTAGCCCTCCCGGCTGAAGCGTTCGGCCTGGGGCCGCCACATCGAACGGTTGAAGGGGTGGCCGTGGACGAGGACGACCGGCAGCCCGGTGCCGAGGTCGTCGTATGCGACGGAGATGCCGTCGAGTTCCGCAGTACTCATGAGCCCGACGCTAATCGGAGCAATCGACGGGATCAATACGGTGCAATGTACTCGGAGCAATGTTCTTGCCCGGGAGTTCACCCGCGGTCTCCCGGGGCGATCACCGCGCGATCGCCGGGTCCGGGCTAGTTTATGGCCTCTGACCTGCGCGAATGTCGTTAAGGTACCCCCCTGTTTTCGGGGGTTTCCGGCCATGTAAAGTTCTCTTCGTCGCCAGGGAAACCGAGCGGCCGACCGGGACACGAACCAAGCTCTCGCTCAGTGCGATTGAGTGGGTGTCCCACCAAAAACTGCTAGGAATGACTGCTTCGGATAAGGCCGCGTGATGGCGGTGCGATTCGGGGTGTGTTGCTTGAGAACTCAACAGTGTGCTAGTGAACTAAGCCAGTAGAGCTTATGTATTGAAACCTCGTAAGAGGTTCCTTTGAGAGCAAATTATTTGCCTCGATCAAATTTGACATTGTTGGAGAGTTTGATCCTGGCTCAGGACGAACGCTGGCGGCGTGCTTAACACATGCAAGTCGAACGATGATCCGGTTTCGGCCGGGGATTAGTGGCGAACGGGTGAGTAACACGTGGGCAA